>NZ_SEBR01000003.1 GCF_004295795.1 Flavobacterium sp. | reverse complement strand
CGGCGAGGCAAAAGTAAGCCCCGCTGGCAGGCGACGAATCAAAATCAAAGCCTGCGGCAGCGCAGCTGCCGAAAAACACCAAAAAAAGCGAAGCTTTTTTATTTACGCTTCGAGAGCGAAAAAAATTTCCGGCTTCACAGTAACTGATGAAGAAAAAAGATTTTTGCGGCTAAAAAGAAATAGCCCGGATGACGGCAACTAGCCTTTTGCAGAAAAAACCGAATTTTTCTTGACTTGAAACAGCGACCAACGGAAGCTCGTTTCAAGCCATAGAAAAACCGGTTTTTGCAAAAAAGCTAGTGCCAGTCAGCCGGAAAAAGCTCAAAAAATAAATTTTACAAAAAACGTTACGCCAAAAAAGAGCAAAAATCCCAAAATCAAAAAGAAAACACACAGGTTTTTAAGATATGATTTTTGAATTTCTCTTTAATCGGTTAAAAAAATATCAGATTATAAAAAAATAAACATATTTCTATCTTATTTAGAATAAATAAAAATAAACTTGCTGAAATGGGATTCGGGTTTTAGTTTTGCACTCGAAAAATTAAACCTCATGAAATCTATTTCACTCAAACATTTCCTTTTCGTCTTGTCGGTTATGTGCTTTGCTGCCACAGGCTCTGCTCAAACGGCGACGATCAAGGGACAAGTTTCACTTGGTACAGGCGTGACTGCTGACAACGTTTCTGTGGTGCTCAAAAACACGCAAATCGGAACGGTTACGGATCAAGCCGGAAACTTCGAAATCAAGAACATCAAACCCGGAAATTACGTTTTGCGCGTTTCCCTTGTCGGATTCGGCACAAAAGAAAAAAACGTCACGGTCGAAGCCGGATCTGAAATCGTCGAAAACTTCGAACTGGTTTCTTCCAGCGAGCAATTGGAAGACGTGACCATCGAAGGCCACAAAGTGAACAAATTCATGCGCAAGGAAAGCGCCGTGGTTTCGAAAATGCCTTTGAAAGACATCGAGAATCCGCAGGTTTACAACACGATTTCGGCCGAAGTCTTGAAAGAACAAAACATCACCAACTTCGACGACGCGTTGAAAAATGCACCTGGAATCGACAAATTGTGGGAATCCACAGGTCGCGGCGGAGACGGTGCGGGTTACTTCTCGCTTCGCGGGTTCGCGGTTCAGCCGACGATGGCCAACGGACTTCCATCGCTTACGAACGGAAGCCCTGATCCGGCGAACGTCGAGCGCATCGAAGTTGTGAAAGGTCCATCCGGAACGCTTTTCGGAAGCTCTCTAATTTCTTACGGAGGTTTGATCAACGTGACCACGAAACGTCCTTACAGCACTTTTGGCGGGTCTGTTTCTTACATAGGCGGAACTTATGGTTTGAACCGCGTGACACTTGATGTAAACAATCCAATCGGTTCAGCGGGAAAAGCTGCCGCGAGGATCAACGCCGCTTACCATAGCGAGGCAAGTTTTCAGGATGCCGGTTTCAAACGTTCGGTTTTTATCGCGCCGTCGTTCACTTACAACCATAGCGACAAACTTTCGTTCTTCGTGAACACGGAATTCTTCAACGGAAAATCGACCAACCAAACCATGTTGTTTCCAGACCGCGGCTCGGTTTTGCGCTACAATTCCGTAGCGGAACTCGGTTATGACAACGAGCGCTCTTACACGAGCAACGACCTTTATATGGAAACGCCCACGTTCAACCTTCAAGGAATCATGTCGTACAAGATCAATGACAAATGGACGTCACAAACGGCTGTTTCGCGTTCATCGTCGCGTTCGGAAGGTTATTATTCCTACCTGTACGAAGGAACGTCCACCATTTCTGCACAACTTGTCGCCCAAGGTCAACCAGAAATTACACAGGGTTCAATCTTTGCGCGTTACACAAGTCGTCAGAATTACGAAAAAGTCGGATTGGACGTGCAACAGAATTTCATCGGCGAATACAACATCGGCTTTGTGAAGAACAAATTCATCGGTGGTGTCGAATATTTGAATCTTAATACGATCGACAACAGCACAGGTTACGGCGCCCACGGCTTTGTAAACATCGGTGTCGATCCGACTTATTTCGCGGCTTTCGCTCCTACTTTGAACGCTTTGTATAGTATTCCGATGAGTTCGACGCCAGACGACACGGGCGTTTTGACACAAGATGGTGCCGATGCCGGAATCGCTGCTTTGGCGGTTTTCCCTGGCTTCCCGCAGAATCCAAGCACGAATCCTTACCGCACGAAACAAGAAGTTTTCTCGGCTTATGCTTCGAACATCTTTTACTTTATGCCGAATTTGTCTGTCATGGCAAGTCTTCGCGCCGACCGTTTCAGCAATAAAGGCGATATCACGACAACATCTGACGATCACAACCAAACGGCTTTCTCTCCAAAATTCGGTGTGGTTTACCAACCGATTCAGGACAAAGTGGCCATTTTCGCCAATTACATGAACGGATTCACGAATGTCGTTGGTGTAAATGACGTCGTAAACGGAGCAAACGTCGGGCGTTCGTTCGACCCGGAGCACGCCAACCAATTTGAATTCGGTGTAAAATTGAACGGATTCAGCGATCGTTTGACCGCCACGGTAAGCTATTACGACATTCAGGTTGACGACCGCGTTTATTTGACCTACGTCGACAACGGAACACTTTTCCCTGACCAGATCAACGTTCAGAACGGAAAACAACGCAACAAAGGCTTCGAAGCCAGCATCACCGCAAATCCAATCGACGGTTTGAACATCTTGGCCGGTTACAGCTACAACGACAGCCGACTCGAGGAAGGCGATGCAGATTTCCTGGGACGACGTCCGGAAAGTGCCGGTCCGCGCAACTTGGCGAACCTTTGGGCGAGCTATCGTCTGACAGCAGGAAAACTGCAAGGACTTGGCGCCGGATTCGGTTTGAACTACGGAAGCAAGAACGCGATCATGAACAGAAATTTGGCCGGAACGCTCTACCTGCCGGAATATACAGTGTTGAACGCATCGATTTTTTACCAGAAATCTGATTTCACTATCAACCTGAAACTCGACAATTTGACCGACGAAGAATATTACAAAGGTTGGTCGACGATCAGTCCGCAACGCCCTCGCGTGTTCTCGGCCGGAGTTTCTTATAATTTTTAATGCAAATTTGGTTAGTTATGCCAAGGCCTCGATTCGCGTCGGGGCTTTCGCGCTGACGTAAATACAGGAATTTCTATGATCACGATTGGAACATTTTTGGCGTTTTTGGGTTTTTTGGCCGGATACAACACATCCGCGAAAGCGATTTTGACAGGCGATTCGAAACTCGAACTTTGGTTTCGCAGCAATTCGGCAAACGCCAAGACAGGCGGACTTTTGCTGTTGGTTGCTTCACTGATGCTCGTAATCATGCAGAAAGGCATCGGCGCCGGAAGCTTTATGTTTTTCGTGATCCTGATGACCGTGGCGAGTCTTGTCGTACTTTTGTCGCCTCTAAAAATCCTGAACCTCAAAACGGCTTTGATCGTTTTTGTGTTTTTGTTTGTTGTGGAAATGTCAAACCTCGTCTAAATGCCAGCAAATCCTAAATACCTCACTCCGGCTTTTTGGCCAAGATTCGCCAAGATTTCGGCCGCGATTCTCGGCAGTTATTTCGTGACGCTCACTTTTCACATGATGTTTATCGCGTGGTTCGACCGTCCGACGGTTTTGATCACGACGGCCTACACCGGATTTTTGATGTGGGTAACGCTCATGATCGTGACTTTCATCGCCAAAAGCGGATGGAAAATGTGGGCGCTTTATCTCGTTCTAAGCCTGATTTTTGGCGCTATCACTTACGCCGGAACCATTTACACTATCTGACATGGAAAACCGCAAGTACAATATTTTCTTCCACCTTCACACCGTGAGCGGCATCGTGATCAGTGCGGTTTTGTTCGTGATTTTCTTCGCCGGATCGTTCGCGTTTTTCCGGGACGACATCAACAATTGGCAACACAACCAATCGGCGGCTGACAACGAATATCTTTTGCCGACTGCCAATTTCAAGAAGACACTTTTCACGTTGGATACGGCATTCGTCATGCAAGGCCGAACGGTGGAATTCTCGCGTCCTTATGCCGAAAATTTCATCGTGGCGCACATGGATCCGACGTCGGATTCGCTGGCTGACAAGAAAGCGCGCATTCACGAATATGTTTATTTTGACGCCCGAAAATCGAAATTCCAGACTTACGAAGAAGGTTATGCGTTGGGCGAATTCTTGTACCGACTGCATTTTCTGGCGCAAATCCCTTATCCGTATGGCTATTACCTCGCCGGATTCACGGCTTTGTTCTTCCTTTTCGCGATCATCACCGGCGTTTTGGTACATTGGAAAAAGATCGTTTCCCACTTTTACACTTTCCGTCCGAAAGAGAAACTCAAGACGTTGTGGACCGACGCTCATACGGCTTTGGGAATGATAGGATTGCCGTTTCAGTTCGTCTATGCGTTGACCGGAGCTTTTTTCCTGATCAACATTTTCCTTGTCGCGCCAAGTGTCGGATTGTTCTACGGAGGCGATTCTGAAAAACTTTACGCCGATTTGGGTTACATGAACCACAGGGTCGAATTTGCCAACAAACGCATTTCGGCTTTGCCCGATATGGACGCGCTGGCCAAAACTGCCGAAGCCCAATTTCCCGATTTTCACCTGACGGCGTTGGAAATTCAGCATTACGGAGACGCGAACATGCGGATTATCGCTAAAGGAATGCTGGACAAATCCCAGAAAATGTCAAGCGTCGGCCGTGTCGTTTTTGATTCTGACGGAAAAATCCTGGCAAAACAAGATCCTTACGAAACGACTTCGTATCTCGATACGACGCGAAATTTACTGTACAAATTGCACTACGGCGATTATGCGGGTTACTCGATGAAAATCGTGAGTTTTATCTTCGGACTCATCACTTGTTTCGTGATCATTTCGGGCGTGATGCTTTGGCTTGTGGCGCGTGACAAAAAGAAATTGGACGAGAAAAAACGCCGTTTCAACAACGCTGTCGTAAGAATTTATCTCGCGATTTCGATGACGATGTTTCCGATTACGGCCGCGACTTTCCTCGCCGTTAAGCTTTACGCTGCCGCGGATATGACGTTCCTTTACAGCTTCTATTTCATCGGATGGCTTTTGCTCGTAATTGGATTCTTGTTGAAAAGAAGTCTCGCGTTCACCACGAAATACAATTTGCTTTTGGGAAGCATTCTCGGATTTTTGGTTCCGATCGCAAACGGAGTCGCAACCGGAAATTGGTTCTGGAAAGCGCTTTCGAACGACATGTTCTCGATGTTTTTCGTCGACGTGCTTTGGATCGGGCTTTCGTTGCTTGGCCTTTATTCTTTCTTGCGAACCAAGAAATCCCAACGGACACAACTTTCGTAACTAAAAAAGGCTGCCCAATCGGACAGCCTTGTTCTTGTTTACAAATACTATTAGTTTTTCGCTACTGCCTGATTCCAGCTGTGAACCGCCGAAACGCGGCTGCCAGAGTAATCGACTTCGCTCAATGATTTCTCGTTCCAGAAGAACCACTTTCCGGTTTTTTCACCGTTCGTGTATTCTCCCATTGCTTTCTTGTTTCCGGTAGCGTCGTAGGAAATCCATTTACCTTCGGCTTTGCCTTCCTTGAAATATCCTTGTTGGGCAATCTGTCCGTTATCGTGGAAATAGGTAGCTTTAACCATTTGGCCGACAGCCTCGAGCTTTGGCTCTTTTTCTTGTGCTGAAACAAAAGCCGAAACCAACATAGCCGCTGCAATAAAGTACTTTTTCATTATAGTAGGTTTTTTGGGAATTCTTTGCAACATTCTCAAGTCTATGGGAAACGTGTGAAAGAATTCGTGGTTAATATTCAATCTGAAACAAAAATAGAGAACCACTTTACACTAACCAAACTTTTGCTTAACAATTTGGTAACATTGAATAAAACTTAACATTGGAAAACAAAAAACCCAGCATTTACGCCGGGTTTCCGTTATTCGAAAAAAATTACTCCGATTTTTTATTTCACCAAAGTATCCAATTTGGCGACCAAAGTTGGGTCGGATGGACGCGGTGCATCGGCATCGACAACTTTTCCGTCTGGTCCAATAAGGATGAAACGCGGGATCGATTGGATTCCGAAAGCGACAGCCCAGTCTGAATTCCAGTCTTTGTCAGCCATTACTTGAGTGCCGCCGAGTTGTTTTTCAGATACGAAATTCTTCCATTTGTCGTGATCTTTTTGGGCATCGATAGAAACACTTACGAACTCGATGTTTTTGCCGTGGTATTTTTCCTCCACTTTTTTCAAGCTTGGGATTTCGGCTCTACACGGTCCGCACCAAGTTGCCCAAGTGTCGATATAGACATATTTTCCTTTCATCGCTGAAAGTTTTGTCTTTCCGCCTTTGTGGTTTTCGTATTCGAAATCAGGAGAAGCCGTTCCGACGAGTTTTGCCTGAGCCGCTTTGGCATCGAACATTTTTTGCAAACTGGCTTTGTTTTGCGCCAAACCGGCCGTCATTTGCGTACGGAATTGCTCGTTCACCTCTTTGTTGGCGAGTTTGGAAGCTACGTCAGCGGACAATTTATCGAACCCGGCCAAAAATCCTTGTTGGTCGCCTTTCTCCATTAGCGGCTCCAATTTTTCCTGTTCAAGTGCCAAATAAGCCAAAATGTTGCTCTCGGCAGCACCTTTTCCTGTGTATTTGATGGTTTCATCAAACATTTTGGCGTCCATCTTCAATTTGATGTCCGAGCCCGGAGTAAGGTAAAGTTGTGTCGTTTCCACGCCGTCTCCCAAGTTGTAAAAACCTTGTGGCGCTTCGAATGTATCGGAGAATTTTCCGTCTTTTCCTTTGATGACTTTTTTGAAATTACGGCCTGCGATCACAATGGAATCGGAGTTGCGATTGGCGATCTCGGCGGCGAATTTCACTTTGGTTTCCTGAGCATACATTGCCGCGGAAGCCAGAAACAGACCTAATACTAGTTTCTTCATATGTTGTTGGATTTTTTACAGAGACGTAAAAATAGTGTTTAATATGATTTGGTGATTTCGTTTTGGGAAAAAAGTCTTTGCGAGATAATAGATGAAAGACGGATAGATGAAAGACGGATAGATGAGACTGATGGACAACAGACGCATTTGCATCGTGATCGGAACTTTTGCGATTTAGACTTGAGATTTGGATTTTGGTTGCGGTGTCAGTTGGGTGGAATTAGTCCCGACAGCTATCGGGATGGGATTTGAATAGAACAACGAACAATGAATAACGAATATTGATTGTCGAACTGGAAATAGCCCCGATGCAAGCGGTTAGCCTTTTGCCGGAAACGGCTTGGTTTTTCACGGCTGTGGCAGCGACCGCAGGAAGCTCGCCTCAGCCGTAGAAAAAACCGGCGTTTGCAAGAAAGCTAGAAGCGGGCAGCGGGATTTTGCTCCTAAAAATAAACGTCAGAAAGAACGATCGGACGTCGCTTTTCAGACACCTACATTTAACCTTTTTTACAGATTTTCTGTAATCAAGTCATCGCGGAATTTTGTAGGGATAAACACCGGCCCCTTCCCTGAAGGTAAGATCGGGATTTTGGAAATATGTCGGTTACAGAAAAAATGTACTTTTTGTTAAAACTGATTCCGACTGAAGCTCAAATTCCGCCCAGAAGCAAACCGCCACTTTGCATAATATTCGCTAGTCGCTTTTTCAGAAACTTACATTTAACCTTTTTTACAGATTTTCTGTAATCAAGTCATCGCCGAATTTTTTAGGGATAAACACCGGCCCCTTCCCTGAAGGTAAGATCGGGATTTTGGAAATATGTCGGTTACAGAAAAAATGTACTTTTTGTTAAAACTGATTCCGACAGAAGCTCAAATTCCGCCCAAAAGCAAACCGCCACTTTGCACAATATTCGCTACTTTTGCACCAAATTTTTCAAAATGTACAGAAGCCATAACTGCGGGGAACTCAAAGCCTCGCACATCAATACAGAGGTTACGCTCGCCGGTTGGGTGCAAAAATCGCGCGACAAAGGTTTTATGTCGTGGGTAGATTTGCGCGACCGATACGGAATTACGCAGCTTATTTTCGATTCGGAACGCACCGACAAAGCCGTTTTCGAACAAGCACGCTCGTTGGGTCGCGAATTCGTGATCCAGGTGAAAGGCAAAGTGATCGAGCGCGAGTCGAAAAACCCGAACATGGCCACCGGCGACATCGAAATCCTGGTTTCTGAACTCAACATTTTGAACGAAGCACTTTTGCCGCCATTCACGATCGAGGACGAAACCGATGGAGGCGAGGAACTGCGAATGAAATATCGCTATATCGACATCCGAAGAAATCCTGTGAAGAACAGTTTGCTGTTTCGCCACAAAGTTGCGATGGCCGTAAGAAATTACCTTTCGGGCAAGGATTTCTGCGAGATCGAAACGCCTTACCTTATTAAATCGACTCCGGAAGGTGCGCGCGATTTTGTCGTGCCTTCGCGCATGAATCCGGGACAGTTTTATGCTCTTCCGCAATCGCCCCAAACCTTTAAGCAACTTTTGATGGTAGGCGGAATGGACAAGTATTTCCAGATCGTGAAATGTTTCCGTGACGAGGATTTGCGCGCCGACAGACAACCTGAATTTACACAGATCGACTGCGAAATGGCATTTGTCGAGCAAGAAGATATTCTGGACACTTTTGAAGGTTTGACACGTCATCTTCTCAAAGAGATCAAAGGCATCGATGTGGACAAATTTCCGCGGATGACGTACGATCACGCGATGAAAACGTACGGAAACGACAAGCCGGACATTCGTTTTGGGATGGAATTCGGGGAACTGAATCAAGTCGCGCAACAAAAGGAGTTTTCGGTTTTCAATTCGGCTGAACTTGTCGTGGGAATCGCGGCTCCGAATTGCGGCGAAATGACGAGAAAAGAAATCGACGCTTTGATCGAATGGGTGAAACGCCCTCAAGTTGGCGCAAGCGGAATGGTTTATGTGAAATGCAACGCGGACGGCACTTTCAAATCGTCGGTGGACAAATTCTACGATCAGGACGATTTGGCAAGTTGGGCAAAAGCGACCGGAGCCAAAGCCGGCGACATGATCTTTATTTTGTCGGGCAAAGCCGATAAGACCAGAACGCAACTTTCGGCCTTGAGAATGGAACTCGCCACGCGTTTGGGCTTGCGAAAACCAGACGAATTCGCACCGCTTTGGGTTGTTGATTTCCCGTTGTTGGAATTTGACGAGGAAAGCGGACGTTATCACGCGATGCACCATCCGTTCACGTCTCCAAAACCAGAAGACATGCACTTGCTTGAAACCGATCCGGGGAAAGTTCGCGCCAATGCTTACGACATGGTTTTGAACGGAAACGAGATTGGCGGCGGCTCGATCCGTATCCATGACAAAGAAACGCAGGCTTTGATGTTCAAATACCTCGGATTTACTGAGGAAGAAGCGCGTTACCAATTCGGATTCTTGATGGACGCATTCCAATTTGGCGCTCCGCCTCACGGTGGTTTGGCCTTTGGACTCGACCGTTTGGTGGCAATTTTGGGCGGACAGGAAACGATCCGCGATTTTATCGCTTTCCCTAAGAACAATTCGGGTCGCGACGTGATGATTGACGCGCCTTCGAACATCAATCCGGCTCAACTTGACGAGTTGCAAATCAAACTCAACACAAAATAAAAAATCGGCAAGAATTGATACCGTTTACCTGATTTTTGATAATAATTAATTTTTTTTTAACGCTGTTAACATTTGTTTGGGCATAAAGTATAAATTTGTTTGCATTAACAATTTTATTCGTTTCAACAATGCGTACAGGTACAATCAAATTTTACATTGAATCCAAGGGATATGGATTCATCACAGATGACGAGACAGGAAGAGATATTTTTGTTCATGCATCAGGCGTAAGAGCCGAAAATCTTAAAGAAGGCGACAAAGTGAACTTTGAGGAAGAAGATGGCCGCAAAGGAAAAATCGCCGCTCAGGTAACGTTAGTAAGATAATCTCCATAGTTTATTTTTACAAAATTCGGCGCTTCATAAATGGGGCGCTTTTTTTATTTCGTTGTTCAAAATTCAGATTCAGTTCCAATTTTCATTCGGACAATCTTTTTCTGATCACTTTCCCATGTTGTTTTATCCGACGAAAAGCACGTAGCAATCGACCCAATTCCGAAAAAGCAAAAAAATATCGGTCTTGAACAAATCCCAAAGCGAAATTTCAAGATTGCACCAAAGCGAAAAAACCTCCAAATTTTCATTTCCCGACAATCTGCATCCGTGTTATTTATAATGAATAAAAATTAGCTTGTAATCAGGCGCGGAGGCTTGGTTTCGTTGTTTTTTTCTACACATGCGGTTATCTTTGCAGTTATTCAAAAGCGGATTTTTCTTATGGAAAGCACCCAAACCGATTACCTACCTATCCTGATGCAAATGGGATTGGCCGTTGGATTCGTAGTCTTGACGATCATAGCCTCATCATTTCTAGGGCCAAAACGCAAATCACTCAACAAGGACAAGAACTTCGAATGCGGCGTCGAATCTATCGGTAACGCGCGTATCCCTTTTTCGGTAAAGTACTTTCTTGTCGCGATTTTGTTCGTGTTGTTTGACGTCGAGGTCATCTTTATGTATCCTTGGGCGACGAATTTCAAAGCGATGGGACTTGAAGGTCTTATCAAGATGTTCATCTTCATGACAATCCTCATTACCGGTTTCGTTTATGTGATCCGCAAAAAAGGCCTTGAGTGGGAATAAGATTTTAACCGACGGAAGAAATGAAAGAGATCGATGCAGCAAAAACTTCTTTCCGTTAAACAAAACAATTCAGAAATGGAAGATTCTTCAAAAAAAATAAACACCAACGCTCCAATGCCGGACGGTTATTCGGGAGAAGGTTTTTTCGCCACGAAACTTGACTCTGTCGTAGGTATGGCGCGTGCCAATTCGCTTTGGCCGTTGCCGTTTGCCACTTCGTGCTGCGGAATCGAATTCATGGCAACCATGGCGTCTCACTATGATGTGGCGCGTTTTGGTTCGGAGCGTATGAGTTTTTCGCCCCGTCAAGCGGATATGTTGCTCGTCATGGGAACGATCGCCAAGAAAATGGCCCCGATCCTTCGTCAGGTTTACGAACAGATGGCCGAGCCAAGATGGGTAATTTCTGTCGGAGCTTGCGCTTGTTCGGGCGGAATTTTCGACACTTACTCTGTACTTCAGGGCATCGACAAGATCATTCCGGTAGACGTTTACGTTCCGGGTTGTCCGCCAAGACCGGAGCAGATTCTCGACGGAATCCTTCGCTTGCAGGATTTGGTCAGAACAGAATCGGTACGACGCAGAAGCTCACCTGAATATCAGGAACTACTCGCCTCTTATAACATTTCCTAATCAAGATGGCTCTAGAACAGAATACAATCATACAATCGCTTTCGGAACGCTTCGGCGCCTCGGTCAGCGATTTCGTTCAAATACACGACATCCTGACTTTCGAGGTCGATTCAGAATCGATCCTTGACGTGATGGGCTTTTTGAAAGACGACGCGACGTTGCGTTTCAACTTCCTTACAGACGTTTGCGGAATGCACTTTCCGGACGCGGACAAAAGCCGACAATTTTCCGTCGTTTACCACATGCACAATTGGATCGACAATGTCCGCATCCGAATCAAATGCTATCTCAACGGCGACACTCCTGAAATCGACAGCGTGACTTCTTTGTTCCTTGGAGCGAACTGGCAGGAACGCGAAACTTACGATTTCTACGGAATCATCTTCAAAGGGCATCCGCAACTCAAGCGAATCCTGAACATGGACGAGATGGTTTCGTTCCCGATGCGAAAAGAATTTCCTATGGAAGACGGCGGTCGTACCGACAAAGACGACCGTTTCTTTGGACGAACAACCGATAATCACACCAAAGCGTAGTTATGTCAGATTTGCTTTTACCACCAGAACAACGCTTTGGCGACATCATCAAACGTCACGAGAACGAGGACGGAAGCGAGCTTTCGGTCTTGAACCTCGGCCCGACGCACCCGGCAACCCACGGGATTTTCCAGAACATTTTGTTGATGGACGGAGAACGAATCCTCGACGGCGAAGGAACCGTCGGATATATTCACCGCGCTTTCGAGAAAATTGCCGAAAACCGTCCGTTTTACCAGATTACGCCACTTACCGACCGCATGAACTATTGTTCGTCTCCAATCAACAATTTCGGTTGGTGGATGACAGTCGAGAAAGTACTCAATATCGAGATCCCGAAACGCGTCCAGTACATGCGAGTGATCGTGATGGAATTGGCGCGCATCGCCGACCACATCATCTGCAACTCGGTTTTGGGCGTTGACACCGGCGCACTTACAGGCTTTTTGTACGTGTTCCAATACAGGGAAAAAATTTACGAGATCTACGAGGAAATCTGTGGCGCGCGCTTGACGACGAACATGGGAAGAATCGGTGGTTTCGAACGTGATTGGACGCCGCTTGTGTTCGAGAAAATCGAAACGCTTCTCAAGGAATTCCCGCCAATCTGGCAAGAGTTCGAGAATCTTTTGGTCCGCAACAGGATCTTTATGGATCGCACGATCGACGTAGGTCCGATTTCTGCCGAAAAAGCGATCTCTTACGGATTCACAGGCCCGAATCTGCGCGCCGCCGGAATCGACTACGACATCCGAGTCATGCAACCTTATTCGTCCTACGAAGATTTTGAGTTCGATATTCCCGTCGGAAAATCAGGCGATACTTACGACCGTTTCTGCGTTAGGAATGCAGAGGTTTGGGAATCGCTGAAAATCATCCGACAAGCCATCGATAAAATGCCCGAAGGTCCGTATCACGCCGATGTTCCCGATTATTACCTTCCGCCAAAAGAAGACGTTTACCACAATATGGAAGCGCTTATCTATCACTTCAAGATCGTGATGGGAGAAGTTCCGGTTCCGGTAACCGAAGTCTATCACGCGGTAGAAGGCGGAAACGGTGAACTTGGATTTTACCTTACGACAGATGGAAGCCGTACGCCTTATCGCCTGCACTTTCGCCGTCCGTGCTTTATCTATTATCAGGCGTTCAACGACATGGTTCAAGGACAGATGTTGTCTGACGCCATTGCGACGCTTTCGAGCCTAAATGTTATCGCCGGCGAGCTCGACGCCTAAGTAAGTGTTGAGAATTGAGTATTGAGAACAGTCCAAATCTCGTATCTCAATACTAAAGACTAAAGACTAAAAAATGGATCATTCTATCAGAATACATCAAGACATAAACATCACCGACGCTTTGATGACGCGCATCAACGAGTTGTTCAGCCATTATCCGGACGACAAGCGCAAATCTGCCTTGCTGCCGATCTTGCACGAAGTCCAGGATGCGCACGACAACTGGCTTTCGGTTGAGTTGATGGACAAAGTGGCAGCGATCATCGGCATCAAACCGATCGAGGTTTACGAAGTCGCGAGTTTTTATACGATGTACAACCTCAAACCGATCGGGAAGTACATGTTCGAGTTTTGTCAGACGTCTTGCTGCGCGATCAACGGAGTCGAGAATCTGATGGACTACACGTGCGAAAAGCTCGGAATCCAAAACGGACAAACCACGCCAGACGGACTTTTCACCATAAAAGGCGTAGAATGTCTGGGCGCTTGCGGATACGCTCCCATGATGCAACTCGGGGATTTCTACCACGAAAACCTGAATCCGACGAAGATCGACCAACTCATCGAAGATTGCCGCGCAGGCAAAATCAACATGACAAACCATGGCACAGAAGATATTACTAGATAAAATCAACGTTCCGGGAATAAAATCCTACGAAGTCTATCGCCAGAACGGCGGTTACGCTTCTGTGGAAAAAGCCCTCAAAATGACGCCGGACGAAATCGTCGAGGAAGTGAAAACTTCCGGGCTCCGCGGACGCGGTGGCGCGGGTTTCCCTGCCGGAATGAAATGGTCGTTCATCGACAAGAAATCGGGCAAACCGAGACATTTGGTGTGCAATGCCGACGAATCTGAACCCGGAACTTTCAAGGACAGATATTTGATGGAATATATTCCGCATCTTTTGATCGAGGGAATGATTACGTCTTCGTTCGCTTTGGGCGCGAATCTTTCCTACATCTACATCCGCGGCGAATACATGTGGGTTTTCCGCATTCTTGAAAAAGCGATTGCAGAAGCAAAAGCAGCAGGTTGGCTAGGAAAAAACATCAAAGGTTCAGGTTACGATTTGGAACTTTACGTTCACGTTGGCGCCGGCGCTTACATTTGCGGCGAGGAAACCGCACTGATCGAGTCGCTCGAAGGCAAACGCGGAAATCCACGAATCAAACCGCCATTCCCGGCCGTTTCAGGTTTGTGGTCGAATCCGACAGTCGTCAATAATGTCGAAACGATTTCGGCCGTGCCTTGGATCGTGATGAATTCAGGTGCCGATTACGCAAAGATCGGAATCGGAAGATCGACGGGAACCAAATTGATTTCAGCTTCGGGACACATCAAAAACCCAGGCGTTTACGAAATCGAAATGGGATTGTCGGTTTACGAATTCATGAACTCCGATGAATATCTTGGCGGAATGTCTTCAGACCGACCGTTGAAAGCGTTCGTTCCCGGAGGTTCATCGGTGCCAATCTTGCCAGCCAATCTTATTTACAAAACAGCTTTGGGCGAAGACCGCCTCATGACATACGAATCGTTGGCCGACGGCGCGTTCACAACCGGATCATCAATGGGTTCAGGTGGATTCATCGTATACAACGACACTTCTTGCATAGTTCGAAATACCTGGAATTTCTCGCGTTTCTACCACCACGAATCTTGCGGACAATGTTCACCTTGCCGCGAAGGAACAGGCTGGCTCGAGAAAGTCCTGCACAGGATCGAGAACGGCCACGGACGCGAAGAAGACATCGATTTGTTGTGGAGCATCCAAGCCAAGATCGAAGGAAATACGATTTGTCCGCTTGGTGATGCTGCGGCTTGGCCGGTTGCGGCTGCGATCCGTCACTTCCGCGATGAGTTCGAATACCACGTGCGCTTCCCTGAAAAAGTGAAAAACAGAGATCATTTTACAGAAGAGCCGTTTGAGAAAGTCAAACATTTGGTCGCTAAGGAAGTGATTTAAAAATGAGGAAAAACGTTCTTATAATTTTACTGTTTTGTTGTTTCGGACTTTGCGCACACGCTCAAAAATTTGACGGATACGTGGTCACGAATGAGAATGACACCATAAAGTGTAAGTTGTTTGCTCCAACCAATCCATTTGACGAAAAGTTGGTTGCGATCTACTCTATTCACGATAAGATCAAAATCTTGACCGATAAGGGCGAAACGAAAAAATACACGACAAAAGACCTGAAAAGTTTCCTGATCAAAGGGACAAAATTCGGGGATTTAAAATGGGTAAGCCTCGAGCAAGACGGCCGTAAACGCTTCTATCACGAAGTACAAGCCGGAAGGTTGATGTTCTACCGGTTTTACAAAGGTCCGCCGGCAATAGGAATTGGTTTTGGACTCAAAGATGGAAAATTCGTTGAGTTGCAAGGAAGGGAATTAAGGCAGCGATTAGGAGAATTTATAGCTGACTATCCGGAATTACACAGTAAATGGATGGACTCCGACAAATATTACAAGCCGAGGGAACTCGAAGATGTTATAAAGTTATATAACGATCATTTTAAGAATTAAACATTTGGTAGCGAAAGTTACCGTATAAGTTGACAGCTGTCTGGAATACTACCAACTGCCGCAACTAATCACTAAGAATATGAAAGTAACAATAGACGGTCAATCGATAGACGTCGAACCAGGAACCACAATCCTGCAGGCGGCTCGTATGATCGGAGGCGAATCTGTTCCTCCGGCCATGTGCTATTACTCCAAACTCAAAGGTAGCGGCGGTAAGTGTCGCTGTTGTTTGGTCGAGGTTTCAAAAGGTTCGGAAGCCGATCCGCGTCCTATGCCGAAACTCGTCGCTTCTTGCGTAACGGGCGTCATGGACGGAATGGAAGTGAACAGTACGGCATCAGAAAGAGTGACCGATGCGCGAAAGGCCGTGACCGAATTCCTGTTGATCAATCACCCGCTCGATTGCCCGGTTTGCGATCAGGCAGGCGAATGTGATCTGCAGAACCTGAGTTTCAAGCACGGAAAATCCGAAACGCGGTTTATCGAGGAAAAAAGAACATTCGAGCCAGAGAACATCGGCCCGAACATCCAACTTCACATGAACCGTTGCATTTTGTGCTACCGTTGCGTGATGGTGGCCGACCAATTGACTGACGGACGCGTACACGGCGTCGTGGACAGAGGCGATCACTCGAACATTTCGACTTGCTTGTCAAAAGCGATCGACAATGAATTTTCGGGTAACATGATCGACGTTTGCCCGGTTGGCGCTTTGACCGACAAAACATTTAGATTCAAGTCTCGCGTTTGGTTCAACAAACCTTTCAACGCACACAGAAATTGCGACAAATGTTGCGGAAAAACAACCGTTTGGATGTTCGGAAACGAGATTCAGCGCATTACCGGACGCAAAGACGAATTCCACGAAGTCGAGGAATTCATTTGCAACTCTTGCCGTTTCGACCACAAGGAAGTAAGCGACTGGGTTATCGAAGGGCCGCGCCGTTTCGAAAAAGATTCGGTTATCAACGCCAACAATTACACGCGTAAAATCGCTCCTGTCGTTATCGAGACCGAAGAGAAAATCCTTCTCGGACGCGACCAGGACAGAGTTAAGATTTCGATGGCGTCGCGACCGTTGCGCCCCGAAGAACAAGAAGTATTTAAAGAAGGAAACGTATAATGGATCAGGCAATCATCATAGAAAAGTCGATTTTCATCTTCTCGATTTTCGCCATCACCATGTTGGCGGCGATGTATTCGACTTGGGCCGAACGCAAAGTGGCCGCTTGGCTTCAGGATCGCATCGGACCGAACCGTGCCGGAACTTTCGGGTTGCTGCAACCGCTTGCCGATGGTCTCAAACTTTTCTCGAAAGAGGAATTTCTTCCGAACACGCCAAACAAATTTTTGTTCGTAGTCGGGCCGGCCATTTCGATGAGCGTGGCCTTGATGACAAGTGCCGTCATTCCTTGGGGTGACAAACTCGTGATCGGCGGACGCGAAGTGATTTTGCAGGCAACCGATATCGATGTTTCGATTCTTTACGTATTTGGGGTTTTGTCGGTGGGAGTTTACGGAATCATGATTGGCGGATGGGCTTCGAACAACAAATTCTCGTTGATGAGTGCGATGCGCGCCGCGTCCCAAATGATTTCCTACGAGATCGCCATGGGAATGTCGCTGATCGCTTTGTTGATGATGAGCGGCACTTTGAGCTTGAAAGAGATTTCGATCCAACAAGCCGGAATGAACTGGAACGTGTTCTATCAGCCACTTGGTTTCATCATCTTTCTGGTTTGTTCGTTCGCCGAAACCAACCGCACGCCTTTTGACCTTGCGGAATGTGAGGCCGAATTGATTGGAGGTTATCACACTGAATACTCGTCAATGCGAATGGGATTCTACTTGTTCGCCGAATACGCGAGTATGTTCATTTCGTCCACGATTTTGGCCGTGCTTTATTTTGGCGGGTACAATTATCCGGGAATGGAATGGGCAATCGAGAATTGGGGCGTAAATGCCGGAAACAGTATTGGAATCATCGTTTTGTTCATCAAGATATGCGCGTTCATCTTCTTCTTTATGTGGGTAAGATGGACGATCCCGAGATTCAGATACGACCAGTTGATGCGTTTGGGTTGGCAAGGTTTGATTCCGTTGGCAATCGCTAACATCGTGATTACGGGATTGGTGATGGTGAGACACGAACTTGCCGCCGCACTCGGATTTTGATAGCTCGTTCAAGAAAGAACTAAAATCGCGAAAGCGAATTAAAGAAAATAGAAATGTCAGTACAGACGATGTCCTTGTCAGGACGCAAAAAAGAGGTTTCGAACAAAAAGATGACTTTTTGGGAGAGCTTGTATCTGGTGGCGATCGTAAAAGGTTTGTGGATTACGATCCAACACTTGTTTACGCGCAAGGTGACGGTAAAATATCCCGAAGAAGTCCGCGAGCGATCGGCGGTTTGGCGCGGCCAGCACATGTTGAAGCGGGACGAACAAGGTCGCGAGAACTGCACGGCCTGCGGATTGTGCGCGCTTTCTTGTCCGGCGGAAGCCATCACGATGACAGCATCGGAAAGAAAACCTGACGAAAAACATTTGTATCGCGAGGAGAAATACGCATCGGTCTACGAAATCAACATGTTGCGTTGCATTTTCTGTGGATTGTGCGAAGAAGCTTGTCCGAAAGACGCGATTTACCTGACAGAATCGAAAGTGTTGGTTCCGGCGAGTTACGAGCGCGAGGATTTCATCTTCGGAAAAGACAAATTGGTAATGCCGCTTGAAATGGCCATGGCAAACTCTAAACACAAGCAGAACTAATGTCAACAGTTTTACTTATATTCTGCGTGCTTTCGGCCATCACATTGGCTACCGCTTTCCTAACGATTTTCACCAAACAACCTATTCACAGTGCGATTTACCTCGTTTTGTGTTTCTTTTCGGTTGCCGGACACTACCTGCTTTTCAACGCCCAATTCCTTGCAGTCGTTCACATTATCGTCTATTCTGGAGCGATCATGATCTTGTTCCTTTTTACGGTCATGCTCATGAACCTGAACAAGGAAGACGAAGTGCACAAACCTCGTGTGACGCGACTTGCGGCAGGAATCATTTTCATCCTGACTTCTATGGTTTTGCTTGCGATCTTCATTCAATCAAAACCGATTACCGGAGATTACGACAACACCGGACAGGACTACCAATCGATCAAAGTTTTGGGACAAGTGCTCCTGAACGAATATATGGTGCCGTTCGAATTCGCCTCCGTGCTTTTGCTCGTGGCCATGATTGGTGCGGTGTTATTGTCTAAACGTGAAAAAACCGAGAAGAACTGATGGGAAATATTCTTAATGAGATCGGTATTGAAAACTACATCTTCCTGAGCGTGATCTTGTTCAGTATTGGTGTTTTTGGTGTGCTTTACAGAAGAAACGCCATCATCGTTTTCATGTCGATCGAAATCATGCTGAACGCCGTAAACCTTTTGTTCGTGGCCTTTTCCACCTATCATCAGGATGCGCAGGGCCAGGTTTTCGTGTTCTTTTCGATGGCTGTGGCTGCGGCCGAAGTCGCCGTCGGTCTCGCGATTGTAGTGTCGATTTTCCGCAACCTTGCTTCCATCGACCTCGATAATTTGAAAAATCTCAAAGGATAAACCAAAAATGGATACAGCTTACATTTTACTTCTATTGCTCGCACCATTTGCGGGATTCCTTTTCAACGTGTTCTTCGGGAAGAAACTCGGGCACAACGGCGCAGGCTATTTGGCCACATTCGCCGTGTTCGTGTCTTTTCTTGTGACACTTTTCTATTTCATCCAGATAAACCAAACCGGACAGGCCGTAAAAGTCAAGTTGTTCGACTGGATCGAGCTTGCGTCTATCAAGATCAATTTCTCGATCGTCCTCGATCAATTGTCGTTGCTTTGGCTGATGTTCGTCACGGGAATCGGAACGTTGATCCACTTGTACTCGGTTTCGTACATGCACGACGATGAAAACCGACACAAGTTCTTCGCTTACCTGAACCTTTTCGTATTCTTCATGATCACGCTCGTGACCGGAAGCAATCTTTTGGTGATGTTCATCGGCTGGGAAGGCGTCGGGCTTTGCTCGTATCTGCTTATCGGATTCTGGTACAAGAATCAGGATTACAACGATGCGGCCAAGAAAGCTTTCATCATGAACCGAATCGGCGATTTGGGCTTCCTTATCGGAATGTTCCTTTTGGCGAAACTGTTCGGAACACTGGATTACGCCGACCTCAAAATGACGATAGACGGCGGAACGAACATGGCAAACACAGGTTTGATCGCCGGAGCCGCGTTGGCTTTGTTTATCGGAGCTTGCGGAAAATCGGCACAAATTCCACTTTATACTTGGTTGCCAGACGCGATGGCCGGCCCAACTCCGGTTTCGGCTCTAATTCATGCCGCGACGATGGTAACTGCGGGAATTTTCATGATCGTACGCCTGAATTTTCTTTTCGGATTGGACGTAACTCTAGTTCCTGAGATTCAAACAGTAAACACGATCATCGCCGTTGTTGGAGCAATTACCGCTTTGGTCGCAGCCACAATCGGATTGGTGCAAAACGACATCAAGAAAGTCCTCGCCTATTCGACCGTTTCACAACTCGGACTGATGTTTTTGGCTCTAGGACTTGGCGCTTACGAAGTCGCTGTTTTCCACGTGATCACGCACGCTTTCTTCAAGGCTTGTCTTTTCCTTGGATCAGGTTCGGTGATTCACGCTATGCACGGCGAACAAGATATGAGAAATATGGGCGGACTCAAGAAATGGATGTCGGTCACTTACATTACTTTCCTGATTTCTTCGCTTGCGATTTCCGGAATCCCGCCGTTCTCAGGCTTTTTCTCGAAGGATGAAATTTTGATGACAGCTTTCCACGCCGACAAAGCGCTGTGGATCATCGCGTCTTTGGCGTCGATCATGACCGCATTTTACATGTTCCGATTGTTGTATCTGACATTCTTCAAAGACTTCCGCGGCACCGACGAACAAAAACATCACCTGCACGAAAGTCCGGCGCTGATCACGTTTCCACTTATCATTCTGGCGATTTTGGCCACTGTCGGAGGCGCGTTAAGTTTGCCTGGAAACAGCTGGCTCAACCATTATCTTTCGCCAATCATCGCACACAAAGCGCACGGAGGCGAACATCACCTTGACAACACGGCTTACATGCTAATGGCGATTGCTGTCGTTGGAGGTTTGATCGGTATCGGAATCGCCTATGCGAAATATCTCAAAAAAGGAGAAGTTCCGCCTGCAGATGCACAAATGACGGGCTTCCACAAACTGCTTTACAACAAATTTTACGTCGATGAGATTTACGACACTGTGTTCGTGAAACCTATAAACGCGTTGGCAACTTTCTTCCGCGACACGCTTGAAACCGCGCTTTCCAGTTTGGTTTTCGGATTCGGAAAAGTCACGAATGCCATCGGAAACAAAGGAAAACTCGTGCAAAACGGAAGCCTCGGACGCTACCTTTTCGCTTTCACGCTTGGTGTTGTCGCCATCGTCACTTATTTGTTCTACAACAAAATAATCGTTAACTAATGGATGTAAGTATTGTTCTGATTTTACTTTTGGCGGGAACTCTCGTGTCGCTTTTCTCAGGGAAGGCCGCGGGAAAAGTGGCTTTGGTAACGAGCCTCTTAGCTTTTGCTGCATCCGTTTCACTGTTGCTTAAAGTGCAAGCCAAGCAAAATGTCGCTGTTTTGGGCGTTTGGCTGGAGAATCCGAAAGTTCATTTTGCGCTATCCGGCGACGGACTTTCGATCGCGATGTTGTTGCTTACGACAGCTTTGCTTCCAATCATCATTTATTCGACCTTCGGAAGCGAAGTCAAAAAACCGAATTCGTTCTATTCACTGGTTTTGTTCATGGGATTCGCGATGGTCGGGACTTTTCTCGCCGCCGACGGAATCCTGTACTACATTTTCTGGGAACTTGCCTTGATCCCGATTTACTTCATCGCACTGAATTGGGGCAACGGCGATCCGAAAGAACGCCAGAAAGCCGTCGTCAAATTCTTCATCTACACATTCGCAGGTTCGTTGTTCATGTTGGCTTCGTTCGCTTATCTGTACACGAAAGCCGGGAATTTCCTTGTCGGGAATCTTTCTTCACTACAACTTTCCTCTGACGAACAGTTCTGGATTTTTCTCGGATTTTTCGCCGCTTACGCCATCAAGATTCCTTTGATTCCGTTTCACACTTGGCAAGCTTCGGTTTACCAAAAAGCACCGACTGCCGGAACGATGTTGCTTTCGGGAATCATGCTGAAAATGGGACTTTACAGCGTTTTGCGTTGGCAGTTGCCTATTGCGCCTTATGCGGCAAAACAATTTATGGCCGTTTTCCTGATTTTCGGAATCGCCGGAACGGTTTACGGATCGATCGTGGCTTTGCGTCAAAAAGATCTCAAGAAACTCCTCGCCTATTCGTCTCTGGCTCACGTCGGACTCATTGCCGCCGGAGCTTATACCCTGACCGCCGACGGTTTGCGCGGAGCAGTGCTCCAAATGATCGCCCACGGTTTTGTAGTCGTAGGACTTTTCTTCGCAGCCGAAGTGATCCACAGAAGATGGAACACACGAGAAATAGCTGAAATGGGCGGAATTCGCGCTCAGGCGCCAAAGTTCACTTCGATGTTCATGATCTTGGTGCTGGCATCGGTCGCACTTCCTTCGACTTTCAACTTTGTTGGAGAATTCACGGTGCTTTACGCTTTGTCTTCCGTTGGAATCTGGTATGCGGTGATTGGCGGTTTGACGATTATCCTCGGTGCTTATTACATGCTCAAAATGTTCCAGAACGTCATGCTTGGCGAGGCCAACAAAAAGCCGTTTGCCGACATCACTTTCCAGGAAGGACTTACCATGGGCGTGATCATCGCCGTGCTGTTTTTCTTCGGACTTTATCCGAAACCGATCACAGATTTGATCTCGGACAGCATCATCCAAATTGTAAACTATACCCACAAGTCATAATTCGACAGTAAAGACATGAATACATTGCTAGCAATAACGGGATTGGGTCTTTTGTGCCTGTTCTTTGAAATCGCGAACCTGCGCAAGGCCATCGTTCCTTTTACCGTCGTCGGACTTTTGGGCGCTCTCGGAATCACGATTGCCGAATATGGCAAGACCGAAAGCCACTACAACAACATGATCGTAACCAACGATTTCTCGGTGTCGTTTTCGGCACTGTTCATCGTTTTGGCGGTTTTCCTGATCGCTTTGAGTGGCGATTTTTACCGAAACGTACAAACCAAGATCTCCGATTTCGTCTCCATCAAACTTTTCCTGCTTGCGGGCGCGGTCGCGATGGTTTCTTTCGGGAACTTGTCGATGTTTTTCCTCGGAATCGAGGTTTTTTCGATCTCGCTTTACATCTTGGCCGCAAGCCGCCGTCTGAACATCAAAAGCAACGAGGCCGGAATGAAGTACTTCCTTATGGGATCGTTCGCTTCCGGTTTTATCCTTTTCGGAATCTGTCTTATTTATGGAGCGATCGGAAGTTTTGACATTGCCGAAATCGCCGAAATGACGGGATCGGCCGAATTGCCTTCGGAATGGTTTTTCATCGGGATCATACTGTTGACGATTGGAATGTTGTTCAAGATTGCCGCGGTTCCGTTCCACTTTTGGGCGCCCGATGTTTACGAAGGTTCACCAACCTTGTCGACAGCCGTCATGAGCGCGCTTGCCAAAGTCGTTGCCATGGCGACATTCTTCAAACTTCTCACCGGAATGAACGTGAGCACGGCATTCACCAACGGAGAAATTTCGCTCAAATACGAAATGATTATCATGATTGTTTCTATCGCGTCGATGACTGTCGGAAATATTATGGCCTTGCGCCAAACGAACGTCAAGAGAATTCTCGCGTTTTCCGGGATTTCGCACGCCGGATTCATGTTGATGACATTGCTTAACATTTCTTCGTCTGCCGGAACGCTCTTGTATTACGCATCGGCTTACGCACTTGCCGGAATCGCCGCTTTTGCAGTAATTCTGTACGTTTGCCGCGAGAAAGACAACGAAGACGTTTACAACTTCAACGGACTCGGGAAAACCAATCCAATTTTGGCCGCGGTTTTGGCCGCCTCGCTTTTGTCGATGGCCGGAATCCCGATTTTCGCCGGATTCTTCGCCAAATTCTCGTTGTTCACCCAAACCATCCAAGCCGGCTATTTGGTCATGGTAATCGTTGGTGTCGTGAATTCGATCATCAGTGTCGGTTATTATTTCAAGATCATTTTGGCGATGTATACGAAAGACGCGACCGAAGAAGCGCCAAAAGCGAACTTCGTGTTTTACGCCGTCGGAATCGTGTCGATCCTTTTGAACATCGCGCTAGGATTGTATCCGACATTCGTGTTGAACCTCATCAAGTAAACAAACCAAATTGCAATAAAAAGAGCGTCCTGTTTTGGGCGCTTTTTTGCTTTATGCGCTATCTTTCGGTTTTACTGTCCGATGAAAAATACTTCGATTTTACTTCTTCTATTGGTTTCGACTTTCGTCGGATGCAGAAAAAATCCCGACGTAAAAATCACTCCGGATCCAAAAAATAAGAAAACGGACATCGTCGAAAAAACCGATTCTGATGCTTTGGAAGAACACTACGTCGACAGCACAAAAATCGGGATCAAAGGACATTTCAAACTCGATCTCAGGAAATTCCGGACGGTTGACAGTGTTTACGCGATTGTGAGATTTTACCAAAAATCCGACGGGAAATGGAAGCTCAAACAACAACTCAAATTCGATAAAGACGGCATCGTTGGCTGTGATCCGGAATTTTCCGACTTCAACAACGACGGAAATGGCGACTTCACGTTCAAGAACGGCGTTGCTGCGAGACGAGCGAACGAGATGCGGTTGTTGATCATTTTCGATCCTAAAAAACGCGAATTGACGTTGATGAAAAATTCGGGCGAGCATCCGAATTTAAAGTACAATCGCGAACTCGACTGCATCGAAGGCTTTCACGTTTACGGCGGAGCACTGACCTGTTTCCTAAAAATCGAATCCGATTCGCTAAGGGAATTCGCCAATGTCGAGACTTTTGACGACACACTGACCGTGACCAAAATCGACAAAAAAGGCAAGCAGCGCCAAATTTTGCGCAAACACTTTGAAGAAAGTTACGTGCGATTCAAAAATTACGATCCGGTTGAGGAATATCAAGACGGTTCGTACTAAAACGAAAAAGCGTCCGCAATTGGGCGCTTTCCGATATCTGATTTTTCTGAAATCCGCGAACTGATTTGACGTTAAACCGCTGTATAACCGCCGTCTGCGATAAAATAACTTCCGGTTACGAAAGACGATTTGTCCGAACTCAAATACACGACCAAATCAGCGATTTCTTCGGGTTTTCCCAATCTGTTCATCGTCGCTTTTGACGCGATAGCTTGCATGGCATCGGCACTTAAATTGGCTTCGAGCAAAGGCGTTTGGATATAACCCGGACCGACCGCGTTGCAACGAATGTTCTTTTGACCATATTCTGCCGCAATGTTTTTGGTCAAACCGACGACGCCGTGTTTGGTCGCGGTATAGGCCGACGTCATTGGAGCGGCGACCGTTCCGTGAATTGACGCCATGTTGACGATCACGCCTCCGCCCTGTTTGTCCATCTGTTCGAGCTGGTAACGACATGCGTAAAAAACACCGCTCAGGTTCAAAGCAACCACGCGATCCCAGTCTTCCGGCTCGGTTTCTCCCGTGAGCGCTGGCTTTCCGCCGATTCCTGCGTTGTTGAAAGCGATGTCCAAACTACCGAATTTGGCAACCGTCGCTTCTACCAATTCCTTGTTGTCTATGGCTTTCGATGCATCCGATTTTACGAAAAAAGCTTTTCCGCCCAAGTCCTCAATTTGTTTTACGGTCGCATTTCCGTGTTCTTCATTGATGTCCGAAACGACGACTTTCGCGCCTTCGCGAGCGTACGCAAGGGCCGCGGCCTGACCGATTCCCGAACCTCCGCCCGAAACGACGGCAACTTTATCTTTTAAGAGTGACATAATGTGAGATTTAATATTCCCTTAAATTTACGACATCATTAGTTCAAAGTGAAGCATTAAACAAGGATTGGCATATTGTTAACACGCAAATCCATTCATAGAAAAAAAAGCAATCGAAAAACCCTTTCCACGAAAGCGAAAAGGGCGTTCCAAAAACTAAAAAAAAACTTAACTACTATCTTATCGCTTGACGATCCGGTTTGTAAAAACGCCGTCGATACTGTGAATTCTTAGTAAATATTGCGCCGCTTGCAACTTTCTCAAGTCAATCGAGGTGCTGCCTTGTGCCTTTTCGCTTGTAATTTTCCGTCCGCTCAAATCGAAAACCTCCATCATCGTGATTTCTGATTCCGAAGCAAAATTGAAAATGCTGTCCGATGGATTCGGATAGACCAAAACAGCGTTTTTCGAATGCGCAGCAACACCCAAAAGCTGTCCGTCAAACTGCAGCATCGGAACCTGAGCATGTAGGATTGCGCCGCCCAAAGGATTTTCGGGATCGAAATTCGTACTGTCCGAAACCACCGCCATCCCTTTACTTCCGGTGTCGATATACGAATAGAACTGCGCCGGATCACTCGCCGCCGTCCAACCCGGGGCATTTTCATCGACCGCGATGACGATGTTATCGAGATTGTTGTAAACGAACGGCTGCGAAAATTCAAATTCGATCCAAGTTCCGGCAACAGGTGAAAATTCTCCAGAGAAAACCTGCGTCATTTGCGAGGCGGGAATCCAATCGTCTCCCTGAAAGTCTTGCTTGTTGGTATGTCCGATGTAAATCGCCCAATTGTTCCAAGGCGTAATCGCGCTTCCCGTAGACTCGCAGTAATAGCGGATTTTCGTGATCGTTCCGGCAGTTCCGCCCGCTTGATTGAATCGTTCTTTCGATACGATTTGTTGTGAATAACTGTAGCCGTAAAAACTGAAAACGGGCATGACAGGATACACGAGATTTTCACTTCCGATGGAAACCGTGCCAGATTGAGCACAAATCGATGCGGCGAACATCATTAAAAAAAGGGCCAGATTTTTTTTCATTTTATGGATTTTTTTTCGATTCTAAGTTGGATACGCGAGCCAAAAGCGCTTCTAAGATCGCTTGCTGACGGTTTACTTTTTCGTGCAATGTTTTGTTTTCCGATGCCAGATTTTCGTTTTGCGACTTGAGTTCCTTGAAAGCATTCACAGATGCGATCAATATCGGATGGATGTTTAGGTTCAGATAGCCGTCATCGTCCGTGCCGACGGCTTCCGGGAAAATTTGCTTGACTTCCTGGGCTGAAAATCCCGAGAATTCCGTTTCCAGGACTTTTTGCTCAAAAGTTCGCTTTCCGACATTTTTGTAATTGTAAAGAATCGGGTTGAGTTGCGAGATTTCAGATAAACCTTTGGTGTAACTTCCGTGGATTGTCTTTAGGCGCTCGTCCGATACGATCGTCCAAGTGTTTGTTCCTGGCTTGCGACCTTGATCCAGTGAAAGTTGAAATTGTCCGCCGGGAATGATATTTCCCAACGCAACACGGCCATTTTTCAGGATTGTCATGGCATTGCTGCGCTCGGCGGCGTCGAGTATCTGGTCGTTGTTATTGTCTGTTGCATTTCCTACCACAAACAATCTGTCAGCGTTGTTTGCCGCACCGAATTGAGATTCGCCGTTTGCGGAAACGGTATATATTGTGGCGCCAAGCCCAAAAACTGCCTCACCGATACTTCTCGCTTCGTTGCGATATCCCGCGACCAATGAAAAATCTCCAGAAGCAAAATTGCTTTGTCCAGTAGCCATCGCGCCAGTCCCGCTAGTATTGGTAAATGCTCCCAAAGTGACTGAATTGTCGCCGGTCGCGTTGGAGTTACGACCAATAGCCCGAGCATCGGATCCTGACGCCGTGGCAGCGTAGCCGACAGCAAAAGAATAGCTCCCCGAAGCCACTACACTAGCTCCCAGTGCGACAGCCGCTGTAGTTGTGGCTTGTGAGTTGATACCTGTTGCAGTACTTCCATATCCCGAGGCGACGGGCGAACTGCCGCTAGCAAAAGAGTAGAGTCCAATGTTCTCATCATCAAACTGAGCTGCAGCCGCGCCGCCAGTGCGAAATGCCGCCTTTCTGGGATAAAAGAACATTCGCGTTCCTGCGCCGCTCAAATCGAGAACAGCGCCCGTATTCATCGTCCCGGTCACTTGTAAACCCGCAGTTCCTTCGATTCTTACCGCGCCGGCATCGGCTGTAATGGTTCGTCCGGAACCTGCTCCACCAAAATCGTATCCGCTATCCAAACTGCCACTTGAATTTGTTTGTACCCATTCTTTGGTTACGACAGCTTTCCCGGTTGTTTCAGCAGTTATCAAAGCGTTTGTCACCGTTGGAAGTGTCGCCAATCCGTTTTTCAGAATCACTAAAGCGTTCCTTCTTTCGGCCGCATCGAGCGTGTTGTTGTTATTGGAATCGATCGCGTTTCCGACGGTAAAAACCCTGTCGGTCGCATTTGCCGTTCTATTCTGACTTGCGCCGTTTGCCGTGACCGTGTAATTCGTTGCGCCGATTCCCACAACTGTTTCTCCATAAGCCAGAGCCGAATTCTGGACGCCGAACGCGGTTGCACGCTGACCCGAAACGCTGTTGATGAACCCGAATGCCATTCCGAAGTTTGAACTTACACTATTGGCGATTCCCAAGGCGATTCCTGAATTTCCCGTGATGACGTTTTCAGCCCCGACGGCAATCGCGCCTCCGGCAGTCGCTTGGTTTTCGGAACCCAAAGCCGATGCGCTCGTACCCGAAGCGTCGTTAAAATAACCCGCGGCAAAAGAACCCGGACCGACGATGTTCGAGTATCCGAACGCTGTCGCCGCTTCTCCATTTGCATAATTGTCGTATCCGGCGGCGAATGCGAAATTCCCGGATGCTCTGGTGTTCGATCCGAAAGCGGCCGAGCCTTCGCCAATTTGTGCATCGTCCCAAAAATTCCCGTTTGCCAATCCTGCACGAAAAGCCGCTTTCCTCGGATTCCAGAACATTTTTACGCCATTTCCGGTTGGTGCGAGTGCGCCAGATGCGATCGTTCCTGTCGAGACCAATCCGTCAGTTCCTGCGATAGTGACCGAACCTGCATCTGCAATAATCGTTCTTCCCGCTCCAGCCGTCGGGAAATCATATGAACCGTCCAGACTTCCGCCGAAAATCGAAGTCGGATCGACCCAAGTGGCGATTCCTGTCGGCCCTGATCTCAGAATGCGACCGTTTGCCTGAGAACCGTTGTTGAGAATCATCGATCCTACCACGTGAAGTCTGGCTCCGGGCAACTCTGTTCCGATTCCCAAATTTCCGCTTCCGCTCAAATACATGTCATTTGTGCTGGCGGTAGAAGTTGTCTTGAAATAAATGCCCGCAGAAATCGATCCTGTGTTGTTTTCGACCATCATGCCGATGCGTCCGGCGTCTTTGAGATTTCCGAATGAAGACGGTCCGCCTCCGTTGTAAGTAAGGAACTTGATTTCGCCAATCCGATCCTCATAAACGAGACGCACCGGAGAGCCAAACTTGGTTCCTTTGTTGTGGATGATGTTGAAAACCGGGTGATCGTCGCCCGAATGGCGCAGCGTCAAATCATTGGGTTCTGTTTCTTCCGACCCAATTTCGAATCGGCTGAAGCCCGAAACCACATCTGAGAAAAGTCCCATTCCGAATCGCCCGTTTCCTTGCGGATCGATTCGCATTCGAGGTAGATTGTTCGTACGGAAAATCAAATCGGCCGCATTTGTCGTTCCGAGGAAATTCGCCCCGGTAATTCCGCCGTTTCCGGTCAAACCCCAACCGCCGGTCACGCTTCCGACAATTCCTTTCCAAGTCGTCGTCGGATTGTCCCAGTAGTAAATTCCCGGTGCGTTTCCTCCCGAAATTGCCGTCAGGAAAACCATCATTCCGTGTTGGGCGATCGTCGGATCCGTCAACGGGAAAGCCGAAACTCTCGGGATCAAGATGCCATCGGTGTTTGTTGGAGTTGCAGCATTCGAGGCCGGAACGTCGAGCAAAGCCTGAGGATTCGTCGTGTTGACGCCAACCTGTCCGCGCAAAGCGACAACCGAAAGCACAAAAAGAAAGAGTAAAGTGTTTTTCATACTTGCATTTTTGATAAAAATCCTCCCCTAATTCGCGGGAGGATTTTCTGGTTTTCAATCGGAAATGCCACCACCAATCGAATACCCAAAAATGCGACGCGTATCGCACTGCCACAATACGAAAATGCGCGTAACGAAAATGTGGTACTATGCGGGAATTGCCCGACAAAACGCCCGTTTGCGTGAAATTTTGGTTTTGAAATACGCAGTTTGGCGTATGGTCGTCTAGAACGGAATCTGGATTTTTACTTCCAGTCCGGTTTGGTTCGAGAACTCGAGCGTGCCGTTGAGTTGGCTTACGCGATTGCGGATGTTCTTGAGTCCGTTGCCGAAACGATTCTCGTCGATCATTCCGGTTCCGTCGTCGTGGATCGCGATCGTGAGGAATTTGCGATCGGCCAAAATCGATACCGAAACCGAACTCGCGCCTGAGTGTTTCATAGCATTGTTCAATGTTTCCTTTATGCAGAAAAACAGGTTTTTGCGATCGTGTCCGTTGATTTCGGTGTCGGCAGAAATCTCTATGTTTTCGTGATAATGGAACGCGATCGTAGTTCCTTCGAAAAACCGGAACGCGTATTGGCGCACGTATTCGCAAAAGTCGCGCAGTGCGTTGTTTTCGTTGTTGAGCGACCAAATGAACGTTTGCAATCTTTGGGAAACTTCTTTTCCCGTGGCCGAAATCTTCCCTGAAAGCAGTTGCTGGCGCTCGTTAGAATCGGGAAGTTTCCCAAGAAGATCGGCGTTGATCAAAATGCTGCTCAAACCGGAACCGATATCGTCGTGCAAGTCCTTGCTGATCTCGTTCTTTTGCTCGAGAAGCGTCTTTCGCAACTGGCTTTTTCGTCTGATGAACAACATTGCCATAAACAAGATCACCATCGCAAGCAAAGCCGCGACAAGTTGCAAGGACGTCATGTTTCTTTGGCGTCGCAGTTCGTCGATTTGCAGATTCAGAAGCCGATTTTCACTTTTGATGTACTGGTTGGCAATGTCCTGAATGTACGTATTGTTGTTGTTTCGCCTTTCGGTTTCAAGCGAAATGATGCGACTTTGCACCTCGAGCAGTTTTTCGTTGTGCTGCTGTTTGGCAAAAACCTCGCGGGCTGAACTGTAAAAAAGACGCTGAAAAGCTTTGTTGACCTCGATTCTGGCGATGAGATCTTTCCCTTTTTCATAGAAATTCTCGGGGCAATTCCGGTCTTCGCAACACATCATCATGTAGCCGTAATTCATCAACTCGATGTCGTGGTAGTTCGCCTCGATTGCTGAAACCGTACTTTTTTGCAGAAAATCGAGCGCTTTCTGTTTTTTGTTCTGATACAGGTTGATTAAGCCGAAAGTTTGGAACGCATTCGGAATGCCGCGCCGACTTTTGTTCTGGAGCGCTTCGTCATAAGCTTGCTGGTTGAACTTTTGGCTTTGGTCGAATCGCTTCTCGGTCACGTACAATTGGGCCAGATTGTTCAGTATGTACTCTTTTTTGACGAGTGCGCGAATGTGTTTTTTGGGATTTTTCTTCGGATAGAATTTGTGCGACAACATCAAATTGCGTTCACAGGCTTTGTAGTCGCCGAGCTCGAATTCGTTGATTCCCTTGAAAAAATATGCATCTGAAATCAATAGTGAATCCTTGAGTTTTCTGGCGACAGACAAACCTTTGTCGGCTTCGTGGACGCCAAATTGGTACAAACCCGTGTAGTAAAAAAGTTCCGATTGCAGACTTTGCATGAAATAGGCCGAAGTGTCGACCGAAGTTGGCGGATGATTGTCCTTAGCTTGCTGCAACCACTTTTGCGATTCCCCGATCTGGTCGGTTTCGAGGAAATGTTCGGCTGCTTTGAACGCCGACAAAAATCTGCAGTTGTCGTCTTTGCAGGATTTGTATTCCGATGCGGTTTGTGCCGACAAGAATTGGCATCCGAAGCAAATAAAAAGAATCCAGAAAGTTCTCACGCCGAAGAATTTAGCGTTTAAGATACAGATTTACGGCCTCGACGCGAGTGTTCACGTGCAATTTCTCGTAAATGTGCTGAATGTGTTTTCGAACCGTACCGACGCTGATGTCGAGCGCATAAGCAACTTCCTTGTTCATTTGGCCTTTGGCGAGCAGGTTCAGGATTTCCTTCTCGCGTTGCGTCAACGATTCGACGATCTTGTTCTGGGATTCGAATCTCGAGAAACTCGCCACGACCTTTCTTGCGATCACGCTGCTCATAGGGCTTCCGCCGTCTAAAAGTTCATCCAGCGCCTTGAGAATATTCGCCGGACCTTCTGTTTTGAGAATGTAACCCGTGGCGCCGGCTTCAAGACTTTGGAAAACCTTGTCGTCGTTTTCGTATGACGTGCACATCATGACAAGGCTGTCAGGGGAAAGATTCTGCAATTTGTTCACGCACGAAATCCCGCTTTCGCCCGGCAGATTGATGTCCATCATGATGGCGTTTGGCTCGAGAAACGGAATGTTTTCAAGCGCTCTTTCGGCGTTCTCGAAACTCCCGACGAGCTCGTAACGATCAGTGAATTGGATCATCATGCTCAAGGCTTCGCGCAGGTCGCGATCGTCTTCCACTATGCAAATCTTTTTCTTCATACAAAAAGGGTTGCCACAAATTTAAAGATAGGCAACCCTTTGGGAAATACGTAAAAAGGCGTAGGCTATTTCGCCGATTTGTAGTGGATGCTTGGCAATTCGCGCAACAATTGGGCGCTTTTCTCGGGCGATATGTCGCGCTGTGATTCGCCCATCATTTCGTAGCCGACCATGAATTTCTTGACCGTCGCCGATCGCAACAACGGCGGGTAAAAGTGCATGTGGAAGTGCCATTCCGGATGGTCTTTTGCGTCGGTTGGCGCTTGGTGGATTCCCGATGAATACGGAAATGAGGTTTGGAACACGTTGTCGTATTTGGCCGTCAGTTCTTTCAAGGTCTTGGCGAAATCAGACACTTCAGCCGTCGTAAAATCGGTAATTTTGGAAATTGGTCGTTTGGACAGAATCATCGTCTCGAAAGGCCAAATTGCCCAAAACGGGACGAGCGCGACAAAGTGTTCGTTCTCGATAACGATGCGCTCGTTCTTGGCCAATTCCTGTTTCAAATAGTCTTCCAACAACGTTTTTTGGTGCTTTTGGAAATAAGCCGAAAGACTGTCCTGCGTTTTCTGGACCAAGGTCGGAAGCGACGATTGGGCCCAAATTTGCCCGTGTGGATGCGGATTCGAGCAACCCATGATCGCACCTTTGTTCTCGAAAATCTGGACGTGGTTGATAAAGTCGATCTTGCCCAGATCTTCATATTGGAACTGCCAGGTTTTTACGACGTTTTCAATAGTTTCCAAATCCATTTCAGGTAAAGTCAGGTCGTGGCGTGGCGAAAAACAGACCACGCGTGAAATGCCTCTTTCGGGTTGCGCTTTGAAGAAAATATCGTCTGGGTTTTGTTCGAATTCGAGTTCCTCTTGTTTTAAGGCCGCGAAGTCGTTGTCGAAGACGTATGTTGATTCGTATTTTGGGTTTTGTTCGCCGTTTGCTCGCACGTTACTTGGACACAGATAACACGTTTCGTCGAACTCGGGGCGTTTTTCTTCGTTTACTGCTTCGGTTTGGCCTTGCCATGGGCGGGTTGCTCGGTGTGGGGATACTAGTACCCATTCTTTTATTAGTGGGTTGTAGCGGCGGTGTGGGTCGTTGTTGTGATTGAACTTGTTCATTTTTGTTTGTTTTTGACGAGCTTCGCTCGTTGCTCTAACTTGCTTCGCTAGCTTGGGATATTATTCGCCGGCTGCGCCGTCGTGTTTTTTATTCGCCGGCTGCGCCGTCGTGGGCTTTGAATTTCTTTCGTCGCCTTCCGCGGGACTTCTTTTGCCTCGCCGCAAAAGAAGCAAAAAGGCTCGCGGCACGACCGATTTTGGCGACCTGACAGCCTTGGAAATTCGGAAATGAAAGGAACTCGCGGGCACCTTTTTTCCAAACTACTTACTTTTGGGTCGCTCAAACAGCCTTTCATTTCACGAATTTCCAAGACGTCAGGTGCCCGCCAAAACGCTCAAATGCCGGACTAATTGGAAGTGTTTATTGACATTTTCCTCCGCTTCGCTTTGGAAAAATGTGGCTTCGAAACAACCTTTTAGGTGTGTCTTTGACGGTGGGTATTGGCTGGCTTTGTAAGAACATTTTGGTTGGTGGGCTTTGTGCTTGGATCGGGAATTCTTTTTCAGTCGAGTGCGTTAGGGATGGTGGCTTTGTTTAAGCTCGTTCAAATCTCCTTGAAAGATTTGAACAGCGAGTGCCATCCAGCCCGGCGGCGGCCTTGTACTGCAACTGCTTTGTGCTATTGTTTCGTGGCCGGCGCAACGCCCTTAAATTTTTTATATTCCTTGCAGCCGTCAGAAATCTTGACTTTGTAGACCGCGGGTTCGATGTCGAATTTGGTTTGGTAAGCTTCGGAAATGCGGCCAATGACTTGCTTTTCGGCTCCTTTTTTGACGAGGTTGATCGAACAACCGCCGAAACCGCCGCCCATCATTCGCGTGCCGAGAATGTCTTTCTCCTCGAGTGCGCGGTCTACGAGATAGTCGATTTCTTCGCAGCTCACTTCGTATTCTTCGCTTAGGCCTTTATGGGTTTCGGTCATCAGATTGCCGAGTTTTTGAAAATCGGACTTTTCCAATGCTTCGACCGCGTCGAGAACGCGAGTGATTTCGCCGACCACGAAATGGCAGCGGCGATAGCGCACGTCCCCGAGTTCGTCCTTTGCAGCATCGACTTGGGCAACCGAAAGATCACGGAAAGTTTTTACCTGGGGAAATTTGGCTTTGAGAATTTCGAGACCTTCGGCAGCTTCGCGTCTGCGGTCGTTGTAACCGGACGTGAGGTGCGTGTGTTTTACCTTGGAATCGAGCAAAAACACCGAATATTCAGTGAATTCGGCCGGATGGTAATCGTGCTCCAAAGTGTTGCAATCGAGTTTGAAAACGTGGTCTTTTTTGCCGAAAACCGACGCGAATTGATCCATGATCCCGCAATTTACTCCCGCGAAAGTGTGTTCTGATTTTTGTCCGATGAGTGCGATTTCCTTTTTGGACAATCCGAGGTTGAACAATTTGTTGAGCATGTAGCCAAAGCCGCATTCAAGTGCTGCCGATGACGACAAACCCGCGCCCATTGGGATATTGCTGGCAAAAACGACGTTGAATCCTTGCAATCTTGAGCCTTTGTCCTTGAGTTGGGAAAGCACGCCTAGCATGTAATTTGCCCACATTTTTTCCATCGGTTTGATGTCGTCCGAAAGCTGGAAATGGTGCGCGTCAGACAAATCTTTCGAAACGAAATTCACTTCGCCCGTCTCGTTGGTCGAAACCGCAAAACAGATGTATTTGTTGATCGCCGCGGGCAAAACGTAGCCGTCGTTGTAATCGACGTGTTCGCCGATGATGTTGATTCGGCCCGGAGCCAAAAAAATGTGTTCGGGCTGCGATTTGAAAATCTCGGCAAAATGTGCTGCCGTGTTTGCTATGAGTTTTTTCTTTTTCACTTTTTGTAGTGTTTGATGTCGTAAAAATCGAAGGCTTCGAGCGCCTCGTTGTGGTTTTTTGAATCGAAGAAAGTGGCGTTTTCCCAATGCGAACCTTGTCCCCAAAGTGTTTTGCAATTTGACGTCACCCAAGCCGGTTCCCAATAAATGACGCCGTTTCCGCCCGCGTTCACCACGATTTTGGTCAGGTCGACCATGTACTTTTTTTGTCCCGATGGCGATACCGGATAACCGTCGATCAAGGCTTTGTTATCGAGAATGTTGTTGGCCGAATCGACATTTTCCATAGTGTAAGGATAAGCGGTCTCGACGATCAGGAATTTCTTTTTGTAAGTATCGACGAGCGTTTTCACGGCCTCGGGCAATCGGTCAAATTTGTACTCCGACCAAAGCGGATAATAAGAAATTCCGATAAAATCGTAATCTTTGATACCGTTCTTATCTGCGGAAGCGAACCATTTCAAAGCATTTTCGGGCTGCGCGATGTGAAGCAGGATCTCGATTTTCCTGCCCGTTATTTTGGATGCTTCGCGCACGGCGGAAATGCCTTTATTGAACAGAAAAGCGTTGCGTTTCCAGTCGGTTTCCTTTTTGTGGGTTTTGTCCGGCTGCAGGATTTCCTGGTTGGTTTCGTTTCCTACCTGAACCATTTCCGGAAGCAAATTTTCGCTGTTCAACTTCAAAAGCGTGTTCAACGTGTAGTTGTAAAGTGAGTCGCCAAGCACGTTTAAATCAGTGATTTTCGACCAGGCTTTCGGGATGAATTGTTTTTCGGGATCGGCCCAAGTATCGGAATAATGAAAATCGAGCAACACCGCAGTTTTGGTTGCCTTGGCGCGTTTTATCGACTTTTTCACATCGGCGAAACCTGAATAGGAATTGATTTCGGGCGAATGCCACAACCGCAACCTGACGAGATTCGAACCTTTTTGGGCGAACAATTTATACGGATCGACTTTTTTTCCTTTGGATTGGAAACTCGCTCCGCAGTCTTCGATTTCGTTTACGTACGACAAATCGGCTCCAAGATAAATTGGCTTTTTCTGAGCGAAAGTCAGCATCGGAAGTAAAACAAAAAAGAGAAGTTTTTTCATTCGGGCAATTTTATCGTGGTGTTCCTGCAAGGTTTCCAAAACCTTGTAGTTTTTTGTTGCAAAACAATCGGGTTCAAATTTGGTCTTTTAAACCAAACCTACAAGGTTGAAAAAACCTTGCAGGTTAGTTCCAAAACCTCGCAGGTATACTTACTCGTGAAATGCGTCCAAAACCGGCAAAGCATTGTGATCGAAATCCCACAAAGCCTGATTCTCGAAAGTAGAACCGTTTGTTGCCTGAGTTCCGCGGAAAGCTAGCCATTCGCCGCCCCAATAAGCGAAGCCCAAACCGTGTGGAGAAGTTTCGACGATATTTCGGATCGCGAGCAAAAAGTCTTTCTGGCCTTGAGGCGTCGCCGGATAACCCGAAACCAATTGGTTGTCCTGACCGACGATGTTGTTCGTCCAATCGTTCCAGCCCAAAGTAAAAGGATAAGCGGTTTCGGCGATGATGACTTTTTTGTTGTAAGTCGCGCCCAAACTGTTCACGAGATTCTGCAAAGGCGTCAAAGTCGTGCCGTGCCAAACCGGATAATACGAAAGTCCGATGTAGTCGAAATCTACCGAAGCCGTTTTCGAGAAAAACCAGTCAGCGCCAGAGACTCCGGCGTAATGCAACATGATTTTTGTGTTCGGCGATTGCGTTCTGATTTTTTGGCTGATGGCCGAAAAAAGTTGTACCGACTGCGTTTCGTTCGTCGACAATTTGCCGCTTGGCCACAAAAGTCCGTCGTTGGTTTCGTTTCCGATTTGGATGATGTCCGGATTGATTTCCGACAAAATCTGTCCCGTATAATCGACCGCCGCCGACTTCAATTGGTCGAACGAAAAACCGCTCCAAGCCGATGGAATCTGTTGGTTTCCGGGATCGGCCCAAGTATCGGAATAATGAACCGTTAGCCAAACTTTCAGACCTGCGTTCCTGACTCTTTGCGCCAAAGTTTTGACTTCCTGAAAGCCCGAATGCGCGTTGGCCGGATCTTTCCAAAGTCGGATCCTGATGCAATTCACGCCCGAACTCTTCAAGGTCGTAAGCGCGTCCTGAGCCGCACCATTGTTGTAATAGACCGTGTTTTCGCTCTCGATTTCGGGCAGGAACGAAATGTCGGCGGCGCGGATAAACGTTTCAGCTGGCGGATTCGGATCGTCGTCTGAAACAGTCGGGCTCGAATCGTCGCTGCCACACGCTAGCGGCAAGGCGGAAACCGCGACAATGCCTAGCGCTAAAAAGTATTTTCTGAAGTTCATTGTGACTGGAATTTAAATATGGTTTTGTGATGGTAAATCGAATCTGGTTTTAGGATTGCGTTCGGGAAATTCGGCTTGTTTGGCGCGTCAGGAAAATTCTGGGTCTCGAAACAAATGCCGCTCGTCTTGTGATAATTGGCGTTTTCTTTTCCCGTTATTTTTCCGAAGCAATTTCCGCCAACATAAATATGAACGCCGGGCTGGTTCGTGTAAACCAACATTTTGAGTTTGTTTTTTGGACTGAACAAAGTCGCTGCAAGTCCATAATCGGCTTCAAGCGCGAACGTGTTGTCGATGTTTTCCGGAACAGATTTGGCCGATGTGAAATCGAAATCCTTTCCGTCAAGCGCAACAAAATTCCCCGTTGGAATATTCTCGTGATCGACCTCGACCATTTTCTTCGAATTTACAGAAAGTTGCTGGTTCAACACCGATTCGCTGTGTCCGTCTAGGTTGAAATAACTGTGATGCGTGAGATTGACTACCGTATCTTCTGACGTAATGGCTTTGTATTCCACGACGATCTCGTTTTCTTCTGTCAACGTATAAGTGAGTTCGACCGTGAGTTTTCCGGGGAAATTCTCATCGAGATTCGGACTCACGAGCGAAAGCACGATCGACGGATTATTGCCCGGAACCAAGCGTTTCACCGTCCACATTTTTTGGCTGAAGCCGATGTTTCCGCCGTGGAGCGTGTTGAAATTCTGGTTTGCGTTCAGGATGATCTGTCGTCCGTTTAGGCAAAAACGTCCGCCGCCGATGCGACCTGCGTAACGTCCGACAGTCGCTCCAAAATAGGGCGCCGACGGAAGCGAAAACGAATCGACATAATCCTGTAACGACTCGAATCCCGGAACGACGTCGACAACTTCGCCCGACCTCAGCGGCACTTTGATGGAAGTGACCGTCGCGCCAAAGTCCGAAACGCGCAATTCCATGCCTTTCGAATTCTGAAGCGTGAACAAACCTGCTTGTTCGTAGCCGTTCGCAAAACCGAACACTTTCTCAAAAATCGGTTCGACAAAATTGGATATCTGCTTCAGTTTCATGGTTTTTTTGGCGATTGTGAAATCCAAAATTATCCCAGACCTCAAAATTATCATACCGATACCTACCAGTTTTTATATATTTGCACAAACTTTTCCTTATGAAGTTGATTTCGATTTTACCCAATTCGGGCGTTCCGAAGTACAAACAAATCATCGCATCACTTGAAAAAGCCATATCGGACGGGCTTTTGCAAAAAGGCGATCGGCTTCCGAGCGTGAACAAAGTGTGCCTCGAATTCGGATTGTCGCGCGACACGGTTTTGCTCGCTTATGACGAAATGAAGAAACGCGGCATCATCCTGGCCATACCAGCCAAGGGCTATTACGTAAAAAGCACTGAGATCAGCATTCGCGAAAAGATTTTCCTGCTGTTCGACGAGCTCAATTCGTTCAAGGAAGATCTGTACAATTCGTTTCTCGAAAACATCGGAAAAGACGTACAAGTCGACATTTCGTTCCATCATTTCAACGCCAAGATGTTCGCCAAACTGGTCGAGGACAACAACGGAAGCTACACGAAATACATCATTATGCCAGCCAATGTCGACAACGCGACCGAAGTGATCAAGACGCTTCCGGCTTCGGAGGTTTTTATTTTGGATCAGACGAGCGAAAGCCTTTCGAATTATCCGGCCGTTTACCAGAATTTCGTGTCCGATATTTATACCGCGCTCAAAGAAGGAAAAGGCCGACTCGACCAATACGGGAAGTTGATCCTGATTTTCCCCGGATTCCGCGAACCGATCGGCATGAAACAAGGATTTCTGAACTTTTGCCAGGATTTCAATATCGCGCACGAAGTGCTTTCTGAATTCGATTCGCGCACGATAAGGCAAGGTGAAGTCTACATTTTGCCGAACGACCGAGATCTGGTCAAAGTCATCGAACAATCCAAAAGACAAAAGCTGCAATCGGGAATCGATTTCGGAATTATTTCCTACAATGAAACGCCTCTGAAAAAGGTTGTAGAACGCGGCATCACAACGATTTCCACCGATTTCGAAGGCATGGGAAAACTCATGGCCAAACTCGTGCTCGAAGGCCGAAAGCGCAACATCGCCAACAAATGCTCGCTCATCTTGCGCAACTCGCTCTAAAATGTGACCTTTGCCAAAAAAGCAAATGAAAAAGATTCTCGCCCTTTCGCTCCTCGCCTTTCTGTTCGCTTGCGACAACGACAATGAAGGCGAACAGGTTTGCACTAACAAACTTTGGAATCTTACTCAAAATTCGGGTTCGGGCAGCTATTTCGCGACTTATGGTCCGACGCAAAACCAGGTTGGAACGATCGAGGTCAATGCTGCGACTTACGATTATTACATCGACCAAGGCAACGTGACCGACGGATCTGTTTGTTGGGAAGGCACGAAAGACTGATCTAGCCTTTCTCGAGTCGGCTCAAGGTTTCTCTTGAAACGCCCAGATAATGCGCGATCAAGGTTTTCGAAACGCGTTGGAACAACTGCGGATATTGGCTCAACAACAATTCATATTTTTCCTTAGCCGAATTTTTCATCAGCGAAAGCACGCGTTTTTGCAAGGCGACGTATCCCGAAAGCGATTTCTCATGATGGAACCGGTACATTTTTGGAAGTTTTTCGCACAACGCTGCTTTGTCGGCGAAAGAGAATTCGAGCACGAGACAATCTTCGAGCGCCTGCACGCAAATTTCCCCGATTCCTTTGGATGCGAAAGCGACATAATCTGAAACCCACCAGTTTTCCATCGAGAATTGTAGAATGTGTTCTTTGTCGTTTTCGTCGCGGATGAACGATTTCAAAAGTCCGCTCACGACCAAAAATTCCGATTGTACTTTTTCTCCGGCCTCGATCAGATATTGTTTCTTCGCGACTTTCGTCAGATGGAAATTAGGCAAAACCTCAGCAAATTCCTCATCGGTCAAAGCGACTATTTTCTCGATGTGCGTGCGCAAAAAAGAAGCGTATTCCATTTCGCGAAAGTACGAACGGAATACGCTTTCTGTATTTTTTGAATTGCAGATTATTGCAGATTTTCGACCAAAGTTGGTTTGAAAACGCTTTCCAGATGTTCGATGTAACCGGCGCGATAGGTCTCGATTTCGGATCCTTTTTTCATCACGTCGTGAAAGTGGAAACTGTCCAAAGGCTTCAATCCTATGAACGCATTCATTTTGTGGAAACCGAACATCACGCCTTCGTCCACGCTTTTCTGTTCGAAGAATTCGCCTTCCAAAGTGAAAGCGGTTTCGGGCGCGTTCCAGGTTGTGGTCAGCATGTAATTCCTGCCATGGAGCGAGCCGCCTTTTCCGTAGTTGATCTTTGGGTTTTCAGAATTTCGTCCGTCGTTATAATACATTCCCGTGCGATGTCCTTGTGTGAAAACCTTGTCGATGTAAGCCTTAAGCGCGTGCGGAAGTGAAAACCACCAAATTGGCGTGTGGTAAATTATGACATCTGCCCAAACGTATTTCGCGACTTCGGTTGCCAGATCGTAAGGTTCGTCGACGTTCGTGGTTTGGAGCTCAAAACCGTTTTCGGGCGCGAAAAATGATTTGTCCCAATCGAGAATCGTGTTATTGAACTGCGCTCCGGAATGTGCGAAAGCCTGAGCGCCGTTGATGATGAATATTTTTTTCATGGTGAAAGTTTTGGCAAATTTGCGTCGGTTTGCCAAATTGGAGGTGTGAGGTAGGTCACAGTTTTGCAGTGGCAGTGGCAGAAAAAGCAGTAGCAGTTGCAGAAATGCAGCGGCAGAAAAGAAGTTGCAGTAGCGGAAGTGTTGGAAGACACAGATGCAGATTTAATCAGATGAAAACGAGTTCGAATACGGCTTTTCGCTGTTTGCTTTCTGCTGATTTGTAGTAAACTTTAAATAGCTTTCGTCGCTTTTTGAATTTCAGCAGATTGCCATGGAACAACTCATACTGCGTTATCACGACGACACGCCAAACGTATGTCGGCTTTTGCGGAAAAGCAATTCACCAAAATTCAGGCAAATGAATATGGAAAATTCTCATTTCTTGCGTTCGAGTGCCGACAATCGCGATTCGATCGATTCCAACGCTTTTTTATTGCCTTGCACTTCTGATTTCAATGCAGCGTTTTCGGCTTTTAATTTCTCGATCTCGGCTTGTTGTTCCTGAACCGATTTCACGAGCGGCATCACGAATTGGCTGTAAGCGACGCTGTAATTGTCGGTTGGATTCGAGGCATCGGGTTTGTGCAATCCGTCAAAATCGTATCCGATTTCGTTCGCGGCTTTTTCGATATCCTGAGCCAAAAATCCGGTTCTTACGATTTGGAAACCTTCATTTTTCGCATCGGATAAATCCTTGTGACCGTCCAGATTCTGAGACAAATGCGACTGGAATTTCGCCGAATCGAAGTGATAAGTAACAGGTTTAAGTCTGAGGATGAAATCGAGTCCCGGCACGTTGTTTTTTACATCAGATTTAAAGCGCGCATCCGATGGATTGAAATACGGAACTTGTCCTTCCACGAGCAAAACCGCGGCATTTCCCAAACGCACCTTGTTCGAAGTGTTCACGATCGCGCCACTTCCGATAGCTGTCGCATTCGACCAAGTTCCGCCCGAAACGTTCGCCGCATTCCCGATCGCCGTATTGTTGTTTCCTATGACATTCGCCAGCAAAGCCGCGATTCCGACGGCCGTGTTATTGTCGCCCAAACTCGCGTAAAGCGCAGACGAACCCAAAGCCGTGTTGCCATTTCCGGAAACATTCGTGCGCAAAGCCGCGCTTCCGGATGCCACGTTATTGCTTCCGGATTCGTTGAGTGCCATCGCGTTCATGCCCGAAGCGACGTTGGAAAGTCCGGAAATATTGTTGGCCAGCGACAAACGACCGATCGCCGTATTGTTGTCTCCGGTCGTGTTCCAACGCATGGCATAAAGTCCGACGGCTGTGTTGAAACTTCCGCTGACGTTATTGATCATGGCCGAAACGCCAACCGCGGTGTTGCCCGATCCCGAAACGTTGTAATACATGGCGTTCGATCCTACGGTCGTATTCGAATCGCCCGAAGCATTCTCGTGCAAAGCCGAAAATCCAAGGCCGGTGTTGTTGCTTCCCACGGCGTTCATGACCAGCGCATTCGTGCCGCTTGCCGTATTTCCCAAACCGGTCGTATTCGTCATCAAAGCGTTAGCTCCGACAGCCGTGTTGCTTTCGCCCGAAGTCGTATTTCTCAGTGCATTTGTCCCGATGGCCGTATTCCACGAAGTCGTTGAAGCCGTTAAAGTATAAGCGCCCAGAGCGACATTGTTGTTACCGGAAACGTTGTTTTTTAACGCATTGTATCCGATGGCAGAATTGTTCGCGCCCGTGACGTTTGCCGCAAGCGAGTTGTTTCCGATGCCCAGATTGAGTATTCCGTTCACGTTGGCCAACATCGATTGGTAACCGATTGCGATGTTGCTGTTTCCGATCGTATTGGCGGCCAAACTGTTGTAACCGATTGCCGTATTGTTGAAACCTGTCGTGTTCGTGCCCATGGCGTTCGACCCTATACCGACGTTGAAATTGCCGCTTGTGTTCGAAAAAAGCGATTGGTAACCAAGACCTATGTTGTTGTTCCCGCCGATATTCGAAAACCCGGATTGATGCCCTATAAAAGCATTTCGGTTCGCGGTCTCGTCGTCGTTTTCGCCCGCCATTTCACCAACGAAAACGGATTGTCCGGTGTTGAGGAATTCGAGTTGCCCTCGTTGCGTGAGTCGCATTTTGATGCTGTTGTTCGATCGGAAATCGACATCTTGGGCGTTTACGGTTCCTATGAAATTCGTGCCGCTGACCGCATTTACGTTGCCCGAAGTTTCCCAGCCTTTAAAGCCCGAAAGTCCGATCCAAATTCCGGCGGCGTTGTTCCAGTAATAAAATCCTGGCGTATAAATTCCGGAGGTCGTGGTCAAATAAACCATCATGCCGTCTTGTGCAATTGTCGGATTTGAAATCGGGAAAACCGAAATTCTAGGGATAAGCAAACCATCGGTTGCAGTTGGTGCCGATGGGTTCGAAGCCGCAATCTCTAGTTGTGCTTTCGGGAAAGTTGTACCTATGCCGACCTGTGCGCGGGCGCCGAAGCCAAGCAAGAGCAAAAGTGGTATGAATAGCGCTCTGTTCATTTGTAGCAGATTGGGACTCTGTAATATTTTCTGTGACAAATGTAATTTTTTTAGCAACAAATTGAAATTCAAGGTCTTTTATTCGACAAAAATGCCACAAATTAAGACGAATGGGAAAGTTTCAACAAAAACTTTCTGTTAACAATTGGTCATAGCGGCTTGTTTCATCGGTCAAACACAAAATCCCGACGAAGTGTAACGCACACAAAATCAATCCGCTTGACGATAAATGCATGCATCTGTTAAATTCCGAATTGCATTGGCCGAAAAATCTTGCAACGAATTCAAGAACTTACTGACACACGAAAATTTTTTGCCTGGTTTTCGTTCATAAGTTTTGCATTTCCGAACATTCCTTAACCGTGTTTCGAGGCCGTTTCGCTTTTCCGCCAAAATCGATTTCGCTACCTTTGGCCAAACCTCTATCGACTACCAAATGAAAAAAACAGTACTTGGTTTCCTTGTGATTTTGATTTGCGGATTCGCGTCTGCGCAACAACTGAAATCGCCTAACGGAAACTTCACGATGCAGTTCTCGCTTGCTCAAGGCGGCGTTCCGACGTACAAACTCGATTACAAGGGAAAAGCGGTCGTGAAAACCAGCAAACTTGGGCTTGAACTCAAAAAAGACGATAAGTCCTTGCTAAATGATTTCGTTGTCACGGATACAAAAACGGCCACATTCGACGAAAGTTGGAAGCCGGTTTGGGGCGAAGTGAAAGCGATCAGAAATCATTACAATGAACTTGCGGTGACGTTGAACCAAAACGGGACGAACCGCTCGATCGTCGTGCGATTCCGCCTTTTTGACGAAGGACTTGGTTTCCGATACGAATTTCCGCAGCAAAAAAACCTCACCTATTTCGTAATCAAAGAGGAAAAAACCGAATTCGCGATGACGGGCGACCACACGGCATTTTGGATTCCGGGCGATTACGACACTCAGGAATACGATTACACGACTTCGAAATTGTCTGAAATCGAGGCTTTGATGAAAAAGTCGGTTACGGCAAATTTGTCCCAGACTTCATTCTCGAATACGGGCGTGCAAACGTCTTTGATGATGAAATCTGCCAACGGGCTTTACATCAACCTTCACGAAGCGGCGCTGATCAATTATTCGTGCATGCACCTGAATCTCGATCCGAAGACTTTCACGTTCACGTCTTGGCTCACGCCCGATGCGAAAGGCGACAAAGGTTATATGCAAGCGCCATGCGTTTCGCCTTGGAGAACGATCATTGCCAGCGATGATGCTCGCGATATCTTGTCGTCCAAAATCACTCTGAACCTTAACGAACCTTGTAAAATCGACGATACTTCCTGGATCCATCCTGTGAAATACGTTGGCGTTTGGTGGGAAATGATCACCAATAAATCGACTTGGGCTTACACCGACGACGTTCCGACAGTGGAACTTGGCGTAACCGATTTCAAGAAACTCAAACCAAACGGAAAACACGGCGCAAACAACGCCAACGTGCGCAAATACATCGACTTTGCCGCGCTTCACGGTTTCGACGGTGTTCTGGTCGAAGGTTGGAACGAGGGTTGGGAAGATTGGTTTGGACATTCGAAAGACTACGTTTTCGACTTTGTGTCGGCTTATCCCGATTTTGACGTGAAAGCTTTGCACGAATACGCCAAGTCGAAAGGTGTCAAAATGATCATGCACCACGAGACTTCTTCATCTGTCAGAAATTACGAAAGACACATGGACAAGGCCTACCAATTCATGAAAGACAATGGTTATGACGCGGTGAAATCTGGTTATGTGGGCGATATTTTGCCGCGTGGCGAGAATCATTACAGCCAGTGGATCATCAACCATTACCAATACGCGATCGAAAAAGCCGCCGATTACAAGATCATGGTCAATGCTCACGAAGCAGTTCGTCCGACTGGAATTTGCCGAACTTATCCGAACCTTATCGGAAACGAAGCTGCTCGAGGAACGGAATACCAATCTTTCGGCGGATCAAAACCGAATCACGTGACCTTGTTGCCATTCATGCGTCTTTTGGGCGGTCCGATGGATTATACTCCGGGGATTTTCGAAATGGATCTCACGAAGTTGAATCCGGACAATCACTCACACGTAAACGCCACGATCGCCAACCAACTTGCGCTTTACGTGACGCTTTACTCGCCTTTGCAAATGGCCGCCGATTTACCTGAAAACTACAACCGATTCCTTGACGCGTTCCAGTTTATAAAGGATGTCGCCATCGATTGGGACGAATCGAAATACCTTGAGGCCGAACCCGGACAGTATATTTCCGTGGCCCGTAAAGCCAAAGACAAACAGGATTGGTTTGTGGGAAGCGTTGGTGGAAACGATCCCAGAACCTCCAAAATCGACTTTTCTTTCCTCGAGAAAGGAAAATCTTATGTCGCGACGATTTACGCCGATGGAAAAGACGCGCATTACAAGACAAATCCGCAAGCTTATGCAATTCGCAAAGTGCTTGTGACGAACAAGTCGAAATTGAGCCAATGGGTTGCTGCCGGCGGCGGATACGCGATTTCTGTCGTTCCTGCCACGTCTGAAAATTCAAAAGGCTTGAAAAAACTTTAAATCTGGACAGATGAAAAAACACCTTATCGTTCTCATTTTGGCCTTGAGTGCATTTTTGTCTGTTTCTTCTTTCGCACAAAAAGCCAGCGACAAGGAAGCCAAGATCAAGATGCTCAAGGATTTCTACACGGAATATATCACCGCAAGCGCCAAAGAACCGAGCGACCAAAAGGAAATCGACGCGATAAAAAAGAAATATTGCACAGCGAAATTTCTTAAGGAACTCGATGCGAAACTGGCTTCGGGCGAACTCGATTACGACATTTTCGTGAGCGCTCAGGATTATGATGTCGAATGGCTAAAGTCATTGAAAATCGAGTCTGCCGCAACTTTCAATGTTTTTCGTGTGACTTACGATATGGGTTACGAAGACGATCAGGCTTTGATCAGGCCGGTCGTTACCAAAGAAAAAGGAAAATTCAAGATCGATAACATCAAAACCGATTGATCTGATTGCCTCTTCAACTTGAAGGGGCTTTTTTTTTGGCCGATTTGGAGCGATTTTTACGATATCCAGTTCAAAAAAGCCAAAAATTTCCACACCAAATTCACATCAGATTTCCCTAACATTTCTTAAACGACAAAACAATCCGGCAAGCGTTTCGTACCTTGATACCAAACAAATCCCATGTCAGAAAATTGTTGCGATTCCCACCAAAACGGCCATGCGAAACCAGCTGAAGATCACGGACACGACCATGATCACGGAAGCGATTCGGGTTGGAAAAGCCATTGGCGATTGCTTGTTGCGCTCGCGATTTTGGCGATAATGCTTACGTTGGAATACGGTTTTCAAGTTGTCCCCAAATTTCCTATCAACCTCATTATTTTTTCGATCGCCTACCTGCTCGCGGGTTATGAAGTGCTTTACCTCGCCTACAGAAAAGCGCTCCGACTCGATTTTTTCAACGAATTCTTCCTGATGAGCGTGGCCACGATCGGTGCTTTTGCGATTGGCGAATATTCCGAAGGCGTCGCGGTAATGATCTTTTATTCGATTGGCGAATGGTTTCAGGACGCGGCCGTGAATCGCGCCAAACGCAGCATCAAAGCACTTTTGGACATTCGGCCAGAAACGGTAACTGTCATACGAAATGGACATGCAGTCGAAGTTAGTCCGAATGTGGTTTTAATTGGCGAAACCATCCGAGTGAAACCAGGCGAAAAAGTCGCGTTGGACGGAGAATTGTTGTCTCAAAAATCGGCTTTCAATACTTCGGCCTTGACCGGAGAAAGCAAACCCGACACGAAATCGAAAGGTGAAAAAGTGTTTGCGGGTTCGATCAATCTAAACACGGTTTCCGAGATAAAAGTCACCGCCAAATTCGCCGATTCCAAACTCAGTAAAATACTCGAAATGGTTCAGGACGCGACCGCTAGAAAGTCGCAAACGCAGCTTTTCATCAGCAAATTCGCGAACATCTACACGCCTATCGTTTTCGCTTTGGCGCTTCTGGTTTGCCTTTTGCCGTATTTTTTCGTGCAAGATTATGGGTTTCGCGAGTGGTTTTATCGCAGCTTGGTTTTCCTCGTGATCAGTTGTCCTTGTGCGCTCGTAGTGTCGATTCCGCTTGGTTATTTTGGTGGAATCGGATTGGCTTCGCGAAACGGGATCTTGTTCAAAGGCTCGAATTTTCTCGACGTCATGACGCAAATCGACACGGTCGTGATGGACAAAACCGGAACGTTGACCGAAGGCGTTTTCAAAGTACAAAAAATTGTTTCGGACGGACTTTCAGAATCGGAACTTCTGCAGAAAACCGCCGCTCTGGAAAGTCATTCGACGCATCCGATCGCTTCGGCAATCGTCGAAAAGGCCGATTCTTCTTTTCGGAATATTTCGGTTTCTGATGTCGAAGAGATCGCTGGGCACGGTTTGAAAGGCAAAATCGCTTCGGACGAAATCCTCGTCGGAAACACCAAATTGCTGCGAAGATTCGGGATCGATTATCCGACAACAGTAGACAATATTGTATTTACGGCTGTCGTGGTTGCGATCGACAAAAAATACGCCGGACACATCGTGATTGCCGACCAGATAAAATCGGACGCAAAAATCGCAATCGGGAAATTGCACAAACTTGGACTAAAAACCGTGATGCTTTCGGGCGACAAGGAAAACGTTGCGCAGGAAGTTGCGCGCGAAATTGGAATCGATCTGGTTTTTGGGAATTTGCTGCCTGAAGGAAAAGTCGAAAAAGTGCAGCAACTCAAAGACCAAAACCGCAAGATCGCTTTTGTGGGCGATGGCTTGAACGACGCGCCTGTCGTGGCTTTGGCCGACGCGGGAATCGCGATGGGCGGACTTGGAAGCGATGCCACGATAGAAACCGCCGACATCGTCATCCAGAACGATCAACCTTCGAAAATCGTATCGGCAATCAGGATTGGAAAAATCACCAAAAAGGTCGTTTGGCAGAATATAATCCTGGCGATGTCAGTCAAAATCGCGGTGTTGGCATTGGGCGCGGGCGGCGTCGCAAACCTGTGGGAAGCCGTGATTGCCGATGTTGGCGTGGCTTTGCTATCAGTCCTGAATGCGGTGCGCATCCAAAACATGAAAATCGACTGACAGAACCTGACAGAACAACTGACAATCAAGGCTTCGGCACTGAAATTGACTATTGGAAACCGAGAAAAAATCTCACAACTCAATTAAAATTCTTACGATGCTAAAGTGGCTGGATGTTATCAAATTTGCGAGTCAGGGCAATCCAAAACCGGACAAAATCGTTGAAAAACCAGAGTCTGAATGGGCGAAAATCCTCACGGACGAACAATTTCGCGTAACCCGTGAAAAAGGAACGGAACGCGCATTTTCATCAGAAATGTGCTCCTATTTCGAACCCGGAATCTATTCTTGCGTTTGCTGTAAAACCCCGTTATTCGACAGTGGCGAAAAGTTTGAAAGCGGAACCGGTTGGCCGTCATTTACGCAACCTTTGAAAGAAAATGCCGTCGCTTATCACAAGGACAGTTCTTTTGGAATGGTGCGTATCGAGGCGCTTTGCAACACTTGCCAGGCGCATTTGGGACACGTTTTTCCCGACGGTCCGGCGCCGAGCGGTTTGCGATATTGCATGAACGCCGTAGCACTTGAAAAACAGGAATCAGCGTTGCGAAAAGCGACTTTCGGTGGCGGCTGTTTTTGGTGTACCGAAGCGGTTTTCCAACAGTTGAAAGGCGTCGAGAAAGTCGAAAGCGGCTACACCGGCGGACAAATCGACAATCCGACGTATCGCGAGGTTTGCAGCGGGAAAACCGGTCACGCCGAAGTGATTGAAGTGACTTACGATCCGAATGTGATTTCGTTCGACGATTTGCTGCGGATTCATTTGGTGACGCACGATCCGACGAGTTTGAACCGTCAAGGCGCCGACGTCGGGACGCAATATCGCAGCGTGATTTACTACAGAAATGACGAGGAAAAGGCAATCGTGGAAACTGTCGTGGCCGAACTTCAGGAACCATACGAAAACAAAATCGTGACCGAGATCGCGCCTTTGGACCATTTTTTCAAAGCCGAAGAATACCATCAGAATTATTACAATCGCAATTCCCAGGAAGGTTATTGCCAGGCGGTGATCAATCCGAAGTTGAAGAAATTCAAGGCTTTGTTCGCCGATAAGATGAAAGACGCGGCATCGGCTTGATGAAAACGGTTGGATTTGGAGGCGGTTGCCATTGGTGTACCGAAGCGGTTTTTTCTTCGTTGAAAGGCGTTTCGAACGTGCGCCAAGGCTGGATTTCTTCAGAGTTTCCGAACGATGCGTTTTCTGAAGCGATCTTGTTTGATTTCAATTTGCAGGAAATCGATTTGGAGACTTTGATCGCGATTCATTTGTACACGCATTCGAGCACTTCGGATCATACTATGCGCCGGAAATATCGCTCGGCGGTTTACTTTCCGGATTCGGAGATCGAGAATTCGGCGAAAGTCGCTTTGGAAAATCTGCAACCCGATTTCGAGAAACCTTTGGTTACGCAAGTTTTGGCGCTTTCTGATTTCAGATTGAACATTGAAGAACAGCTCAATTATTATTACAGCGACCGGACGCGGCCTTTCTGCGAGGTTTATATCAATCCGAAGTTGGCTTTGTTGAGGCAGAAGTTTTCACGCAATATCGACTTTGGGAAGTTGGGTGATTTGGCTGTTTGAATTCGGACGAAAAAAATCGGATTCTACTTTTACAGACCTCAAAGGTTTTATGACCTTCGAGGTCTTTTTTTTGGAAAAGTTCCAGGCGGGAAAATCCTGATCTTGTAACAAAGATTTCCCGTGTGAAACCTGCGTTAGGGATGGTGCTATTGTTTGAGCTCTTTTGCGTTTCGGATGCTTGTCGTCTGCCGATTTTTTGTTGCAAAAAGCGAGTAGCTCCAGCCCGACGGCGGCTCCGCGACTTCGCTCGAGGTCAAAAAGTGATTTGAAATGTATCGTTCTTATTGACTTCGCCGCCGGAACGCCCAAATCCAAAATAGCGTAAAATGAAAAAAGCTTCCCAAATAGAGAAGCTTTAGTACCCGGGGCCGCAAACTTGAAAAAAGTTTGAGCCCGATATTTTCCAGAACTCAAAATGGCGTAAAATGAAAAAAGCTTCCAATAAGGAAGCTTTAGTACCCGGGGCCGCAAACTTGAAAAAAGTTTGAGCCCGATATTTTCCAGAACGAAAAATGGTGTAAAATGAAAAAAGCTTCCAATAAGGAAGCTTTAGTACCCGGGGCCGGGCTCGAACCGGCACGGTTTCCCACAGGTGTTTGAGACCAGCGCGTCTACCAATTCCGCCACCCGGGCATTTGATCTGGCATAACCGTTTCGTGGGTGCAAATGTAAAACTTTTTCTTTATCTGCAAACAAAATTTACATGAATTTATTCTTTCAGCATCGGATTTAATTTCTAAATTTGCACACCGTTTACGAAACGGTCACACAACTAACTACTTAACAACACAATAAACGATGTCGCATCACGAGCCGGAAGCCAAAATTTTCGCGTGTACGAACAGCACCTACCTGGCCGAGAGAATCGCCGACGCATATGGCGCAAAACTCGGAAAGGTCACGTTCTCTGAATATAGCGACGGTGAATTTCAGCCGTCTTTTGAAGAATCGATCCGCGGGATTCGCGTGTTTTTGGTTTGTTCGACTTTTCCGAGTGCGGACAATCTGATGGAGCTTTTGCTTATGATTGATGCTGCCAAAAGAGCATCGGCACGGCACATCACGGCCGTCATTCCTTATTTTGGATGGGCGCGCCAGGACAGAAAAGACAAACCGCGCGTTCCGATAGGCGCCAAGCTCGTAGCCAAGTTGCTCGAGACCGCCGGAGCGACGCGCATCATGACAATGGACTTGCACGCCGACCAGATTCAGGGTTTCTTTGAAAAACCGGTCGACCACTTGTTCGCCTCGACGATCTTCCTTCCTTATGTGAAGAGCTTGAATCTCGAGAATTTGACGATTGCGTCTCCTGATATGGGCGGTTCCAAAAGAGCTTACGCGTATTCGAAGTTTTTGGAATCGGATGTCGTGATCTGTTACAAACAGCGCAAGGCCGCCAATGTGATCGAATCGATGGAACTCATCGGGGAAGTCAAAGGCCGAAACGTGATTTTGGTAGACGATATGATCGATACGGGTGGAACGCTTGCGAAAGCCGCCGACCTCATGATCGAAAAAGGCGCTTTGAGTGTTCGCGCCATCTGTACGCACGCTATCCTTTCGGGTGCGGCTTACGAGAAAATCGAAAACTCTAAATTGACCGAATTGATCGTCACCGATTCGATTCCGTTAAAGAAACAGTCGCCCAAAATCAAAGTCGTGACTTGCGCAAGCCTGTTCGCCGACGTGATGAAAATGGTTCAGGAGAACCGTTCGATAAGCGGCAAATTTGTAATGTAAATTTTTTTATCAACTATAATTTTTTATCAATGAAATCGATTACGATTAAAGGATCAGAAAGAGAAAACGTAGGCAAGGTTTCGACCAAGTCGCTACGTGATGCTGGGATGGTTCCGTGTGTAGTTTACGGCGGCGACAAACCAGTTCATTTCTCGGCAGAAGAGAAGTCATTCAAAAACTTGGTTTACACTCCGAACGCGCACACAGTAGTGCTCGACCTTGGTGGAAAATCAATCAACGCAATCCTTCAGGATATCCAGTTTCACCCAACAAGCGACAAAATCCTTCACATCGACTTCTTCGAATTGAACGAGAAGAAAGAGATCACGATGGAAGTTCCGGTAAAAATCACAGGAACGTCTCCAGGTGTACTTGGCGGTGGTGTTTTGCGTCTTAACACTCGTAAATTGAAAGTGAAAGCACTTCCTGCCGATCTTCCTGATTACGTGTCTGCTGACATCTCAGAACTTCAAATGGGTAACAAATTGTATGTAACGAAACTTGTTTCTGACAAGTACAAATTGATCCACCCAGACAACACTGTCGTTGCTCAAGTACGTATTTCTCGTGCGGCTATGAAAGCTGCTCAGGAAGCTGCGAAAGCTGCGAAAGCTCCTGCAAAAGGGAAGAAAAAGTAATTCGTCTAAGGTTAGATGTCGAAAGTCTTTTGATTTTGGATGTTGTACTTCACGAAAACTTAATATTGGAAAGCCTCGTCGAAAGATGGGGCTTTTTTTTGGGAGGAATTTTGGGAGTTTGCGTGTGGTATTTTCGGGAGATGCCGTTTCGCAAGAGAGACGTGATGCAATCGGGAACTTTTTGACTGGCGGATTTTCTGAAGTCAGATCGCCAACGATTGATTCTCCGTTTCTCAGGTATTTGGCACTCAGGTACTCTCAAAAACTTTAAGATTTTTTACAGATTTTCTGTATCCGGATGTTGGCTTATGACCCTAAATTTAGGGCGGGTGGTGGTGGTAATTTTTGCCGTTGTTTTTTAGAAGCCAATCCCGCTGACCCGCTTTTAGCTTTCTTGAAACCGCCTGGTTTTGCAAGGTTTGGCGAGAGCTTCCTGCGGTCGCTTCACCAAACCTGCAAAACCAAGGCGTTTTCTTCAAAAGGCTAACCGCTTGCATCGGGGCTATTTCGTTCGTTGTTCGTTGTTCGACGTTCGTTGTCAAAATTAGTTTCCAAATTTGTCGTTTTCGAGAAGTCTGTGACTTCGAGAATTGTGTGAGAAAGTCTGTGACTTTCAAACTTGGGATCCGGATTTTGGAATTTGGGATTTTCAGGAGTATTTTTGCCCCATGAACTGGTTTTCCAATCTCTTTAAATCGCCTCCAAAACCCGAATTTGATTCTATGAAGAAGTACCTAATAGCCGGCCTGGGCAACATTGGCGCCGAATACGTGAACACACGCCACAACATCGGTTTCAAGGTCTTGGATTTCTTGGCAAGAAAAGAAGGCTTGTCGTTCGAAACAGCCAAACTCGGAGCTGTCGCCGAATACAACTTCAAAGGAAGAAAGTTCATTCTGCTGAAACCAAACACCTACATGAACCTCAGCGGAAAAGCCGTCCAGTATTGGATGCAAAAGGAAAATATTCCGCTCGAGAACGTTTTGGTCATTACAGACGATCTGAACTTGCCGTTCGGGACAATCCGCGTCAAGCCAAAAGGAAGTGATGGCGGACACAACGGACTCAAAAACATCAATCTGGTCTTGAACACGCAAAATTACACGCGTTTTCGTTTCGGGATTTCCGATGAATTCAAAAAAGGCCAACAAGTGAATTACGTGCTTGGAGATTGGTCGCCCGAAGAAGAAGCGAAACTTCCGGAACGCCTGGAATTGTCCGCCGAAATCATCCGATCGTTCGCGACAGCCGGTTTGGAAAACACGATGACGGGTTTCAACGGAAAGTAAGCATCGGCGAAAGCCTAAACCGACTGCAGATATTTATCTCGAGAAAGCACGAACTCGTTCGATTCATCTGACAAATCCATTCTGAGCACAGATTTCATGGCATGCGTCAAATCCCAAAAACTGTCGGGTTTGACCAAAAATAAATTTGCGCCAAGCATTTTAGCCTTTTCGATCATCGCCTCGTCGTTCGAAGTCGTGAACATCACAACAGGCAAATCGCTTTTAGAATACTTGCTCCGAATGATTTCCAAAATCTCGAATCCGTTGCGTTTTGGCATGTTGATGTCAAGAAAAATCATCGACGGCTCGCCCAAATGTTCCTCGATTTCATCTCCGCTGTAAAACACTTCGAATTCCTGTTTGAGGTCTTCCATGGCTTGGGCAAAAAGCAAAAGGTCATCTGGATCGTCGTCGGCAAAAAATATCTTGTTCATGGTTTTCTATTTCCATCAAAGATATTTTCAGTAAAGTCCAAACACGTTATACCATCGCGCGCGGGCGTTGCATTTTAAACCTGTCTGGAAAATCGCGCCCGAAAGCCTAATTGATGACCGAGCGATATTGCTTTCGGTATTCCGAGGCGTTCTTTCCGGTCAATTCCTTGAAAGTCTTGTTGAAATAACTGAAGTTGTTGAATCCGCTTTCATAACAGATTTCGGTAATGCCTATTTGTTTTTCGGCCAAGAGTTTGGAAGCGTGAACGACGCGATATTCGTTGACGAACCGTGTAAAGGTCTTGTTGGTGACTTTTTTGAAATAGCGGCAAAACGACGGCACTGTCATGCTGACCAAATCGGCTATTTCCTCGAGGGAAATCTGTTTTTGGAAATTGTCCTTGACGTGATTGAAAACCATGTTGATCCGGTCGTTGTCCTGAACCTGGGTTTCGACCGCGAATCCTTCGGCATTCAATATCTTGGTGTCTTTCGACAGATGAAGCTCGTTCAGGATCGACAGCATAGCCATCAAACGCTCGAACTGCGGCAAGTGTTGCATCGCCTCGATTCTTGTGCCGACTTTTTGCATCGTTTCGCGTCCGAAGGCGATTCCGGCTTTGGCTTCGTCAAACAAAACGCCGATGTTCTTGATTTCGGGCAAATCCATAAAAGCACTTCCTAGAAAATCAGGTTTCATCTGAATTACCGTTTCATTGCGGTTTCCGGTCTTGTCGTCGGTGAATCCGCAATGCGGTAAATTACTTCCGATAAGGATCAAATCACCATCGTTATAATAGGAAACGTGGCTTCCGATTTGGCGCTTGCCCGATCCGCCGTTTACATAGACCAACTCGATTTCGGGATGATAATGCCACACGTGAGATTTCGCGTTCGCCTTCTCGTCGAAACGGGAATAGTAGAACGAGCTTCCAAACGATGGCTCTATGACTTCGAGTGCGGGTTTCATATGACAAAATTATTCACTTCTCAAATAGGTCTTCTGTGCAAAATTACCAATAAACTGAACAAAATTACCATTTAACTTTAAGTTAACGCACCCACAGGACAATCTAGTACACAAATCGGAACATTGACTGCTAACATCGGCTTGACCTTACCACTAATTTTACATCGTGAAATAGAAGTTTAACCTAAAATCTTATCACTATGAAAAATGTAATGAAGTTCGGTTTGGTAATGGCAATGTTGTTCGGAATGGCATTTTCGGCATTTGCCAACACAAAAGATTTCTCGCTTCGCATCACTAAAGCGGCGGGAAAAACGGTAAGCTTTTCTCTTGCTGAAGCAAAAAACGTAACGCTTTCGATATATGGTCAAAATGAAGGAATTCTGTTTCAGGAAACCTTTATGTCAGATGGACATTTGTCGAGAACTTATGACCTAAATGCTTTTCCCGTTGGAAATTACACACTTGAGACAGAATCGGCGACGGAAGTAACCCGTTACGAAATCGCGGTTGACGCTAATTCGGCGAGAATCGTGGACGAAGTGAAAGCTGTCGTGAAAAAACCGATGGTCGTCAAAAAAGCGAACGAGCGCGTGACCTTGAGTATTATCAACGTTGAAAAAACTCCGGTTAAGATCGCAATCATCGACGAAAGCGGAATCGAGATCTACAATGAAACTTTCCCTGCTGAATTGAGTTTGACCAAAGCGTTCAACTTCGGAAACGTCGTATACGGAAACTACACTTTCGTGACGCAATACAGCAACAAAACTTTTACCGATTCGATCAAAGTCGGAAACTAATCCAACCTTAAAAGTCAGCAACAAAAAACCCTCCGGAATCTGGAGGGTTTTTTATTTTATGTCATTTCTTGATTAGCTTGTCAGACTTGAGCAGCTTTCCGTTCGCATCGAAAATCCTTAGAAAGTAAATGCCTTGTTCAAAGTTCTCTAACGGAATTGCCGTTTCTGATTTTTCGAGGTCAGCTGTTTTGCGGAGTTGCCCGTTGCTACTGTAGATCTCGACTTTCCCCAACTCCATATTGTCCGATTTTATCACGAAAAATTTATCTGCCGGATTCGGATAGACCGAAATTCCAAAGTTCGAGGTATTTGTTTTCGTACCAAGAAGCGACGCCCTCGGCCCTTCCAAAGTCGCTCGCGCCACAATTTTTTGGTCGTCGGTGAACATTCCCATCGCTTCGTCGTTCACGTAGTCCATGAAGTTCATGAACATGGCGCCGTTCTCGTCAGGAGCGCACATATTGCTGTTTTCGGGATAGGTCGGAACGCCGTAATGCGGATCGTTTATCGATGGCGTGTCGCTGATTTGATCGTCGTTTGCCAGTTCTCCGCAAGAAGAACCGTCTTCGCCCCAAGGATGCGAAAGTCCTAAATAATGACCCAATTCGTGAACCACAGTACGGCCTTTGTTGAAAGGCGCGATGGCCGAACCATTGCATCCGAAGGCTTTGTAGGAAATCACCAACCCGTCATAAGGCATTCCCGCGGCGGCTGGCGGTGTTCCGAAACCGAGGTATCCGAAAGTCTGGAAGCGTCCGATCCAGACGTTGAGATAAACCGAAGTGTCCCAAGCCTGTTCGCCTGCCGTGGTATAATATTGTGATTCGAGATCGAAATTTTCCGAAACCTGCTTGCGCGTGATTCCGTTTGTAGGTTGTCCGTTTGGACCTGACGTCGCTTTCACGAATTTGATTTCAAGGTCAGCGGCTTGGTTTTGGAAAGCTAGTGGAACGACGTCTCCGAAATCGGCATTAGTCTTGCGGAAATCAGCATTCATGGACGCCAACTGCGAATGGATTTGAGAATCCGAAACATTCTGGGAATTGTTCTTGTACAAAACGTGAAAGACGACCGGAATCGTGATCACTGAGTTTGTGGTGCTTGTAAAACCACTTTTATTGGACGTGGAACGAGCGTTTTTCAAGTAGGTTTTGATCGCTTGGTCACGTGCTGCGAACTCGGGATCGTGGGATAACTGTGCGACGCGATCGGTCGTTCCGCAATGGCGTTGAGCCGACACGGACATTAGGATAAACGCGCTTAAAAGAGTAAATAATTTCTTCATATTCAATTATCTGAAGCAAAATTATTACAATTAAATCGCGGGTAATCATTTAATCGACTATTGACCAGAACAATCGATGTAAACGAAAAAGGAGGCACTTGGCCTCCTTTCATCGACAATATTTTGTAAGATTACTCTACAACAATACGCTTCACGGTCTTTTGTGCACCGTTTTGTACAGTGACGAGATAGATTCCCGCTTGTACTGAAGGCAGTTGAAGGTTCTCTTCAAAAATTCCGGCAGCCGGATAAGTCTTGTTATAAATCTTACGGCCTTGTATGTCATGTACGTTGATCGCCACATCGTTGCTTCCGTTAGGCGTGAACTTCACGTTGAATGCACCTTTGTTCGGGTTCGGGTACAACGCAAAATCATTCAATTCGAAATTGTCTGTAGACAACTGAGCCGTTGTGGTGCTCGAACAAATCTTCACAGAGAAAGTGTTCAAAGTTCCATTGAAGTTAGTGTTCAAATCGGCAACTGCCAATCGCCAAGTTCCCGCAGACAATGTACCGTTGAATTGGGAAAGATACTCCTGAGGCTGGTAGAAACCTGTTCCGTTAGAGATTGTTCCGCAAGCGTAAGTTTGAGAACTGTCATCGAATGTAGTGTTCATACCTGCCGTGATCACCGTTCCGCAATCCTGCATGTAAAGCATTCTGATATCGCCAACCGTAGGAGCAGCTACAGGAGGAATCAATCCGATGTAAAGATCGTTGATTCGCTGGTGCGTGATGTTTACCATGACATCCAGATCACTGATCGTCACGCTCTCACCTGCCGGAACAACAACCTGTCCAACGATTGCCCAAGCTGGGTTTGTCGAAGAACCTGTAATAGCAGTAGCGGGCGAGGTCGTGTAAGTGTTGCAAGTGTTTTGGGTCGTAACGTTGTATCCGATCGCGAAAGACGGCGACAAAGCGTAGTAAATATTTCCAACCGCTTCTACCATGATGCGACAGTAAGGTGCGGCGATGTTCGGAACTGTAATGGCTTCAGATCCGTCGTTCGAGGTATTGGCTACCAAAGTTGAGAAGCTCTGCCCGCCATCTGTAGAAATCAGGATGTTCACGTTGGCTGTGTTTATGCCGTTCGCCGTTGTTCCGGCTACATTCCAAGTAATTGTCTTGGATGTGTTTTGCGTCCAAGTCTCGTTGGCTACGTTCGGGTAAGTGACTGCAAAAGGACCTGCTGTTCCGTTAACGCTGACAACCATAGCATCTGTATTAGTTTGCGGACCTGTCGGATTGCTGTCTCTTCCTGTCAAGGTAAAGTTAAGCGTTCGGGCTACGCTGGAAACGGTTTCCCATCTGTTGTACAAATTTCCGCTCAACACCGTTTGGAAATTCGGCATATATCGATTCGGACTTGTCGAAGGATTCACACTTCTGAAATTCGGACCTGATACTTTTGTCGCAGATGGCAAACTCGAAGCTCCGATCAATCCCGCAGTAGAATCGTCGTTTTGCTCCCAAGTGTAAGTAATCGCGTCTTGCTGTGCATCGGAACCCGTTCCTTTCAAAATGAAGGCAGTTCCTTTTGGGATCGTGAAATCCGCGCCAGCGTTGATAGTTGGCGGTGTATTGGCGACAGCCGTGCTCACGGGACAAGTTTTCATTGCCATATTGTTCTGGATCTGCAAAATGCTTCTGTAAGTGAAGTAAGGGTCTGAATGATCCTGGACATTAGCTCTAACCGGAGAAACAATTCCGGCGTAACCCATGATCGTAGAACCGCTTCCTGGCTCAACATTTACTCCTGAACCTTCGTATGCGCTGGAGAATGTGTGATTGGCTCCCAATTGGTGGCCGATTTCGTGAACAACGTAATCTACGTCGAAATTGTCCCCGGAAGGAATTCCGTCCGCAGGTGACGTATAACCGCTTCCCTTATTTTTATCTGTCAATGAAGTCGAGTCGTCCACGCAAACGCATCCGATACAACCCGCATTCCCGCCTCCGCCACTAGCACCAAAAAGGTGACCGATGTCGTATCCTGCGTTTCCGATAAGATTCGTCAAAGTGTTCTGAAGTTCTGTATTCCAAGCGCCGCCGGCACCCGCCGTAGCAGCAGAATAAGGATCTGTGGCCGCATTCGGGAAAACAAGAATATCATTGTTGGCGATCAGGTTCAAGTGGATAGCCAAATCTTTCTCCAAAATACCATTCACGCGCGCCATCGTGTTGTTCATAGCTGCGACTGCGTTGGCAACACCGCCGAAATAAACCGTGTATTCTCCTGTACAGGAAAGCGCCAGACGCATAGTCTTGAAAGACTGGTTGTTCGAAAGCGCTGTAGCAGCAGATCTACCCAACTCTTGGGTAAGCGCGACGTCGTCCGTTGAACACGTCCAAGGAAGTTCCGAACGCTTGCGGCTTGCAGAATCAACAAGTTCGTAAACGGCGTGGTCTTTTGTGTAAGGTTGTATGAATTCCGAAGAGCTATCGGCACGTAGCGTCATAGTCTGGATTCCTATTGGAGAAACCGACAAGTTCAAAGAAGCCGTCGGATCAGTAATACCTTTTCCTAGGTATGAGCGAATTTCAGGAAACTTGGCCTGGAGTTCTGGCGCGAAGTTCGAATTTTCCCAAACGAGGAAGCTTTCCATTTGGCCAGCGGCGTTCGGAATTGAAATCTGCACGCCCGCCTGACCTGAGAATCTGTCTGAAGCGGAAGCCAGCGAGGCTTGTACTTGATCTTGGTTGACTTGGTAAAGACGTTGGTTTTCAGCTCTGTCTCCGGTGCGAACTTTTTCACGTCCGGCAAGCTTTTCCGTCCCGACCTTTTGCCATGATGAACCTTTCTGCGCGGTCATAGAACCAATCGAAAGTACCATCGCGAAGAATAGTAACGTTTTTTTCATTATAGTTTAAATTTTGCCAAATGTATCGGTTTTTTGTCAGATTCAAAACATTATTGCTGCTGTTTGACCAACAGAACATCAAGGATTTGTGTTAAATATCGGATACAAAAAAGCCGACTTTGAAAAGCCGGCTTTTGAGTATGTAGATTGACCTAATTATTGGATAACGATCTTTCTGACTTCTTTTTGGTCACCTTCCTGAACCGTCACTACGTAAACACCTGCCTGAACATTGTTCAACTGGATGTTTTGGGCGAAGAATCCGGAATTTCCGTATTTGCGATCATAAACCTGACGGCCTCTGATATCGTGAACGGCAACATTCACATCACCCGATCCTTTAGGAGCGAACTGAACCGTGAAGTTTCCGGCGTTAGGGTTTGGATAAAGAGCAAAATCCGTCAAACCGAATTGCTGAGTACCGAGTGTCGCCACTTCTGTACAAACCTGGATTTGCCAAGAATTCAGCGTTCCTGTATCTCCGCTCCAAGAATCTCTAACCTCCAACTTGTAAGTTCCGTTTACCGGCAATCCGTTGAATACGTTAAGTGGTTGGTAAGGAGCATAAGTTCCTGTTACCGCGCTTCCTCCAGCTCCACAAACGATGTTTGGAGATCCGTCGTTCAAAGTTACGTTGTAAGCACCTGAAGCTTGGTTACACTGACGGAACAAAAGGATTGAGCTCGTAGTGTTGTTCGGGTGAACCAATTTCGCCTCAACATCCCACATGTAAGTGTGAGTCGCTGCAACGACTACGTTCACATCGCTGATCGTAGTTCCGCCATCTGCAATGTTGATTGTAGATGTAGCCGTAGGTCCGAATGTATTTGCGGCAGCTCCATCAGGAATTGGCAAAGCAGTCGTGTTTGAGTAAGTATTACAAGTTGTGGCAACCGTGTACCCGACAGCGAATCTAGGAGAAACTGCGTAGAAGATATTTCCGGCAGCTTCAACCAAGATGCGACAGTTTGCAGAATATACAGCCGGAAGCAAAATAGCCTGTGTTCCGTCGTTTGGCGTGTTAGCAGCAAGAGTTGTCCAAGTTACACCTCCGTCAGATGAAAACAAGATGTTCACATTTGCAGTGTTTACGTTGTTTGCAGTTGTTCCGGCAACGTTCCAGGTCACTGTTTGACCCGAACCTGGCAACCAACTCGTGTTCAGTGCCGGTGCTGTTACCGTGAATGGTCCAGCAGTTCCGTTTACGGTTACAACCATTGCATCAGTTTGTGTCTGTCCACCGCCGCCACCTGCATTGATGTTGTTCCATGCAGTAAGTGTGAAGTTCAATGTACGGGCAACTGTTGAAACAGCTTCCCAAGTATTGCTTGTAGTTCCGCTAAGGACTGTCGCGAAGTTTGGCATATAACGAACCGGAGTTCCCGTTGGAGGAAGCGAACGGAAGTTTGGCCCCTGGATTTTTGTTCCGGCAGGGAAACTGGCCGTAGCGTTTACAGTGGTCGCATCGTCATTCTGTTCCCAAGCGTAAGTCAAGTTACCAGTTCCTGAACCGGTTCCTGTCAATTTGAAAGCAGTTCCTTTCGGAATCGTGTAATCCAAACCAGCATTTACCGTAGGCGCCGGAGTTGTCACGGGCACAGATACCGGACAAGTCTTCAGGTTCAGGTTCGTTTGGATCTGAAGGATACTTCTGTAAGTGAAATAGTCGTCAGAGTGCGCCTGAACGTCTGTAGCTCCTGTGATACCCGCGTAGCCCATGATTGTAGAACCACTTCCTGGCTCAACATTCACAGCATTGTTTTCTGCACTGTGAGAAAAAGTGTGGTTCGCTCCCAATTGGTGTCCCATTTCGTGGGCAACATAATCGATGTCGAAGAAATCTCCTTGCGGAATTCCATCGGCCGGAGACGTGATACCTCTTCCTTTTGTTCCGTCATTACAAACGCAGCCGATACAACCAGCGTTACCACCACCACCATTTGCACCAAACAAGTGTCCGATGTCGTAGTTAGCCTCGCCAACGTTGGCCGTAAGTGCAGTTTGCAACTGTGCGTTCCAGTCGTCAATACCGTTTCCTGTATTGTAAGCAGTGTAAGGATCTGTCGCAGCGTTAGTGTAAATTACGGCCGAACTTCCTGCAACAAGGTTCAGGTGCAAAGCAAGATCTGTCTCGAAAACACCGTTTACACGTGTCATGGTAGCGTTGATTCCGGCAAGAGCGCCAGCTACAGTTCCGCCGTAGAAAGTCGTGTATTCGCCGTTTGTAGACATTGCCAAACGCATTGTCTTGTATACGCCGTTGTTAGAAAGCGCGACGTTTGAGTTTCTTCCCAATTCTTCAGTAAGCGCCACATCATCGGTCTTACAAACCAATGGAAGACGTCCCGGACGGTTGTCGGAAGATTCAAAGATCACATAAACCGAAGCATCTTTCGTAAGAGGCTCGATGAATTCTGTTTTGTCAGCGCGTCTCACCATAGTCTGAACGCCAAGTGGGCTAAGACTAAAGTGGATTGTAGCCGTAGGATCTGTAATACCTTTACCTACATAAGCGCGAATGTCAGGATATTGCGCCTGCAATTCAGGTTCAAAGTTCGAGTTTTCCCAAACGCTGAAGCTTTCGATAGCACCATTTCTATTCGGGAATTGGAGTACAACACCAGCATTGCCCGAATTGCGGTTAGCCGTCGCAGCCAACTTCTGTTTCAACAAGCCTACATTGACCTGATAAAGGTTTTGTTCTTCGGAAGCAGCAGCCTGCCGAACTCGTTCCAAGCCAGCAGCTTTTGAAGCCGCGACTTTAGTCCATGACTCGCCTTTTTGAGCGCTCACTTGCCCAATAGTTGCCGCCAAAGCTAGAAAAAGTAGTGATTTTTTCATTTGATAGTAATTACGGTATTCAGGCAAAAATAGCATTTTATTCGATTTAGAAAAGTAATCGCAGTGGTTTTTGCAAGTGTTTAAGCAGAATCAATGCATTTTTTTCATTTTGTGTTCTAAAAAATACTTAAGGCATTGTTTCAAAATCGAACTCCCGTTACATTTGTATCAAACAATCGGCTTTGAAAATTTTCAACTCCATACAGGATTTTTCCCCAATTGGAAAAACAATACTCACATTAGGCACTTTCGACGGCGTGCACGTCGGACACAAAAAAATCATTGCCAGGCTTTTACAGACGGCGAAAGAAGAAGATTGCGAAAGCGCCATTCTCACGTTTTTCCCGCATCCGCGCATGGTTTTGCAGTCTGATTCCGATATCCGGCTTTTGAACACGATCGAGGAAAAGGCCGAATTGCTCGCGGAAATCGGACTCGATAACCTCGTGATCCATCCGTTTGACAAGGCTTTCTCGCGTTTGACTGCCGAAGAATTCGTGAAATCGGTTTTGGTCGAGCAGTGCAAGATAGAAAAGATCATCATCGGGCACGATCACCGCTTCGGACGCAACAGAACAGCGACAATAGACGATTTGATCGAATACGGAAACCTTTACGGCTTCGGCGTTGAACAACTTTCTGCCCAAGAAGTGGACGAAGTTTCGGTAAGCTCGACCAAGATCCGTGAAGCGCTCAACAACGGTGACATGAAAAAGGCCAACGAATATCTGGGTTACGAGTACTTCCTGACCGCGAAAGTCGTGAAAGGCCGCCAACTCGGGCGAACGATCGGTTTTCCTACGGCGAATCTGGACGTTAGCGCATCGTACAAATTGATTCCGAAACAAGGCGTTTACGTGGCAAAAGCTACGATTGACGGAAAGGAATACCGCGGCATGATGAACATCGGGACAAACCCGACCGTAGACGGACAAGATTTGTCGGTGGAAGTCAATTTTCTCGATTTTGAAGGCGATCTTTACGGAAGAGAACTCAAAGTTTCGATTTTACACAGACTTCGGGATGAGGAAAAATTCGGTTCGCTCGACATTCTCAAAGCCGAAATCGCAAAAGACAGACTCGCCACGATCGCTTATTTTGAAAGCCTATGAGTTTTTCGGATAAATTATATCGGCCGATAGACAATTCACCACTGATCGCGTTCCGTATTTTCTTTGGATTCTTGCTTTTCGCGGAATCCATCGGAGCGATTTTCACGGGTTGGGTAAAATCGGTCTTCATCGAACCCGAATTCACTTTTTCGCACATCGGACTCGAATGGCTGCAACCGCTTCCGGGCCTCGGGATGTATTTTTACTTCGTGGTCATGGGCATTTTCGGGCTTTTGGTCATGCTCGGTTATCGGTACAAAATCTCGCTGGCCGCATTCACGATCATGTGGGCCGCGGTCTATTTCATGCAGAAAGAATCGTACAACAACCACTATTATTTACTGCTTTTGGTCTGTATGATAATGTGGACTTTACCCGCAAACCGATTCGCCTCTTTGGACGTAAAACGCGATCCTTCGCTAAGACAACTCACGATGCCGCAGTGGATTTCGTGGGCGATGATCTTTCAGATGGCGATCGTTTATTTTTTCGCCACGGTTTCCAAACTCACGCCAGACTGGGTCGACGGAACATTCATAAAACTCTTGCTGGGCGGAACCGATCACTTGCCGTTCGCCGAAAACCTGTTCGCTCAACATTGGTTCCATTTGTTCATCGCTTGGTCCGGAATGCTTTTTGACTTTATCGTGATTCCGCTGTTTTTGTGGAAGCGCACGCGTACTGTGGCTTTCGTGTGTTCGATTGTCTTCCATATCTTCAATTCGATCGTTTTGCAGATTGGGATTTTCCCGTTTTTCGCGCTGAGTTTCATCGTGTTTTTTTATCCGCCGGACAAGATTCGCCGGGTTTTCTTCAGACGCAAGCCGATGGCCGATCTTTCCGTAGGAATTCCGCGTCAGACGGCACTTATCCACTATGTTTTCATTCCGTATTTCATCCTGCAGATTTTACTTCCACTAAGGCATTTCACGATCAAAGGCGACGTGCTTTGGACAGAAGAAGGCCATAGATTGAGCTGGCGGATGATGTTGCGACAGCGTTTCGGCTATATCCAATTCGAGGTCGTGGACAAAAAGACGCAACAACAAACCTATTATTCGCTCCAGAAACTGACCAGCAAACAGCAGCATTTGGTGGCGACCAAACCGGACGCGATCTGGCAAATGGCGCAACGCATCAAAAAAGAATACGCCGACAAAGGTCAGGACGTTGCGATTTACGCCAAGGGAAAGGTTGGCGTGAACGATTCCGGCTACCACGAACTCGTCAATCCCAAAGCCGATCTTGCCATAGCCAAATGGGATTATTTTTGGCACAACGACTGGATTTTGCTCTATGACGACGACTGGAAACTCTTAAAATGAGGCATTTGCGACTTTCCTATTAAAATTATATTAAAGTCGTGTCCTCACTGATAAATCCGCAGTTTTTTAGTTAAATTTGATAGACACCATCACAACAATTTGTCTAACCAAACCGGTGTCAATCCCGGATTTCTAAAAAACCATAACCATGAAATTCACCAGAGAACTGCTAAACGGTTTCATCATTTTCGCTGGAATCGGCATTTATTTCGTCATTCTGGAACTCCTAGGATTTTCAGACGTATTCTGGCTTCGCATCCTGAACATTCTCTTCGTCGCTTATGGCGTCAACAGAACCATACAAGGCAATTTCAACGAAGGTATTCGCGGCTACAACACGAATTTACTTTCGGCCGTTGTCACTTCGATGATCGGCGCGGCTTTGAGTATCGCCAGTCTTTTGGCCTACATCACTTTCAAAGGTGGAGAACCGTATCTTAAAAATCTGGCCGACAACTTTATTTTTGGCGGAGGCGATTTGACGATCCAACAGTATTGCATAGGGTTATTGTTCGAGTCTTCGGCTGCCTCACTTGTCGTTTCTTTCTGTCTGATGCAATATTGGAAGGACAAAGTGGAAGTCATCAACAGAGTCGACTGAAAACAGAATATAATGAACTGGCCTGCAATTCAGGGTTTTGCCTTGATTGCAGGCTTTTTTGTTGGCCGAAGCTTCCTATTTGGAAAGCGTCTGCGCAGTACTTAAATAAGAATTTCCTACTTTTGAAGTTTTCAAAATCAGGCCTTATGACCCAAACCAGACACGATTGGACGAAGGAAGAAATCATCGCCCTTTACAATAAGCCTTTGATGGACTTGCTGTACGAAGCAGCTTCCATCCACCGCGAACAACACGATCCCAACGTCGTTCAAGTATCCACGCTTTTGTCTATCAAAACAGGCGGTTGCCCCGAAGATTGCGGCTATTGCCCGCAAGCGGCTCGTTATCACACGGGCGTCGAAGGCAACGACCTCATGACCGTAAATCACGTGAAAGCTCAGGCATTGCGTGCCAAAGCCAGCGGCTCATCTCGGGTTTGCATGGGCGCGGCTTGGAGAAACGTAAAAGACGGCCCGGAGTTCGATCAGGTTCTGGAAATGGTGCGCACGATAAACAAACTCGATATGGAAGTTTGCTGCACACTCGGAATGTTGACCGAAAACCAGGCGCATCGTTTGGCCGAAGCCGGTTTGTATGCCTACAACCACAACCTCGACACCTCAGAAGATTACTATAAGGAAGTCATTTCGACACGCGGTTTCGAAGACCGTCTCCAAACTATCGAAAACGTGCGCAAGACGAATGTGACGGTTTGTTCCGGAGGAATTATCGGAATGGGAGAAAGCGTCGCCGACAGGGCCGGAATGCTCGTGGCCTTATCGACTTTGAATCCGCAACCGGAATCTGTTCCTATCAACGCTTTGGTCGCAGTCGAAGGAACTCCGATGGAAGACGAAAAGCCGGTAGAAATCTGGGAAATGATCAGAATGGTCGCCACGACGAGAATCGTGATGCCGGAAACCCAAGTACGACTTTCTGCGGGAAGAACCGGAATGTCACGCGAAGGCCAAGCCATGTGTTTCTTCGCTGGAGCGAATTCCATTTTCGCCGGAGACAAACTCTTGACGACTCCAAATCCCGACGTGAACGAAGACATGAAAATGTTCGAGATGCTCGGACTCATCCCACAAAAACCATTTACCAAAAAAGTACAGCCGCAAACTGTCGAGGCGCAAGATTCAGAGTTCGAATCTTTGGGCGAAAAGCCAAGATGGACACGACCTGGCCACTCCATCGAACGCAATCTCGAAGCATCCGGAAAGAAATTGGTTTAAGATACAAGCTCTCATTAATGGGAGCTTTTTTGTTTATACATCTGGATTCCGACCAAAATCGACCCCGAATCCGACCGCTATTTTTGTGAAAAGTTTAGCAACGACCCGATTTTACAATTCGGTAACACTCGCTAACTTTAGTAGTGCATTTCAACTCCATTTGGATCTGCGCCTAAACAACACAACGAAATATGTCATTGAACCTAACCGAAATTGAGCGTGTGGAATCTATCTCAAAAGAGGATTTCTACAATAATTACGTCAAAAAACAAAAGCCGGTCGTCATCGAAAAACTTACTGAAGATTGGCCAGCCTACAAAAAATGGCACTTCGAGTACATAAAAGGACTGGCGGGAAACGAGGTCGTGCCTTTGTATGACGACCGTCCGGTTTCGCACAAGGACAAGTTCAACGAAGCACACGCCAAGATGAAGATGTCCGATTACATCGATCTGCTCGAATCAAAGCCTACGAATTATCGGATTTTTCTCTACAATCTTGTCGCGAAAGTTCCCAAACTGCGAGAGGATTTCCGTTGGCCAGATTTGGGTCTGAATCTGATAAAACAAATGCCGATGCTGTTCTTTGGCGGACAAAACTCCAAAGTCTTCATCCATTACGACATCGACTACTCCAATATTCTGCATTTTCACTTCCACGGAAAAAAACGTTGCGTGCTTTTCGCGCCCAACCAAACGCCTTATCTCTACAAAGTCCCGCACGCGCTGATTTCACGTGAAGACATCGACTACGACGATCCAGATTTGGAGAAATTTCCCGCGTTGAAACATGCCAAAGGTTTGGTCACCGATCTCAAACACGGCGAAATGCTTTACATGCCCGAAGGTTACTGGCATTACATGAAATATCTGACTCCGGGTTTCTCGATGAGTTTGCGGTCGCTCCCGCGCGAATTCACCAACCTCGGACGCGCCGTCTACAACATTTTCATCATGCGCCATTACGACAATTTCATGCGAAAATGGAAAGGCCAATCGTGGATCGACTACAAGAACGAGCAGGCCGTGGTTCGAACCCACAAATCGCTCGGAATTCCCGTATAAAACGAGGCCCCGATTTTTGGTCGGGGCTTTTTATTTGGTGGATGTTTTTAATAGATGATTTTCTTGGAAACGATCGCTCCATTTGCAAGTTTGACTTTCACGACAAGCGATTGCTGGCTTTTCGACAGATTGTCAATTGAAAAAATAGTGGCTTGAATTCCCTTTTTGGAGTAAAGATTTCGTCCCAACATATCGTAAATCTCGACAGATTCGATCACTTCGCCTTTCGAGCGCAATTGCACCGATTGGTTGTTCACCGCGACGGAAACCGCATTTTCCGAAGCTAAATCTGGTGTGGAAAGTTGTTCGGTCGTAAAACGCAATTCGAAACGAGTATCGAACGTTCCAACGGCGGTCGTAAAGCTGTAAGCGCTTTGTTTCAGATCGTGGATCACATTTAGAAGTTTGTCCTCGAGATAGATTTGCTGGTTTTCGAAAATTCCGTCAAAGCCTTCCATCGAAATCGTGAAACTTCCGGCTGCGTTGGTTTTGTATCCGATCTTGATTTTGTCACTGTCTGCGAACGGCAGCGCACGTCCTTGAATCGTGAACATCGAAGGATTTTCGTCTATAAGCGAGTAAAATGTTAAATCGTTTCCTGCGTCGATGAAAGGTCCGTCGAAAGCTTCGTCAAATTCATTGGACGCGCCTTGTGCATATCCGACCAAAATCTGCTTGAACCAATTTTGTGAGTTTGAGATGTCGAGCCAGATTCTGTGACGCTCCACTTCTGAAGGAGCCGAAACCACCGTGTTCGCGTGTCCTTGCAAATCGGGTCTGAAGAACGTCGTATTGTTACCCGTAATTCTCATGCTGTTGTTGAAAGTCACGTTTCCGACTGCTTTCCCAATCGCGAAAAATCCTTGTCCCGACGCTATTTTTCCATTCGGAACCGTATTGTTGATCCCGATGTTCGGCGCGGCCAAAGTTCCCGTTCCGCCCAAAAGATTGTAAACGGCATAATCTCCGTAGTTGTAGACCAAACTCGTGACCGGTGTGTTGTGCGTCCAAAAGTAAAGCGTTCCGGTAAGCAGAGCCGAATTCGACGGCAATTGCAGGAATGTATCGGCATTCACCGCCGACGGGTATGGATTTCCGATAAGATTCCAGGTTCCGGTCGAGTTGTAGACCGTCGGCGTGACAAATCCATTGTTCGGAATCCCGACGAAAGAAGCTGCGTAAATTTGTGGAGACGTCGTATAAGTATCAGGAGCGCGGACAATGTATCCGATTCCCGGCGTCATTATGGTCGAACTCGGAACAGTTTGCCAGCTGTTTGTTGGCGTATTGAAAATGTAATATTTGTCCGATCTGGTATTTGGAGACAAATTGAATAAGGTTTGTCCTGACACCGGTGACGACCAATAGGTGAAGTCGTATTTGCGCATCGCGGTTGAATTCCGCTTGACGGTCACGCTTCCTATGTTTGCTGCAAAATCATTTCGTTGGACGATACTTCCACCGCTTTCAACCACGATCGATCCGGCGTTCTCGATGTCGCTTTCTATATTCAGGAACTGCCCGCTGTTGACCGTAATCGTCCGTCCGGCGTTCACCTGACATTTACAAGCCTGGATGTTTCCGGAAGATGTGTTGTAATTGGCGTCGAAAATCGCCTTTGTGGTTTGCGTCGGAGCGCCGTTCGACCAAGTGTTCGAAGCCAGCCAAGTCGTCGTGATTTCCTTTCGCCCGAATAAACTTACGTTGTCGATTGCCCAAATCTCGGCTGTGTTGTTGTTGGCCAGTGTCACGCGAACCATGAGATTCGTCGTTTTCGGAAGATTCGAAAGCCGCAGCGTTCCCATTCCGTTTGTTGTCACGAAACCTGCTGCTGCCGTGGCAAAATTTGTTACTACATTATTTCCGTCGTATGGCAATGCCAAAATTCCGCTTCCCGAAACGAAACTCCATTTGGCATCTGTATTTCCGCTTAAATCGAATTCGCTCGACCAAGTCAAACCGCCGTTGGCACTTACCGAAACGGTGATTTTGTCTGTGGCGTCGCTGCCTTCGGCGGCGGTCGTCGAAAGCGAAGCCAAGCGCAAAGTCAGTTCGATATCACTGTAAAGCGAGGTGTTGATCGCGTTGAACGTCACGACTGAAGTCGCGTTGTTCACTTGCAGGCTTCGGCCGCCAATAAAACGAGAGGATGTTCCGGCATCACCAGACGCTCCGTAAGCAGTGCCGGCGGCAACCGTATAACCTGTTCCTGAATACGCCCAACTTGGAGTCGCAGGAGTCGTCTCAAAATCCTGGACGGCGATCGTTTCGACGAGTCCGTAAGCGCACGGCACATAATCGAGTCCGTAACCGCGAATCGCGAAAGTGTATGGATTTTCGTCGTAATCGTTGTTGACCAAATTCACAACAGCATTTTTAACGCCAACCGAAGATGGGTCAAATCTGATCGTAAAAGTAGTTGTCGCGTTTATCGCCAAAGAAGCCGTCGGAAGCGAAATGATCGAAAACTCCGAGGCATTCGCGCCTGTCAATGTAAGCGCGCCAATCGTGAGTGGTGTATTTCCCGTATTCCTGATTGTGTAAATTCGATCCAAAAACGCACCCGTGATGTTGAGATTGTCGAAGAATGTGTGGTTGATCAGCGTTGGTGTCGTACTTCCGCTGACGATTGGCTGAGCGTTGCCCGTGATGTCGATTTCTGGAGCGACTCCTTTTCCTTGCACCAAAAAAGTATAAGGACTTTCGGTCAATCCTGTAAACGGATCGGCAATCAGATCGTTATTCTGGATCGTAACCAAAGCCGTTCTGATTCCCGAAGCTTGAGGCGTAAAAGTGATTACGAAGTTCGATCCGAAACCACCGTTTATGTTCAAGAGCGTCGGTTGTGTCGTCACGACAAAATCACCGGGATTTGCCCCGCCAATCTGAACTGCCGGCGTTCCCGTAAGCTGTAAAACCGATGCGATGTTGGCCGTATTCTGGATTCTGTAGTCTTTTGTAAGGCTCGTTCCGACGATTTGATCGGCTACCCAAAGCGTATTGTTTCCGGCAACGGGAATCATGTTACCACTTGTGATATTTGCCGTTCCGCCCGTATTTCCTTTGACGTTAATATCGGGTTTTGGAATGATTCCGTAACCTTGGATGTCAAACCAATAAACGCTTTCGTCAGAATCGTTGTTGTAAATCGTCACTCGGGCTTTTCGCAAACCTTCGTCGCTAGGATCGAATTTGATGGTGAGCTCGCGATAGTTCGTCGGACTGCCCGCGGGTTGGATCGCGCCCGTTGGCGAACTCGCGCCCGTAGGAAGGAATATCGCAAAATCGGCGGCTTGCGGGCCTGTGATCGTAATATTGGTGACATTCAGAATCGCTCCACCGAGGTTCTCGATTTTGAATGTGGTGTTGAGGCTTGCGCCGATTGTGGACAAAGGCGATCCGATTGGAGCGAAGTCTGTCCCTTCGGCTACGGTTGGTGTTGTGTCACCCGAAAGAACCGTGATTCCGGAAACGCCTCTCACGTTGATTTCGGGAGCGGCCGGTCCGTAAGTGCCCGAGATTACGATGTCGTCCAGTCCAAATTCGTCTCGGTCGCCCGTTCCGCTAACGTCTTCACTTGTCCAACGCAAATAATAATATTGGCCCGGAGCGACGTTGATTCCCGTGATTATTGTCGATCGCGCCGGTGAAACGCCTACTGCCGTCCATTGGAAAGCATCCGGAGCTTCGGGTGAAATATAGTCAAGAGTCGGAACTGCCTGATAAACGACGTCATCGTTGGAATGTGAGAAATTGAAAGAGTTGGCGCGGCCTTCGTCATTTCTGATAAACAGATTGTAAGAAACCGAAAGCTGCGTCATGTTGGTCGTGCCGTTGTTTCTAACGCGCAACACAATCGAACCCGGATTGAAGTCTGTGGCCGCAGGTTGCACCATGAAGGCCGGATTGGCGACCGTTCCCGGAAGTTCGGTATAGGCGTAAAGCCCGCCTGTCAAAACCGGAGCGGTGATTTGTCCGCGTCCGAAGTCGTCTACGGTTTGTGTTCCGCCAAATCCCAAAGTTCCAAAGTCAAAACCTCTAACGTCCCAAGCATTCGAGTTCAAACGTCCCGCCACGGTTGGGTTTGGTGAAAATCCCGCCGCCTTGTAAGCCGTGCCCGGACTCGTTCCTACCGACGTTGGCATCGAAGCCGAAAAGTCGATAGTGACGGTTGGCACCGCTTCCGTTAGGTTGACCTGCGCCCGACCGACCGCAAAGATCGAAAAGAGAAACAGCAAGGACAGTAAAAATCTGATTTTCATAACGAGTAGGTTTCAGGCTGAATGTTTGGTGGAAATGTAGCTTTCAAACTTACAAAGAAAAGAGAGCTAGATACTTAGCGTTTGCCTATTATCGACAAAAAGCAAAAAAAACCGATGAATTACATCGGTTTTTTCTTATGGATTTTAACAGAATTTTTTGAGTCGCCAGCGCTATCGTTTTAGTGTACGATTTTTCTTGAAATACTTGTCCCGTCGATGAGTTTGACTTTTACCAACAAGGCTTGTTCCTGAATGTTCAACGGAACTTCAATATCAGTTTGGTTTACGTTCTTTCTGACGATGATCGAACGCCCCAAAAGATCGAAAATCTCAACTTCGGAAATGTTCTCACCAACCGAACGAACCATCACGGAATTGCCCGTAGAGACAACCTGGATTTGATTGATAGGCGTTTCAATATCCGGATTTCCGAGCGCATTTTCGGCATAACGCAACTGGAACCTGTTGTCGACAGTTCCCAATCCCAAATCGAAAGAATACGGGCCTTGTTTTAGATTATGGAAAACGTTGAGCAGTTTGTCCTCAAGATAAATCGGCACGGAAGCATCGTTCAAAATTCCTTCGGCGTGCTCGATACTGATGGTGTAAGTTCCCGGCAAGGCAGTGTTCACGCCCAACGGAATCACATCGGTGGTCGAAAACGCAGGTCTTCCCTGGATGCGGTATTTGTCCGAATCAATGAACGAATAAAGACTCACCGAATTCCCGGCATTGGCCACGACGCCGTCATAACCTCTGTCTACGCCCAAAGTCGCATCATCCGTATAGTAAAACAAAACCTGGCTGAACAATCCAATCGGATGCTGGAAATTGAGCCAAACCCTGTCTTTTTGCGCCGGAGCGGTTTGAGCCAAAGTGTTCGTATTCCTGTAGAAATTGTTGTTTGAAAAGCCTTTGTCCCGCATGCCGTTGTTGAACACAAGATTGCCCGATGCCTCAGCTTCAACGAAAAAGCCTTGCCCGCTTGCGATATAACCCGTTGGTTGCGCTCCGCCGTTTGAACTCGCCACACCGCCGCTCAAGTTGTACATTGCATAATCTGTCGTGACGAAATTGCTTTGGTAAGGACCAGGCGCCGTATTAGAAACGGGAGTTGAATGTGTCCAGAACAACAATGTCCCCGAAATATTGGTATTCAGATTGATGAAAGGATCAGCGAAAAGTGCCGATGGATAAGGGTTTCCGACCAAATTGTAATCGTCCCCATTATCGGCTGGATTGGCGCTCAAGGAAATCGGGAACGAAATTATACCGTTGTTCACCGCTCCAGAAAACGTCGCAGTAGCAGTTGCCGGATAGGTTCCGAGATTCGTTGGCGTCATCACCACGTAACATTTTCCCGGAATCATTGTTGCACCGGCTCCCGCGTGGATCCATGTGTCGTTATTGTCGTCGAAACCATCGGCCGGACCTGTTCCGTTCGGGCCAGTCACATCGCTGTAATTTGCCGTGTTGAACGTCCACGAATAATCGAAACGCCAGCCTGGCATCGCTGCGCCGAGTGTCGTATTGGCAACCGGAGAAGACCAATAAGTATAATCGTATTTTCTGAATGGAGTTGTCGTCCTGAAAACCTGGGTTGTCCCGTTGTTCGTCACGATTCCGTTGTTGTCTATCATGACGAGCGATCCGCTGTTTTGCACTTGAAGTGTTCCCGCGGCCAAAACCGACAAGTCGTTCACGATTGAAACGTAAGTGTTTGGGGAAATCACCAAAGTGCGCGATCCGTTTACCGTGAGGCTGCATGCTTCGAAACTTCCGTTGGCCGCGGTATTGTAATTTCCGTTGATGATCGCAGGTGTTGTAGAGTTCGGAGCTGTTGGCGACCAAGCCGTTCCATTCCACGTTACCGTTTGTACTCCTGTGATCATTACTGCATGGGATGCCGTGTAGCAACTTGCTCCATTTTCACGAACCTGAGCATAATACTGATAGCCCGTGAGTCCGGTGATGCTTGAAACCGAAAGTGTCGTAGTCGTTACTCCCGAATAAACGCCCGAATTGGTCAAAGCCGTCCAGTTCGCCGCGCCCGGAGCAGCCACATACCATTGATAAGCCAACGCGTTTCCGCCCGCATAACCCTCAGTCGCGGCCACCGTGAAAGCAGTTTCTTTACAACTTGGCGTAAATGTCGGCTGAAGTGTTATTGTTGGTGGCGTACCTGAAAGGAAGTTGAATGTTCCGATGTCAGAGTAATCGTTTGTAGAGCAAGATGCTTGTGCTTGACCTGCCCAGTCTGTAATGTCCCAATCGGCATTGGTGTAATTGTATTTCGGAACCGTGACGTTATTTTTTCTCCTGAAAGCTGCTCCGCGATCACCAAGTCCTAATCCATCTGCCCAAGTAGCACTTCCAAAAATTCCAAATGAATCGACAAAACTACCTAAGCTAATTCTGTAAAGCCCGATATAATCATTTCCTCCAGTATCGAAGTTAATTCCGCCAGCTCCAGAGGTCTGATTTGCGAATTGCCCATTTCCGCCCGGAGTCAAACATGTATTCGTAGCGTTTGGTGATCCGTTAACACCTATCGCCAGTGTGTATGTCGACAACGGACTAAGTGTACCAATCAGTGTGACATTCGTTACAGGCGCTCCCATCGATCCGTCAGAATGTACACGCACCTGGTAATCCGTCAGGTTTACGGTTGACCCTGTTCCATTAAAGATTTCAACGTAGCTTACTCCACCCGTTGTCGCATCTGTCACTTCACTGATGAACAAATCACCCGGAATCGCACCCGACGTTCCTTCACAACCAACAGTGTGAGTATCGATCACTGTAAACGGATTCGAGCCTTGACAACCCGAAGCATTCGTCGTGACGATATTCCCGCTGATCGCGCCAACAGGAACGACCGCGGTTATTTGAGTTGCCGAAATTTGCGTCACGACAGCAGGAATACCGCTGAAAGTAACTGTTGCGCCCGTAAGATTGTTGACCGAAGCCGTAATCGTGACCACAGTTCCCGCCGGACCAGTTGCCGGAGTAATCACGTTTGTAGCCGCCGTACAAACTCCAGTTCCCTGAATCAGGAAAGTGTAAGGATTTTCGTCAGAATCGTTATTTGCGATTGATACGATTGCCGTTCTTACGCCAACTGCGGTCGGTGAAAAAGTGATATAAAAAACCGTGCTTGTTCCAACGGCTACTGCGTTTGTTGATGGCTGTGTCGAAACTGCAAAATCTCCGGGATTCGCGCCAGCGAGCGTTACGATTGGCGTTCCTGTCAAATTTAAGACAGCCGTTCCAAGATTCTGTATTTCGTAGTCTTTCGGTGCCGTTGTAGCGCCAATGTTCGTAGCCGCAAATTGCGTATTATTTAGCGAGTTTGCCGTTGTGGCGCCACTCACGATATTGTTGGTTCCGCCAGTAAAACCTTTGATGTTGATTTCCGGAACCGGCGTAATCGCATTTCCTGTAAAGTTGATCACGTATGGATTCTCATTGCCTGACGGATCGTTGGTCGTAAAACTCACATTGCCGGCAAAAGCGCCAACTGCGCCCGGGGCGAATCGAATCACGAAAGTTCGTGTTCCCGTCGGACCTGGAATCGACGGCGTCAAAACAAACGCCGGATTGAAACCGAAACCTGTTCCGGTTGTGTTGGTGACGGTCGCGGCCGAAAACGTAAGGTCTTGTTGTCCGAGGTTTTCTATCGTGAACGTAATATCTGTAGTGCTCCCGACAAGTTGCGTTCCGAACGCATAAGTGCTGTTGTGCAGATAATTCGTCGCCGCTTGCTTAATGTTGATGTCAGGATCACGTCGGCCGGCGGTCAAAGCGTGCGTCGCTCCTGAGACAAAACCAGGAACTGGCGCAATCACGTTTGTTGCAGCGTTCACGCCTGTTCCGGGATCGCTCCAAGCCGTTCCGCTGTAGCGATTTCCGGTGTAGTTCGCTTCGTTTCCTACGACATCGGCATCGGTATAAGTTCCCGAAGCCGTAAATGTGGTGATTCCTGTAACTCCGTTTGCCGAAATATCCCAATAGCGCGAAATGTAATCTGTCGAAGCTTCATAATTCGGATGCTCGATATCGTTCACCGCTACCGAAATGTAAGCGTTTGCCGCATAAGTCGCTCCCGTGGTCGTAACCGTTGCAGGCGAATATTGCGAACCATCCGCAGAAGCGTTGTTATCGCCTACACGAAAAACATAACCCGCAGGATTCGCCGTAAAGACTTTTCTCAAAGCCGCATTTGCTCCGGCCGACCTGTCTGCGATTACGTAATCTGTCGTCGCGGTGATTGCTCCGGCAGCTCCAATCGTAAGCGGAAAGTTTCCGACGTCGAGGCGTCCTGCCGTCAAGGCCAAAGTTCCCACAACCGAAAGTGGCGTTCCCAAAGTGGCCGCAGTCGCGTTGGCAGTTCTGTTGATGGTAAAATTGTTCAGCGATTGCCCGCCAGTGGTGAAACTCAACGTTCCGATGCTTCCGGTTCCTAACAAAGTCAGGTTTGAAGTGGCCGTTCCGCTGAAAGTTCCGCCTCCCGAAATGGTGTTGGCAACGCCCGCAGTTCCAATTGTAAGTCCAAGTCCGTTTAGGCTGAATACGTCCGCCGTACTGTTAAACGTGATTGCGTTTCCGCCTACCGGAGCGCTTACGATTAGGTTGTTTGGCCCAATCAGCGTTATAGTCGTGCTGCCGGTAACCGGCTGATAAACAACGTAAGGAATAGTTAGCAAATTCGTCGTGGATATTTGCTGAACACCATTCTTGACAAAGAACACGCGACGGTTGTTGTGCGTGAAAGTTCCGGTGTTTACCGTGAAATTGTTGCCGAGTTTCAGATCGTCTGTAGCGTTTGGCCCCAAAGCGAGCGTTCCCGAAAACAAAACGTTTCCGTTCACGGTAAGGAATCCGCCTGGCGACAATCCGCCGAAGTTCATTGCAAATGTCGATCCTGTGGCAATGGTCAAATCTCCCGCCAAGGCTTTGTTGCCAACGCTTCCCGAAGTACCGTTGATGTAATTGAGCGTCGTGTTGTTAGAAAGTGAAATGTTGTTTGGATAACCTGCGGTCGTGCCGATTGTTCCTACGCCGATCGCGCTCCATTCCAGACCGCGTCCGAAGTTGCCTCCCGACGCATAATTCAATGTTGACGCGTTTCCATAAACCGGAGCGTTTGTGGCGAACGTTCCGCCCGTGTTCATTTGGAGCGTTCCGTTTATCCTGAAAGTCGATCCTGTACTTATCGTTGTTGCCGAAGCCGCGATATAAGTACCATCTACGGTTGTCGATCCGTTGTTGGTGTAACCTGCCGAAGTAATCAACGATGCGCCGGCGTCAATCGTGGTGAAACTTCCCGCGTTTCTCGTGATTCCGACATTGTCTGTTACCGCATGGCGTACGGTTGCATTTTGTGCCGATGTTGGCGCGACGCCTCCAACCCAGGTTGCACCTGTTGACCATGCGCCGTCTTGTGCTGTAACGAAGCCGTTTATTACTGTTCCGTTGAAGATAAAATCGTTTATACTGAAAGTTCCTCCGGCGGCACTAGCGCCCCATGCGTAGACGCGGAAAGTGATTGCGCTCGTTATGTTCTGGTACGCTGCAGCCGCCAAAGAAATATTTGTTCCTGTAACCGCAGCAGTTCCGATATTTGTAGCGTATCCATCCAAACTAGACCTTACCGCAAAACTCGTCGGACCAGTTCCTGAAGCTTGTCCATTATAAGCAAAACTCACGAAATTGATTCGGCTGCCCGAATTCGGCGTAAGCGTAAAAGTGAAATATCTGGCTACGTTTATAGCCGCACCGTTCCAACCGGAGGTATTATATCGGTCATTTGCGGTTTGCACAGTAACACCTGAAGTTCCAATTCCAGAAACCGTAATGTTAGTATCTACGGTCTGTCCGGCAGTGTAAGGGTTCGTTGAACTAGGGTTTGTTCCGGTAATCGGATTCTCCCAAATCGACTGTGCGTAAGCGATTTCTCCCAGGCATAGGTATCCCAGGGCAAGAAGTAGTAATTTAAATTTCATTAAGTCGGGCAGTTTTGTTTTTTCTTAGATTCAATTTACGGCGTATATTCGTTATCATTTTCCCAAATTTCTTCGGGGCAACAAATTTAGCCCTAAATCACTAATTCTCAAATAAATTACGTTACAGAATTATTAACATTGAAAGATGGCCGACAAAAGGTTCGAAACTCACAAAACGTACACGGTAAACGAGGCGCGCCAAAAACTGGAAGCGTATTGCGCCTACCAGGAGCGTTGTCACGATGAAGTTGTGAGCAAACTCCGCTCCATGTCTATGATCCAGGAAGCGATCGACCACATTATCGGGCATTTGATTGAGCACAATTTCCTCAACGAAGAAAGGTTCTCGATTGCTTTTGCACGAGGAAAACACCGCATCAAAAAATGGGGAAAGGTTCGCATCACGAATGAACTCAAAATACGAAATATCTCACAGCGAAACATCAGCACGGCTTTGAAGGAAATCTCGCTCGAGGAATATCAGTCCACTTTTCACGACACTGCCGAAAAACACTGGGAATCGATTACAGGCGCGATCACTCAGGCCAAGCGCAAGAAGTTCTGCGATTTCCTGCTGCGAAAAGGTTTCGAATCGAATTTGGTTTACGACAAACTTCGCGAGCTGGAAAGTGGTCGTTAAAAGTCGAATTCATCTATCGACAAAGTGTCGACATTGATGATTTTCTCGTCCTCTTTTTTCACGTAGGCACGCGCCGCTCCGTAAAGCACGACTTTTTTGGTTTGTGCCGTCGTGTCATTCGGCGTGAGCCAACCGCGTCGCATCATCGTGTTTTTCAAGGAGGAATTGTGGCGCACCAAATAAGGTTTCAGCGTCGCTTCTCCGTCAAATTGCCACATGAATTTCTTGGGTTTCGGGATGATGCTCGCCAGGAAAAGCGATTCGTTCAGGTTGAGTTCGCTTGGATGTTTCAGGAAATAGAACAAGGACGCTTCCCCGATTCCATAGACATTCGGACCCCATTCTATAATGTTCAGATACACTTCATACATGCGGTTCTTGCTCACGATGTGATTGTTTTCCATGATGTAGACCATCAGGATTTCCTCGAGTTTTCGCGACAAGGTTTTCTCGCGCGTCAAAAACACGTTCTTGACCAATTGCATCGAGATCGTACTTGCGCCGCGCGCGAACCTTTTCGACTTGATGTTCTGCACGATCGACTGACGGAAAGCATCTTCGATAAACCCGCGATGGTTATAAAAAGAAGGATCTTCTGTAGTCAAAACCGCGCGTTTCAGGTAAGGCGAAATCTGATCCAATGGCGTGTAATAGATGTTCACCGGATTGACCAGAATCGGACGCAGGCGCTTGCCGTTCTCGATGGCGCGATACGTGAAACTGCCGTTGAGTTTTGCCAGATCGGCTTCTCCGTATTTGACGATCTTGAGGTTGTCACGCGTGAGTTTTACATCGAAAACCGTTTTATTCGGCTTGTTCTTGTTGTAGGCGAAATTGAGTTTGTAGTCGAATGCGCCCGTGGCTTCCATGCCTTCGAAATGCGTGAAAAGTCCTTCGGGAAGCGAGTTGATGAAATCTTGCGCCTGCATTTTCGGGATGTCGACTTTCACCTTATAGATCGTGTCTTCCGAAACATCATAAGAAGCGAACGGATGGAATTTGATCTTGTTCAAAACCGCCGTTGACGAACTGTCGACCGCGATAAAATCGGCACCGAACAAAAAGTGGTAATCGAATTGTGCGTTCTTGATCACGACGTCTTTCGAAGCGATTTTCGGATGGTTCACACGCAAATTCGCGATCGAACTGAAGCCGTCGATTTTCATCTCGCCACCGCTGTAATCGATGTCGTCAACCTTGAGTCGGATGGAATCGAAACCAGATTTCAGATTGTATCGTTCGTCGACCCACGGCACTTTTATTCCCAGCGTATCGGTCGAATAAAAACGCAGATCTGTTTTTTTGTCGCGCGGATCGGCAAAACCCGAAATCTCCCATTTTTGGGCGAACGTATTGGTCGTGACGTCAATCGTAGTGCGCAATTGCTTGTCCTTGAGCTCGAGTTTGGCCATTTTCATCGTGACCTTGCGTCCCATGTCGTCCATTCGAAGCGAAACGTTGTCGAGCTGCATGTTTTCAGGCACGAGATTCAACACGCGATTCAGGATTCTATAACCGAGTTTGGCGTAATTTTTAGGCTCGTTGGTCTCGATTTCCTCCTCGTCTTTCTTCGGATGCAAAAAAGCTTCGAAGTTTTTGCCGTCCTTGTTTTTTACGAGTTGGATGAATCCGTCTTTTACAATGAGCCGGCCGAGTTGGAGATCGCCTGCGAAAAGTTTCCAAAAATTGACTTCGGTGTCGAGCGATTTTACATTGAAAAGTGTGTCTTTGCCTTTCGGAACAAGCAAAATGTCCTGCATCCGAATCGAACTGAAGCCCGTAAATTCGGCATCTTTAATCGAGAAATCGCTGTCGTAATCCTGAGAAATCTTGTCCGAAACCTTGCTGATGGCTTTGTGCAGAAGTTGGTCGCGGAAAATAAAGACGGCAACCAAAGCCAAAACGATCAAGGCAAAAAATGAACCGATTGAAATGTAGATTTTCTTTTTGGTGCTTTTCTTCATCGGACGCAAATAAACACTAAATATAAGATTTAAAATGTTAACAGATGTTAACCAAAAAGTTCTGTTGCGACGTCTTCGATGCGCGATACGAGGCTGATTTTGATTCCGACATTCTTCACGGAAATCTTGCTGTATTTGGACACGAAAATCTGCGAAAATCCGAGTTTTTCGGCTTCCTGTATTCTTTGGTCGATGCGATTCACCGGACGGATTTCTCCCGAAAGCCCGACCTCGCCCACAAAACAACAATCCTTATGCAGCGGAATGTCTTCGTTGGACGAAAGAATCGCCGCAACAACAGCCAAATCGATCGCCGGATCGTCGACGTTGATTCCGCCGGTCACGTTCAGGAAAACATCTTTCGTCCCGAGCCTGAAACCCGCGCGTTTTTCGAGAACCGCGAGAATCATGTTGAGCCGTTTGGCGTTGTAACCCGTGGTCGATCTTTGAGGTGTTCCGTAAACCGCGGTGCTTACCAGCGCCTGGATTTCGATCATCAACGGACGCATGCCTTCTAAAGTTGCGGCGATCGCCGTTCCCGACAAATTCTCGTCGCGATGCGAAATCAGGATTTCCGACGGATTCGAAACCTCGCGCAATCCGCTGCCTTGCATTTCGTAAATCCCGAGTTCGGCGGTCGATCCGAAGCGGTTTTTGAGCGAACGCAACAATCGGTAAACGTGGTTTCTATCGCCTTCGAACTGCAAAACGGTGTCGACCATGTGTTCCAAAATCTTCGGCCCGGCGATGTTTCCGTCTTTTGTGATGTGTCCGATCAAGATTACCGGAACGTTCGATTCCTTGGCGAATTTGATGAGTTCGGCCGTGCATTCGCGAATTTGCGAGATCGATCCCGGCGAAGCTTCTATGTATTCGGTGTGAAGTGTCTGGATCGAATCGATTATGAGAATATCGGGTTCGATTTCCTCGACTTGCTTGAAAATATTCTGGGTTTTTGTCTCTGTGAGAATGTAGCAATTGTTGCTCGACGGATCGATTCTTTCGGCCCGCATCTTGATCTGCTTCTGGCTTTCTTCTCCCGAAACATAAAGCGTCTTGAACGGCAATTTGAGCGAAATCTGAAGCAGCAAGGTACTTTTCCCAATTCCGGGTTCACCGCCTAGCAGAATCAACGATCCCGGAACGATTCCGCCGCCAAGCACGCGATTGAGTTCGCCGTCCATGCTATCGAGGCGATATTCTTCTGCCGAATCGATTTCAGAGACGCGAAGCGGTTTCGAGGCGCGTTTGGTGTCGTGATTCGAGGCGCGCCAGACAGGCTTTTCTTCCTTTTGGACAATTTCCTCGACAATCGTGTTCCATTGCTTGCACGAATTGCACTGACCTTGCCATTTGGAGTATTGCGTGCCGCAGTTTTGGCAGAAAAAGGCTGTTTTTACTTTTGCCACATCGAAGGTTTTTAGGCGTTTATTCTAATTTTGGCTTTGAAGTTTTCCGATGCAATCGCAGCGTTTATTGGCGCTTCAATTCGTCGGCTTTGTTTATCATCATGTCCTTGGTCAAATCTCCGACTTCTTCCATCTGATAAGCTCTCATATAAGATTTAATCGCTCTCGCATTGTCGCCTTTTTTCTCATACATCATGCCCATTTCGTAATCGGCGAGCATGGTTTTCGGATAGTTCTTTTCGGCCAATTGCGCCAACTGATCGAATTCATTGTAAGCTTTGTTCTTGATAAGCGCGGCCTCGATCGCCTTGAAATCGTTGAGGCGCACTTTCATTTTCATGCCCATCGATTTCTCGATCGTGGCATATTTGTCAATCAGATATTGCACGTAACCTTGTTCCAGCTTGACGATTTTCTCATTGAATTCGTTTGCCGAAATAGGTTGGTAAACCGAGAAAAACTGATAAAGAGCACTTGGAATCGCATACAAGACCAACGAATAATGTGACGCGCCCTTGAAATCGTCGAAGTAATAATTCAACCCCGGACGTTTTATGGCTTTGGCAGCGTCGTCGAGTTTCTTGATTCTCGTGGTGAGTTTTTTCACGTCTCCGTCGGCCGTGCAATGGTAGTACCAAATTGGCTTTTGCACTTTTTGAAGTCGCTCGGGAATTTGTTCTTCCATTCCCGTTGGCATGTCCGCGCTAAGCAAAATATAAGCGTCGAAAAGCGGCACGTCTTTGTACAGGAAGAAATTCGCAAAACCGGCCGTCATGTCGTGACCGGCAATAAGTCGCATTGGCGCGACGCGGTATTTTTTCTCGATCGCCGGCATGAGTTCGGTTCCGATGAAGTCGAAGAAATTGTTTCCCGTGTCTTCAGGCAAACCGGTTTCCTTGTCGTATTTACAGTCGGCTTCGCGTTCGTTGTTCTTGTTTTGGCTGATTCCGACGACGATCATCTCCGGAATGTCTTCCCAGTAAGCGCCGTAATCGAGTGCGCCCGTGAAAGCCGGCATCAGATATTCTCCGTCGAGAAGAATCAAAATGGGATATTTACGGGTTTTGTCTTTTTTGTAAGATGGCGGAAGTGCCACGCTGATTTCGCGGTCGGCGTTGAGTTTTTTGGATTTTACCGTGTCGATTACAGTGTGTTGTGCCGAAGCGAATGCCACAGTGAAGACGAGGGCGAAAAAAGTCAGGAAAGCTTTCATAAGGTCTTTGGTTTCGAGCCCAAGATAACAAAATTATCGGTGCGCACGAAAGCCGAATTCATTGCCAAAACGCTAAGATTTCCTGCGATTGAGCGCGGGCAGCAACAGGAAAGAAGCGAATCCGAAGATAAGGACGACGACCATCTGGGACGACCAGACGATCCATCCGAAAGCGGTTCCGATCGGTTTGCTTATGGAGTAAAAAAACAGGATTTGCGAAATCAGGAACGGATAGCTTCCGAAACCGCTGTTTGTGAATGCGATGGCGATGCTTCCCACGACAAATGCCGAAATCGCGGCTCCGAACGACAAAACTGCCGTTTGCGGAAAAACGTACATCGTCACGTAAAAAGTTGCCAGATACGAAAGCCAGATAAAGACCGTGTGACCGATAAACTGCCATTTTTTCTGCATCTTCATCAAACTGAAAACGCCTTCTTTCAACCCCGAGATCTTGTCTTTCAACATCAGGATGAATTTGGAACTCGAATACAGGTAGAACCACAGGGCGACCATGCAAAATCCGAATGCGATTCCGCCGTAAAGCAATAATTTGTTGATTGGAATCTGGTCAAGGACGAAGGCCTTGACGATGTCGAATTGGATGAAAAACGCCAGGACCATGAACGAAAAGAGGATGATCACGTCTAGCAATCTTTCGGCGACGATCGACCCGAAACCTTTGTCAAACGGCACTTCTTCGTACTTTTTCAGAATCAGCGCGCGGCTCACTTCACCAGATTTGGGAATGGCGAGATTGAGCAGATAACAAACATTTATCGCCAGGAAATTGTTGAGGAAAGACGTCTTGTAGCCCATTTGTTCCAGCGGATATTTCCAGCGCCAGGCACGGGAAATATTTCCGAGAACGGCAACGAATCCGCCAAGGACGATGTAGGAGTAATTCGCATCCCTGAAATACGACCGGATCTCGACGAGCTGTTCCGGCGTAAAACTGTAATACGTATAGTAAATAAGATAGATTCCCAACGCTATAGGAAGCACTATAGACAGGAATTTACTTATCTTCTGTTTCAAAATTACGTAAGGGAATTGTCTTTCTCGTTAGGGAAAACGAGACTTGGTTTGAATTGTTTGGCTTCTTCGAATTCGAGGATTCCGTAAGCGATGATGATGATGATGTCGCCTTTGTGCACTTTGCGCGCGGCCGGTCCGTTGAGCTGGATTTCGCCACTGTTGCGGTTTCCGGTGATGGCATACGTCTCAAAACGCTCGCCGTTGTTGACATTCACGATCGAAACTTTTTCACCTTCGATGATGTTTGCCGCTTCCATAAGGGCTTCATCTATGGTGATGCTTCCGATATAATTAAGATCGGCTCCGGTTACAGAAACGCGGTGGATCTTCGACTTTACAACATGTACTAACATGGGGGCAAAGGTAATTAATTTAGTGAAACCGTATCTATTAAACGCACCTCGTTTGCGAATACTGCAATGAAAGCACGATATTTCAGGTTATTTTCCGTTTTTTCGATCGGCACCAGGGTTTGTTCGTCGGCGATTTCGAAGTATTCGAGTTCAAATCCTTCCACGCCTTCAATCATCGTCTTAACCGAGTCGCGCAACTGACTGACAGATTCCGTGCCAAAGTGCTGTTTGGCAGTCTGCAAGCTTTGGTAAATGACAGCCGCTCTTTCCCGGATTTCATTTGGCAGCCGTTCGTTTCTCGAGCTCATGGCAAGTCCGTTGGGTTCGCGAAAAATGGCGCAAGGCACGACGTTCACAGGGATTTTGTATTTGGACACGAGTTTCTTGACAATCTGGAGTTGCTGGAAATCTTTCTCCCCAAAGTATGCATTGGTGGGTTTCACGATCTCGAACAGCCGTTTGACGATTGTTCCGACACCGTCAAAATGGCCTGGACGGAACGCGCCTTCCATTTGGTTTTCGAGTCCGTCGAAGTCGAAATGTTCCGAAACGGCGTTTTGTCCGTAAATGTCTATTACAGATGGAGCGAACACGATGATATCCGGGTTCACCGATCTTATCTTTTCGACGTCAGATTCGAGCGTTCTCGGGTATTTCTCGAGGTCGGATGCGTTGTTGAATTGGGTCGGATTCACAAAAATGCTGATGACTGTCAGAGCATTATCGGATACAGATTGCTTCAATAGCGATAAGTGTCCGTCGTGGAGCGCGCCCATAGTCGGAACAAATCCAATCTTGGCTTCAGGTTCGCTTACTGTCTCAAGATGAGCAGTAAGGTCATTCTGATTGTTGAAAATCAGCATGGAGTGTCAGGTTAAAAGGAGCGCAAAATTATCACTTTTGTTAATAATACCATAAAATTTCGTAGTTTTGCCTGTTTTTTATTGCCTAAAGAAAAAGAGATTTACCCTATGGAAGATAAGAGGATATTGTACGTATCATCTGAGGTTGTTCCGTATCTCGCTGAAAATGAAGTGTCTTTGATGTCTTACGACGTCCCGAAAATGATCAATGATCAAGGCGGACAGATACGAATCTTCATGCCGCGTTACGGAAATATTAATGAGAGAAGACACCAATTGCATGAAGTGATACGTCTTTCGGGGATGAATTTAGTGGTTAATGATCTCGACATGCCCTTAATCATTAAGGTCGCATCGATTCCGAAAGAGCGCATCCAGGTTTATTTTATCGACAACGACGAATATTTCAAGCGAAAGTCGACGTTTACCGACGAAGACGGAAATTTGTATCCGGACAACGACGAACGTTCCATTTTCTTTGCGAAAGGCGTCGTGGAAACGGTCAAGAAACTGAATTGGGTTCCGGACATCATCCACGTTCACGGTTGGATGGCGGCGATGCTTCCAATCTACATGAAACATTATTACAAGGACGAGGCTTTGTTTGCGCACACCAAAATCGTGACTTCGGTCTACGGACAAGGTTTCGAAGGCACGCTCGACAGCAAAATGATGAAGAAAGTGATGTTCGACGACGTTCCTCAAGACGCTGTTTCTTTCCTTGAAACCCCAGACTACGAAAACATCATAAAAGCTTCGGTAATGCACTCTGACGCAGTGATTATCGCCTCTGAAAACGTGTCTCCAAGTTTAACAAAATTTATAGAATCTTCGGGCAAACCTTTTCTACCTTTCGCCCCCAAAGAAACTTTTGCCCAAGCCTATACGAATTTCTATAAGCAGGCGGTTTTGTAAACCCTTACAAGCATTTATGATCTCTAAATTTTTCAAGACAGCGCTGTTTTTCGCTTTCGCCGTGACATTGGTTTCGTGTGACAAGGATTACAACGAAATCGGTACAGATCTGGTCGGGGACGACCACTATCAATTTGTTCCGAGAGAAGACATGTCGATTGCCGCTTCCAACCACCTCACCGGACCGGTTCAGGCCAATGGCCAAACAATCGTTCCTTTCGGCGTTTACAACGACGGCGGTTTCGGAAAAACCACGGCGAATTTCGTGACGCAACTCGAACTTGCCTCGGCAAATCCTACGCTTACTGACCTTGTCGACATTGATTCCGTAAGACTTTACGTGCCTTACAATTCCACTTACGACAAAACGGAGAATAACGTGCGCATCCACAAATTCAATGAACTTCATGGAGACGCCGCCACAAAACTCAACCTTCAGATTTACGAAAACCAGTATTTTCTTCGTTCTCAGGAAGTCGTCGACAACCAAACCCAAGCACAATCGTACTTTAACGACATGGATGCCACAATCGATGCGGCAAAAGCACCGACTTTGCTCAACGATGCGCCAAGCGACGCTTATGATGCAGGAACCAGCGTTGGCACGGTCGGAGCGGAAAACACACAATTCTATTTCAAGAATACCGAATACAAACTCCACAAATACGAAACTGACGTCAACGCTGGCGATACGAATGTCGTTGCGCAATTGCCGGGAATGTATCTGAAATTGAACAAAGCCTATTTCAAAAACAGAATTTTGCAGGCGCCGGCCGGAATGTTGGCGAACAACAACGTATTCAAGAATTACTTCAGAGGCCTTTATTTCAAGGTGTCAGATCCTTCGACGGCCAAAGGCGTTCTGAACATGATGAACTTCACCGGAGGCGCGGTTACGATTTACTACCGAAGAAATATCACGGTCACCAATACGACTACCGGAGTTTCGGAAACCAAGCCGAGACGTTTCGAGATGAAACTCAACATGACCGGAAATTCTGTCACTTTGCTCAATTATGACAATCCACCGACGCTCGTTCCAAACCGGATCGTAATCAAAGGTGGCGAAGGAAGTATAGCGGCCGTCGACATCATTTCCCAACTCGAGAGAGAGCAAATGGTAGCCGAAGACTGGATGATCAACGAAGCCAACCTCACTTTTCACGTAGATGAAGTCGCGATGGCCGGAAGGAAGCGTCCGGATCGTATTTATTTGTACGACATGACGCACAATCAGCCATTGGTCGATTATTCTTTTGATACTTCTACGGATTCCGATCCGAAAAAAATCAAGAAAATCTACAGCGGACTTATCGATTCGTCCAAAGTCAACGGTATTTACAAATTCTTCTACAAAGTCAGGATAACCAATTATGTGCGAAGCCTTATCGCCGAGCCGGATTCTACACGAGTCAGGATTGGAGTTTCGGCACTCGAAAATATCGGTGAATCGAGCATGGTAAAAACCAAGAACCCAATCGTGGTTCCAAACGCCGACGGAACCACGACCTCTTACAATAAAGTTCCCAAGTCGTCTGTAATTCACCCGTTTGGCGTAATATTGCACGGGCCTGAAAGTGAAGACGTTGCAGACAGGCTAAAACTCAGGGTTTACTACACAAAGCCTGATTAACAAGAACCTACACCAAATAAACAAGAAATAAATTATGTGCGGAATCGTTGGATACATTGGCAACAGGGACGCTTACCCAATTGTCATCAAAGGACTCAAAAGATTGGAATATCGCGGCTATGACAGCGCGGGCGTAATGCTTTACGACGGTGACGAACTCAAGCTTTCGAAAACGAAAGGAAAGGTTTCTGACCTCGAATTGCGCTCAGAAGCCGAAATCTCGCTTCACGGAAACATCGGAATGGGACACACGCGTTGGGCAACCCACGGCGTTCCAAATGACGTGAACTCGCATCCGCATCTTTCGAATTCAGGAAATATCGCAATCATCCACAACGGAATCATCGAGAACTACGAGCCGTTGAAAAAGGAATTGATCAACCGCGGATACAAATTCAGTTCTGATACAGACACCGAAGTTTTGGTCAACCTTATTGAGGAAACCAAAATCAAGGAAGGCGTGAAACTCGGAAAAGCCGTGCAAATCGCGCTCAACCAAGTTGTCGGAGCTTACGCGATCTGCGTTTTCGACAAACAGCGTCCGGACGAATTCGTCGTGGCTCGTTTGGGAAGTCCGCTTGCTATCGGAGTCGGAAAAGACGAGTTTTTCATCGCATCCGATGCATCGCCATTCATCGAATACACATCGAACGCGATCTACCTCGAAGATGAGGAAATGGCAATCGTGAGCAAGGACAAACCACTCAAAGTGCGCCGAATCAAAGACGACGGACTTGTGGATCCGTATATCCAGGAACTTCAAATGAACCTCGAGCAAATCGAAAAAGGCGGTTACGACCACTTTATGCTCAAGGAAATCTACGAACAACCGAACGTCATCAAGGACACTTACCGCGGACGTCTTCACGCCAACCAAGGCCTTATCCAAATGGCCGGAGTCGAAGACAATCTCGAGAAATTCCTCAATGCAGAACGCATTCTTATCGTGGCTTGCGGAACATCTTGGCACGCAGGTCTTGTGGCCGAATATGTCATCGAAGAATTCACGCGCATTCCGGTCGAGGTCGAATATGCGTCAGAATTCCGATACAGAAACCCGATCATCAACAAAGGCGACGTGCTTATCGCGATTTCCCAATCTGGTGAAACTGCCGATACTTTGGCCGCCATCAAGCTCGCCAAGGAAAAAGGTGCTTTCGTTTTTGGTGTTTGCAACGTGGTCGGCTCATCGATTTCGCGCGAAACGCACGCCGGAGCTTACACGCACGCCGGACCTGAAATCGGAGTGGCCTCGACCAAAGCTTTCACAACGCAGATTACCGTTTTGACGATGATCGCTTTGCGTCTGGCGAAAGCCAAAGGAACTTTGAACAATTCTGATTTCCACCGTTATCTTCAAGAACTTGAGGTGATTCCGGAAAAAGTGACCGAAGCTTTGCAGACAAACGACGTTGCCAAGGAAATCGCGGCGAAGTTCAAGGATGCCCCAAACTGTCTTTATTTGGGACGCGGATACAATTTCCCGGTCGCACTCGAAGGCGCTTTGAAACTAAAGGAGATTTCGTACATCCACGCCGAAGGTTATCCGGCTGCCGAAATGAAACACGGACCGATCGCGTTGATCGATGAGTTGATGCCGGTTGTCGTGATCGCGCCGAAACAAGGACATTACGACAAAGTTGTGAGTAACATTCAGGAAATCAAGTCTAGAAGCGGTAAAATCATTGCTGTCGTGACCAAAGGTGACACGCAAGTTCGAGAGTTGGCCGATTATGTGATCGAGATTCCGGACACTTCTGACGCACTTTCGCCTTTGCTTACGACAATCCCTTTGCAATTGTTGTCTTACCACATTGCCGTAATGCGCGGCTGCAACGTCGATCAACCTAGAAATTTGGCAAAGTCTGTTACTGTAGAATAAGGACTTACACTCAAAATACATACTCAAAAAGCGGCTTTCGGGCTGCTTTTTTCATTTTTCTCAATCGTTTTCATTTTTACGGATAACGCAGTTTTATATGCATGCATAGTGTATTTTAACTTGCTATTTTCAAAATGTTAATGAAAACACAAAAAAATTCTTACTTATTGAATAGATAAAATAGGGATGATTTTTTGCCGATTTATGAAAATAAAATGGGCGTTTTTAGGAATGTCCGATTTATTTGTACATTGGCGAGACTAATCAAGCAAAACCCTAACCAATGAAATTCTATTTGTTCATTTTGTCATTGTTCTTCTGCGGATTCGTCCAAGCGCAGACGACAATTTCAGGAACTGTAAGCGAAACCGGAACCGGACTTCCCGTTCCAGGAGCGAACATCAAAGTATCTGGAGATTCTTCTGCGACAGTGTCAGATTCCGACGGTTCGTTCACGCTCACCACAACCCAAAAGCCGCCGTTTTCGATTGAAGTGAGTTCGATCGGATACGTCACACAATCGGTCAAAGTTACATCGGCCAACCAAAAAGTCGCCGTGAAAATGGCCGGAGAAGAAACTAAACTCGACGAGATCGTAGTATCGGCATCACGTACTCCGGAACGCGTGCTGCAATCGCCGGTCACGATCGAGCGCATGAACGCGGCACAAGTCAAAAACACGTCTTCGCCTTCGTTCTACGATGGGCTCGAAAACATGAAAGAAGTGCATTTCAACACGAGCTCGCTCTCTTTCAAATCGATCAACACGCGCGGATTCGCTGCCGTTGCCAACACGCGTTTTCTGCAATTGGTAGACGGAATGGACAACTCCTCGCCTGCCTTGAACTTCGTTTTGGGTAACCTTGTCGGATTGTCTGAACTTGACGTTGCCAGCGTTGAATTGCTTCCGGGCGCTTCATCGGCACTTTACGGAGCCAACGCCTTCAACGGAATCTTGTTCATGAACAGCAAAAATCCGTTTGACCACCAAGGAATCAGTACTTACTTCAAATACGGAAAAACGTATCAGGACGCGGCCGGAACGAACGATTATTACGACTTCGGAATCCGCGCAGCGAAAGCTTTCTCGCCAAAATTCGCCGGTAAAGCCAACTTCACTTACATGCGCGCCACAGAATGGATCGCGAACGACACAAGAAGTATGACATCCGGAGGCGAAAGCCACGACGTCAACCAAAACTACGACGGACTCAACATTTACGGAGACGAGGTCACGACTTTTATCCCGAACGTTGGACAAGTCAGTCGTACGGGTTACCGCGAACAAGATATCAACGACAACAAGATCGAAAGCGTCAAGGCCGATTTCTCTTTGCACTATCGTCCGTTCGCCGATGATCTCGAAATCATTTTCCAGGAAAAAGTTGGTCTAGGAACCACTATTTATCAAGGTGCGAACCGCTACTCGCTCAAAAATTTCCTCATGAACCAAGTTCGTTTGGAAGTCAAGAACCGCAATTTCTTCGTGCGTGCTTACATGACATCTGAAAGCGCCGGAGATTCTTATGACATGCGTTTCGCGGCTTGGAATGTGAACCGCGCGGCTAAGTCTGATGTGGGTTGGTTTACGGATTATGCGACTGCTTATCAGCTTTCGTCGGCCGTTTTGGGCTTTGATGCTCCAACCGCTTCTCAATATTCACGTCGTTTCGCAGATTACAACGAATCTCCTGGATTGCCTTTGACGCCAAACGGACAATCTCGCCTTATTCCTGGAACTGCCGCTTTCAAGGCAGCTTTAAAGGATGTGACTGCAAATCCAGATTTGACGCAAGGCGCGAAATTCCTTGACAACTCAAAATTGTACCACATCGACGCAAACTACAACTTCAAGGAGTTGATCAAGATCATGGAAGTCATGGTTGGCGGATCTTTCCGTCAATATGCGTTGGATTCTCAGGGAACGATTTTCACCGATTACGACGGAGTACTTCGCTACGACGAATACGGCGCGTACGTCCAAGCCATCGGAAATCCTATCGAGAACTTGAAACTGACAGGCTCTTTGCGTTATGACAAAAGCCAGAATTTCGACGGATTCGTTTCTCCAAGACTTGCCGCAGTTTATTCAGCCGGCGCTAAAAAAGAACACAACTTCCGCCTTTCTTACCAAACCGGTTTCAGAAACCCGACGACTCAGGATCAGTACATAGGACTTGATTTGGGACCTTTCGCCCTTATCGGATCGGCTCCTGACAACTTGACGCGTTACGTAGAAACCATGAACGTAAGTGCCGCCGGACAAGCTGCGGGACAACCTGCAACGGTTACGCTTACAGGTAACGACGCTTATAACAATTCTTACACACTCGCTTCTGTTCAAGCGTTTGCAGCTTCCGGAAATCCGGCAGATTTGCAAGTGGCCAGCATCGGATTGGTAAAACCAGAGCGCGTTCAGGCATTTGAACTCGGCTACAGAACGGTCGTAAACAACGATTTGTCTTTCGATACGAACGTTTACTACAACATTTACAACGACTTCCTGAACCAATCCCGCGTCATCACTCCTTACTATGGTGTAGTTGGAACAGATTCCTCGAACGCCGACGTGCAATTGGGATATCAAGCGCTAGGATTTGGAGACCGTCGCGTTTATCAGGTTTACACAAACTCGAGAACAGAAGTGAAATCGCTTGGTTTTGGTGTCGGACTTTCGAAAAAAGTCTACAAGAACATCGAGGTTGGAGCAAATTACAACTTTGCCGAATTCAAATATGACGCAAAAGAAGATCCGAGTTTCATTCCAGGTTTCAACACGCCGAAACACCGCATCAAGGCATCGGTTTCAAGCCCGAACGCTTACAAAGGACTCGGATTCGCATTCAACTACCGCTGGTCGACGTCTTACTTGTACCAAGGTTCGTTCGCAGACGGAATCGTTCCTGAAATCAGCGTTTTCGATGCGCAGTTGAGCTACACTGTTCCAAAATGGAAAACCATGTTCAAATTGGGCGCGGCAAACCTTGGCGGAAAAGATTATCTCCAAGTTATCGGTGCCGGACGCGTAGGACAGCAGGTTTACGCTCAAGTCACAATCAATCCATAAAATAATAATTGCTAAAAAATATTCCGATGATACGAAATTTCAAATGGTTGCTCATCGCCTCGGTCACCTTGGCGGCTTGTAGCAGCGACGACGACGGATCGAACGCGGTGGTCGACGAGCCGATCACGTCGGGTTCTGCCGATTTCTCAAAATATGTGGCACTCGGCGACTCATTTGCCGCGGGTTACAGCGACAATGCCTTATTCCGCAAAGGACAGGAAAACTCTTATCCGAACATTCTCGCCTCTCAATTCGCACTTGCCGGCGGAGGCGAATTCCTGCAACCCTACATGGTTGACAATATTGGTGGATTTTCGATGGGCGGCGTCCAGATTCCGCAGTTTCCTACAAGACTTTATCTCGGACTGCCGAATCCGGAAGTTCCTTCACCTTCGCCAATGAATGTTTCCGGCGTTTCCGGTACGGTTTTCGGAACGACTGTAACTGGTCCGTTCAACAATTTCGGCGTTCCCGGAGCAAAAAGTTTCCACCTGACATTTGCAGGCTACGGACAATTGAATCCTTATTTTGGACGTTTCGCTTCGTCTCCGACAGCATCTGTCCTAGGAGACGCACTTGCCCAAAATCCTACATTTTTCTCGCTTTGGATTGGCGGAAATGACGTGTTGGGCTACGCCACGAACGGCGGAGTTCCCACTTCGCAGGATCCGGTTGCCGGAAATGACATTACGCCGCCCGCCACTTTCGACGCGGTTTATTCCGGAATGGTGGCGCAACTCGCCCAAAACGGAAGAAAAGGTGTCGTTGCAAATTTGCCTTACATCAATACGTTGCCTTTTTTCACTACTGTTCCTTTCAACCCGTTGACGACGACGGTTTTGGGCAGTGGAGATGTTGCAGTTGGCGAAGCTACGGTAGATGCTCTCAACAGTCAATTGTACGGCCCGCTTAAACAGGCGTTGACTGCTTTTGGAGCTGGAGACCGCATCGAATTGTTGAGCAAAACGCAGGGCAATCCTTTGTTGATAAAAGACGAATCCCTTACGGACTTATCGGCACAGCTTACAGCGGCTTTCACACCAACTTTGGGCGTGGCCACCGCTACGTTCTATGGACAGATCTTTGGTCAGGCTCGTCAAGCCAAAGGCGGAACGAACCGCGATTTGATATTGTTGACCACACGTGCCGCTATCGGTACTGCGCCTGCGGGAATACCGGCTCCGCTGAACAAATTCGGAATCACTTATCCGCTTCAGGACAAACACGTGCTTGTTCCTGCTGAAATTGCCGAAATTGCAGTTGCTACCGATGCTTATAACGTCACGATCGCCAACGCTGCGCAAACGCACGGTCTTGCATTTGTGGACACTTTCGCTATCATGAACCAATTGCTGAACGGCGGAATCCGTTTCGGGAATTATCAGATAACGGCAACATTTGCGACCGGCGGCGCCTTCTCACTTGACGGAATCCACCCAAGTGCAAGAGGTTACGCGCTTATCGCCAACAAATTCGCCGAAGCCATCAACGCGACTTACGGATCGAATTTCAAAGGCGTGGATTTGGGTAATTATCAGATCCAATATCCATCAAACTTGTAAATCACATCTTACCAATAAATAAGAGAGGGCCATTTCCGAACGTGAAATGGCTCTTTTGTTTGATGAAAACGCAGTAGGTTTTGAAGGCTTGCGAACAATCCTCAATTTTAACCGATTTTTTCGCTGCGAACCTATTGACTTGCTATTTTAAAACTCTATCTTTGCACTCGAAAAAAATAAGGTCTTTTCCAAATCATAAAAGGCTATTAAATAAATACATAAGCAATGTCGAAAATCACAGGAAAAGTTGCGCAGATCATCGGGCCGGTTGTTGACGTAGTGTTCAGCGGCGATGTGGAACTCCCAAAAATTTACGATTCACTCGAAATCAAGAAAGCGGACGGCTCTCTTTTGGTGCTTGAGGTTCAATCGCACATCGGTGAAAACACGGTGCGTACTATTTCGATGGATTCCACTGACGGCTTGAGCCGCGGTTACGAAGTTGTGGGAACAGGAAACCCAATCAAGATGCCAATCGGACCAGACGTTTACGGACGTCTTTTCAATGTGATCGGAGACGCTATCGACGGACTTGGCGATTTGCCACGCGACGGAGAAAACGGGATTTCAATTCACCGTTCGGCTCCGCGTTTCGACGAGCTTTCCACTTCGACAGAAGTTCTTTTCACGGGAATCAAAGTTATTGACCTTATCGAGCCTTACGCAAAGGGAGGAAAAATCGGACTCTTTGGAGGTGCCGGTGTCGGTAAGACGGTCTTGATCCAGGAATTGATCAACAACATTGCAAAAGGTCACGGTGGACTTTCGGTATTCGCAGGAGTGGGTGAAAGAACACGTGAAGGAAACGATTTGCTTCGCGAGATGCTTGAATCAGGTATCATCAAATACGGAGATGCTTTTATGCACTCTATGGAAGAAGGCGGATGGGATTTGTCAAAAGTTGACATGAAGGGAATGCGCGATTCAAAAGCGACTTTCGTTTTCGGTCAGATGAACGAGCCACCTGGAGCACGTGCACGTGTTGCGCTTTCGGGACTTTCTATCGCGGAATACTTCCGTGACGGAGCCGGATCCGATCAAGGAAAAGATGTTCTTTTCTTCGTCGACAATATCTTCCGTTTTACACAAGCTGGTTCTGAGGTTTCGGCACTTCTTGGACGTATGCCATCTGCCGTTGGTTACCAACCGACATTGGCTACGGAAATGGGCGCGATGCAAGAGCGAATCACTTCGACAAACAAAGGATCGATCACATCTGTACAGGCGGTTTACGTTCCTGCGGATGACTTGACCGACCCGGCGCCGGCAACGACATTTGCCCACTTGGACGCCACAACAGTATTGTCTCGTAAGATCGCCGAACTAGGTATTTACCCGGCGGTTGATCCACTCGATTCCACTTCACGTATCTTGACACCACAAATTTTGGGTGACGAGCACTACGGTTGCGCACAACGTGTGAAAGAAATCCTTCAGAAATACAAGCAACTTCAGGATATCATTGCCATCCTTGGTATGGAAGAATTGAGCGAAGAAGATAAATTGTCTGTATCACGCGCTCGTCGTGTGCAGCGTTTCTTGTCTCAGCCGTTCCACGTTGCCGAGCAGTTTACAGGTATTCCGGGCGTTTTGGTAGACATCAAAGACACCATCAAAGGATTCAACATGATCATCGATGGTGAGTTGGATCACTTGCCAGAAGCGGCTTTCAACTTGAAAGGAACTATCGAAGATGTAGTTGAAGCGGGTCAGAAAATGTTGGCTGAAGCGTAATTAGTTTGAGTCTTGAGGCATGAGTCTTGCGTTTATGCTTGAACCTCTCACATCTCAAATCTCATAACTCGATACTAGAAATTATGACATTAGATATTATATCTCCCGAAGCGACGCTTTTTTCCGGTGAAGTTACAGCCGTAACGTTGCCTGGTGTTGACGGAAGTTTCCAAATCTTGAACCACCACGCGCCTATCGTATCTATTTTGGACGCAGGCGATGTGAAAATTCAGGCGAACAGTTTCCACTTCTCAAAAGACGTAGCGGGCAAATTCGTCAAGTTGGATGAAAAGACATACACGTTGGCCATCCAATCTGGAACAATCGAAATGAATGACAATAAAGTGATCGTCTTGGTTGACTGAGACGATTCAGAATATAAAGAAGCCGGGCATTTGTTCCGGCTTTTTTTGTTTTTGGGTGTTTCGAGTTGGGCTTTTCGTTGTCAAAAAAACACCCTGTCAGGGTTTAAAAGGGTGACAGGGTTTATAACCCTGACAGGGTTAAAATAAAAAATCCCCTGAGCTTACATTACAGAAAATCTGTAAAAAAACCTAAAATTTCCAAACCGTCCGAAAGCACTAAATTTTTGTCAGATTTAAGACGTTATTTAGAATCGTTCTGCGTAATTTTGCCGCATCTGAAATTCCTCACATCGATGCATTCAAAATCCATACTTTCACTCTTGGCGTTGGCTTTCTTCGGATTCTCGGCCAACGCACAAACCAACGTATTTCTCGACCGCGCTTACTGGAAAAGCGCGCCGACAGTCGAAACCGTAAAGTCCGATGAGCAAAAAGGCAGCGACGCCACGAAACTTAATGCAAATGCGTTCGACGCGACAGTTTATGCCATTCTCGAAAAAGCTCCGAAGGAAACAATCGAATATTTACTGTCAAAACCCGGAAATGACGTAAACAAAATCACGCACGACGGACGCACTTACCTATTTTGGGCAGCCTACGCCGGAAATCCTGACTTGATGGCTTACCTCAAAGCGAAAGGCGCGAAAACCGACTTGCACGACGATCACGGCTACACGGTCTTGAACTTTGCGGCCGCGACTGGCCAAACAAACACGAAGGTTTACGATTTGTGCATTTCTTATGGAGCGAACCTGAAAAAAGACCTCGATCACGACGGAGCAAATGCTTTATTACTCGCGGCCGGTTCGGCGAAAGACTTGACTGTGGTCGACTATTTCGTATCCAAAGGATTCGATCTCAAAAGCAAAGACGCGAACGGTAACGGCGCTTTGAACTACGTAGCCAAATCGGGCAACCGCGAAATCATGGACGCTTTGCAGAAAAAAGGCGCAAAATTCACGGACAATGCCATGGTCATGGCCGCGCAAGGTTCGCGTTCGAATACAAACAAACTCGAGACTTACCAATATCTCGAATCGAAAGGTGTGAAGCCGAATACAGTCGGTGCGAACGGCGAAAATCCGCTTCATTATGTTGTCCGAAAGGAAAATCAAACCGAGGTCATCAACTACTTTTTGTCGAAAGGCGTCGACGTGAACAAAGCGACCAAAGAAGGCAACACCGTTTTGATGAACGCCGCGACTGCTGCCGATTTGCCAACACTGAAATTGTTGTCCGAAAAGACCAAAAACATAAATGCGACCAATGCAAAAGGTCAATCGGCGTTGACTTACGCGATCCAGTTCAATTCTCCCGAAGCCGTCGCTTTCCTTTTAGAAAAAGGTGCCGATGCGAAAATCACTGACGTCGACGGAAACAACTTGGCGTACTATCTCGTGCAATCGTACAATCCGAAAAAATCCGAAGCTTTCGACTCCAAACTCAGGGCTTTGCAGCAAAAAGGCGTCGATGTGACATCGGCACAAAAAAACGGCAACACGCTTTATCACCTTGCGATCGCGAAAGACGACATGTCGCTTCTCGAACGCGCAAAATCGCTCAATATCGACATCAACAAAAAGAACGGCGAAGGTTTGACGGCTTTGCACAAAGCGGCGATGAGCGCCAAAAATGGCGATGTGCTCAAATTTTTGGTCGCATCAGGCGCAAAAAAATCGGACAAAACCGACATGAACGAAACCGCGTTCGACCTTGCGTCGGAAAACGAAATCCTCAAACAAAACAAAGTCGCGATCGACTTCCTCAAATCATGAAACACGCTTTTAAACTCTTGACGCTCGCTTTCCTTTTGTTCGCTTCGGCCTCGAATGCCCAATCCGAAAAGCTCAAATGCATGATCCAAATGTCGAATTATCCAGGCGAAGGCGCGTATATCGTGGTTTCTTTGGTGAATCCGAAAGGCGAATACGAAGAAACGCTTTACGTTTTGGGCCGCGACAAAAAATGGTATCCCGATTTGAAGGAATGGTGGAAATTCCAAAAAGTAAAAAAACAGAACATTTCTGCAATCACGGGCGCTTCGATGGCAGGCGGCGATCGCGGGACGCAAGTTCTTGAGATCGACAAATCCAAAATCGACAAAGGTTATACTTTGCGTTTCGAGGCCGCCGTCGAAAACCAGAAATACAACGTAAACGACATCGAAGTGCCGCTCACGACCGAAAATGTGTCGGGCAAAGTCGAAGGTTCGAACTATATCCGCTACGTGCGACTCGCGCCTGGCAAGGATCAAAACTAGACGAATGACAATTTCAATTTGGAGATACAGCCATCTCGCTTTGGCCGTATCTTCTTTTCTTTTTCTGTTACTCGCGTCGATTACGGGAATCGCGTTGGCGTTCCTGCCCGTTTCCGAAAGTCTGCAACCTTATGCGGTAAATACTCAAAACGTCACGCTTGCCGAAACTTTGGGGAACATGAAAGGCAATTTCGACGAAGTCATTGCGCTCAAAGTTCGAAAGGAGCGTTTTGTCGAAGCCGATGTCATCAATGCAAACGGAGATTCCGAGAACGTCTACATCAATCCCAAAACCGGCAAATCGCTGGGAAAAGTCTCCGAAAAGCAGCCGTTTTTCCAATTCATGTTAACGTTGCACCGATCGCTTTTCCTGCACGGACTCGGACGTCTTTTCATGGGAATCACAGCCTTTTTGCTATTCCTGATTTCGTTGACCGGAATCATTCTCGTCGTAAAACGCCAGCGCGGTCTCAGGCATTTCTTCTCGAAAGTCGTGCGCGAGGATTTCTTCTCGTTCTATCACGTGGTTTTCGGACGCATTTGGCTGATTCCGATCCTGATCATTTCGGCGACCGGCGTTGTGATGACATTGGAAGAATTCGAGGTTTTACAGAAAGCCAAGTTCACGCATGATGTCGACTATGAAAAATCGAAATCAGGACCGAAAGTATCAGTTGCCGAATTTGCCGCTTTTCGGAACACGCCTTTGTCAGAAGTAAAAACCGTCGATTTTCCTTTTTCCGATGATATCGAAGATGCGTTCACGGTTCGGCTGACGGATCGCGAATGGATCGTGAACCAATTTACGGGAGAAATTCTCAGTGAGAAAATCGCGCCACCAACCGAAACTTTGCTCAACATGAGTCAAACTTTGCACACCGGACGCACGAATCTGGTTTGGGCAATGATTTTGGCGATCGCTTGCGTGAACATTATTTTCTTCATTTACTCCGGATTCGCGATGACTCTGAAACGTCGCAGCTCGAGAATCAGGAACAAATACAAGAAAAGCGAAGCCGAAATCGTCGTTCTGGTCGGATCTGAAAACGGAAGTACGATGGGATTTGCGAAAGCGTTTCATCTGGCATTGATAAAATCCGGACAGAAATCGCATTTCACAGAGTTGAACCGATACGACAAATTCGAATCGGCCAAACACATTGTCGTTATCACCGCAACTTACGGCAGCGGCGAAGCTCCGACAAATGCCAAAAAAGCATTGGCGCTGATCGAAAAACACTTGCAAAATCAGGCTGTGAACTTTTCTGTCGTGGGATTCGGCTCTCACAATTATCCCGATTTTTGCCAGTTCGCCTACCATGTCTACAACGCCATGTCGCTTCATGAAAACCTGAATCCATTTTTAGAAATCAGGACGGTGAACGACAAATCGATCGAGAGTTTTACGGAATTTGTCTCGGAATGGTCGAATAAAGCTGCGATCGATGTCAAGCTCGATTTGAAATCGGTGAGTCAGAAACCGAGGAAATTGCAGCAATTTAAGGTGGTCACAAAAACGGAATCCGAAATCGACGGAGCGTTTTTGGTCACGCTTGAATCGGTCAAGAACAAAAAATTCCGATCGGGCGATTTGCTCAATGTCTATCCGGCGGACGATCATCGCGAACGGCAATATTCCATCGGAAAAGTCCAAAACCGAATCCAGTTGAGCGTCAAAAGACACGAATTCGGACTCGGATCGAAGTTCTTGTACGAACTCGAAATCGGGCAAACCATAAACGCAAGAATCGTCGAAAACCCTGAATTCCATTTCAATCCGAAATCAAAACAATCGATCCTGATTTCAAATGGAACGGGAATCGCGCCATTTTTGGGTATGATCGACGAAAACAGTCCGATGAGCGAATGCCATTTGTACTGCGGATTCCGGAATTCAGCGTCGTTCGCGCCTTACGAAACGTTTTTGGACGCAAAGGTGAAATCTGGAAAACTGACGCAACTTCACCGGGCTTTTTCGCGTGAAGGCGAAAGTCAGTACGTGAAAAATCTGTTGGAAAGAGATTCGGAATTTGTATCGGAAGTGCTCAAGAACGGCGGACAAATCTTGCTTTGCGGCTCTTTGGCGATGCAAAACAACGTGCTCGAACTCTTGTCTGACATCTGCGAAAGCAAACTTAGACAGCCTTTAAGCCATTTTCAGTCGAACGGCCAGATCAAGATGGATTGTTATTAGGATTTTCCGCCTTTCGAGAAATTCCTGTAAATGATGTAGCCGAAAATCCCGACCTGGAAAACGAGTGCCAAAAGCAGAAAAAGCTCGGCGTTCCCGACGTGTTGGATCTTGAGGAACGCGGCTCCGACTACGGCCAACATTCCGGCCAGCAAAAGCAATATCACGGTTTTACCTTTCATATCATTGGGTTTTGATTTCTGGTACATATTCGATTATGTCGGACGGCTGGCATTGCAAAACCTCGCAAATCGCTTCCAAAGTCGAGAAACGGATCGCCTTTGCCTTGCCCGTTTTGAGGATCGACAGATTGGCCGTCGTCATCCCGATGCGGTCGGCGAGCTCGTTGGAACGCATCTTGCGCTTGGCCAACATTACGTCTACGTTGATTATTATCGGCATTAAAGTGTCAAATCGTTTTCTTCTTTAAGGTGTTTCGCGATTTTGAAAACCTCGCTCAAGACCATGAAGAACAAGGCCAAAGCTATGGACAAAATTCCGGAATCGAAACTTCCGACTTCCAATTCAAACCCGACTTTACTGTGAAAGATCGCGTGATAGATAAAGTTCGGAATTCCGACAACCAAAGTGGAAATCAGCAGGCAAATCCCGACGAGATTGAAATTCTTGATCACGTCGTCGGTAAAAATCTCGCGCTTGACAAATGACTTCACGATTCTCCTCAAAAATTGGATGGCTTTGACGAAAAGCGCCGCTGCCACGAGCCAGCAAATCAGTAACGTTTTCGCGCCCCAATTGTCCACGACGATGTTCCTTCCGTTCACGGTTAGATCGATTGCCTCGTCGCTGAAAACTGCCATCGGAACAAAAATCAAGGCCGCGGCAAAAGACAAAATTCCGAAGAAGAAAAATAAATCCAGACAGGTTTTTAGAATGTTGAGTTTTCTCATTTTGTATGTTATTGGTTGGAGCAAATGTATAAATATTATCGAATAACAATAATTTTTTATCAAAAAACTTTTAGTAATTATCTTTTTGTAGCCTATCCGTGGCTTAGCTATTAGCTTTTTTGTCCAACGCTTTTTTTGGATCGCGCCTAGCGTGGCTTCCTGCGGTCGCCCGCTTTTCGCGCCAAAAAATAGCGTCGGCCCGCAAAAGGCTATCCGCTGCCACGGGGCTAATAAACCTGCTTTCGCGCTTAGAACGATTTGTCTAATTTTACAAAATGGACTTCCCGAAAAAACTGCTCGAAAAACTCCGGAAACGCGAACAGGAAAACGCTTTGCGAAACCTTTCCTCTCCCGAATTCCCCGTCGATTTCTACTCGAACGATTACATAGGATTCGCGCGTTCGAAGGAAATTTTCGACGAAACCCACGATCTTCTCAAACGACAGCGAACATTTGCGAACGGTTCGACGGGATCGCGACTCATTTCGGGAAACCACGCGATTTACGACCACGCCGAAACCTTTATCGCGCAATTCCACCAAACAGAATCGGCGTTGATTTTCAACTCGGGATACGATGCCAATGTTGGGTTTTTCAGTTCGGTTCCGCAACGAAGCGACGTGATCCTTTACGACGAATTGTGTCACGCCTCGATTCGCGACGGCATTGGTTTGTCTCGCGCCAAATCGTTCAAATTCGGGCATAACGATCTTGAAGAACTCGAGAAATTGGTCGCGAAATTCCAATCAGGCGAAAGCCAGATCTATGTTGTCACGGAATCTGTTTTTTCCATGGATGGCGATTCCCCAAACCTTGAACAACTGTCTGAAATCACCCAAAAAAATGACTGCCTTCTGGTCGTCGACGAAGCTCACGCGCTTGGCGTTTTCGGGGAATTCGGATGTGGTTTGGTGCAACAGCAAAACCTTGAAGACAAAGTTTTCGCGAGAATCATGACTTTCGGAAAAGGTTTGGGTTGCCACGGCGCAGCGATTCTCGGATCGAAAGAACTTCGCGATTATCTGATCAATTTCTCGAGAAGTTTTATCTATACGACCGCGCTTCCGCCTCATTCCATTGCGACGATTTTGTCGGCTTACAAGCAATTGCAAATCACAGCCAATATCGCCAAATTGACCGAAATCGTTTCGCACTTCAATCGCGAAAAGTACAGATTGTCGCTCAAACCGATGTTCGTTTACAGCAAATCTGGCATTCAGTGCGCGATCGTTCCGGGTAACGAAAAAGTAAAATCGGTGGCCCAAAAATTACAGCAACGCGGTTTTGGAGTAAAAGCGATCTTGTCGCCAACCGTTCCAGAAGGTCAGGAAAGACTCCGGATTTGTCTGCATTCATACAATTCGGAAACGGAAGTCACCGCACTTCTCGAATATTTGTGCGACCTTGTCTTTCCAAACCCTTAAACATGGATGAATTCGCTTTTTTGTCGTCTTACACCTATTCGTCCGAAGCACAAATTTTCAAGGGCTTGCTTGAGTCGCGTGGCATAGACGTTTTCGTGCGCGACAATCATACTGTCGATGCCGATCCTTTGGTCAGCAATGCAGTGGGCGGCGTGAAACTGTTTGTGAAATCTGAGGATTTTGAATCGGCGAAAGCGGTTTTATCTGAAGTGACGCAATTCTCGATCGACGAAAACGGCGAGCAGGTCGAGTGTCCTAAATGTCACGAACACAAGGTCGAAATGGTGACTTCTGCACGCGAAAAAAAGACGCTTCTCGCTTTGATCGGTTCGGCGCTTTTGGGCGGATTGCCATTGTATGCGAACCATCACTACAAATGTTCGGTGTGCGGACACGAATTCGGCATGGAAAAATCATGAAAAGCGAGTCACAGACTCGCAAACGCCGTCGCAAAGTCACAGACTTCGCGCCCACCAAAACAATCGCAGCAACACTAGCACTAACCACAATCTGTTGCACAAACCAAGAAAAGCGCTTCGCGTCCAAAACCCAAATAGGACTTTGCCAGCAAACCCAGGGAATGATCGCTTACGAAGTCAAACTTTACAGCGATTCCACGTTTTATCTTCCGCCCGACGAAGCGTTCATCGACGAATCTTACGGGAAATTCCATATTGAAAAAGACACGGTTTTCTTTGAAACAAAAAGTGCGGAATCGGATTTGTGTGCGACTTATTTTTATGATCGTTCGAAGCAAATTCTCGTTCCGATTGACTGTTCGGACGACAAATTCCGCAACGACAGACTTTCGATTTCACTTCGGGACTGACTTTTTTTTCTGACATTCAGTCGGTTCACTTTTAACATTTTTTACGTGAAATCTGTAATCGAAGTGGGTTCGACTTCCTTACTTTTCTAACCCTGTCAGGGTTATAAACCCTGTCAGGGTTTTAAACAGTGACAGGGTCAAATTTGATTGGCGTTAATCACGAAATTTTCCGTTTGCGAAACCACTTCGGATTCTCTTCCCCAAACAAATAAGCATAAGGTTCGGTTTCCGGACTCAGCTCGAAAAGTTTCTTGAGAATCGCGATGGTCGGAATGATCAAAATCATACCCGGAATTCCCCAAATCGCGCCACCGATAAGCAATCCGATAAAGGTTATGAACGCGTTCAGATTCACGTTCGCGCCCGTAATTCTTGGCGTCAGATAAGCGCTTTCAAGCAATTGAATCAACGTGAAGGCCACGACGACAGCCGCCGGATAAAACAAACTGTCTTTGGTCAACAACGCGAAAATGAACGGCAAAATCGCTCCCAAAGTCGGACCGAGATAAGGGATTATGTTCAGGAAACCGGCGAGCATTCCGAAGAAAATCGCGTGCTTTATTCCGAGAGCGAACAAGATTCCCGTGTTCACGACGCCCAAAATCAGCATGACTTTTCCGGCTCCGACGAGGTAATTGTGGACAACTTTCCTGACATCGGCAATTTGTTTCAATAGATCGGAATCGTTTCTGCGCTTGAAAACCTTGCTGGCGAAAGCGGCGAAATGGTCGCGATAAATGAGCAGGAAAAAGATGAAAACAGGAAGCAGGACAATGTCTGACAGCGTTCCCAAGGCCTTGAATACGAAATCGGTGAGCGCCTTGTCGTCCGATTGTACCAGACTGAAGATTTTTTTGAGGTCGAATCCGCGTTCCATCTGCATGTCAAAACCCGTTTTGTTTTGCACCCAGGCGTCGATATTTTTTACGAAATTGTCCAAATTCGCCTGCATGTTCGACTCGACATCTTGCGTAAAACTGCCAACTTGCGTCACGACGAAATACAAAAATCCGATAAGGAAAGCCGAAGCCAGCAAAAGCGCGATAAATGCCGCCAGCGAACGCGGGATTTTGTGCTTTTCGAGCCTGTTGCAAAACGCCGTCAGCAACATGGCGATATACGCCGAAAGCATCAATGGAATCAGGATTTTTTTGGCCATGACCATGAAAAAAACGATGATGATGATCAAAAGCGACAAAAAGACGAATTTGACGTAAGGCGGAATTGCGGTTCGGTTCATGTTGTTGCGTTGTGCTACTAAATGTAGCGAAAAATGAGTGAGTGTACGATTGTGCGATTTTTTCAGATTGGATTTTTTGGATGGCAACACCTTCATTTAACAAAATGTACATTTTATCTGTAATTCGGATAGCGTGAAAATTGCGACCTTGTCATCGGGGAAGGGCCGATGTGTTTCCGTACTGAAAAAATTAGAGCTTCAATTACAGAAAATCTGTAAAAATTGTTAAAGGTTTGGAACGGCGTTCATTTTGACCTTCGCTAAAATTGCAATCGGTATCTTTGGAGTATGAAGTTTTTTATCACCGGAATCTCGACCGAAGTGGGAAAAACAGTCGCCTCGGCCATCGTGACACAAGCGCTCGAAGCCGACTATTGGAAACCGATCCAAGCGGGCGATCTAGACAATTCCGACTCTCACAAAATCAGGAAATACGTTTCTAACGACAAGACGAAAATCCATCCGAATTCTTATGCGCTAAATACGCCCGCGAGTCCGCATTTGGCTGCCGAACTGGATGGCATCCGAATCGACCTCGACAAAATATCCGAGCCAAAATTCGACAACGAGCATTTGGTAATCGAAGGCGCAGGCGGACTTTACGTGCCATTGAACGAAAAAGACACAATTGCAGATTTGATCGAACCCGATTACAAAGTGATCGTCGTTTCACGTCATTATCTGGGAAGCATCAGCCATACTTTATTGACGATCGAAGCCTTGAAAAACCAAAAGGCGAACATCGCGGGAATCATATTTTCCGGAGACGAATTCGCATCCACAGAAAAAATTATCCTCGACAAAACGGGTTTGAAAATGATCGGACGTATCGCGAATGAACCGTTTTTCGATCGGGAAGTGATTGCCGATTATGCCGATGAATTCCGGCAAAACATCCTAAATGCCTAATATGAACCTCATCGAAAAAGACGCCGCCTACATTTGGCATCCTTACACGCAACACAAAACCGCAAAACCGCCCGTGGCAATCGCAAAGGCACAAGGCGCGCTGGTTTGGGATTTTGACGGAAAGGAATATCTCGACGCGATCGCCTCTTGGTGGGTGAATCCTTTTGGGCATTCGAACAAATTCATAGCCGATGCGATCTACAAGCAACTGACGACTTTGGAACACGTCCTTTTTGGCGGATTCACGCACGAGCCCGCGATAAAAGTCGCCGAACAATTGCTCGAAATGTTGCCGCCGAACCAAGGGAAAGTTTTCTTTTCAGACAACGGATCGACAGCGGTGGAAGTCGCGATTAAAGCTTCGTTGCAATATTTTTTCAATAAAGGCCAGCTGCGAAAAACCATAATCGCGTTCGAAGATGCGTTTCACGGCGACACGTTTGCCGCTATGGCGGCGAGCGGAATTTCGTTGTACACGCAAGCTTTCAAGGGCATGTTTATCGACGTTGTCCGGATTCCGGTTCCGACTTTTGGCAACGAGGAACGCTCGAAATCGGCATTGGAAAAAGTCATTTCAGAGAACGATTGTGCAGCCTTTATTTTTGAACCTCTGATTTTGGGCGCGGCCGGAATGGTCATGTATGCTCCCAATGTGTTGGACGAATTGATTTCAATCTGCAGACAAAATGACGTTTTGACGATTGCCGACGAAGTCATGACGGGTTTCGGAAAAACCGGAAAGAATTTCGCTTGCGATTACCTGACGCAACAGCCGGACGCGATCTGTCTGTCGAAAGCGTTGACCGGCGGCACGATTCCGATGGCGATCACGACTTTTACGAACGATGTTTTCGACGCTTTCTATTCGGATGACATCAACAAAGCGCTTTTCCACGGACATACTTTTACCGCGAATCCAACCGGTTGTGCCGCGGCGCTTGCGGCATTCGAACTTCTGAAATCCGAAGAAATCCAGATGAATTTGGTTCGGATAAACAAAACGCAATCGGCATTTGCGGATAGGATCGCGAAACATCCGAAAGTCAAAGCCTCGCGCGTGCTGGGAACGATCATGGCGCTCGAAATCAAAACCGATGGCGAATCGGCTTACTATGGCGAACTGCGAAACAAACTCTATGATTTCTTTATTGAAAACGGTGTGATTTTGCGTCCGGTCGGCAATATCGTTTACGTGCTTCCGCCTTATGTGATGACTGATGAACAGCTGGAAAACGTGTATTCGATTATCGAAAAAGCGCTGGACGAAATTGCTTGATGCCGTAAGAATTCGTCGAAAATCGGAACTCGAATCAATCTTGACTTGCCAACTCAATCTGACCAAAAACCGATGATTTTACCGTATTTTTGCGTGGATTTTGAATCGCGCCTTTCATTGGTAAAAAGCTGCGATTCGTCATCCGAATGTTGTTCCAAATGTGACTGTTGACATTCGATTAACTGCAAAATCCCTGATTTGTTCACACCTGTCTCCATAATTTCGCTAGCGTCGGTTTCTCCTTTGGGCGATTCGGATGCTTCCGTTTGGGAAAGTTATCTGTCTCGAAAACCACTTTTTTCCAAAGCCGATTTCAATGGGAATCTGGCTTGGGGCGCGTTTTTGTCCGAAGATTTGAAACGCGGGATTTCCGTCCTCAAGAATTCCGACAACAAATATCGCTCGCTTGATGATTCGGTTTTGTTTGCCATTTTGGCTTCGCGAAAAGCGGTCGAAAAAGCCGGATGGAGCAAAGACGATACTTTCGGAATAAACATCGGTTCATCACGTGGGGCGACCGGATTGTTCGAAAAACACTTCGAGGATTTTCTCGAGAACCGAAAAGCCGCGACTTTGGCTTCGCCGACGACGACCTTGGGAAACATTTCGTCCTGGGTTGCGCACGATCTGCAATCTGACGGACCTGAAATCTCGCACTCCATCACGTGTTCCACTTCGTTGCACGCACTTTTGAACGGAATCGCCTGGATCAATTCCGGAATGTCCGACAAGTTTCTGGTCGGCGGAAGCGAGGCGCCACTCACGCCTTTCACGATCGCACAAATGCAAGCCTTGAAGATCTATTCTCGCGAAGAAGGCAAATTTCCGTCTCATGCGATGGATTTCGACAAAGACAAAAATTCGATGATTTTGGGCGAAGGCGCGGCAATCTGTTGTCTCGAAAAAGGATTGTCCAACAAGGCGATCGCGGTAATTTCGGGCATCGGATACGCGACGGAAATCCTCGAACACAACACCTCGATCTCAACCGAAGCCGATTGTTTCCAAAAGTCGATGAAAATGGCTTTGGGAGAAATGCATCCGAGCGAAATCGACGCGATCGTCATGCACGCTCCGGGCACGATAAAAGGCGATCTTACGGAATTGCGCGCCATCGAAAAAGTCTTCGGAAACCACAAACCGCAACTTACGACCAATAAATGGCAAACCGGACATACGTTTGGTTCGTCGGGGATTTTGAGTGTGGAAATGGCGGTTTTGATGCTACAGAAACAGGAATTTATAGGCTCGCCGTTCCGCTTGACGGAAAAATCGCTACGTTTGAAAAAAATCATGGTCAACGCCGTCGGATTTGGTGGGAATGCGGTGAGTGTGGTGGTTCAAATTCGTTGATATGTCTGCAATAATTTCTTACAAAAAACACCTTTCTTTCTGGAAAATACTGCTCGGAGTCTTATGTGGACTTTTCGCCGTTTTCCTACTTGTGAGCAATAATCCCATCGGCTTTATTTTTTGGGTTTGCGTAGGCGTTTCGGCTTTGCGGACAAATGGAGCGGAATTGGATCTGAATTCGAAAATGTATCGGGAAACGAAATTTGTCGTTGGCATAAAATTCGGGAACTGGAAGCCGAATCCTGCGTTTGATTACGTTTCGGTATTCACCACAAAAGAGACGCAAACTGTTCGTTACGCCTCGATTTCGACCGATGTTTCGGCGAATATTATCGTCCTGAACGTGTTTTACGGAAACAAACACATTACTTTTTTCAGTACAACAGACAAGTCTGATGCTTTCGCCAAAGCCAAACACATCGCAACGGCTTTGAATATCGATGTTTTGGATGCGACTTCCCGCGACAAGGTTTGGTTGGATCAGAATCTGGTGCCGATTCAGTCGTAGACTTACTTACTTTTTTAACTGCTTTTCCATTTCGTCGACATTTTTCAAATACTGCGGATTCGTATCGTACTTGCGTGTTTCTGAAGCCCATTTGTCGAAGTTCTTCTTGTCCTTTTTCTCAAAATATCGGTAGGCGAGATTTTGGGCCGTTTCCATAAGATATTTCTGGCCTTCACAGTTTTTCATGGTTTTGTAGATTTCTTCTGCCTTGGCGAGTTTGTCAGTTGAATTGTAAGTGTAGGCCAATTCTTTCAGCGCGTAACAATCGTTCGGGTCAAGTTTGATTGCTTTCTTTAGCGCGGCTTCGGCCTTGTCGTGCTTGCCAAGAGCATTGTAGGAAAAGGCCAATTCTGTTTGCAGGCCTTTATATTTGGGATCGAGTTTGTCAGCGGTTTCCAAATAGGTCAATGCCTTGTCGAACTGTTTCCATTCGTTGAAGAGATAACCGCGGCGATAGTGGTAGGCAGCCGTATTTTCACCTTCTTTGAACTTGACGAGCCATTTTGGCGTCTTGTCGATTCCGAGTTCCTCAAATTTCAATTCGGGGATTTCGGCCAACTGCGTCTCGTCAGGTTGAATCTTGACGATCGCCCTGCCTGAATTAGGGATTCTCGCAGAAGGAATTCTCTCGAATTTTCCGTTCCCATCAATTTTGAACGTGTCTTCGAATGCGAAAATCAGTCCGTCTTTTGGGTCGATGAAAATGAATCCGAACGCGTAAGTGCCTTCGACTTTCGTCGGATACACAACCCATTTGTCTTCCGATTGCAAGTTCGTCTTATTGAATACGAGAGGATTTTGCGCGTGGACGTTGCAGAAAAGCAATCCGAAAAAAGACATAGGAATTTCATAGCGATGTTGTTAGGTTGATCGCAATTTAAATTTTTCACCGATGCGACACTATCCGAAAGTCAAAATTCGGGTAAAAAAGAAATCCCGCCATTTGGGGTGACGGGATTCTTTCCTAAACTAAAACAACTAAAAACAACCTATTCAAATTCTATACTTTAATACATGATAACTTTTTTGGTGATGACCGCATCGTTGTCAAGAGTGACTTTTACGATCAGGACTTGGGCTGCGATGTTCATGTCTTTTGTGCTGAACAAAGTCGCGTTGATGTCCTTTTTGTCATACACGAGCTTGCCTGTAAGGTCATAGATCGCAATGTTGGTCATGTTGTAATTTCCTGAGCTTACCTCGATATGCTTGTCGTTCTTGACAATGTACACTGTGTTTGCGTCTGGTGTATGATCGCCAACTCCCAAAGCAGATGTCTGGAAATGCAACTCGAAACGAGCGTTGAACGTTCCCGTGGCCGTCGTGAACGAATATTCGGCTTCACTCAGGTTGTGGTAACTCATGTCCGATTTGTCCAAGAGGTACACATTTTGGTTGTCGAACAGGCCGTCGAAATGCTCGAGCGTGATCGTGAACGTTCCGGCTACAGACGATTTGTATCCGACAGGAATCACATCGTTTACATCGAAGGGCAAAGCACGTCCTTGGATCGAAAGCTTGGCAGTTCCCAAAATCGTGTACATGCTCACGAAGTTTCCGCCGTTGAAGATTTCCCCGTCGAACAAACGGTCTTTTTCATTCGTGGCGCTTTCGATGTATCCGACAAGCATTTGGTCATAAGCTCCGTCAGCGTTGTGAAGACTCAGCCAAGCGCGGTGCTTTTCGAGACCTTCGGTTTGCGTCGTCGATAGCGACTGATCGGCTGCCGGTCTGAAAAATTGGCCGTTCTGGTTGGCGACACGCATGGCGTTCCTGAAACTCACATTGTAGTTTCCGTTGGCCAAACCGGCTCTTGTTTCGATGAAGAAACCTTGACCTGAGGCAACTTTACCTGTTGGTTCGGCTCCGCCGCTGATCGATGGATTCGCCGTTCTTACACCGCCCGTCAAGTTGTATTTGGCGTAATCGTCGGCAGTATAGTTGTATTGTGCTCCGCCTGGCGTGGATGCACTTACGGCCGTGTTGTGCGTCCAAAGGTAAATCGTGCCGTTGACCAGGTTCGAGTTTGCCGGATCTGTCAGGAACAAATCGATATCGATTGCCGACGGATAAGGGTTCCCGATCAGGTTGAAAGTACCCGCACCTTTGTTGAATGGGGTCGAGATGATTCCAGAGTTCATCGTTCCGATGAAAGTGGCCGGATAGCGACCGCCGACAGCATTGGTCACGCTCCAGTCAAGTGGTGCGCGCACTATATAGCCCAATCCCGGAGCCATAACCTGCACACCATTCACATGGGTTACCCAGGCATTCGTGACAGGATTGAAGCTGTAATATTTGTCGAATCTCGTTAGCGGAGACAAGTTGTGCAACGTTTGACCTTGAACCGGAGACGACCAGTATGTAAAATCAAAGTTTTTCATTGGAGCACTGTTTCTCTTAACCGTAGCGATACCGGTATTGGCCGCAGAGTCTTCGATTTGCACCACGCTTCCTGTGTTCTCCACGATGATGTTTGCATTCGGATCGATAATGACCTCGCGCTGTACGATCAAAGTCGCATTCGGTTGTACCGTGATTACCGCGTTGTTTGTCACTTGGCAAGCACAGACCGTGATGTTCGAGCTGATCGTCAAGTTAGCCGATACGACGATTGGCGTGTATTGGGACGGCGTTCCGTTCCAAGTTCCATTGTAAGTGACGATTCCAGGCACCGTGATTGTCATTGAAGCCGTAGTCCCGACTCCGCAAGCTCCGTTTACGACAGCTCTTACGTATTTCGTTACAGCCACACTTCCGATTTGGGCAGCCGTAAGCGTCGTGGTCGTATTGTTTATCGTTTGGACGTTCACCGTGAAGGCAGCATCGTCGGCGGTTTGCCATTGTACGACCGATCCTGAGTTTCCGGTAAGCGTTACGTTTTGAGGCGTAGAGTTGCGGCAAACGATCTGGTTGGCCGACAGTGTTCCGAGGTTTTGCGCAGGAACGACCACGTTGTAAGTCACGGCCGCAGTTGTCTGTCCGCAAAGCGAATCGATGCGTCTAACCCAGTACGTCGTGTTGGCTGTTGGATTCACGTTGATCGAAGCTGTTGTCGCTCCGGCAATGATGTTCGATCCTACCGTGCCTGTTCCCCATTGGAAAGTTCCGTTTGTTCCGGTCGATCCGCCGCTGGCCGTCAAGGTTACTGTCGCTCCGGAACACGATGGCGTTCCGTTTGCCGTAAGGTTTGTTGGTTGTGTCGAAAGGACGTCGGTTTTGGTGAAATCCATTTTGAGGTTCGCGCCTCCGCCGTATTCCCTAACACGCACCTCGATTTCAGATGAAGCTGTGAGGTTGAAACTTCCGGTGATTATACCGTTGTTGCAGCCGCCGCCTCCATTCCAGTTGTTGCACGAGAAGACAAGTGTTCCGTCTACGAAAACTCGTACTTCGTCATCCCAGTTGGCCAACGCCAGTGAGTAAGTTCCGCAAGGGAAACCTTTTCGTTTGTAGACGAAAGTAAAGTTGTCGTTTGGCACAGAACATCCGTTCCATCCGGCTGAGCTTGATGGTGAATTGTTCGTATTCCAGCTGTTGGTTCCGTTTTGTGTGTCGAAACTCAATACGTTTTGGATGTAATATCCGGCGTAGATCGCGCTTGTCAGGTTAATGTCGCCTGTTGCGTATCCGTAGACATTCCATTGGTTGGTTCCGAAAACACTTGGGTTACCCGGAACTGCCGTAATGTTGATTGTCACGGTCGCTGCCGAAGTATAGCCCGAGCAAGGCGTTTGCTGCACGCGACGTACCCAATAAGTGGTCGTAGCCGATGGCGTAACAGTAATCTGATTGCCGGTTTGACCTGCGATGACGTTACTTCCTACCGTTCCTGTTCCCCATTCGAAAACAGTCGATCCAGCACCGCCGTTAGCTGTAAGCGTGTAGCTTGGCCCACCGCAAACTGTCGCAGTCGGAGCGCCCGAAATTGACATTGGAGCCGTGGCCGGAGCCGTTACCGTAATTTGTCTCGTTGCCGAATTCGAAGTGTAGTTACACGGCGCGGTGTCTACGCGACGAACCCAATAAGTTAGCGTGCTCGTTGGCGAAACGATGATCGATACGCCAGTCTCTCCTGCGATGATGTTGTTTCCTACTCCGCCAAATCCCCATTGGTAAGCGCCGTCAGTTCCTAGTGCGCCTCCTGTGGCTGTAAGCGTTACCGAACTTCCGCTACAAATTGTCGTAGCCGTCGTGCTGATTCCCGTAGGACTTGTAGATCTCACGCTCACATTGACTGTCAAGAACAAAGCCGATGAAGCTGCAGAACAAGCATTGTCGATCGTGCGGACCCAATATGTCGTAGTCACGTTAGGTGACACGTTATAAGTCGCGTTGTTTTGTGTAGCAAGGATATTTTGTCCTGGTGTGTCTCCCGAACCGAATTGGTATTGTCCGCCAGTTGCCAATGTCGCGCCATTTGCTGTAAGGTTGGTATTTCCGGTAGAACAGATCAAATAGCTCGCAGCGGTAAAGCTTGTTGGCGCAGACGAGTTTCCGTTCACGTTGATGACGATCGTTGGCCCTTGCGTTTGTGTATTACAAGGCGCCGGATCCATTCTTCTGACCCAATAAACTGTTTGTGTCGTAGGCGAAACCGTGATCGATGCCCCGGTTTCTCCGGCGATTACGTTGTTTCCTACCGTGTAACCTGTTCCCCAATTGTAGACCGAGCCTGTTCCTACGGTTCCGCCGCTGGCTGTCAACGTTACCGAATTTCCGCTACAAACCGTAGTCGAAGTCGCCGTGATCGTTCCAGGATTGGTCGAAGCCGTGTTTGCAGTTACTGTGTAAGAAACTCCAGCAGAATAAGTGTTACAAGTTGGATCGTACATACGAACCCAGTAAGTAGTAGTTACACTAGGGTTGATGTAAACCGGATTGTAGTTTGCAAAAACGTTGCTTCCTACAGCTCCCGTTCCCCATTGGTATTGTCCGTTGCTTCCTGTTGTCGCCCCGTTTGCCGTTAGGTTTCCGCCACCTTGTCCAAAACAAAGAACAGATGGACCCGTGATGGAAGTTGGCGCAGTCGGTGCGGTGTAAGTATTTACTGTGAAGAAAACCGCAGCCGTTCCCGGACAAGTTCCCTGATCTACAAGACGCACCCAATAAGTGGTCGTAGCCGATGGCGTAACGGTAATCTGATTGCCCGTTTGACCTGCGATGACATTCGCGCCTCCAACGTTTCCTGTTCCCCATTGGTAAACACTTCCCGTTCCAGGCGTTCCGTTTTGAGCGGTCAAAGTCGTGGCCGTGTTGGCGCAGACTGTTCCTGTTCCGGCGATGCTGTAAGGGCCGGTTGAACCTTTGTAAACCGTTACTGTAACACCACTTGTGTAAGTGTTACAAGACGGATCGTATCTTCTTACCCAATACACTGTTGTTGTGTTCGGATTTACATATTGCGTTTGTCCGTTTCCGCCGAAAGGGTTTGTTCCCACAACCGATCCCGTTCCCCATTGGTAAGTCGAGTTGGCCGCAGCCGTTCCTCCATCTGCGCTAAGAGTTACACCACCGTTTGTATTACAAAGTGAATTTGTCCCAGAGATAGATGTAGGTGCGGTCGAAGCCGGATTCACCGTAACTGTCGTCGTAGCGGCATTCGTTGTTCCGCAAGGCGATGGACCGGTTCTTCTTACCCAATAAGTTGTCGTAGCCGATGGAGAAACCGAAATCGAAATTCCGGTTTGTCCGGCGATTACGTTCGATCCTGTCGCTCCTGTTCCCCATTCGTAAACGCTTCCCGCCGCCAAAGTTCCGTTTTGTGCAGTCAAGGTGACGCTTTGTCCGGTACAGATCGTGCTGTTGTTCGGACTGATCGCCGTTGGAGCTGTAGATGATGGCGTAACAGTTACAAGTTGTGTAACGCCGCCGGTTGTAAGATTACACGGCGTTCCGTCGACGCGACGCACCCAATAAGTCGTATTTGCAGTCGGGGAAACCGTGATCGAAACCGCAGTTTGTCCGTTGATGATGTTGTTTCCTACGGTCGTTCCCGTTCCCCATTGGTAAGTGGCGAACGCTCCGGCGTATCCGTTAGTAGCAGTTAACGTCGTGGAAGTTCCGTTACAGATTGTCGTCGTTCCGGAGATCGAAGTTGGAGCCGAAGAAAAATCGGTACAAGCGACATAACTGAAAGTCACGCGGGTATCGCCTCCTCTTTCGTAGAATTCGATCACGAAATTCTGGCTTCCGCTAAGGTAAATCTGAGCTGTCGTAGACGAAGTGTAGGAGTGATCGACGTAGTTGGAAAGTGTCCACGTTGCGCCGCCGTCCATAGAGAAACGGTAGCCGTCGTCACCTCCAACGGTGAATCTGTAATAACCTGGCGTCCAGTTTTTGGTCATCTTGAAGCGGATCGCGAAGTTGCTTGCGTAAGTTCCGCAGACGTTTGCCGCGCTCATCGCAGCCGTTCCCAAGTTGTAATCGAATTGCTCCGGTTGCGTGATGTAGCCTCTGTAAGTCACGAAAGCGTTCACCGGCGGATTCGCTCCGTCCATTCCGGAATATACGTATCCGATCCATGAATCTGTTCCGTAAGATGTAGCGTCGCCCGGAGCGCTTGTTACCGTTACCGTTCCTGTTGCTGCGTCTGTGCTTCCGCATCCGTTTGCATTTACGCGTCTAACCCAATAAGTGGTCGTAGCTGTTGGCGCAACCGAAATCGAAACTCCGGTTTGACCCGCAATCACGTTGCTTCCGACCGTTCCTGTTCCCCATTCGTAAACGCTTCCTGTGGCGAGAGTTCCGCTAGTTGCGGTAAGCGTCACGGAAGTTCCGGCGCAAATTGTTGCGGTTCCCGAAATTGACGTTGGCGCAGTAGAGACTGGCGTAACTGTAACTTGTTGCGTAACACCAGCCGATCTGATGCTACAAGGTGCCGCATCGACGATTCTTACCCAATATGTCGTGTTTGCCGTTGGAGCGACCGTGATGGAGACTCCGGTTTGTCCGGCGATGATGTTGTTTCCGATAACTGTTCCCGTTCCCCATTGGTAAACGCCGCCTGCAGCCAAAGTTGCTCCTGTCGCTGTAAGCGTCGTGGAATTCCCGCTACAGATCGCGTTTGTTCCCGAAATTCCGCTTGGCGCAGTTGAAGCTGGACCGCAAGATGTGTAGTTGAAGCTCACGCGGTACTGTCCGCCTTGGTCGTAGCTTTCCAAAACCATATCGCGGTTTCCTGAAAGATAAACCATGACAGTGGCCGTTTGGTAAGAATGGTAGTTCCAGTCTGAAATGGTCCACGTGGCGCCTCCGTCAAAACTCAAACGCACGCCGTCGTCACCACCAATCGTAATTTGGTAATAACCGGCAGGCCAGTTTTTGGTCATGCGATATCTTATCGAGAACGAATCGGCATACGAACCGCAAACGGTTGATGCTGTTGGCGCTCCGTTGCCCAAATCGTAATCGAATTGTTCCGATTGCGTAATGTAGCCGCGATAATTGCCGGCCGTAAACGCATTTTGCGGTGGATTGTTCGTGTCGAGTCCGTTGTAGACGTAGCCGATCCACGATCCTGTGCCATAAGCAGCTGGTGAACCTGGCGGTGTCGGACATTGCGCGAACGCTGTGACACTGGTAAGTAGCATTAGCATCATCACTGCGAAAAAGCTGTGTTTCCTCGATGCCACCACTTCAGAAGAGTAGATTGTTTTCATAGGATAGGTTGAACTTGTTTGTAAGGCTCTTATCTCTTACGGCTTTTTGTTTGTTTCGGTTTTAGTGTGACTTCTTCCCAAAATTTGAAATCATCGACCAAATGTAGATAAACATCGATAAACTGCAACTATAAACTTTAATGGTAACTATTTTCCTACATCAAACTATTACGTTGTAGTTCGGCCTAAATAAGGCTAATTACCTGATAATCAAAAAATAAAACCTGTGAAAACTTTTTTTACAAATTTTAAAGAATTTTTACATAATAAAGAAATACCTTACAAATTATTTACCGTTCATCGATGATAGATTGCACTTTATCGATAATTTGACGACGTCGCGACGTTAGATTAAGCTTAGAATTCTGTATTACAGTAAATTATGTAAACTTGAAATATGTAAATGCTATTTTCAATGAGCATTTCGAGTTAACTTTATCTCAACCTAAAAAATGACAGCCATGAAAACACTTCTATCTATTTTACTGCTTACTACTTTCGGGTCATTTGCCCAAACTGTAGGGCTTACGACCGTGGCGTCAGGATTTACGAATCCTGTCGCAATTGAAAATGCTGGCGACGCACGCCTTTTCGTCGTACAACAAGGAGGCGCGATCCGAATACTGAATCCGGTAACGGGAACCATAAATCCTACGGCCTTTCTGACGCTTACAAATACGACGATTGCCACAGGTGGCGAACGCGGTTTGCTTGGACTCGCCTTTCACCCGAACTACGCGACCAACGGTTACTTTTACGTCTATTACACAAGAGCCGGAGATGGAGCGATCCAGATTTCGCGTTACACGGTCAGCGGAAATCCAGATGTAGCCGATGCGACGACAGGAACGCCAATAATCACAGTCTTGCACCCAACCAATTCGAACCACAACGGCGGAACACTGCGTTTTGGCCCGGACGGCTTCCTATATATAGGAACAGGCGATGGCGGAGGCGGAGGCGACACGTCGAACAACGCTCAGAATCTGAGCCAAAACCTTGGGAAGATGTTGCGCATCGACGTAAATTCGGCTTCTCCTTATGGAATTCCGTCTGGAAATCCTTACGTTGGAATCGCCGGAAATGATGAGATTTTCTACACCGGAATCAGAAATCCATGGAAATGGTCTTTCGATAAAACAACAGGCGATTTGTGGATAGCCGACGTGGGCCAAGGCGAAGTCGAGGAAATCAATAAATTGAGCGCACCTTTGACGCCAGGCCAGAATTTGGGTTGGAGATGTTATGAAGGAAATGTTCCTTATAACACATCGGGTTGTCCTGGAATCGCGACTTTCACTATGCCATTGACGCAATACACGCACACTGCGACGGGCGGATGTTCGATCACTGGCGGATTCGTCTATCGCGGAACGGCTTACCCTAATTTCGCCGGACGCTACTTTTTTGCAGATTATTGCACAAGCGATTTCGGATGGATCGCTCCAGGCGGAACGACAATCAACTGGATCACGAATTTGTCGACAGCCGGAAACGTGATGACTTTTGGAGAAGGTGCAAATGGGGAAATCTATGTAAACGGTGGCGGAACGATCTACAGGATCACCGATACTTCATTGGCCACAGACGACTTTGCAAGAAACGGACTGCGACTTTATCCGAACCCGAGCGAGGGCGAAGTTTTTCTCGAAGCTCCAAACTTGCCTTTCCCGGCCACTTTCCGACTGTATGAAAACACGGGCAAAATGGTCGTTCAAAGAACACTTGAAAACACGATGGCCGGACATTTCGACACGGGCGATCTGGCCAGAGGCGTTTATCTCGTTTACCTAGAAGACAGCCAAGGAAACAGTTACAAGACCAAATTGGCCATTGACTGATAACTTACACCTTAAACAAATAAAAAAAGGTTCCTCGTTTGGGGAACCTTTTTCGTTGTATTTCTATTGGTTAAATCTCGTTGAGCATTTTGGAAATCTCATCGAGTTTTGGCGTAAGGATGATTTCGATGCGACGGTTTTTGGCCTTTCCTTCGACCGAATCATTGCCTGAAATTGGAGAGAATTGGCTTCTTCCGGCGGCTGTGAGATTGCTTGGATTGATGTTTTTGTTCTCGAGCAAAATCTGCACGATTGCCGTTGAACGCTTCGTGGACAAATCCCAGTTGTCAGCGATTGGGCCGGTTCCTTGGTATTTCACGTCGTCTGTGTGGCCTTCGATCTGGACGGTGATGTCAGGATTAACTCCCAGGACTTTCCCGACTTCGGTTACCGCGCGGCGACCTTCTGTTCCGACTGCCCAACTTCCTGAACCAAAAAGCAATTTGTTCTCCATAGAAACATAGACTTTGCCGTTCTTTTGTTCGACCGTAAGACCTTTTCCTTCGAAACTGTTCAGTGCTTTTGACAAGGTTTCCTTGAGTTTTTTCATCGCCGCGTCTTTTTGAGCCATAATATTCTCGAGTTCGGCGAGTCGCTGCGAGCTTGACTGAAGATCGCCTTTGAGTTTGTCAAGACGCGCTTGTTCTGCCGCCAATGCTTTCTCCTTGGCCTCAAGTTTGGCCAAAAGTTCGCGGTTTTTGGTCATGTTCGACTGAAGCTCGTCGCTGCTGTTTTTCTCAAGTGCCGAATAAGAAGACTGCAGATTCTTGAGATTGTTCGAAGCGGCCGTGTAGTCGTTTTGCAATTTGTCGCGGTCTGATTTGGTCTTGGCCAATTCATCCTGGAGCTTTTTGTAGTCGAGGTCGAGCTGGTTTTTCTCTTTGTTCAGTCCGTCGTTTTTGTCTGCAAGGGCGTGGTTTTCCTTTTTGAGTTTGGCGTACTTGTCTTCGAGTTCGGTGTAGAGCTTTTTGGAAACGCAGCTCATCGAAAGTGCCGCCATCAAAAGTGCAACAGAGATTTTCTTGGTCATTTTGAATTTTTTTTGATTCGCTTACGGAATCTGGTTCTGCAATATATGTTTGGTTGAATTGCCGATTGGTAGAACATCGCACAACGCTTGGCGAATTTGCCCGTTGAACGATTGCCTAGCCCGGATAGCCGCGGAAATCCTTTTGCACAAGAAGGCTTGTTTTTGCCGGTTTGCGACAGCGACCGAAGGAAGCTCGTTGCAGACCGCGCAAAAACTGCGTTCTTGAAGAAAGATTGCAGCGGAAAGCCGGAAATAGCTCCTGACAAAAATAAAAACCCACATTCGGCAACCGATGCGGGTTTGGAAAAGTTATTCACTCGATTTCAACAAGCACGGGACAATGGTCCGAATGGAAAGCATCGTTGAGGATTTTGGCCTGCTGCAGCCGATGTTCCATTTCGCGCGTCACCAAAAGGTAATCGAGACGCCAGCCCTTGTTGTTCGCCCGGGCGTTTGCGCGATACGTCCACCAAGTGTAATTGTGCGGATCTTTGTTGAAATGACGGAACGAATCGATGAATCCGGAATCCATAAAAACGCCCAGCCATTCGCGCTCGCGCGGCAAAAAGCCCGAGACATTCGCGTTTCTGATCGGATCGTGAATATCGATCGCGTTGTGGCAAATGTTGTAATCGCCACCGATTATCAGGCTCGGAATTTCGCGTCTCAAATTCGTTATGTACTGGTGGAAATCGTCCATGTACTGGAATTTGTGGTCGAGACGCGCGATGTTCGTGCCTGACGGCAAATACAAACTCATGACCGAAAAATCGTAAAAATCGAGTCTCAGGTTGCGACCTTCGGCGTCCATTGTGGGGATTCCGGTTCCTCGCGCGACGTGGTTCGGTTTAATCTTGGACAGGATTGCTACGCCGGAATAGCCTTTTTTCTCTGCCGAAAAATAGTATTGGTACGGATAACCGGCTGCTGTAATGAGTTCGGTGGGAACCTGATCTTCCATGGCTTTTATTTCCTGAAGGCAGATGACGTCAGGATTTGCGTGCTTGAGCCATTCGATGAAACCTTTGTTGATTGCGGCTCTGATTCCGTTTACGTTATAGGAGATGATTTTCATTTTTGGACAGATAGAGAATAGACGGATAGATGATAGATGCTTTCGCCGTTCAAAGATAAGAATTGGAATTTTTACTCGGATTGCGATTCACGATTAGCAGTTGTTGGAATACACAAGTGCTGTCGATTCGGCAGAATGTCCATTATCTATCCGTCTATCATCCATTATCTCGATCTACTTCTGTTTCTAGACTTACGACGCTAACACCAATTATCTTTTCGATATTTTCTTTGCCAAAAAAGCCCTAATTTTTGTGAGAAATGCAAAACTAACACTCGCTTAACAAACGCTAGTTTTCCTATCTTTGCCGTTAAACCAAACTAAATGGAGCTCGTCACCTCTAAGGAAATCGCTCGTGCGATAAATGCTGACAAATACGGTGCTTTGGGAACTTTTGCCGGCTGGTTGCTGATGAAAGTGCTTCGAATTTCGACCCTCAAAAAAATCTACGATCGGCACAAGGAAGAGCCGGTCAGAGACTTTCTGAACTCGGTCATAGGCGAATTCCAGATCAAGTTTGACATTCCCGAAGAAGATTTCAAACGCCTTCCCAAAGAAGGTCCCTATATCACGATCTCGAACCATCCGCTTGGTGGCATCGACGGGATCTTGCTCCTGAAAATGATGCTTGACCGCGAGCCGAACTTCAAGATCATCGCCAACTTCCTGCTACACAGAGTCGAACCGCTCAAACCGTTTATAATGCCGGTGAATCCGTTCGAATCGCACAAAGAGAAATCGAGTGTCATAGGACTCAAAGAAACGTTCAGGCATTTGAAGGACGGACATCCGCTGGGCATGTTTCCGGCCGGAGAAGTCTCGACTTTCAAAGACGATAAATTGATGGTTGACAGACCGTGGGAAGAAGGCGCGATAAAGGTAATTCGCAAGGCGCAGGTTCCGGTTGTCCCAATTTATTTCCATGCGAAAAACAGCAGGATGTTCTATTTCCTGTCGAAGATTTCAGACACACTTCGAACGGCGAAACTACCGTCAGAGTTGTTAACGCAGAAAAAACGCGTGATTCGTGTACGCATCGGGAAACCGATTACAGTGGCCGAACAGAACGAACACGCAACGCTCGAGGAATACACCGCTTTCCTTCGCACCAAGACTTATATGTTGGCGAACGCTTTCGAGGACGATTCGGTTTTGAACGCCAACAAATTGCTTTCGGCATCGGCCAAACCGCCAAAACAAATCGTGCATCCAGCCAATCAGGACAAGATCTTGCAGGAAATCGAGATGTTGCGCGCCACCGACGATTCCTGTTTTACAAGAAGCAAAAACTACGAGGTTTACTTTACCGAAGCCGAAAAAATTCCCAACATTCTACACGAAGTCGGGCGTTTGCGCGAGATCACTTTCCGCGAGGTCGGTGAAGGCACGAATGAATCGATCGACCTGGACAAATACGACCAATATTACCACCATATGTTTTTGTGGGACGACGAGGCCAAACGCATCGCGGGCGCTTACCGCATGGGATTGGGTTCTGAAATCTATCCGAAATACGGCATCGACGGCTTCTATCTGCACGAACTTTTCCGCTTCGAACCCGAACTTTTCCCCATGATGAGCCAATCGATCGAAATGGGTCGCGCGTTCATCACATCCGAATACCAACAAAAACCGATGCCGCTTTTCCTACTCTGGAAAGGCATCGTGCACACGACTTTGCGTTACCCCGAAAACAAATTCCTGATTGGCGGCGTGAGTATTTCGAACCAATTCTCGAATTTCTCGAAATCGCTCATGATCGAGTTCATGAAGTCGCATTACTACGACCCTTACGTAGCGCAATATGTGTCTCCAAAAAAGGAATTCAAGGTAAAACTGAAGGACGCCGACAAAGATTTCGTGTTCAACGAAGCCGAGGCCGATTTGAACAAATTCGACAAAATCATCGACGAGATCGAACCGGGAAGTTTGCGTTTGCCTGTGCTCATCAAAAAGTACATCAAGCAAAACGCGAAAGTGATCGCTTTCAACGTCGATCCATTGTTCAACAATTCGGTCGATGGTTTGATGTACATCCGGATCGCCGATTTGCCTGACAGCACTGTGAAACCTGTACTTGAGGAATTCCAGGCGGAGCTTGAGCGCAAGCTGGAGAAAAAAGGCGAGATTTAGTCGCGGTTGCAGACTTTCGAAGTCTCGAAAAGAACGCTAAACTTTAACGGAATTTCTTTTGTTTTTTTGGGCGTGCCGGCGGCAGGCTTGAAAGACCGATTTTTTGATTGCGTTTATAGACGTTGAGCGCAGTCTAGGAGCCGCCGTCGGGCTGAACGGCACTCGCTTTTGCCCAGCTTTAAGGGCTGGTCAAAGAGCTTAAACAAAGCCGTCATCCCTCACGCAAACCCGAGTAAAATCCGAATTCTAGGTTTGCAATAGAAAGCACTCCTTAGAAAAACGCGGTGAAAAGGGAGTATCGCCCAAGTTATTCTTCGTCGTCGAAATCGATCTCAATATCGTCTTCGTTCGTAGCCTTGGCGTTTTTGGTAGCTTTTTGCAACGCTTCCCATTCCTTTTTGGTCAAGACGTCGTTCACGCGCAGTTTTTTGCCTTCTATCGCTTTAAGGATTTTCACGGCTCTTTCCTCGCTCTCCGGATGCGTGCTTATCCAATAAACGACGCCCGGAAGTTGCTGATTTCGCGACATTCCGTACATGAACTCGGCAAATTTCTCGACGTTGAGTTTGGCTTTGACCAAATAGTTTACCGATGTCCGGTCGGCTTCAGATTCCAGTTCGCGATCGTAAGCCGATGAAGAAAGCGCCCGTAAAACTTCGCCTCCAACCTGAGCGCCTTTTCCGCCCGTTGTCATGTTGACCAAAACCGCGAGTCCGAACTCTTTCATGAGTTTTTTCATCACGTGGTCTTTCTCGATGTGAGCGATTTCGTGCCCGATTACGCCCGCAAGTTCCGATTGGTCTTTGCAGTTTTCGATCAATCCGGTGTAAACGACCAAATGTCCATCGGGCAAAGCGAATGCGTTGATTTCGCTGCTTCGGACGATATGAAGCTTGATGTTGTCGTCGTTGATGTCGTTCTTCTCGACAAGTCTTTCGAATATCCGCTCGACGGGATCGACCACCGAATCGTTCGTGATCACGTCTTCGGTTTCCTTAATGGTTTTCCAGATGAGTTTCCCGAGTTTCTTTTCGGTCGCACCTCGGTCAAAATCGACGCTTCCGAGGAAATCGATCTGCGACAATCCGAACCAGATCGCCAAAAATATAGCAGCCAGAGCCGCGCCTTGAAGTAGTGTCTTGATCATTTGCGCACGAGTAAATTGGTGAGTCCGCCAACGAACCACAGTTCTACATGTTTTCCTTTTCGCGTCTGTACGGCCGAGTAGATCGTCGTTCCGAATTCCACGATATTGAATAGGATAATCGTAATGGCATAGGCAATGTACTCGTTGCTGATTTGCTCGTCACGGAAAATGATGGCGATCGTCCACCAGAACAATCCGCTGTTGAACGGAATCATCACAAGTTGCGAAAGCAAAGCCTGTGAACTGTGCCAGCGCACGAAATAAGTTGATTTCCTGACTGCGATCCAATAGAAAAAGGTCGCCAGTAAATTCACGACGGGCAAAGGAAGCCCGACGACAATGGCGATAAGCGACATGAGATAGCTATTCGAAGCCTTCTCTGTCTCGTGCTCGCCCGGAACGTAAGCAAATTGGGTTGTCATAATCCTTTAGATATTCCCCAAACCCAGTTGGCGACGACCAAAGCGACTAACGTGATGGCAACCGCGGGTTTGCGTAAGCGTTGTTCTGATTTTAAATAGAAATTGTAGAAAGATTGGTGGTTTTGGATTTTGTCGGATAAGATCCAAATTGGAATGAGTATCATGAAAACCGCGAGAATAATCCCAATCGGATTCATCAAAAGCGATTCCCAAAATTCACCGTGAACCAGCAATTTGAGCGCACGTGTCGCTCCACAAGAAGGGCAAGGTATCCCTGTTGCGTTCTTGAACAGGCAAACGCCGAAAGGAGATTCTTTCAGCACGAATCCGAACAGTACGAAATAAAGATACCCAGCCGCACAAGCCCACCCTGCGAGAGAGTACAACTTGTCTTTTTTCATGGTTTATCCCGCAACTTGGTTAAACGCAGCGAAGTTCTTCTCACGAGTCGCGCCCATGATCAGGAACCAGTCTACGATCTGCCAGATGCCAAGTCCGCCGCACGTGAGCAATTTCGCTACGCCAAGACCTGTATCGCCGATGTAGAAACGGTCGATTCCAAGACCGCCGGCCAATAGTGAAATGATAAGTGCAGTCGTTGGATCTTTGTAAGCTTGTGATTGGACTACAACCGCTTTCGAGTCGTCAAGATTCGTAAGACGCTCACGGATACTTGGCATTTGGTGACTTTCGAAAAACTTGGTGTTCATCATCACGAACATGTCTACTTTTTGTGCTTCCATTAGATTTGTTTGATTGGTAAGGTGAATATTTATTGATAGTCGGCGGCTAATATAGCAATTTCATTGAAAAGCCGAATCATTTGGCTGCCAGAGTTCGATTTTGTTTCCTTCCGGATCGAGAATCCACGCGAATTTCCCATAGTCATGTGCTTCAGGTTGACCGATTATCGCTATGTTTTCCGATTTCAATTGCTCCAACAAACGGTCGAGATTCTCCACTCTCAAATTTTGCATAAACGGTTTTTCGGACGGAGCATAATAAGCCGAATCTTCCTTAAAGACAGACCATTGCGTAGCACAGTCGTTTCCATTTTCATCTTTCCACCAAAACGTCCAGCCATATTGGTCGACGGGAATTCCAAGGTGTTTTGCATACCAATTCTTGAGCGTTTCCGGATCTTTCGCCTTGAAAAAAAAGCCGCCGATTCCCGTGACGCGTTTTTCCAAAGCTTCGATTTTTGGCTTCCCGAAATACAATTCCTTGATCTTGTCGACGATGACTTGCGCAAGACGTTCCTTGCTTTCCAGCGTCCAACCGGCGATATGAGGCGACAAAAGCACGTTTTCAGATTGGATCAGATAGGCTAACGCTTCGGGCATATCACCTTCAAACAGATTCTCGAAAGACAGTTTTTCGTATTCGAGCACATCGAGTCCGGCGCCGAGGATTTTCCCCGATTGCAATGCGTCGGCCAAATCTTGCGTCACGACATTTTTGCCGCGCGAAGTGTTGATCAGCCAGAACGGTTTTGCGAAAGAGGCGATAAAGTCGGCATTCACCATTTTGTCGGTTTGCTGCGTCCATGGAATATGCAGGCTCAAAACGTCGGCTTTTTGTTGTAATTCCGATAGGGAAACCTGGCGCGCATTGGCATCGGACACCTCATCCAAAATATCATGACACAAAACCTCAACGTCGAATCCACGCAGTTTTTTGGCGAACGATTTACCCATATTCCCATACCCGATAATCCCGACGGTTTTCCCATCGAGTTCGTGTCCACGGTTTTTCTCGCGGTTCCAGTGTCCCGATCTTATTTCGCGATCGGCCTGATTGAGTTTGTTGAAAAGGCTCAGAAGCATTCCCAGCGAATGTTCGCCGACGGCGTTTCGATTGCCTTCGGGCGCGGCGATAAGCGCGATTTTTTTCGATTCGGCATATGGAAGATCGATGCTTTCGAGTCCGGCTCCGACGCGTGCTATGAATTTCAGGTTCCGGGCGGAATCAAGGAACTTTTTGTCGATCTTGAACCGACTTCTTATGACAATGCCGTCGTAGTCAGCGATCTTGGCTTCTACTTGTTCTTTCGAAGACGAATAATCTTCGTGGTTCTCGAATCCGGCTTGGGCCAATTGTTGCAGTAAAATAGGATGATTGCTGTCTAAATGCAGGATCTTGGAACTCATGTGGCGCAGTTTTGCCCAAAGTTACCAAATTCGGACTATTCCTTGACGATGATCATATCGGCATAAATCCCAATATCGGCAAACCACGAATCTGACAAAAGCGAACGGCCTTTGTCGTCAACGACCTCATAGAAAATCGAACTCGGGTAAACTGTCCCGACGTTGGTCACCTTGAGCAAAAGTTTGTTGAAACCCGGTTGCAGCGGCACTTCGAAAGCCTGTCGAGAGCCGTTGATAAAAAGCTCCTTGACGAGTTTGTCGTTTACGTAAACCGCAATGCGTTCGCCGTCGATGTAAGCGCCGATGTCCTGATAATAAACCGTCACCATTGAACTCGTCACGCGAAATTCGCCCATGTGTTTGTTCATGCGCAAGTCCTTGAAATTTCCTCCGGACGCTTCTTTGTTCAGCTTGTCTGCGATCTCGTCTCCGGGATTGATGAATTTGGGTTTCGGCGCTCCAAAGTTGATTTTCTGATCGGTGTCCAAACTATAGCTTTTCGAAGGCTCGCCTTTGATGGACGGCGGAACGTAATAAGGATCGGCTTTTGGCGGAACGACTACGGGCGCGGTTGTTTTAGGCGGCAAAATTGGCGGAATGTTCAGCGAATTGTTCCCAGAATCGAGCTTTTGCGCAAAAGCAACGCCGGCAAAAAGCAAAAAGATGGGCAACAAAAATTTCATGAGGTCTGGCAAACAAGTGAGTGGGACAAAAATAACAGAGAAATCACGGCTTCGGCATCGTTTAACGAAAAATTGTATAAAACGTCTGATGCAAATACGGAGCCAAGAGTTGGCGTGGATGCGAACTTTTATCCGACGGGAAATACCAATACCAATTCGTGGATTTTGAGTCGGAAACTAGAAGCCCAAAATCAATTTGGCAATCGAGAAGTAAATCAGGATTCCGCAAATATCGTTGCTCGTCGTAATGAACGGACCAGTCGCAAGCGCTGGATCGATTCCGAATTTATCGAGCAAAATAGGGATAAAAGTGCCAATCAAAGAAGCGATCACAATCACCGAAACCAACGCGATCGTAACGATGAATCCGACGATCATTTCGACGTCGAGCAAGAAATGGCTTCCGGCGAAAAGGATGATCGCGAGAATCGATCCGTTGAGTAAACTAAGCGAGATTTCCTTGACCAATCGATTGAACAACGAACCGCTGATCGTGTTGTTGGCCAAACCCTGAACGATGATCGCCGACGATTGTACTCCGACATTTCCCGCCATCGCCGCAATCAAAGGCGTGAAGAAAAAAAGGTGTCCGTGTTCGGCCATCGCGCCTTCGAAAAGTCCTAGCACACGAACTGTGATGAATCCGCCAAGCAGTGCCAAAACCAGCCACGGCAAACGCGCTTTGGTGAGATCGAGAATGCTGTCATCCGAATCGACGTCTTGCGAGATACCGGCCGCCAACTGGTAATCTTTGTCGGCTTCGTCCTTGATTACGTCTACGATGTCGTCGATCGTGATCCTTCCGACAAGTCTTCCCATTTCGTCCACTACCGGAATCGCTTCCAAATCGTATTTCTGCATGATACGCGCGACTTCGACGTCTTCGGTATCGATCTTGACCATGTTCAGTTTCCTGATGTAAACGTCTCCGATCGCTGTTTTGGTAGAAGTCGTGAGCAAGTCTTTGAGCGAAAGTCGGCCTTTGAGCCTGTCTTCGTCGTCGACCACATAAATCGAATGGACTCGCGAAACGTTCTCGGCCTGGATTCGCATTTCTTTCACGCAGGTCAAAACGTTCCAGTTCTCGTTGACTTTCACGAGTTCCTTGTGCATCAAACCGCCGGCCGTGTGCTCGTCATAACGCAAGAGTTCGACGATGTCCTTGGCGTGTTCGACGTCCTGAAGTTCAAGGATTACTTCTTCCTTGATGTTCTGCGGAAGTTCAGAGATGATGTCGACGGCGTCGTTCGTATCGAGCGCGTCAAGTTCTTCGGCAATCTCTTTCGGGGAAAGGCGCTCGAGAATGTCCTCGCGCACTTCGTCGTCGAGTTCGAGAAGGATTTCGGCTGTTTTTTCGGTGTCGAGAACCTTGAAAATATAGGTCGCCTCGTTGGCTCCGAGTTCGTCGAGAATCTCGGCTACGTCGGCAAAGTGCATATCGTTCAACAAGGCTTCGAGTTCCTTGTCGTCTCTCGCCGTGATCAGCGATTCGATGTGAGAGATTAGCTCTTTACTGACTTTGAACTCCATCGGCCTGGATGTTTTGGGTTACCGAAATGAACTGCGCTACGTCCAGTTGCTCCGGACGGAGGTCAAAGATAGGATTTTCGCGCAATTTATCGGAAAGGCCGAAGGATTTTAAGCTGTTCCGAAGCTGTTTCCGGCGTTGGTTAAAAGCCGTTTTCACGACCCTGAAAAACAGTTTCTCGTCGCACGGAAGCGTGTAGTCTTGCTTCCGCGTCAAGCGCAAAACACCTGATTTCACTTTTGGCGGCGGATTGAAAACGGTCTCGCTCACGGTGAAAAGATAGTCGGCTTCATAGAACGCCTGAACCAAAACCGACAAGATTCCGTAAGCTTTGCTGCCTTTTTTCTCGCAAATCCTTTCGGCGACCTCTTTTTGGAACATACCCGAAAATTCGGGAATCTGGTGTCTCAATTCCAAGGCGCGGAACACGATCTGGGACGAAATGTTGTAGGGAAAGTTTCCGATGATCGCAAACGGACGATCCTCAAAAACCTCGTTGATATTGTATTTGAGAAAGTCTTTCGAGATGATTTTCCCGTGCAATTTCGGATAATGCACGTTCAGGTATTCTACCGATTCCGTATCGATCTCGATCACGTAAGTCGTGTAGTCTTTCTCGAGCAAGTATTTCGTGAGCACGCCCATTCCCGGCCCGATTTCGAGCACGTCCGAATAGTCTTTCCCGACAAGTGAATCGGCGATGTTGCGGGCAATATTCTCGTCGGTCAGAAAGTGCTGTCCGAGGTGTTTTTTGGCTTTTACCTTGTCCATCTTAAATACTTGAATGGTCAGAAATCAATTCGAGTTCGGTTCTGAACGCGAGCATCTTATCGCCCCAAAGCGCGGCACTTTCCTCTCGCAAACGAGGTGCGTCTTCCTCGTAATAGCGTTCGAGCAAATCGCGGTTTTCTGCACAGAATTGCACGGCATACGTTTGTCCGCCCATTTCTTCCTCGACCAGGACTTTTACCATTCTTGCGGTCGTGAATTTTCCGGTGGCCAAAACATCTGAAATGTGTTTGTGTTGCATCCATTCCATCCATTTGTCGTGGACAGATTCGTGTATGTTGATGGTGACGTTATAGAGTATCATGATTGAAATGTTTGGAAGTGCGAAAATTTTTTAGGTCAAAAGTTGCGGCGCGATTGGAATTTGGAATTTGATTTTTGGGATTTGGGATTTGATTGGAATTTACAACCAGCGATTTTACAAGTTCGTGTCGCCTCTTAAAGTTCGGTACTTCTTTCGCGCCTCGACGAAGTGGATGCTGTCCTGATGTTCGAAAATCATCTTCTCGTACAAAGGTTTTGCCTTTTCGGGATCTTTGAGCTTGAAATTGTAGATATCGGCCGAAAAATACAGGGCTTCGTCCACGTAAATGCCGTCGGCGTGGTTGTCGATAATGTTTTTGTACAGATTCAAAGCGGTGGTGAAATCGCCTTTTTTCTCGCAGATTTTCCCGAGTCGCAACAACGTCACGGCTTCAATCGGTTTGTCTTTGAACTCTTGCAGGATTGCCTGGAAAGCCGCTTCGGATTCCTTGGCCTTATTCTGATACAACAAATAGTCGGCGCGCGCGAACTTCTTTAAGGCGGTTTGCGTGGAATCTTCTACGGTGTTGTCCGAAACCAAAAGAAAATACTCCAAAGCATCGTTTGCGATCAATTGTGTCGAGGCCGATTTCAGCGTTTTGAATTGCGCCTGCGCCCAAGTGAAGTCACCTTTGAAATAACTCGTTCTGGCCGATTTCAGGCTGGCTTCGTGTCCGACGGGATCATTTTTGAGATCGTCCTCGATTTGGGAATAGTAAATCAACGCCTGATTGAACTTTTCCTCGAACAGCAAAATGTCGGCAAGTTCCATTTTGACTTCGGCTTGTTGATAGCGGTTGAGTTGCAACTCCAAAGATTTCTTTAGCAGATTTTTCCCGAGCTCTGGATTTTTGGTATTGAAAGTCACGAAATGCGCCTGAAGAATCTGTAGATCGAGCGTGAACGGATTGAGTCCGAATTCGTCCGTCAACTTCTTGAAGTCTAATGAAATCTGGGCGTTGTCTTTGTCTGTCGCCGAATCAACCCGCATTTTCATCAGATAAAAATTGGCCTTGACGCGCAATTCGATATCGGACGTATTGGCCAAAACCCACGTGAAAACCTCGATCGCCGTCTCGGAATCGTTCTCCTGAACCGCCAATTCGGCCAGATTCACGATGTTGTAGAACGTCTCAGGATCGCGTTTATAGATCGCTTTTTCTTGAATGAATGCCTTTCCGTATTCTTTCTGTTGCACATAAAACCAACTCAAATACTGGTTCCAGAAAATGTCCTGATTCTTTTGCGCCCGCAACAGCAAAGCCTTTCTAAGCGTATCGTTGAAATTCGCTGCGGCTTCGTCGGCCATAAAACGCGACAATTGGTTTTGCACGACAATCGAGCTGTTGGGATTCGCGTAGGCTTCGTCGAGAAACGTATTTATCATCAAATCGGTGTTGCCTTGTTGGCCGTAAAGCAATGCCATTTGGTAATTGAAGTTCATTTTCGGCTCCTTCTCGAGCGCCAATTTGTATGCTCGCAACGCGTAATCGAGCAGCGATTTTTTCTCGAAAGTCGCGGCCACGCTGTAAACGTCGCCCACATTTTGCTTGATTCTCTCTAGCGCATCCTCGTAATATTTCTTGGCTTTGGCGTCTTCTTTCTTGAGCTGGTAATTGTATCCGATCTCGACCAAAGTGCCGCCTTGCTTGTAGCGGTCGTACCGTTCGCGCAGCATTCTTTCGGCTTCCTCGAGCTGTTGCAATTGCTGGAAAGACTCGACCAATCGTTGAAAGTAAATGCTGTTCGACGGTTGGTTCTTGAGCAATTCCTGATAGCTGACTTTGGCCTTTTCAAAATCGCCTTTCTCGAAATAATTCTGGGCAAGTTGTTCGTTCTGGGCAAAAGCCGCAAGCGAAAACAGCAATGCGATAAGGGCAAATTTGAGTTTCATTTCGAGTTTCCTAGGTTTTCCAAGATAACACTTTTTTGGTCGGTTTAGTGTGGTTGGAAGTCGCAAAGATACGGGCGCGGTTGGGATTCTTTGTCAAAGTTTTGTAAATATTGCGCTTGCATTGCTTCGTTCGGCTGCTTTTGATCTCTTGGATTTGTGTTGGCCGATAGTATTGTCCAAGACTTCACTATTTTGAACTTTTTAAGGCTTGATACGGCTTACGGTGGATTTCAGATTTGTTCCGATTTTTTGGGTAGCTTTTGTTTTCGGCTTTGGGTCGCGAAGTTTTCAACTTCGCGAAGGTGTTTCCGAGTCTGCGACTCGGGCAACAAAAGTCGTGGTCGGAATCTCATAAAAAAGCCTCCCGAAATTGGAGGCTTGAATTTAGTCGATAATGTCGAAACCGGTATATTTTCGCAACACTTCCGGAATCACGATTCCTTCGGGCGTTTGATAATTCTCGATGATTCCCGCCAAAACCCTAGGAAGTGCCAATGAACTTCCGTTCAAAGTGTGAGCCAAGTGGTTCTTTCCGTCTTTGTCGCGGTAACGCAATTTGAGTCGCGTCGATTGGAATGTCTCGAAGTTTGAAACCGATGAGATTTCGAGCCAGCGATCCTGAGCTGTCGAGAAAACCTCGAAGTCGTAAGTCAAAGCTGATGCAAATCCCATATCGCCTCCGCACAGACGCAAAACGCGATACGGAAGTTTCAGTTCCTCGAGGATTTCCTTCACGTGTTCGACCATTCCGTCGAGAGCGGCGTAAGAGTTTTCAGGTTTTTCGATTCTTACGATTTCCACTTTGTCGAACTGGTGCAGACGGTTCAGTCCGCGCACGTGCGATCCGTAAGAACCGGCCTCACGGCGGAAACAAGGCGTGTAACCCGTTGCCAGCACAGGCAATTCGCTTTCGGACAAAATCACGTCTCTGTACAAGTTCGTCACCGGAACCTCAGCCGTCGGAATCAAGTACAAATCGTCCACACCAACGTGGTACATCTGGCCTTCTTTATCCGGCAATTGGCCCGTTCCGTAGCCCGAAGCCTCGTTGACCAAATGCGGAACCTGAAATTCCTTGTAACCTGCATCTGTGTTTTTGTCGAGGAAGTATGAAATCAGCGCGCGTTGCAGTTTCGCGCCCTTACCTTTATATACAGGAAATCCGGCGCCGGCGATTTTCACGCCGAGCTCGAAGTCGATAATGTCGTATTTTTTGACGAGATCCCAATGTGGTTGGGCTTCTCCATGCAATTCCGGAATTTCCCCGCTTTGGAAAATAGTCTCGTTTTCCTCGGGCGTTTTGCCAAAAGGCACGATGTCGGCCGGAGTGTTTGGGAGCGTGTAAAGTTTGGTGGTCAAATCGTGCGCGAACACATCGAGTTTTTCGCCCAGATCTTTGCTTTTTTCTTTTAGGGCGACCGTTTTCTCTTTGAGGATCGCGGCTTTCGATTTCTCTCCGTTTCTCATCAATTCACCGATGTCTTTGGACAGCTTGTTCGATTCGGCCAAGGTGTTGTCGAGTTCTACTTGTGTAGCGCGTCGGTTTTCGTCGAGGGCGACTACTTCGGCTACGGTGGCGGCGGCGTCAATATTGCGCTTGGCCAGTGCGTCGATCACTTTTTGCTGGTTCTCGCGAATGTAAGCTATTTGTAACATGGCGTTTTTGTTGATTTTTTTCGATGAGTGGCAAATTTAGTCAATTGTTTTTATGGTTGAAGATTTTGGACAGATTTCGTTATCGGGATGAAATTTGGTTTTTTTGCTCGCGGACACACAGATCAAAAATCGAAAAAACCGAGTGCTTTCAACCGTAATTTTGGGCGATGTGGTTTTGTAGTGTTGGGCGAAAAAACACATCAATTTGCGAGGTTTGCCAGACCTGTTAGGTTTTATCAAACCTAACAGGTCTTGGCAAGTTCGGGCATAAAAACACATCAGCCTTACAGATTTTCTGTAGTTTTTGTTAAACTTTTGGCGTCATGAAAATGATTGTAGTTTCATGGAAAATCGCAGTTGGTTTCTCCAAAACCTAGCCCCGATCGCAGCGGCAGCCCCGAAGTTTCGCCACCGTGTTTTTGCCGCAGTTTTGACAGCGACCAACGGAAGCTCGTCAAAACGCGTGCAAAAACCGGTTGGGAAACGAGGGCTACAGCGAAGAGCGGGATTTGGCTCCTAAAAAACCCGTGAACTTGAAGACCGCGTTAATCTTATTACGGCATTAACATCTTGATTTTCAAATATTGATTACTTTCGCTAAAATTTTCAAATTTCAATGAAAAAACTATACTTTTTGGGGTTGCTTTTTGCGGTATCCGCTTTTGGACAAAATCCGGTGGAGCGCATTGCCCAAATCGCGGAATCGGAGATGAAATCGGCTAACGCACTTATGTCGGTTCAGGCAAATCCGAACACTTTGAACTACGATATCACTTACCACAAGCTCGAGTTTATGGTGAATCCTTCGGAATATTTTATCTCCGGAAAAGTCACCACGACTTACACGGCTTTGGCTGCGATGACGAACATCCACTTCGATTTGACAAATTCGCTAACGGTGAGTTCGGTGAAATTCGGTGCGGCGAACCTTACTTTCAGCCAGACGAACTCTGAGTTGATCGTGAATTTCACGACGCCCCAAGCTGTGGGCACTTCGCGTACTTTGGAAATCACTTATTCGGGCGCGCCAGCATTCAATCAGGATTCGTTTACGACCGAAGAACACAATGGTTCACCTGTTTTATACACGCTTTCGGAGCCGTTTGGAGCTCGCGATTGGTGGCCTTGCAAACAGGATTTGAACGACAAGGTGAACAGCATCGACGTTTACATTACCGCTCCTTCGCAATACGTCGCCGTTTCTAACGGACTTGAGGTTGGACAAACTACTTCAGGAGCAAACAAGACCACACATTTTCACCACGGTTACCCGATTCCGGCTTATCTGATCGCCATCGCGGTGACGAATTACACGGTATTTACCCAAACCGCAGGCACGGCGCCAAACGAATTTCCTATCGTGAACTATGTCTATCCCGAAAATCTTGCGGCGGCCCAAACAGGTTTCGCACAAACGCCGGGAATCATGGATTTGTATGAGGAACTGTTTGAGACCTATCCGTTCTCGAACGAAAAATACGGACACGCCCAATTTGGTTACGGCGGCGGAATGGAACACACGACAGTTTCGTTCATGGCCGGATTCTGGAGAGAATTGGTCGCGCACGAACTCGGCCACCAATGGTTTGGCGACAAAGTCACGTGCGGAAGCTGGAAAGACATTTGGCTGAACGAAGGCTTCGCGACGTACATGTCAGGCTTGGTCGTCGAGCACATGGACGGAATTCCGCAATTCGTGGAATGGAAATCAGACTTGATAAACAACATCACTTCGAACCCGAACGGCGCGGTTTACCTCACAGATCTTGAAGCCACGAACGTGAGCCGCATTTTCTCGAGCCGACTCAGCTACAACAAAGGCGCGATGGTCGTGGAAATGTTGCGTTGGAAATTGGGCGACACAGCATTCTACCAAGGTTTGAGAAATTACTTAGCCGATCCGGATCACGCCTATGCCTACGCACTTACCACAGATTTGCAAGCGCATCTGGAAGCGGCGTCAGGCCAGGATTTGGACGGATTTTTCGACGACTGGGTTTTCAAGCAAGGTTATCCGACGTATGCGATCACGGCCGCGAATTGGTCTGGCGGGATTTGCCATTTGACGGTGAACCAAACGCAGTCGAACGCCTCGGTCAGTTTTTTCGAAATGCCCGTTCCGGTGCGCGTTTTTGGCGCAGGCGGACAGCAACTTGACTTGGTTTTGAACAATACTTTCAACGGACAGACTTTCGACATGCCGGTTCCATTTGCCGTGACTGCGATTCAGTTCGATCCTCAAAAACACATCATTTCCCGCGATAGCAATGCGTCTTTGGGCGTGGCGAATTTTACGACTTTAGCCGGAGCGAACATTTATCCGAATCCTGCGAAAGACATTTTGAACGTGAATTTGCCTACTGGCGTAAACTTGAGGAAAGCGGTGGTTACCAATCCGCTTGGGCAGGTTGTTTTGGAAGGAAATTCCGATGAGCTGAATGTTTCAGGATTGCCATCTGGCGTACATTTCGTAACGGTTTATACCGATGGCGGAAATCGCACGTTCAAGTTTGTGAAAGAGTAAAGACTTTGTCAGATATAAAAGATCCGCTGCAAACAACAGCGGATTTTTTCGTTTTTGCAGATGTCGTATCGGATTTGCCAACGAATTTTCTGTCCGAAACCATCCGAAAACCTATGCCACAAATTCCCTTCCCCAATTATACAACTCATTGATTATAGGTTCGAGCTTTCGGCCTTTTTCGGTCAAGTCGTATTCGACAGTCGGCGGAACGGTCGCGAAAACCTGTCGCGTCACGATCTTGTTTTCTTCCATATTCTTGAGTTCCTTGACCAGCATTCTCGTGTTGATTCCGGGAATCATCCGCTCCAATTGACTGAAACGCATCTTTCCCGAGAACAAGGCGTAGATGATTGACATTGACCATTTTCCGCCGATTACGCCCAAAATTTCCTGAAGCGCGCACTTCTCCTGAACTTTTTTCAACATCTTTTCGCTCATAACCATCTGATTTTAACCAAGCCTTTACTTTTTGTTATTACTTAACATTCGTGTAACTACTTGCAAAAGTAAAGTATTGAATCTAGTTTTGCTGCCAAATCAACAAGATATATGGAAAATTCACTTCAAGGAAAAATCGCTTTGGTAACTGGCGGCACAAAAGGCATCGGAAAAGCCATAGCGGACAAACTCAGCGAGTCCGGAGCGAAAGTCATCGTAACGGCGAGAACGCATCCGACAGAACAAATCGGAAATCACTTTATCAAATCAGATCTTGTCCAACCCGAAAGCGCCCAAATCATCGCTCGGGAAATCCTCGAAAAATTCGGCAAAATCGACATCATCGTAAACAACGCCGGCGCCAATTTGAGTCCGGGCGGCGGTTTCAATTCCCTCACCGACGAACATTGGAATAACGAAATCCAACTCAACCTGATGTCGGCGATTCGCGTCAACAAAGCGCTTCTGCCTGCGATGATTTCCCAGAAAAGCGGCGTGATCATAAACATTTCGACAGGCGCGGCCACCAAACCGATTTGGGAAATGACGATGGCTTATTCTACGGCAAAAGCGGCGTTGAACATGTACAGCAAAGCCTTGTCGAACGAAGTCGGGCCAAGCGGAATTCGCGTCAACACGGTTTCGCCCGGCGTCGTGAAAACACCGCTGATGCAGGAATTTATCGAGAGTATCGCCAAATCATCGAACACGACTGTCGACGAAGCTTACGACACCGTTATGGAAAAAGTGGGCTACGTACCGCTTGGAAGAATGGCGGAATCTGAGGAAATCGCAAACTTGGTCGCGTTCTTGGTTTCGTCCGAAGCGCGCTATATTACGGGCGTGAACTATCACGTCGACGGCGGGACTCTGGCCGTGGTCTGATTTGGATCGGAGACAATTATATGGAACAGTTTTATCGGACGCTAACCGCTTTTGAAACTTTAAGATTTTTTACAGATTTTCTGTAATCGGAAATGTCGCGACTTCCTTACTTTTCTAACCCTGTCAGGGTTATAAACAGTGACAGGGTTAGAGTAGAATCGGGAAATTTACCGCGCCAAAAAAGCAAGCAAAGGTGAAATAAACTGCGGATAAGCCTCGATATGAGGCAAATGGCCAACGCCATCGATCTCGACCAATTCGGAACCTTTGATTTTCGCCTTGGTTTCGCGTCCCAATTTTGGATAATTGCCAAGCGTTTCCTGAACGTCTTTCGGAGCTTTCGCTTTCCCCAAAGCCGTGCGGTCGCGCTGTCCGATGATAAGCAACGTCGGAACGTTCAAATTCCCGAATTCATAAACCACGGGCTGCGTGAAAATCATGTCATACGTCAAGGCCGCGTTTTTGGCGATGACCGGATATTCCTTGTTCACCGTCCAACCGGCAAGCAATTGCACGCCTTTTTCATATTTGGGTTTCCACTTGTTGTCGTAGTAAAATTTGAGCTGATAGTCTTTGATCGACCGGTAATTCTGCTTGAGTTCCGCCTGATACCAATCGTCGACCGTTTGATAAGGCACGACCGTTTTCCAATCTTCCAACCCGATCGGATTTTCGAGGATCAACTTTTCGACCTTTTCAGGAAACATCAGCGCGAATCTAGTCGCGAGCATTCCGCCCATCGAATGCCCCAAAACGACGACTTTATCGATTTTCAATTCGTCCAAGATCGCTTTCGTATTCAAGGCCAAAAGCTGGAAACTGTATTGGATGTCAATTGGTTTGTCCGATTTCCCAAAACCGATCTGATCCGGAATCACAACCCGAAAACCCGCTTTGGACAAGTCTTTAGCGGTCTGTTCCCAATAATATCCGGCGAAATTCTTTCCGTGCAAAAGCAAGACCGTTTTTCCGTTCGGCTTGGCTGAAACCACGTCCATGTACGCCATTTTCAAGGTTTTGCCCTGAATCTGCAACGCGATTTCCTTGACCGCGAACGGATACTCGACGTTTTCCAACCGCAATCCGTTTTCCTTGACGTTCTGGCCAAATGCGAAAAATCCGACCAACAAAAACAAAACTAATTTCTTCATGACTTTTACTTTTTTGGGCGCGTCCCCGCCGCGGAAAATCCGGTGAAAAAAAAGCGACATTTTGCTGCGGCGCGGTCGGGCTGCAGGCACTCGCTTTTTGCCCGGAAATCCTAAAACCCGAAAACAAAATTTTGTTTGGGCAAAAGAGCTCAGACAATGCCGGCATCCCTCGCGCAAACCAGTATAAATCAAGCGATAGTCGTGACCAAGCCGCCATCGGCGCGAACCGACGTCCCGTTTGTAGCCGAAGACAAAGGACTGGCCAAGTACACGATCATATTGGCGATCTCGTCCGGTTCGGCAAACCGCCTAATCAACGAACTCGGGCGCGCGTTCTCGAAAAATTCCTTTTCCTTTCGCGCCTTGTTGTTTGCGTCCAAATCGATGAAATCGGTCAAACCTTCAGAAGCCGTCGGGCCGGGCAAAACGCTGTTCACGGTCACGTTCGAGTTTTTGGTCAACTGCGCCAAACCACGAGCTACGGCCAATTGCGCCGTTTTGGTCATGCCGTAATGGATCATTTCCTCGGGAATATTCAACGCGCTTTCCGAAGAAACGAAAATGATTCTTCCCCAATTTTTCCGGAGCATTTTCGGGAAATAATGGCGCGACAGGCGAACGCCGCTCATCACGTTGACCTCGAAGAACCGGAACCAATCGTCATCTCGAATATCGACGAAATCCACAGGTTGAAAAATCCCGACGTTGTTGACCAAAATATCGACTTCGGGCAACTTTTCCAAAAGCGCATTTATGGCTTCGGGATTCGAGAAATCGCAGCGAATTCCTTCCACTTGCGCTTCGGGAACTTCTTGTTTCAACCGCTCGATCGCTTCGTCGATCCCGGCTTGCTTTCTTCCGTTTATGAAGACTTTCGCGCCTTCCTTGGCCAAGAGTTTCGCCGTGGCAAAACCTATTCCGGCGGTCGATCCTGTGACGAGAGCCGTTTTGTTTTTGAGTTGTAAATCCATGATCTTGAAAATTTCCGGCCGAAACCGCATCGTGAAATCAGTGTACCAATTCGCCGCTCCAAACCTCGAGCAAACCTTGTGATTTGCCGTAAACAGGATCGTTTTCGGGCATCGCAACATTGGCGATATTCTCGTCGGCTTTTGGACGTTCTCCGGGTTCGCCTCTCAAAACGTCATAATCGCAACCGTTCGGATAAGCGCCAACAACGGCAAAGTCCTCCGATTGCGTAACGCGCCGGTGTCCGACTCCGGCCGGAATCACGACGACATCTCCAGCTTCAACCTCGAATTTTTCACCGCTTTCACCTCCAAATTGCAAAACTGCATCTCCCTGATAAATCCCGATCACTTCGTGCGTGATGCTGTGGTAATGATGGTAATCGTACACGCCGTTTTTCCATGCATTGCGCCATCCGAAGTCGCGAAAATGCGCGATTATGGCATCGGCGTCGATGTAGTCTTCCTCGAAAACGCCTTTGTAAAGCAAAAGCGGCAAGTTGCTGTTCGGGATTTTCCCGTCGTCTTTGAAAGTGAAAGTGTGTGGTTTCATGGTGGCAGTTTTAGTTTAGGCGTTGTAGTTGTCGTTGTTTATGTCGTGCGCACTTGTCGCGGCAATGTCTCGTTTTTGAGTCCGGCGATCGCGTTCTTGGCAGAAAGTTCGGCCATGGCGTTTCGCGTTTCTATGGTTGAAGATCCGATGTGCGGCAAAATGCACACATTGGGAAAATCGAGCAATTCGTCGTTTTTGTCCATCGGTTCGGGATCTGTGACGTCCAGACCTGCGCCCCAAATCGTGCCGTTTTCGAGTGCTTTTTTAAGATCCGATTGGTTATGTATTGGGCCGCGTGCGGTGTTTACGAAAATCGCGGTAGGTTTCATTTTGGCGAATGCTTGCTCGTCGAAAACTTTCTCGGTTTCCTTGGTCAAATTCGCGTGAACCGAGATCACATCTGACTTTTCGAGCAATTCGTCAAACAAGACTTTTCTCGCCTTGAGCTGGGATTCAGCTTTTTCGTTGGCGCTTCGGTTGTGGTACAAAATGTCCATCGCAAAAGCGCCTTTCGACGATCTGGCCATTTCGTATCCGATGTTTCCGAGGCCGAAAATCCCCAGCGTTTTTCTCTGTAAATCCTGACCCAGATCCTGCAAAGGATCAAAAAATTCCCAACCGCCTTTCGCGATTCTCTTGTGATGGTGAAACGCCTTCCTCGCCGTGGCTTGCATGAGCAAAAACGCAGTATCTGCTGTAGCTTTGCTCAAGACTTCGGGCGTGTTTCCAACTGGAATTCCCAGTTCGTTCGCTTTCTTGATGTCGACATTGTCGTATCCGACCGAAAACAGCGAAATCACCTTCAAATGCTTGCAGGCTTCGAGAAATTTGGCGTCCAATGTCGTTCTCCCGACAGCCAGAAGCGCATCCGCTTGACGGCACTTATCGATAAGCTCGTCTTGCGTCAAATCGCGTTTTTCCAGCCATTGTTCCACCTCGATTCCGGCCTTTTTAAAAAGCGCAAGACCGATTTCCGGGAATTGTCTGGTGATGAAAACTTTCATTTAGTACGTGCTTGCTTCGTTGAGTTGCTGGATGTTTTCGTGCGTGAGTTCCAAATTTGGGGCGGCGATGATGCTGTCGAGTTGTTGCACGCTCGTCGCGCTTACGATTGGGGCGGTAATCGATGGACGGTTTATCAGCCAGGCCAATGCCACGGCGGCCGGAGTCGAATTGTGCAAGCTCGAGACTTCGTCCAAAGCGTTTAGTATTTTGAGGCCGCGATCGTCGAAATATTTGTCCATGTCGCCACCGCGCGGACTTTTGTTCAAGTCTTCCTTGGTGCGATATTTTCCTGTGAGAAAGCCGCTTTCCAGAGAGAAATATGTGATTACGCCCAATTTTTGTTCGAGCGCAATCGGTTCAAATTGTTTCTCGTAAGCTTCTCTTGCGTACAAATTGTAATGCGGCTGAAGCGTCTGGTATTTCGGGTAGTGTTTTTCGTCAGATTTGGCCAAAGATTGCAACAACCGTTCTGGCGTCATGTTCGAAGCGCCAATCTCACGCACTTTTCCATCTTTCACCAATTGGTCGTAGGCCGACAGCGTGTCATCGACGGAAGTGTCATCGTCGTCGAAATGCGTCTGGTACAAGTCGATGTAATCTGTTTTGAGTCTTGTCAATGAAGCTTCGACCGCTCGCAAAATGTAGTCTTTTTTGAGGGATTTGCCTTCGCCCATGTCGCTTCCGACCTTTGTCATAAGCACGACAGCATCGCGGTTTCCTCTCGATTTAAGCCAATTTCCTATCACTTTCTCAGATTCGCCTCCCGAATTTCCGGGCGCCCATCTCGAGTACACGTCGGCGGTGTCGATTGCGTTGAAACCCGCACCAACGAACGCGTCGAGGATTTCGAAAGATTTGTTTTCGTCGATCGTCCATCCGAAGACGTTGCCTCCGAAGACGATCGGGTAAATATTTAAGTCGCTTTGTCCTAGTTGTCTTTTTTGCATTTTCTGTATGGATTAGAAGGTGATGTATTTTTTTTCGGAGGAACTTTCGAGCGCGGCTTCGATGATCTTCATGGTTTTGATTCCGTCTTGAGCCGAAACCGGAACTTCTTTGCCCTTTTTGATCGCCTGATAGAGTTCGTCGAAGAAATGGTAATAATTTCCGGGAATCGTTGGTACGTGTTCGCGTACTTCTTCGCCTTCTATTTCGGTGTTCAGCACGCCTTTTTTGAAATCGGGTTCTTTTCCCCAATCGGTTACCATCGGTTTTTTTCCTGTTTTGAGTTCGTCTTCCTGTATGTCGCCGCGGCTTTTGATGAACGAGCCTTTTTTGCCGTGGATGACGTAAGCCGGAAGCGGTTCGCGTACGAAAAAACCTGCTTTCAACCGAACGCGGAATTTGGGATAAAACAGCGTGATGTCGAACCAATCGTCCACCACGGAATGCTCTCGCGTCATTCTCACATCGGCGAACAATCCGTCGGGAAAACCGAACAAAAACAAGGCTTGGTCGATGATATGTGCACCCAGATCCTTGAGCACGCCTGATCCGGACGACCGCACTTCTTTGTGCGCCTTCGGACTCAAATTTGGATTGTATCTGTCAAAATGGAATTCGGCTACTACCGTTTCTCCTAAAATATTCTTGTCGAAAATGTCTTTCACGGTTTTGAAATCGCTGTCGAAACGGCGGTTTTGGAATACCGAAAGCTTTAGGTTTTTTTCCTCGGCGAGTTCGTTCAGTGCTTCGGCTTCGGCTACTGTCGCAGTAAATGCTTTCTCTACAAGCACGTGTTTTCCGGCGTTTAGCGCGGCTTTTGCGTATTCGAAATGGGTTTCTATCGGGGTATTTACGATGACCAATTCGACGTTTTTGTCCGAAAGCAATTCTTCGAGACTCGCGTAACTTTTGACCATTGGGTAATCTTCCTGGATGAGTTTTTTGGAGCGTTCCCAACTTCCGATAAGTTCAAATCCGGGATGTAATTCAAGGAAAGGTGCATGGAATACTTTGCCCGACATTCCGTAAGAAAGCAAGGCTGTGGAAATTTGCTGCATTTGTCTGGTTTTTTGCTTCTCGTAAATTTAACCCCGCGGGCGCGTGCATTCGGAACTATTAACAAACTTTTACCAGTTCAACCGATATAGTAAATTAGGGCGTTATGCAGAAAACACTATTTTTGCCCCAATTCAACATTTTAAAATGGATATTGTAATTAAACTTTCCCAGTTTTTGCTGAGCCTTTCGCTCCTTATCATCTTGCACGAACTCGGGCACTTCATACCGGCGAAATTGTTCAAGACCAGAGTCGAAAAATTCTATTTGTTCTTTGACGTGAAGTTTTCGCTTTTCAAGAAAAAAGTCGGGGAGACCGTATACGGAATCGGTTGGTTGCCACTTGGCGGATATGTCAAGATTTCAGGCATGATCGACGAAAGTATGGATACCGATCAAATGGCGCAAGAGCCACAGCCGTGGGAATTCCGATCTAAACCGGCTTGGCAGCGACTTATCATCATGCTTGGCGGCGTTACTGTGAACTTTATCCTGGCCTTTTTGATTTACATCGGAATCGCTTATTTCTACGGGGAAACTTATGTTGCAAATACTGAAGTAAAGGACGGAATGTGGGTCACGAACCCGATTGGCGAAAAAGTTGGTTTCCAGAACGGCGACAAGATCGTGAGCGTAGACGGGAAAACGTTTACGGCTTTTGACGATGCGGCTTATGCGACGCTTTTCGGAAGCAAAGTAGTTGTGGAAAGAAACGGACAGAACAAGGAAATCGAGTTGCCTGTCGACCTTACCGGACGCATGATGGACGGCGATAAAATTCCTTTGTTCACGTTTCGCATGCCTTTCGTCGTTGGTGATTTTGCAGAAGGTTCGCCCAACAAGGACATTTTGCAGAAAGGCGATATTTTCAAGACCATAAACGGAGAGTCGATTCGCTATTTCGACCAAGTGAAAGGTTTTGGTGAAAAGCACAAAGGACAAACCTTGGACGCCGTTATTTTGCGCGACAAGAAAGACGTGAGCGCCAAGGTTTCTTTCAACAAAGACGGAAAATTGCTGATCCAACCCGCGATCCCAACATTGAGAAATCTCGAGACACTTGGTTACTATAAACTGAACGTCCACACGTATTCGTTTTTGGAGTCTTTTCCTGCCGGAGTGGACAACTTCCGCGAAAGCATGAGCAAATACCTCACGCAGCTCAAAGCGATTTTCACGCCTTCGACCGGAGCTTACAAAGGCGTCGGCGGATTCTTCGCGATCTTCAATGTTTTCCCTGACGAATGGGTTTGGCAGAACTTCTGGAACATTACAGCCGTGCTTTCGATCATGCTTGGTGTGATGAACCTTTTGCCTATTCCGGCCCTCGACGGCGGACACGTGATGTTCTTGCTATATGAAATGGTCGCAAGACGCAAACCAAGCGACAAATTCATGGAATATGCGCAAATGGCTGGTTTCGTGTTACTAATAGGCTTGCTTTTGTTCGCCAACGGAAATGACATCTATAAAGCTATCGTCAGCAAGTAAATTTTCTCGAATTTTTTTTCAAAATTGTTTGCAAGAATCGATTTTCATTCTATCTTTGCAACCGCTTAAAAGATACAACATCTTCCTCCTTAGCTCAGTTGGTTAGAGCATCTGACTGTTAATCAGAGGGTCCTTGGTTCGAGCCCAAGAGGGGGAGCAAAAAGAAAGCCATCCAAATCGGATGGCTTTTTTGTTTCTGTGAAGTTCGCAAATCCATTTGTGTATTTTATCTCATAAAACAATTCGAAACCGGTTTTGTATCCGAAGAAAAACAAAAAAGCCACCCAATCAGGACGGCTTTGTTTTAAACGCTATCAGACAAATCAAATCGTATAAACGAGATATTCGGCACTGGCGTTTTCGCGAGGAATGATTCTCCCGGGATTTCCCAACACCAGAGCGCCTTTTGGTACGTCGAAGTTCACGAACGCGTTTGGAGCGATCAAAACATCGTCTCCTATCGTGATGCCGCCCACGAGTACCGCATTGGCGTGAATACTCACATTATCGCCAATTTGGGGCGCGCCAGCACGTCTGCCCTGAGCATTTCCGATCGACACACCTTGGTGGATGTTGAAATTCTTTCCGATCGTCGCCAAAGGATTCACGGCCATCATCCCAAAATGCGCAATCCTGAATCCTGGCCCGATTTTGCAGGAAGCCGGAATCTGGATTCCCGTGCGCATCATGCAACGCCGCAACATGATTTTCCAGAAAAGACGCGTGATCAGCGTACTTGCCAATTGCGTGCGTCGGAAATAGTAGATGTAGCGGAAAGCTGGTGTGAAAAAGAAATAGCGTAGAAAAATGCCAAAAGTGCGTTTGCCTTCGTAGCGATAAAGATCGTCGTAAATAATGCCTTTGCCCATGAATTTTTAGAAAGTGCGGTAAAGATAGGCAAGATGTTTGACGCCCGCATTTCGGCAGTGTAAAATAACACCTCGGTTAGCGTTTTATCGTGATCGTTGGTGTGGTTTCTCGTATGAAAATCAACGCGTCGAAGTCGATTCCGGGGCGCATTGTGAGTGAAAGATTGCGTCCGAAGTTGGCGAAAATGTTCGTGATTTTGGAATCTTTTCCGTAAATCGGATTTTTCGTGTCATCCAACAAAAGCAAAAATGACGGGCTTTTCGCCTTGGACAATTCAGCCGAAAACGAGTCTGGTTTTGCCTCGAAATCCTTGTGTTCAAAATCGTTTTCGCCCAAAATCGTGACCTTTCCCCTGAAGGTGTCGAATCCGACGGCGTAGTATTTATCGGAAAGTTTTTCGCGCAAATAAAAGCCCATTCCGCGGCATTGCGCCATCGTTGTGTCTTTTGCCAAGTGCACGTTGTGTCCCCAAACGATCATTTTGTTTTTGGTGTCCGATTGGAAATCGAGTGCATTTTTTGCCATGAATTCGTCCCGCGCCAAAGGATCCGATAGCAAAGTTCCCTGAAAAAGCAAGGAGACCGATTTCTTGAATTTTCGGCTTTCGGCATCGGACAACTTCAAAAGCGACAATTCCAACTGCAATTTGGCGATCGCAGATTTGTCTTCGTCCGACAAAAATGCCACATAATCTACTTTCGTAACGTTTTCGAAGGCTTTCGCCGATGCCTTTCCGTTCTTGAACTTATCCGGATTTTTCAGCAGATAATCAAGGCAAAATTTAGCCGATGCGTCGTTGTCTGACTTGTAGAAATCAGTGTCGAATCCGTAAAGGTCGACTTTGTCTTTTGGGGATTTTCCGACGTTGAATTTCCCAATTGATTCGAATAAATCGAAGAATTCCTGCGTATCAAACAATTTGAGCGGAACCATCAATTCCTTCAAATCGCCTTTTCCGGTCAAAACGTATTGGTTGATTTCCTCGATTGCCGAATATCCGAACTCAAAACCGATCGTCCTGAAGTTCGATTTGGCGATCAAATGGCGGATGATCTTGCTTTTCTCAGCCGAAAATTCATGCGTTCCGTGAGACGCTTCGCCAAGCGCGACAACGGTTTTGGACTTCACCTCATCTGACAAAACCGACAGATAATTGCCAGACGCGAGATCGATCGAATTCTTGTCGACAAACGCAAGCGTCGACTGCTGGCAAAATCCGATGCAAAAACAAAAGAACGCGATTGCAGGAATGATTTTCGTCATTTGGAAGTTTTTCCGTAAGATATAACTTATAAACCACATTTCAGGAATTGTCGCGAAACGACTTTGTTTCGTATATTCGCCCCACATTCAAGGCCTCGTAGTTCAACGGATAGAATGGGAGTTTCCTAAACTTTTGATCCAAGTTCGATTCTTGGCGGGGCTACAAAAAACGGGATGACTTCTTTAGATTTTGTCCCGTTTTCAACTAAAAAAGCACCGGTTTCCCAGTGCCTTTTTCTCATGATTTTACCGAAAATGTTTAGTCGACCACAACAGACTTGGTCAAGAATTCCGTCGCCGATTTCTTGAACTTGAGGTTGTAAGTTCCTACTGCTGTCGGCTTGAATTTGTAGACTGTGTCTTTAACGACTGGCGTATTTCCGCAGTTGTTTCCTACGTAACGCGCTACAAGTTCGATGGTTTTCGTGTTTCCGGCAGTTGCCTCGACGTAACGGTCGAAAGTTCCGCAAGCGTTCGTCACCGAGTATTTCACCGCGTATGACAATTCCTGGTTCACGTCTCCGGTTTCCGGTCCGGTTACCTCGGTCGCGTAAACTGTTCCGAGGTTTGTTGAAGGCGTCGCATCGTCATCGCTGCACGAAACCGCGCCCATTGCCAAGAATGCCACTAAAGCCATTGCTTGAAATTTGATCTTTTTCATAGAAATTATTTTTAAAATTCTTCTGTAAGAGTGACGGAAGAAGAAACGGTTGCGCGTTCGAAAAAGTTAAAAAATCCTAGCAATTGCTAAGGTTCATGCAACAAATTAATGCTCAAATGTTTCCTGCAAGCTTACAAATTCGTCGGCTGGAAACTTTAACAGAAATTGCGATATTTCCACTAAAAAATCAGCGTGGCGGGAAATCACATCTCAGTTTGGAATTTCGGCTAACTAAAATTCACCGATTTGTCATTTGTTCAGGTCTTGGAATTTATCCGAAAAACTACATTTCTGACAATCAGAGAATTGATGCAATTACTCGAAAATAAAGGCTTCCAAACTGTAAACAATTTTGTTTATCCTACACAAAATCATAGTTTTGCCCGCTTTTTAAAATCTAAACGAAAAACAAATTATGTTCAAAAAAGGAATTTTGGGTCTCGCCGTCATCGCGATCATGGCTCTTACCAATTCGTGTTCCGGCGGCAGCGATGAGGCCGGATGCGGAAAAGTCAAGGACGTCACTTTCCAAACCGGATCGACGAGCGTTTATATTGCTTTTAATGCTCCATCTGACGCAAACAGTTTCAGGATCGAATACGGTCCTACTGGCTTCGCCGAAGGAACAGGCCAATTTACTACGTCGTCCAGCCAGCAAATCACGGTGCAGAATCTTTCTCCATCTACAACTTACGACTTTTACATCAAGACAATCTGTAGCGCCGACGCCAGCGGAAAATCCGTGAAACTTCCGAGCGTAACCACAGAGCAAAGTACATGTACAGGCCAGGTGAACCTCACGATCTCGCAATTCACTTCTTCTACGGCGAGCCTATATTGCACGATGCAATCCGGTTCTGCAGAAGATTACGAAGTAGAATATGGCTTACAAGGTTTTGCGATTGGAAGCGGAACTAGAATTACTGTTGACGGAACTTGGGGCAACGCCGACATTTCAAACTTGCAGCCAAGCACGAACTATGATTTTTATGCCAGAGCGATCTGCTTCGACGGCGACAAAGGTCCTTGGAAAAAAGTGCAATACACGACCGTTACAAGTTGTCCGACGCCGAATAACCTCAATTCTTACAACATTTCGGGCTCCTGCAACGCCGGACTTGGAGAGACGCGTGCTTTCACCTGGCATTACGATTTTGCCGTACCAACTAGCTACGAAATTTCGGTCGTTACTGCCAGCAATATCAACCAACCGGGATCGGGTGACACGTTTACGACGTCGAACACCTCGATCTCGTTGTCTGGAATGTACTGTCTTTGGGATGCATTTTACGTAAGAGCCAATTGTTCGAATGGTCAAAGCAGCGCTTGGGCCGGACCTTATTATTGGTGACCGATATTTCTTATAAATCAAATCCGCTTTTATTGGCGGATTTTTTTTTGCTTCCGATTTTGGGTTTGGTGTTTTTTGATATGGTGGTCGTCCGCGAAAAAACAACGCTGTCAGGGTTTACAACGGTGACAGGGTTTATAACCCTGACAGGGTTAGAAAAGTAAGGAAGTCGGACAATTTCCAATTACAGAAAATCTGTAAAAAATGTTAAATCCAAAAAATTACATCCAACCAAAATAGAAAGAGCCGGCAAAAACCGACTCCTTCACGTGATTGTTTCTGAAAATCACTTCCATCCACCGCCCAAATCGCGATAGACGTTAACCACTGCATTGAGTTGTGCTTTTTTGGTTTCGACGAGTTCGAGTTTGGCTTCGAGCGCATCGCGTTGCGTCATCAAAACCTCGAGATAATCGGCTCTGGCAGATCGGAACAAATCACCCGAAATGTCGATCGAAGTCGTCAAAGCCTGCACTTGTTGCGACTTCAAATCATAGCTTTTCTGCAGGTTTCCGATGTTCGACAACTGGTTCGAAACTTCGAGATAAGCATTCAAAATTGTCTTCTCATAATTGTACAAAGCCTGCAACTGGCGCGCGTTCGCACTTTTGTATTCGGCTTTTATCGCATTCCTGTTGATCAGCGGCGCGGCCAAATCTCCAATCACCGAAAACAGAACAGATTCCGGGAATTTGACCAAATACGAAGGTTTGAAAGCCTGCAATCCGACGCCGGCAGAAATGTCAAGCCTCGGGTAAAACTCGGCTCTGGCTGCCTTCACGTCGAGTTTCGCCGCGGCAAGTTCGAGTTCGGCTTGCTTGATATCGGGACGATTCTGCAAAAGTTGGGATGGGACGCCGCCATTCACGGTCGTGGGAATCATCGTCAAGAACTCCGACTTGGTTCTTGTGATTTCCTGCGGATAACGTCCAAGCAAGAAATTGATGCGGTTTTCGGTTTCGGTAATGTCCTGAAGGATTTTGAACTCGAGACTGCGCGAACCCAAAACTTCGGCATTGAACTTCTGAACGGCGAGTTCGTTTGCGCGAGCCGCCTGTTTTTGCACCTTGACGATCTCGAGTCCGTTTTTTTGGATGTCGATATTTTGGCGCACGATGGCCAATTGCGTGTCAAGCGCCTCAAGTTCGTAATACGAATTGGCCACTTCGGCGATCAGGTTTGTCAGCACGAAATTCTTGCCTTCGACCGACGCCAAATAGCGATTTACTGCCGCTTTTTTGGAATTCCGAAGTTTTTTCCAAATGTCGACTTCCCAATTGGCGACTGCCGCAACGGTAAAATCACCAAGCGGATCCGGCGTTTCGCGACCCGGCGTGATATCGGTGGAAGCGTCGCCCGCACCTTGGCTCGTGTAGCGCCCGACTTTTTCCACACCAGCGCCTGCAGCAAGTCCGACGGTTGGCAAATACGCGCCTTTCTTGATTCGGATCTCATTTCTGGCGATCTCGATTTCCTGCAAAGTGATGTTCAATTCCTGATTGTTGTGGATGGCGACATCGACCAATTGCTGCAAGTTCGGGTCAGTAAAAAACTGGCGCCATTGCACTTTGCCCGAGTTTACCGTATCGGTGGCAGTCGCGAAATTCTGTGGCATCGGTTTGCTTTCTGTCGCGGTCGCAGCCGATGGGACTTTGCATCCAACGACAATACTTCCAACAGCAAAACCTACTATATATGTGGCTTTTCTTAGCTTATTCATGGTTTTCAAGTTGTTCGGTTAACGGACTTTCTTCTTCGTCCTTCACAAATTGGGTTTTCGAAGCGATGGTTCCGAAGATGTAATACAATCCCGGGATGATCACGACTCCGAATACGGTTCCGAAAAGCATTCCGCCAGCCGCCGCCGTTCCGATGGTTCTGTTACCAACCGCGCCCGGACCGCTCGCCAGACACAACGGGATCAATCCGGCGATGAACGCGAACGACGTCATAAGGATCGGACGGAAACGCACGGCCGCGCCTTCCATTGCCGCTTCGAGCACTGACGCGCCTTCGGAGTGTTTCTGCACCGCGAATTCCACGATCAGAACCGCGTTTTTACCCAAAAGTCCAATTAGCATCACCATCGCGATCTGGGCGTAGATGTTGTTTTCCAAACCCGTTATCTGAAGTAGGAAAAAGGCTCCGAAAATTCCTATCGGAAGCGACAACAAAACCGCGAACGGCAACACGAAACTCTCGTATTGAGCCGACAGGATGAGATAGACGAATCCGAGACAGATCAGGAAAATCCAAATCGCCTGATTTCCTTGGGCAACCTGATCTTTCGAAATTCCCGCCCAATCGATCGCATAGCCGCGTGGCAAGGTTTTGGCCGCGACTTCGTTGATGACGTTGATCGCCTGCTGGCTGCTGTAACCGGCGTTCGGTGAACCTGAAATTTCAGAAGCCGTGTACATGTTTTGCCGCGTGATTTCTGACAATCCGTAGACTTTTTCCATCTTCATGAAAGCCGAATACGGTACCATTTCGTCTCTGTCGTTTTTGACGTACAATTTCAAGATATCGTCTGGCAAGGCGCGATATTGTGGCGCGGCCTGAACGATCACCTTGTAAGCGCGTCCGAATTTGATGAACGAGATTTCGTAGTTACTTCCCACCAAAGTCGACAAAGTATTCAACGCGTTCTCGATCGAAACGCCTTTCTGTTGGGCGATGTCGTTGTCGACCTTCAACATGTATTGCGGGAAACTCGCGCTGAAGAAACTGAACACAGACGACAATTCCTTACGCGATTTGAGCTCGCGCACGAAGTCGTTGTTGACTTGCTCCATTTTCTTGTAGTCGTTGGTTCCGGTTTTGTCCAGCAGACGCAACTCGAATCCGCCCGCGGCGCCATATCCCGGAACGGCCGGCGGTTGAAAGAACTCGATTTGCGCTCCGGCGATGTCCTTGGATTTTTCTTCCAATTCTTCGATGATCTCGCGAGCCGTTTGCTTTCTGTCCTTCCAGTCTTTAAGGTTGATAAGACACGTTCCCGAGTTCGCACCTGTACCTTCGGTCAAAACTTCGTAACCGGCCAAAGACGAAACCGAGGAAACGCCGTCGACGCTTTCGCAGATTTTTTGCAGACGTTCGGCAACTTGGTTGGTTCTCTCCAAAGACGAACCCGGAGGCGTTTGGATGATCGCGTAGAACATGCCCTGATCTTCTCCCGGAATAAATCCTGTCGGAACGCTTCCACTAAGGAAATACGTGGCGATACAGAAAACGAGCAACGTTCCGAAAGTTACCACGCGACGGTTCACGATTTTCTTGAGAATGCGCTCGTACTTGCCCGACATTTTATCGAAACCGCGGTTGAATGCGCCAAGGAATCTTTCGATAGGCGTTTTCTTTTTGGGTCTTCCATGGTTGTTTTTCAAGATCATTGCACACAAAGCCGGCGTCAAGGTCAAGGCGACGATACCCGAAAGGATGATTGCCGTTGCCATCGTGATCGAGAATTGTCTGTAGAAAATCCCGACCGGACCGCCCATGAACGCGACCGGAATAAATACTGCGGCCATCAGGAACGTGATCGCGATGATTGCTCCGGCGATTTCCTTCATGGCCTTTTGGGTTGCCTTTCTTGGTTTCAGATGTTCTTCCTCCATCTTGGCGTGCACGGCCTCGATTACAACAATCGCGTCATCGACCACGACTCCGATCGCCAAAACAAGTGCGAACAGCGTGATCAGGTTGATCGTGATTCCGAAGAATTGCATGAAAAAGAACGTCCCGACAAGCGAAACAGGCACGGCCAAAGCCGGGATAATAGTGGAACGCCAGTCGCCAAGGAAAATGAAAACCACCAATCCGACCAAGATGAAAGCTTCTACCAAAGTGTGCAAAACCTTTTCGATCGACGCGTCAAGGAACTTGGAAACGTCATAGCTGATCTCGTAGTGCATGCCTTTCGGGAACGAACTTTTCTCGATTTCGGCCAACTTGGATTTCACGTTGTCGATAACTTGTTGAGCGTTACTTCCGTAAGACTGTTTGAGCGTGATCGCCGCAGACGGTTTTCCGTTCAGATTCGAGTAAATGTCATACATCGAGCTTCCGAATTCGACATCGGCTACATCTTTGAGACGCAGGATTTCACCGTCGGAAGTCGAGCGCAAAATCACGTTCTTGTATTGATCGATCGTCGTAAAACGACCCGAATATTTCAAAACATACTCGAAAGATTGCGAGCGTTTACCCGAACTTTCACCCGTTTTTCCAGGTGACGCTTCGAGACTTTGTGCCGAAAGTGCTTCCATGACTTCATCGGCAGAAATCTTGTAGGCGAGCATTCTGTCGGGCTTCAACCAGATTCGCATCGCGTATTCGCGCGTTCCCAAAATGTCGGCGACTCCAACTCCGTCTACTCGTTTTAGCTCTGGCAAGATGTTGATGTCGGCGAAATTGAACAGGAATTTCTGGTCTGTGTGCGGATCATCCGAATACAAATTCACATACATAAGCATGTTCGATTCCTCACGCGTAATTTTGACTCCTTCGCGGATGACAAGCGGCGGAAGCTTGTTCGTGACCGATGCCACGCGGTTTTGCACGTTCAAGGAAGCGACGTTCGGATCTGTTCCCAAATTGAAAACCACCTGGATCGTTCCTTCTCCGTCGTTTCCGGCATCCGACGCCATATATTTCATTCCCGGAACGCCGTTGATGGCGCGCTCCAGCGGCAAAATCGCCGATTTGATAAGCAATTCGTTGTTCGCTCCCGGATATTCGACCGTAACGTTCACCTTTGGTGGCGAAATCGACGGAAACTGCGTGACTGGCAACTGCACGAGTGCCAACACTCCCAAAAATACGATGATTAGGGATATGACGATAGAGAGAACGGGTCTCTGGATAAACCTGTTAAACATAAGATTCTTGTTTTAGGTTGCTTATTCGGCTTTGAGTCTCAAATGGGCGATGACGTCTTTCGGTTTTTCGAAAGTGTACTCGATCTTTTCGTCGTCACGCACTTTCTGGACGCCTTCCAAAACGATTTTGTCCGAGGCCTTGATGCCGCTTTTCACGACGTACAAGTCTGGCAGATCGCCCGTGATCTCGATCTCTTTTGAAGTGAGTTTGTTGTCGTTCCCAACCACGAACACGAACTTTTTGTCCTGGATTTCATAAGTGGCTTTCTGCGGAATGATCAGCGCATTTTTCACCGGAACGTTCATCATGACTTTTCCGGTTTCACCGTTTCTCAGCAATTTGTCGTTGTTCGGAAAAGTGGCGCGAAACGCGATGTTTCCGGTTTCGTTGTCGAATTCTCCTTCGATCACCTCGACTTTTCCTTTGTATTTCAAAGGTTGTCCGTTTGCCAAAAGCAGTGTCACGTTCGCGTCGCCACGATCTTTCACATTTTGCATATAGTCGATGTATTCCGGTTCGGAGACGTTGAAATAGGCGAACATGTTGGTGTTGTCAGACAAGCTCGTGAGCAATTCACCTTCGTCTATCAAGCTTCCGAGTTTTTTCGGGATTCTGTCGATCGTTCCGGCAAAAGGCGCGCGGATTTCAGTGAAACCAAGGTGCAATTTGGCCATTGCCATTTCGGCTTTCGCCTGATCCAGTCTGGCTTGGGCGACTTTTTGCTCGTTTCTTGAGACGACGTTTTTGTCGGCGAGCAATTTTGTGTTCTGGAGTTCGACTTCGGCCGCTCTGGCTTCGGCTTCCGATTTTAGATATTCGGCTTGATACATTTTTGGCATGATCCGGAAAAGCACTTGTCCGGCCTGGACGAATTGGCCTTCATCCACATAAATATTCTGCAGATAGCCTTTCTCCTGGCTTCTGATCTCGATGTTTCTTACCGACTTGATTTGGGAAACGTACTCTTTCGTAAAAGTCGTGTCGATTTCCAACGGACTGGTTACCGTAAATTTCGCCTCTTCGACCTTTTCCTCGGTTTTGGACGAACAACTTGTGATTGCCAATGACGCGAATGCGCCCATAAGCATGATGATTCTTTTCATGTCAATGAATTTGGTGATGGGATGTTTGGATAAATCAGAAACAATTTGTGTGCGGCTGCACGAAAAAAAATCGGTCAAAACCAAAACATGAAAAGGCAGAAACGAAAAGTCATCCTACGCGAGACAAGTCAGAATGTTGACCGATGCGGGGATAAAATCAAATGCGGATAACCCGTTGTACGATGTACTTGGGAGTGGAATTGCCCGGTTGAGGCGCAACGACGTCGGGATTGTCGTGTGAATTTTTGAGAAGCTCCGGAGTCGCGAGCAAGTAGTAGAAATGAGAGGCGAGCGCAAGATCTGGCAACGTCGCTTTCGAGACATCTGACAAATCGTCGCCAAATGAATGCTCTTCTTCCGAATCGAAACTGTCGTCAACGCCAATATACCCTTGCGGATTGACGAACTTCTGACGGTGATTCTGTTCCAGATGCGTTTGGGCGCGGCCGGCCTGACTTTGTGCCACCAAATAGTAATTCTTCCCCGAAAGAAGAAGAAAACACAACTGGACAAAAAGGATAGCAGCTCTCATTATGCCGCCAAAAGTATAAAATCGGAAAACGCGACTTTCTAAAAATTCGTTAAAAAATTCACAGCGAATTGGCAAATACGGCACGAAATCGTTTAAGTACAGGATTTTATTTTTGCTTTGGATGCGACTTCCTCAAAACCAATTCGTTAAACGGTGTTTTTTGCCAACAATCTGATTTCCGACAGCTTCCAAACTAAAAACTTGTTCCAACAAATCCTACCTTTGGGACGATGCGAATTTCCTTTTCACTCTTTTTGCTGCTTTTGAATTTTGCCGTTTCTGCCCAAAACGATTCGGTATTTTCTACTTTGGACAACGCCATCGCCGACAAACCGATCTACGACAAACAAAAGCGCCATCGCATCGCAGAACTTGGCCGCGACCTCGGGCAACTTCAGGAATATTACTACAACAAGGCGATGTATGAGGAATATCGCAAGTTCCGACTCGATTCTGCGATTTACTTCATCAAACGCAACTTGACGCTGGCCAAGGAAAAGAACAGCAAGGACTTTATCGATGCCTCAACAATCCAACTGGCCAATCTTTATTCGTCTTCGGGTTTGTTCAGGGAATCTGAATTGCTTCTGAAATCATTGGATCCGAAGAAACTCGCGCCCGAACTTCTCCCGGATTATTACGAAAATTACAGCCAGTTTTTCGAGCATTATGCCACGCACAGCCTCGACGGACACTATGTCAAATATGTCGAAACGTACCGCGATTCGCTGCTTTCGGTCTTGAACAAGAAAAGTCTCAAGTATGTCATTAACCTTTCCCAAAAGAATATTTCACTCAAACATTACGATTTGGCGCGGCAATCGCTCGAGCCTTTGCTCAAGAATGTCAAACCCGATTCTCCAGATTTTGCGATGATCTCGTATTTGCTCGGAGACATTTTCTGGGCGCAAGGCAATCGCGAATTGGCCACGCAATACTACGCGCGTTCGGCAACGGCCGATGTCAAAAGTGCGGTCAAGGACAATGCATCGGCTCAAACTTTGGCGCTCATTTTCTTTGCGAAAGGTGACATTGACAAAGCTTACCGTTACACGAAATCGGCGATCGAGGACGCTACTTTTTGCAACGCCAAATTCAGAACGGTCAAGATTTCGGAGTTTTATTCGATCATAAACACGGCTTATCAGGAAAAGGAAACCAAGCGAAACGAGCAATTGACGCTTTACCTGACGTTGATTTCGGTTTTGTCGGTTTTGCTGCTGATTGCCATCGGATACGTTTTGATCCAGATGCGCAAGCTGGCCAAAATTCGCGTAAAGCTCGATGCATCGGGCAAAAAGCTGACTTTCCTCAATTCGGACATTTCGCGAACAAACCAGGAATTGCAACTGCGCAACTCCGAATTGTCCGAAGCCAATCACGTCAAAGAAGAATACATTGCCCAATTTTTCGACATGTGCTCGAGTTACATCAACAAGCTTGAAAGCTATCGCAAAATGCTCAACAAAAAGGCGACCGCCAAGCAGTTTGACGAATTGTTGTCGGTGCTCAAATCGAACACTTTGGTCGAGAATGAACTCGAGGAATTGTATCGGAATTTCGACACGATTTTCCTGAATCTGTATCCGACTTTCGTCAGGGATTTCAACACGCTTTTGATTCCCGATGAACAGATTTCGCTAAAGCCCGCAGAACTGTTGAACACCGAATTGCGAATCTTTGCGCTGATTCGTCTGGGCATTACTGACAGCGTGAAAATCGCGGCTTTCCTGCGCTACTCGATCAGTACGATCTACAACTACCGGACGCGCGCCCGAAACAAGTCGGCGGTATCTCGCGATGAGTTCGAAACGATGGTGATGAACATCGGAAATGCCAATACGACAGCTTAACATCGGCAAAAATCCTACTACTTTTTTACAGATTTTTTAAAATACAATAAACTGTTTTTCAGAATCTTGAATAATTTAACGTACTACTTTTTCAGATTACAATCACATAAAGTCACTATATCGTTATAGTTTTACAAAGCGAAAGGCTTATTACTTTCGCGAGCCAACTAACATTCTACGATATGACAATCAAACGAATCATTTTTGCCGGATTCTTGGCGTTTCTTGCGTTGCAGAACATCGGCGCCCAAACCCAAAAACCGGTTTATCTCGACGACACCAAATCTTTGGAAATTCGAGTGGAAGACGCTTTGAAGCGCATGACACTCGAGGAAAAAATCGCGATCATACACGCACAATCGAAGTTCTCGTCTCCGGGCGTGGAACGTCTCGGAATTCCTGAAAACTGGATGACCGACGGCCCGCACGGAATCCGCTCTGAAGTAAAATGGGACGAATGGGATCAAGCCAATTGGACAAACGATTCGTGTATCGCATTCCCGGCCTTGACTTGCCTGGCCGCAACCTGGAACCGCGATTTGTCTTCCCTTTATGGAAAATCGATCGGGGAAGAAGCGCGTTACAGAAACAAGAATGTACTTCTCGGGCCAGGTGTGAATATTTACCGCTCGCCTTTGAACGGACGCAATTTCGAATACATGGGCGAAGATCCTTTTCTCTCCGGACAAATGGTCGTGCCTTACGTGAAAGGCGTGCAAATGAACGGCGTGGCGGCTTGCGTAAAACATTTCGCGCTGAACAATCAGGAAACTGAAAGACACGGCGTCGACGTGATCGTAGACGACAGAACGTTGTATGAAGTGTATTTACCAGCGTTCAAAGCGGCCGTAATCGACGGAAATGCGTGGGCGATCATGGGTGCATACAACAAATACAAAGGACAGCATTTGTGCCACAACCAATATTTGCTCAACGATGTTCTCAAAGGCGAATGGAAATTTGACGGCGTCGTGATCTCAGATTGGGGCGGCGTCCACGATGTGAAACAAGCCATCACGAACGGACTCGACATGGAATTTGGAAGTTGGACAGATGGTTTGGCTTGGGGAAAATCGAACGCTTACGACGGTTATTACCTCGCGCGTCCTTACTTGGAAATGATCAAGAAAGGCGAAATCGGAACGAAGGAACTGGACGACAAAGTGCGTCGCGTGCTGCGTTTGTCGCTAAGAACTACTATGGACAGAAATCGTCCGTTTGGGTCGTTCGCAACCCAGGAACACGCCTTGGCCGGACGCAAGATCGCCGAAGAAGGCATCGTGCTTTTGAAAAACGACAAGAACGTGCTTCCGATCGATCTCAAGAAAACCAAGAAAATTGCTGTAATCGGTGAAAACGCGGTCAAGATGATGACTGTAGGCGGCGGAAGTTCTTCGTTGAAAGCACTTTACGAAACTTCTCCGCTCGACGGATTGAAGAAACGCGTCGGGAAAGAGGCCGAAATCGTCTATGCCCGCGGTTATGTTGGTGATGCGAGCGGCGATTACAACGGCGTGGTCACCGGACAAAACTTGAAAGAAACGCGTTCGGCTGCGGAATTGTTGGCCGAGGCGAAAAACGTCGCGAAATCTGCCGACTACGTAATTATCTTCGGCGGACTCAACAAATCGGATTTTCAGGATTCGGAAGGAAATGACAGAAAAGGCCTCGAGTTGCCGTACAATCAGGACAATTTGATCCGCGAGATCGCGAAAGTGAATAAGAACACGGTTTTCGTGAACATTTCCGGGAACGCCGTGGCGATGCCTTGGGTCAACGAAGTTCCGTCGATCGTGCAAGGTTGGTTTTTGGGCACGGAATCAGGTAATGCTTTGGCCGAAGTTTTGGTCGGAGACGTGAATCCATCAGGAAAAATCACGTTCACTTTCCCTGTGAAATTGTCAGACGTCGCGGCTCATTCTGTCGGAGAATTCCCTGGCGGAAAAACCGTGAACTACAAAGAAGGCCTTTTTTACGGCTACAAATGGAACGACCAACAGAAAATCAAGGCTTTGTTCCCGTTCGGACATGGATTGAGCTACACGACTTTCGAATACGGAAAAGTCATGGCTGACAAGTCGAAACTATCCGTATCGGACAAAATCACGTTTACCGTTTCTGTCAAAAACACCGGAAAACGCGAAGGTTCGGAAATCGTGCAACTTTATATTTCCGATCTCAAATCGTCGCTTCCGCGTCCTATCAAAGAATTGAAAGGCTTCGAAAAAGTGAGCCTGAAAGCCGGAGAAACCAAGACTGTTTCGATCACGATCGACAAATCGGCGTTGAGTTATTTCGACGACAAAAAACACGATTGGGTCGCCGAACCTGGCGATTTCGAGGCGATTATCGGTGCTTCGTCCACGAACATAAAATCAAAAGTGAAATTCACGTTACAATAAACGCTATAGCATTTCTGATAAGGTTAGCGCTCCCGAAAGGGGAAAAAGGTGTCCGTACAAGACACCTTTTTTTGTTTGGTGGATTTCGTTTTTTGCTCTATTTCTTCGGAACAGGTGCGTCTTTTGAAATCAAATCCTGACTTTTCAGATCATCCCAAAACGCCGACGGAATCACATCGGTCATGGATTTGGCGTTCGCGAGTGCTTGTTCAGGCGTACTCGCTCCCGGAATCACAGCTGCGACGACCGGATGCGATGCGGAAAATTGCAAAGCTGCAGACCGCAAATCTACTTTGTGCTTGTCAGCGACAACTTGCATCTTCTTGCGTTTCCCGAGCATTTCCTGCGGAATTTTTGGGCCATAGTTGAAACGGTCGCGTCCGGCGAGGAAACCGGCGTTCAATGGCGCGCCAATCACGGCTTTGACGCCTTTTTTCTGCATGGCCGGAAACAGTTCGTGCAAAGCCGGTTCGTGAACGGCGAGCGAATATTGGGTCGCGACCAGCATTACGTCGGGATCGGAAACTTTTAGCGCTTCGAGAATCGGCTGTGGTGTATTCACGCCCAATCCCCACGATTTTATGAGGCCTTCTTCGCGCATTTTCGTCAATTCCGGAAACGCTCCTTTTTTGGCGATCTCGAAATAGTCTTTCCATTTTTCGCCCATGTCGGCGTTGTCTGGCGAAAGATCGTGTATGAAAACGGTGTCGATCGACGAAAGTCCGAGGCGTTGCAAGCTGTCTTCGATCGAACGTCTTATGCCGGAAGCCGAATAATCATACTCGAACTTGAAGTTGAGTTGTCCGAACCACAGGCTTTTCGGGTCTTTTTTATAATTCGGATCGGTTTTGAACACACGACCCACTTTGGTCGAAAGCACGAATTCCTCTCGCTTTTTCCCGAACAGGAAATGGCCCATTCGTCTTTCGCTCAACCCGAAACCGTAAAATGGCGAGGTGTCGTAATAGCGAACTCCCGCGTTCCATGCGGCTTCGAGCGTTTTCTGGATTTGTCCGTCGGGATTTTCGTGAAAGCCGTTTCCCGCCGCCACGCCACCAATTCCGAAGTTTCTGACCAGTTTGAAATCTTCTTCCGAGGTCGATCCGAAAGCTAAGATTTGCGGTTTCTCCCTATCCATTGCCAGACTTTCGAACGGTTTTGCCGCGAGAGCCGCCGCCGCGAGCGAAGTTTGTGTCAAAAATGTGCGTCTTGTATTCATGAGGTTGTGTCGTTTCGTTTAAAATTACGACGCGAGGTTTGAAATTACTAGCAGATTTCGGTCAATAACGTTTTTTTGGCACTGCATTTTTGTCCCGATAATTCCTAACTTTAGGCAAAATTCCAACTTATGAAACGCATCGTACTACTTTTGATCGCCGTTGTTTTCGCTTCTTGCAAACAGGAAAAAACCGAGACTGCCGCCGGCGACCAACCTTTTTTCATTTTCGACAAAGTCGTCCATTATCACAAGGAAATTTCGCGTCAATACCTCGACACTTTGTACGACAAGCCTGAAAAATCGCGAAACGATCTCGGTTTGATACAGATCGTGACAGGAAATGTTCCGGTGAATCCGGCCGATACGCTTTTCGTGAAAAATATGTCGATTCTCGAATTCAGCCAACATGAGATCGAGGCTTCAAAAAACGCTGAAATCTCCAAACTTTTCTCGCAAAAAACACCAAAAGAAACTGTCGCCGAGTCGGCAAACTGCAAAGCGATTTACGCCGATGTGCTAGTGTTTCGCGGAAAAGGAAAAATCGTGGGTGTGGCAAAAATCGACTTCAACTGCAAAAAAGCACAGATCGTAGGAATGCGATACAGTCCGGAAAATTTCGGGAAATCGGGGGAATTTGACGAATTGCAGAAATTGGTCGGCTCAAAGTGATCAAGGCCTGACTTTTTTAGAATAGGTGGAAAGTCCTGTTAGTTCGACGGGACTTTTTTATTTCACGATTGTGATTTCGCGGGCCAGCGCTTGGTTCGCGCCCGGCGCTTGCCAAACCAAATCGCCGTTAAGCCAGACTTTTTCGATAATGATGGACGAGGTCGACAGTCTGTAACCGGCTCTCAAAGTGTCAGATTGTGTCGCGTTCCATTTTACGATCGTCTCCGGAAATTCCATGCGCTGGTTGTCGTTCAGGAACAGTCGCATCACCGTTCCCGATTCGGCTTCGATCATCATGAAATTCCTTGGATAATCGAGATTTCCGTTGCTCACTTCTTCGGCTTGACCGTCGATGATGTTGAAAATGCGAAAATCGTCGGGATTGAAATTTGGCGTGTTGAATAAATTCTCGCCCGAAGCGTTTTGGAGTTTGAGGTGAACCGTTGTGTCCAAAGTGAATCTTTCGGGAGAATCGCTGTCACTTGAGCACGAGAACAAAATCGGAAGCAAAAAAATCAGGAAAATCTTTTTCATGGCGCAAATGATTGAGAATCAAATGTAAAAAAAAATCCCCGCCAAATTGACGAGGATGATTTCTTAGCTGAAATTGTCTTATTTAGCTGGAGTAGCCGCTTTCGCTGTGTCAGCTGGTGCTGTAGCTGTGTCAGCCGGCATTGGAGCCGCTTCTGGAGCTGGAGCTGTAGCTGTATCAACTGCTGTAGTGTCTGCAGCAGTTCCGTCAGTAGCACCTTCTTTACCTTTGCAAGAAACAAGTGTAGCGGTACCTACCAAAGCTATCGCCATAAGACTAAGGAAACGATTTTTCATAATTAGTATCTGTTTAAAGTTTGGTCTAAATATAGAAAAAATATAATCTGGCTATCGAAATGAGCGTATTAAGTTTCGAAAAAACTGCCAACAGATGTTAAAATGGGACATTTTTCGCAGTGTTTGAATTTATCCGATGTAACAAAATCTCGGCTGTATCGACTCATTCCTGTTTGAAATATCTAAATTTAGCACTTACGAACAATCAGTAAACAAAGTAATATGACCAACAAATCATTGATCAGAATTCCGATCTTGACCGGATTTGCCTTGCTGTCGCTGGCCTCGTGCCAATCTGACAAAAAAGAGGCGACCGTTTCGGGAATCCTTAAACAAAACATGGACACGCTCGTGAAACCCGGCGACAATTTCGACGCTTTCGTAAACGGCGCCTGGATCAAGAAAAACAAGATTCCGGCCGACAAATCTTCTTACGGAGTTGCCGAAATCCTCGACGACGAAGCACAGGCTAACGTCAGGAAAATTATCGAAGCTTCGGCCAAAGGCGATTTCAAGGACGGATCGAACGAGCAGAAAATAGGCGATTTCTACAATTCCTACATGGATCAGAAGGCGCGCGACGCCAAAGGTATTTCTCCGTTGAAAGCTGAACTCGACGCGATTGCTGCAATCAAGAACCAAGACGATTTAGCCGCTTACTTCGGAAAGGCGAATGCTTCCGGCGGCACAATTCCGTTTGCGGTTGGCGTTACCGAAGATTTCAAAGATCCGACGAAATACATGCTTTACACTTGGCAAAGCGGACTTGGACTTCCGGAGCGCGAGTATTATTTCCTTTCGGATGCGAAATCGGCCGAAATCAGAAGCAAATATGTCGCCCACATCGAGAAAATGCTGGGGTTTTTGGGTGATTCGGACGCAAAAGGCAATGCCCAGAAAATCATGGCACTTGAAACGTCGATCGCCGCACAACACTTCACCAAAGAGTTGACTCGCGATGTGACCAAGATGTACAATCCGTATGAAATCGCGAATCTGAAAAAAGAAATGCCCAATTTCAACTGGACTTTGTTCCTAGAAAACGCCAAGATCAAAGGACAGAAATCGATTGTTTTCCCGCAGGTTGCATTCATGAAAGCCATTGACGGAATCATCAAAACGACGCCGCTTGAAACTTGGAAAACCTGGTTGAAATGGACCGCGATCCACGGATCGGCAACGGTTTTGTCAAGCAACGTGGACGCCGAAAATTTCTCTTTTTACGGAAAAGTCCTTAGCGGCATGGAAAAACAACGCGAGCAATGGAGACGCGCCGTGGGCGTAGTGAACGGAAGTCTCGGCGAAGTCGTGGGCGAAGTTTACGTAAAGGAACACTTCTCTCCTGAAGCCAAAAAACGCATGGAAGAACTCGTCCAAAACCTGCTCAAATCTTACGAGGAAAGCATCAAGGAATTGACGTGGATGACGCCTGAAACCAAGAAACAAGCGTTGGAAAAACTGTCGAAATTCACCCCAAAAATCGGATATCCGGACGCTTGGAGAGATTATTCGGCGCTGAAAGTCGTAAAAGGCGATCTCTTCGGAAACGTCGAACGCGCAGGCGAATTCGAATACAACAGACAAATCTCGAAACTGGGCAAGAAAGTCGACCGAGCCGAGTGGACGATGACGCCGCAAACGGTGAACGCTTACTACAATCCGTCATTGAACGAAATCGTGTTTCCGGCTGCGATCCTGCAACCGCCTTTCTTTGATTTGAACGCCGACGACGCCGTGAACTACGGTTCGATCGGAGCGGTAATCGGACACGAAATCGGACACGGATTCGACGACCAAGGAAGCTCATTCGACGGAAACGGCGTACTGAGAAATTGGTGGACAGAAGCCGACAACAAAGCCTTCAAGCAAAGAACCAAAGCATTGGTCGACCAATACAGCGCGTTCAATGTCTTCCCAGACCTGAAAGTGAATGGCGACTTTACATTGGGCGAAAACATTGGCGATTTGGGCGGCGTAACGATCGCTTACCGCGCTTACAAACTCTCGCTAAAAGGAAAATCTTCTCCAAAAATGGACGGTTTCACGGGCGAACAGCGCTTTTTCATCGGATACGCACAATCGTGGCTGAGCAAGCAGCGCGAGGAATCTTTGCGCAATCAAGTGGCTTCAGACCCGCATTCTCCGGCGCATTTCCGCGTGAACGGAATTGTAAGAAATATTCCTGAGTTTTATGAGGCTTTTGGGGTAAAGGCTGGCGATAGTCTTTATTTGGCTCCTGCGCAGCGTGTTAAGATTTGGTGATGCGTCGCTAATTTTGAAATTGAAAGATCCCGATTTAGTTCGGGATTTTTTTTTTGGCGCGGAGTTTTTAACTCCGCGGAATGTGTGGTGAAGTCTGCGACTTCAGATTTTTTGTTTTGAAACCGATATTCATTTGAAGCCAAATCCCGCTTCCGCGATTAACTTTCTTGAAAAAGCCAGGTTTTCTAGAGGGCGAGGCGAGCTTCCTTCGGTCGCTGCCTCGCCCCAAGAAAACCAAGTCTTTTTCCGCAAAAGGCTAATTCGCTAAAATCGGGGCTAGTTGGGTTCCAAAACGCCGTTTCCTCAAAAGAGAATCTTGTTCGGACAAACTCCAGAATTCGTTTTAGCGAAACTTTGGCAAGTCCGTCTCAATTGAAATAGTAACTTCATAACCAATTGACCAAAAACCCAAAACCATGACCGATAAATACAAAGAAATCCTAGATGCCATGATGGAAGAAGGATTCCACCAAATCGCAGACAACACCAAACCCGGCTACGATTTCGACTTCAAACTCACACCCTATTCCCTAAACACAAAACTGAGCTTCCGCTTCGACAGTTTCGACCACTTCATAGAATTCCTAAAAAACGCCGACGCCCACACCGAAAAACGCGAAGACGTCTTGCACGCCACGTTTTTGGAATTAGGCCTTAAAGAGGCTGAGTTTTTTTGGGTGAATTTTTATGCTAGTGGGAAGGATTTGGAGATGTAGAAATCTTCAACAAAAAAAAGCCTTGCTTTGTTAGGACTTTTGTTTTTATTAGATTCGGCCAAATCAGTTTTACATGATCGATGTGACCTGCGGGATAATCTTTAAGGATGAAAAAATTCTTGTTGCACAAAGGAGCCCAAATATGTCAATGCCTTTAAAATGGGAATTTCCTGGTGGAAAAATCGAACTTTTCGAAACCGAAGAAAATTGTTTGCGACGCGAAATTTTAGAGGAACTCAATCTTGAAATAGCGATTGTCGCAAAATTAACTCCGAACATCCACGAATATCCAACCCTTTCTATTAGGCTTATTCCTTTTGTAGCTAATTATCTTCGAGGTGAAATAAAATTGTCAGAACATTCGGCTTACAAATTTCTATATTTGGAAGAATTACCCAACTTAGATTGGGCCGAAGCAGATATCCCAATCCTTAAAGAATTTCTAGAAAAATATTCATGACCGAAGGAATCTATGAAAGTCTCGTAACAAAACTCATCGCGACGAAATTAGAAGAAGTTGATAGTTCTTCCTTCTACATAAATGAAGTAAGAATCGACAAAGAAGAAGCGGCACTAATCCTTGCTGGACATGTATCTAAAATATTACGCTACGCGCTTTCACTAGTAAAGACCGGTATCGAACGGCAAATTGAAATTGCCAACGCAATCATTTTACTTGTCAAAAAAGAGATTGGAAAACAAGAATTTGAGGATGATCTGATTCTTGAAGATGGAAAAATATTAAAGGCTATTTTCAAAAAACTCAACAGTGATTTCTCCGATTTAGATTTACGTTTAAAACAAATTACGCCCTCGTCGCGCTTACTTCACAGTGAACTTTTTGTAGGAGGAAACTCTGAAATAACACTAGAAAGTGAACTTCGAAAGGAGATACTATCTTCAGATAAAATCAATTTGCTGGTTTCTTTTATAAAATGGAAAGGTATAATCATTCTTGAAAAAGAGCTCAGAGAATTTACTGAGAGAGGTGGGAAACTCAGAGTAATTTCCACCACATATATGGGCGCATCAGATCACAAAGCGATTCAACTTCTCTCATCAATGAAGAACACTGAAGTCAAAATTTCATACAATTCTGGAAACGAGCGACTTCATGCCAAAGCTTATTTGTTTTTGAGGAATACTGGGTTTCATACTGGTTACATTGGCTCGTCCAACTTTTCAAGATCCGCTTTGACTGATGGTTTAGAATGGAACTTAAAAGTTACAACGAACGAAGTGGGACACATAATAGAAAAATTTCAGAACACATTCGAAGCTTATTGGCAAAATTCCGAATTTGAACTTTACGATGATCGACAGCACTTTGAAAAACTACAAAATGCTCTAAGTCAGGCAAAGACCTCAAAAGACATCATTTTGCAGACGTCTTTCTTTGATATAAAACCGTACCATTATCAATCTGAAATTCTTGAAAAACTAAATGCCGAAAGAGTTCTTCATGGCAGATATCGAAATCTTCTTGTCGCGGCAACTGGAACAGGCAAAACTGTTTTATCTGCATTCGACTATAAACGATTTGCCGAAGAAAATCCCAATGCATCGTTGCTTTTTGTCGCTCATAGAAAAGAAATCTTAGTTCAGGCAAGATCGACGTTCCAAGGAATTTTACGAGATAATAATTTTGGAGAAATTTGGGTTGACGGCTATCGTCCAACAAACTTCAAACATTTATTTGCATCTGTTCAATCGCTAAACAACTCTCTAGGAGAATTATCCCTTGACAGAAATTATTACGATTTTATAATAATTGACGAAGTCCATCATATCGCGGCGAAATCTTACCGTCCAATTCTTGAGTCATTCTGTCCGACGGTTTTGCTCGGACTTACCGCAACACCAGAGCGAATGGACGGTGAAGATATTCTCGCGGATTTTTGTAATCGAATCGCTGCAGAAATTCGTTTGCCAGAGGCGCTAAATAAAAAGCTACTGTGTCCTTTTCATTACTTTGGAATCTCGGACAGCATCGACCTTTCTGACGTTAGATGGATAAACGGACGTTATTTGGCTAGCGAACTCACAGATTTGTACACCTCAAATGATAGACGAGTTGGCGACGTTATTTCAAGTTTAAATAAATACACAAACGATCCGACAAATGTCAATTGTTTAGGATTTTGTGTTACAGTTGAGCATGCAAATTACATGGCTGAAAAATTCCTGTTAGCAGGATTCAAAGCCGCAGTATTAACTAGCAAAAATTCGATTGAGAGAGATGTGATTCTCAGACGATTCAGATCGAAAGAAATAAATTATTTGTTCGTGGTCGACATTTTCAATGAAGGTGTTGATATTCCTCAGATAGATACCTTGCTGTTTTTACGCCCTACGGAAAGTTTAACAGTGTTTCTTCAACAACTTGGTCGCGGCCTAAGACTTTTCGATGGAAAAGATGTTTTGACCGTTCTAGATTTCGTTGGAAATGCCCGACCGGAATATGACTTTGAAATGAAGTTTCGGGCCTTAATTGGTAAAACAAATTCCTCAGTACAGAAAGAAGTTGAAGATGAATTTCCACATTTGCCACTTGGCTGTTCAATCATTTTAGAGAAAAAAGCGAAAGAACACATTTTAGAAAATATCAGACGTGCCACTTCCACAAATCGTAAACAACTGCTTCTTAGAATTCTGAATTTTGAACACCAATCACATTTACCGCTTACATTAAACAATTTCTTGGCTGTAACGAATATTAAGATAAATTCAATTTACAAAAGAGATAGTTGGAGTCGACTTTGTGTTGAGGCGAAAAGACTGCCAGATTATTCAGATAAAAACGAAAAAGAAATTTTAGCTGCTATTCGGAATAAATGGCTTTCGACTGTCTCTGCATCTTACTTTAGCTTTATTTTGACTCTTGCAAAAAAAGGCTTCGATATTGACCTTTCCGAATTGACGAGAAATGAGCAAAAAATGGCACTAATGCTACATTATGACATTTGGCAAAGTGCTGGCGGTTTTGACAATCTTACCCAAAGTATTAAGGCAATAGGAAACAATAAGGTTCTTGTTGAGGAAATTATTTCAGTCCTTGAGTATCTATTAGACGATATCGGCTTTATAGAAAAGGATATTAGTTTGCCATACGATCAGCCTCTAAAAGTGCATGCACGTTACACGCGAGATCAAATTCTTGTCGCTTTCGAAGACAGTAATTTTGAAAAGAAATCATCCAACCGCGAAGGTGTTTGTGAAAATAAATCACTCAATACAGAATTGCTTTTTATCGATTTATTTAAATCCGAAGAAGATTATTCGCCAACGACGATGTACAAAGATTATGCGATTAGCGAAACAATTTTCCATTGGCAGTCTCAAAACCAAACCAGAGCAGATAGAGGAAAAGGTTTAACATATATCAATCAAGAAAGCAATAGAAAGATTGTTCTTCTTTTTGTACGTGAACAAGCCAAAGATGAGTTCGGAAACACAATGGGCTATGTTTTTTTAGGCGATGGAACTTTGGAGGATTATTACGGTTCGAAGCCTATGAGTATAAATTGGAAATTATCAGAGCCAATGCCAAATTATCTGTGGAAGCAATCTGCAAAATTATCTGTTGGCTAAAGCCTTTCGAATAGCTTGGATAGACAAAATTGGATTTTTGAAATTAATTACTCCACAACATTCCTTGGAAACGCCAACAAAACACGTCTGCCGAAAATCTCTCAAATCGCAAACTTCGCGACATAATGGGGAAGTTCTTTGCTCAAAAACTTGGAACAAGTCACAAACTATTTCTTATATTGAAAACAGGAAAGACATAAGCAAAAAAACTAATTTAGCTCTTTCCTGAAACGACATTGTGGAGTTCATGCTTTAATTGGCATTGCTTCTACAATACATCCAAAGACTTAACATCTCACTCCACAACCAAACTCCTAGCCCGACCCGTCCGCAACAACAAAACCAAAACAACAACAGCGCCAAGCAAACTCATCGAAACACCAACCAAATTGGGAGACGCAAAGCCGAATCCGTATACCAAAGGAAGTCCGCCGAGAAAAGCTCCAAGCGCGTTGCCGATGTTGAAACTGGCCTGAATCACCGCCGAAGCGATCATTTCCGCACCTTTTGCGGTCTGGATCATCAGCATTTGGATGGGCGCGGCCATCGCGAACGCTGCGCATCCGGTGAGGAAAACCAAGGTGAGTGAAACTATTTGGTTGGCCGAAAACAGAAACACCGAGAAGAGAATGAAAGCCATCACGACTTGTATGGTCAAAACGGCTTTCAACGGTGAGAATTTGTCGGCTAGTTTTCCTCCGATAAAGTTCCCGACGAGCATTCCAACGCCGGCCAACATCATAATATAAGGTACCGAATCTTCTGAAAATCTCGAAACTTTCGTGAGCAAAGGCGCGATGTAACTGATCCAGCAAAACAGTCCGCCGAAGCCGATCGCCGTGATCAAAATGATGAGCCAGGCCTCGATTTTACCGAAGAATTTGAGTTGCGTTCTGAGATTTTCGGTTTTCTCCTTTATCAGATTCGGCATCAGGAAATACATCGAGATCAAAGTCAAAAATCCGATGATGGCGATGATCACGAACGTGTAACGCCAACTCAGGTTGTGCCCGATGTAAGTTCCGATGGGAACGCCGATCACATTCGCGATCGTAAGTCCTGACAACATAATCGAAACAGCCTGGGCTTCTTTTCCTTTATCGGCCAATCGGCTTGCCACGACTGCTCCAACGCCGAAAAATGCGCCGTGTGGCAATCCCGACAGAAAGCGCGTGAGCAACAACATTTCGTAATTGGGCGCGACGATTGACAGTCCGTTCAAAAATGCGAGTCCGAACGCTAGCCAAAGCAGCATTTTCTTCGGTGGAAAATTGCGTCCGAGAATGACCAAAATCGGTGCTCCAACCACAACTCCAAGCGCATACAACGCAATCAAGTGTCCGGCTTCGGGAATCGTCACATCCAAATCCAGAGCGATATCGGGCAACAAACCCATTACGACAAATTCGGTAATTCCTATCGTGAGACCGCCAAGCATCAGCGGCAAAAGACTCTTTCTCATAATATTGCTTCAAAAAGAAGCGGCAAATTTACGACCGATTTCCGTTTTGGCCTAGCGTTTTATACTTAAGTGGACGAATGCAACTCGTCCGAACCTTACCACGCTCGAGGCGAATCCTATAACGACAACCTGCAATTGCGAAACTACCTTCGTCATTCTAAAACTCAAGAAATGAAGTACTTGCTACTATTGCTCTTTCCGATTGCGTTGTTGGCGCAAAAAGGCATTCCGCCCAAAGAAGTTGTGAACGCGACAATCACGACCAAATATCCGCAACCGATTCCGTTCAAACCCGAAATGGTCAAACAGTTGAAAGCGCCATCCGGATACGAGGTTACCGCAGCCGCGACGGGATTGGGAAAACCGCGAATGTTGTATCTCATGAACGACAAGCTTTACGTGACAAGGCGCGACGCGGGCGATGTTTTGCTATTATCCGAACCAAAACCAGACGGCACTTTTGGCAATTTGACAACCGCGGTTTCAGATTTCAAAGGCGTTCACGGCATCACGATGAAAGACGGTTGGATTTTCCTGCTGAACAACAACGAATTGCGCCGTTACAAGCTTTTGTCAGACGGAACAGCCGACATGGAATCCAAACAAACCCTGATAAATGACTTGCCAAGCGGCGGACAACACTCGAACAGAACGCTCGATTTCGGGCCCGACGGCATGTTGTATCTAACGGTCGGAAGTGTTTGCAACGACTGCGTGGGCGACAAGGAAACGGCCACGATTTTGTGGGTCGACCCGAAAACTTGGGAGCGCGGCATTTTCGCCTCGGGATTGCGCAACACGATCGGTTTTGACTGGCATCCGAAGACGAATGAACTTTGGGGATTGGACAACGGCTGCGATTACAAAGGCGACAATTGGCCGCCGGAAGAACTCAATAAATTGGTGAAAGGCGCCGATTACGGTTTTCCTTTCGGATACGGGAAGCGCGAAATCGACAAGACGCGCGAAGATCCGGGCGGAAGCACGAAAGAAGCTGTCGTGGCGGCGAGCGTTCCATCGACCATGGAATTTCCGGCTCACGGCGCTCCGATCGCTTTTCAGTTCTTTACATCCGGCAATTTCAACGGCGACGGACTCGTTTGCTGGCACGGCTCGTGGAATCGCAGCGAACCTGACGGTTTCAAGGTCGAGCGCATCAAATTCAAGGACGGACAAGCAGTTTCATCTGAGGATTTCCTTTCCGGATTTTACTTAAAAGCTTCCAATGAACAATTTGGGCGTCCGGCAGGTTTGGTCATCTCAAACACCGGAATCGTTTATGTTTCGGACGACTCGAACGGCGTCATTTATCGCATCCAACCCAAAAAATAACGACATGAAATATCTACTTTTTGCCGCCGCGGTTTCGCTTTTCGGAATGAGCTCGGCACCAACCGACAAAATCGAGTTCGAAGCTCCGGAATCTTATCCCGAAGGCGTGGTTTTCAACGCTTCGACCAATTCCTATTATGTTTCGTCGGCGCGATTCGGCACGATCGGGAAAGTTTCGTCTGACGGAAAATACACCGAATTTTATAAAGACAATTCGCTCAAATCGACTTACGGATTGAAGATTTCATCTGACGGAAAACGCCTTTTCGCATGTGTGTCCGATGCAAATTATTCCAAATTCCAGTCGCCCGACACTTTCCGGAAAATGGCGCGTTTAATCAGCATCGACCTAAAATCAGGCAAGAAGCTTTCAGATGTCGATTTGTCGAAACTCTTCAACGGCAAGCACTTCGCGAACGATTTGACGCTTGACGACAAAGGAAACGCCTATGTGACCGACAGTTTTTCGAACGTGATCTACAAAGTCACACCTGACGGAAAAGCGAGTCTGTTTTCCCAAAGCGAACTTTTCAAAACAAACGGCGTCGGACTCAATGGAATCGCTTGGAACCAAGGCAATTTTCTGCTCGTGGCCAACAGCGGAAAAGGTTGTGTTTTTAAAGTCGATGTGAACAATCCTGCGAACGTACAAAAAGTGAAACTCGACCAGTTTTTCATCAACGCCGACGGTTTGCTCCTAACCGACAAAAACACTTTGGTGCTCGTCCAAAACGGAAGCGTCAACAAAATCCACGAACTGGTTTCTACCGACAATTGGGTTTCGGCAAAAGTCAAGCGCGCCACGACTTTGGAACAACGCTTTACTTATCCGTCGACGGCGACTTCGAACAAGAATGACATTTGGGTCGTCGAGGCAAAATTCAACGAGCTCAACGACAGTACGATGGTCGCTTCCAAAAAGTTCTGCATCCAAAAAGCCAATTTCAAGCCTGTTCCATAATCCGCTTGACGGACATTCCAAAAAACGAAAAGATTGCGGTTTGCGCCAATTCGTATCTTTGGGAAAATGTCGCCCGATGCACGAAAAGCATTTTTTCCACCAAAAACTCACGCAGGCCATCTTGTCGATCGGCGTCCAAAAAACGTTCGGCAAACGCGAGACAATCCTGAAGGAAGGCGAAATCGAGCGCCATATTTACGTCATTGAATCGGGCGCGGTTCGGCTTTCGCTGCTTTCTGAAACGGAAGAACAAAGTATTAGATTTGGATACGCCGGCCAAATGATCACTTCGCTTACTTCATACATCAAAGGAACGCCTTCGCAATTTTCGCTAGAAACCATCCGAAAAACGACGTTGCGCATGGTGACAAAAGACGAACTTGAAGCTGTGATTTACCGAGATCGCGACAGCATGAAAGCTTACATCGACATGCTCGAAAATATGCTTGTGGAATTGATGGAACGCGAAGTCGACCTCTTGACAAGTTCTCCCGTCGAGCGGATGCAACGCGTCTTGAAACGAAGTCCTTTGCTATTCCAGGAGATTCCGCTCAAATACATCGCTTCGTGTTTTCGCATGACGCCCGAAACTTTGAGCCGCATCCGGAATTCTTGATTTCGATCAAGGTTGATTTGAAACCGACGTCGCAATTTTGTCCCACAAGAATCAATCATGAAAATCAAATCACAATCGTTGATCGACGAACTGTTGCTCAGGCTTGACAAAACTACCGAGACGGTGGAGAAATTTCGCGAACTCGAGACGTCCGAAATGCTTGCGAGAAAGGATCCGTCAAGCTGGAATCTTTTGGAATGTCTCGAACATTTGAATAGATACGGGAATTTTTATCTGCCGGAAATCGAAAAACGCATTCTCCAACAGGAATTGAAAAGCACAAACGAGATTTTCCGATCGGGAATTTTGGGAAATTTTCTCGTGAATGCGGTGCGTCCAAAAGGCGTTAAGGTCAACAAGATGAAAACCGCCAAAGCGATGAATCCGATCCAATCGCAACTTTCTGACAAAACCATTTCGATTTTTCTCCAACAACAAACCCGGCTGCAATCTTTGCTAGAACGTTCGCGCAAGGTCGATTTGTCAAAAACCCGAACCGATACGACCTTGTCGCGTTTTATAACATTGCGGCTTGGCGATACATTTCGCTTTATGGTAAACCATATCGAAAGACATGTGGCGCAGGCCGAGGCGACGCAATTTTAGAGGTTGTTTCCCGCTTCTAAAAAGTCCGCCGAAATTCTCTGGATTCTTAAGACACTCTCAAATTTTGAGACAAAATTAAATTCAGCCATAAAATTGGTCGGGTTAAAAAATCATTAGAAGTATTTTTGCTAATTTTACCCCATCAAAAAACAGGGTTGTTTTAAATTGCAGAAATTATGAAGAAGCTCGAGAAACGTTGGATCATTTCATTCCTGATCATCACGATTATCGCTGTTGCCGGACTTTTCTGGCCCGAATCGCACGAAAACGCACATTTGTCAGAGCAATTCGGCACGACCGACGACATCAAAGCAGCAGACGTCGCCTGGCTTTTGGCTGCCTCGAGCATGGTTTTGTTCATGACGCCCGGACTTTCGTTCTTTTACGGCGGAATGGTCGGCAAGAAAAACGTGATTTCGACAATGTTGCAAAGCTTTATTTGCCTTGGCGTAGTGACTTTGCTTTGGGTTGTCGTTGGTTTCAGTCTTTCGTTTGGCGATCCCATCGGATTCACGATTGACGGGAAATTCTACAGCGTTTTGGGCGATCCGACCTCTTTTATGTTCATGGACAACGTTGGCGTTTTGCCGCACAAGGTCATGGCTTCGACCGTGCCTTTTATGCTTTTTGCCTTGTTTCAGATGAAATTCGCTGTGATCACGCCCGCGATCATCACAGGTTCTTTCGCCGAAAGAGTGCGCTTCATTTCATTCATGTTGTTCATTTGCCTTTTCATCATTTTCATTTATGCACCGCTTTGCCACTCGGTTTGGCATCCGAACGGGATTTTGGCGACTTATTTCGGAGTCAAGGATTTCGCCGGCGGAACTGTCGTCCACATGTCGGCCGGATTCGCCGCTTTGGCCGGAGCGATCTTGCTCGGGAAGCGCAAAAACGCGAGACATATTCCCACTAATATTCCATTTGTTCTGCTTGGCACCGGAATGCTCTGGTTCGGTTGGTTCGGATTCAACGCCGGAAGCGCTTTGGCCGCAAACGGAACGGCCGCGATGGCTTTTGCCACAACAACTTCGGCATCGGCCGCAGCTATGTTGACCTGGATTTTCTTCGAAAGATTGAACGGGCGAAAAGTGTCGGCTTTGGGCGCTTGCGTCGGAGCGGTCGTTGGATTGGTTGCCATTACGCCGGCCGCGGGTTTTGTGACGATTCCGCAAAGTATTTTCTTCGGATTCATAACAGCGATCGTCTCGAATAAAGTCCTTACGTCAAAATACATGCAGAAAATCGACGATACTTTGGACGTTTTCGCTTGCCACGGCGTGGGCGGAATCATGGGAATGATCCTCACGGCGATTTTTGCCCAAGGAGAAAACGCAAGCTTGATGCACGGCGGATGGGAAGTTTTCGGACACCACATGATGGCGCTCGTGCTCGTTTCGGTTTTCACTTTCGTCGGATCGTGGATCTTGTTCAAAGTCACCAATTATTTCATTCCACTGCGGGTTTCAGAAGATTCCGAACACCTCGGACTCGATCTTTCGCAACACGACGAGACGATCGACCCGTCGAAACCCGATCAACCTCTTGGCATACTAAACCTTGTGCAATCATAACACCAAATACAACTGCGAAAAACTCCCGTTCCTAAAGCGGGAGTTTTTTATTTACACGGGTTGATTTCTTACATTCGCAAAAACACTTGCCATGAAATACCTTTTCGCTCTTTTGCTTTGCTTCGGCTTGACCGCGACTGCCCAAAAATCGGATATCGATAAAGTTTTGAACGATTGGCACAAAGCGGCCGCCGACGTAAAATTCGACGCTTATTTCGATGCGTTCACCAAAGACGCGATTTACATTGGAACGGATGCGACCGAAAATTGGAAAGTCTCCGAATTCAAAGCTTGGTCAAAACCGTATTTCGACAAAGGCACGACGTGGAATTTCAAGGCTTTGGAACGCAATATTTACCTAAGCGCAGACGGAAAACTCGCTTGGTTCGACGAATTGCTCGACACGCAAATGAAGTTGTGTCGCGGTTCGGGCATTCTCAAAAAGGAAAACGGCAAGTGGAAAATCGCGCATTACGTTTTGTCGATGACCGTTCCGAATGAGAATGTCGATGAAGTCGTAAAAGCGAAATCGAAGCTTGAGGACTTGGTTATCGAGAAAGTGAAGGCGAAGAAGTAGTCGTTTCGGAGCCCTTTTTTGCGTGAGGGATTTTAGCGGATATCCTTTTTGGCATTCCGATTTTTCTCTCAACCCTATTCTTTCTTGCCAAAAAGATAGCAGCGGAAGCCCGACGGCGGCTTTCAACAAGCGCGTTCGAAAGATTGGAAGTTTTGGCATTTAGAAGCGTCTGCCGAAGCCCGGCCGCCGGCACGCCCAGATCAAAAGCAAAAATTCCTTTGTCCGCAAGAAATTTCAGCGAGTCACAGACTCGCCCACACATCCTGCGGAGTTAAAAACTCCGCAAAAAAAGCCGCCCAAAACCAAAGTTCCAAGCGGCCAATCCCAAAACGGAAAAAATCACTTCCCGTATTCTTCCTTCAAATGCAGCAACATATCTTGTGTCATGTTCTGCAAATCAAATTCGTGTTTCCAACCCCAATCTTCGCGAGCCGGCGAATCATCGATGCTCGAAGGCCAACTGTCGGCGATTTTTTGTCGGAAATCAGGTTTATAGGAAACCTCGAATTCCGGAAGATGTTTCTTGATTTCGGCCGCAATTTCGGTTGGCGTGAAATCCATGGCCGACAGATTGTAGGACGAATGTATCTTGATTTTGTCGGCCGGAACTTCCATGATGCCAATTGTCGCGCGAATCGCATCGTCCATGTACATCATCGGCATTCTCGTGTCTTCTTTGAGGAAAACTTCATAGTTGCCGTCGGTTATCGCTTTGTGGTAAATGTCGACTGCGTAATCTGTAGTTCCGCCGCCAGCAGGAGTTGACCACGAAATCAAGCCCGGATAGCGAATGCTTCGAACGTCTACGCCGTAAATGTTGTGGTAATATTCGCACCAACGCTCGCCTGTTTGTTTGGAGATTCCGTACACCGTCGACGGTTCCATGATCGTGTATTGAGGCGTTTGGTTTTTTGGAGTAGTCGGCCCAAAAACCGCGATGCTCGATGGCCAGAAAATCTTCTTGATCTTTTTGGCTTTCGCCAGATTCAACACGTGAAACAGCGAATTCATGTTCAAATCCCAGGCAAAGGCCGGATTTTTCTCTGCCGTAGCCGACAAAAGTGCCGCCATCAGATAGATTTCGTCTACTTTGTACTGTTCGACGATGTGTTCGATCTGGTTAAAATCCAAGGCGTTGATCACTTCGAAAATCCCGTTGTTTACCACATCATTGTTGAGTTTCCGAATGTCTGAAGCGATCACGTTCTCGACTCCGTACTTTTCGCGGAGCTTGTGCGTGAGTTCGGTGCCTATCTGTCCGCAAGCGCCGATTATCAAAATTTTGGGCATAGTTGTGCTGTATTTTGCACAAATATACATTTTGGAAGCTTTCGGTTATCGATTCGTTAATAATTACTAATGGTTATCGCGTATTTGCCTTGTCGTGATTACATTTGTACTCCTAAATTTGTGACGATGCACAAACGCCTTCTTTACCTTGCCTTTATCGGTCTTTTCCTGATTTCTTGTGCCGATGAGGACAAGCGCGCGGCCGAACAGCAAAAAGAGGAAAAAAAGAAGGGACAGGTTTTTGCGAGTATCAGTAACAACTGGCGTTTCAATACGAATCCGGTGAATCCTTCGGCACAAAAACTCATTGCGACCTGGCCGGCTTGGCGCGATCTTTTGAGGGAAATGTCGCAAAAACCGCAGAGCAATATTTCGGCATTTCAGAAAAAGTCAAAAATCCTGTCGGAACGCGTGCTTGAACTTCCCAAGAATATTCCGCCAGCTTACAACAAACCTGCTGTCAAATCTCGCATTGCCGTGCTTACGACGAAAATAAACTCCATCAACCTGTTCATCAACCTCAAGGATATTCCGGCAGCTAAAATCAACAAATTGGTGGCTGACGTGAATATCGAACTGAACGGTTTCCAAGGTCAATTGGACGAAATCGACCGCAAGGCAATCGTTCCGAAAGAACAAGGCGAACAGGATATGTTGCGATTGCTTGACACCGCTCGCGCCATTCCGGACAAAGGTTTCAAGCCCGAAGAAGTCGCGCCTCAAACACAAAATCCACAAATGCCAATGCCTCGTCCCAACGGACTTTTGGGCGGCAGGAACAAAAAATTATCGAATTGAGCAAAACGGCCTTATTAAACAAATACGACTCGTGGCCAAAATTGAACCGAATCGCCGAACGGCTTGAGCAAAAAGGCTCGAAGTCACAACTTTCGGGTTTGGTCGGATCTTCCATGTCTTTTGTCGTCAGGACTTTGTTCAAGAAGTCGGAATTGCCTTTTTTGCTGGTTTTGTCTGACAAGGAAGAAGCGGCTTATTACCTCAACGATCTCGAACAATTGGTTGGCGAGGAAGACGTTTTGTTCTATCCGGGCTCGTACCGACGTCCGTACCAAATCGAGGACACCGACAACGCCAATGTTTTGTTGAGAGCCGAAGTCCTGAATCGGATCAATTCGCGAAAACGTCCGGCCTTGATCGTGAGTTATCCCGAAGCTTTGTCAGAAAAGGTTGTCACGCGCCAACAACTCGAGAAAAATACGCTCAAAGTTGCCGTCGGTGACAAGATTTCGATCGATTTCATCAACGAGGTTTTGCACGAATACGAGTTCCGTCGCGTCGATTTCATTACCGAACCCGGAGAATTTTCGGTGCGAGGCGGAATCATTGACGTGTTCTCTTTCTCGAACGAAAATCCCTATCGCATAGAGTTTTTCGGAAACGAGGTCGATTCCATCCGAAGCTTTGATGTCGAGACGCAATTGTCCATCGAAAAGAAGAAAAAAATCACGATCATCCCAAATGTCGAGAACAAGTTTTTCGCCGAAAGCCGCGAGAGTTTCCTTGACTACATAAGCGACAAGACGGTTGTTTTGGTTCAGGATTCGGACATCGTCTTGTCCAAACTCGACAAGCTCTACTCGAAGGCCGAAGAGGTTTTCGCCACCTTGGATTCCACGATCAAACACATAGAACCGAACCAACTTTTCGTCGACGCGAAGAATTTCCAGAAGCGGGCCGAATTGTTTTCGGTAATCGAATTCACCGAACGCGCAGCCTTTGAATCGGAGAAATTTGCGTTCCATACCAAACCGCAGCCTGCTTTCAACAAGCAATTCGATTTGCTTCTGAACAATCTCGCCGACAACAATTCCAACGGACTACGGAATTATCTTTTTTGCTCGAACGACAGTCAGGCCAAGCGTTTCCACGACATTTTCGAGTCGATGGACGAAAAGAACCACGAAGATTTCCGAAAGCAATACGAGACGATCGTTTCGCCTTTGTTCCAAGGTTTCATCGACGACGAAATCCAGGTCGCGTGCTATACCGATCACCAGATTTTCGAGCGCTACCACAAGTTTTCGATCAAGAACGGCTACTCGAAAAAACAGACGCTTACGTTAAAAGAACTCAATACTTTGTCGGTTGGCGATTATGTGACGCACATCGATCACGGCATCGGGAAATTTGGCGGATTGCAAAAAATCCAGGTCGAAGGCAAGACGCAGGAAGCGATAAAACTCGTGTATGCCGACAACGACATCGTGTATGTGAGCATTCATTCGCTTCACAAAATCTCGAAATATACGGGCAAGGACGGCGTGCCGCCAAAGATTTACAAACTCGGATCGGCTGCTTGGAAAACCCTTAAAAACAAGACCAAAGCGCGCGTAAAACACATTGCTTTCAACCTGATTCAATTGTACGCGAAACGCCGTTTGGAGAAAGGTTTCCAGTTTGGGCCTGACACTTACATGCAACTCGAGCTTGAATCTTCGTTCATTTATGAAGACACGCCAGACCAATTGAAAGCGACGCAAGATGTGAAAGCCGATATGGAAAGCGACCGTCCGATGGATCGCTTGATTTGTGGCGATGTCGGATTCGGTAAGACCGAAGTGGCGATTCGCGCGGCATTCAAGGCGATCGATAACGGAAAACAAGTCGCGATTTTGGTTCCGACGACCATTTTGGCTTACCAACACTTCCGGACTTTTTCGGAAAGACTCAAGGAAATGCCGGTTTCTGTCGGCTATCTGAACCGATTTAGAAGCGCGAAGCAAAAGTCGGAAACCCTAAAACAACTCGCCGACGGCAAACTCGATATCGTCATCGGGACGCACCAATTGGTTTCGAAAGACGTCAAGTTCAAGAATCTCGGGCTTTTGGTGGTGGACGAAGAGCAAAAATTCGGAGTGAACGTCAAGGACAAACTCAAGACGCTTGGCGCGAACATCGACACTTTGACGTTGACGGCGACTCCAATTCCGCGGACTTTGCAATTTTCGCTTATGGCTGCGAGAGATTTGTCGGTCATTACGACGCCGCCGCCGAACAGATATCCGATAGAAACGCACATCGTCGGATTCAACGAAGAGACGATTCGCGACGCGGTTTCGTATGAAATTCAGAGAAACGGACAGGTTTTTTTCATCCACAACAGAATCGAGAACATTCGCGAAGTTGCCGGAATGCTGCAACGTTTGGTTCCGAATGCGAGAATCGGCGTCGGACACGGCCAAATGGACGGAAAGAAACTCGAGGAACTGATGTTGTCTTTCATGAATGGCGAATTCGACGTTTTGGTCGCCACGACAATTATCGAAAGCGGACTCGACGTTCCTAACGCGAATACGATTTTCATCAACAACGCCAACAATTTCGGACTTTCGGACTTGCACCAGATGCGCGGTCGCGTGGGCCGAAGCAACAAAAAGGCTTTCTGTTATTTCATTACGCCTCCATTTTCGGTAATGACCGAAGACGCGAGAAAACGGATTCACGCGCTTGCCCAATTCTCGGATCTCGGAAGCGGTTTCAACATCGCCATGAAAGATCTCGAGATTCGCGGCGCCGGCGATTTACTCGGAGCCGAACAAAGCGGTTTTATCAACGACATCGGTTTTGAGACATATCAGAAAATCATGGCTGAAGCGATCGAGGAACTCAAGGAAAACGAGTTCAAGGATTTGTACCGCGAGATTGAAGGCGAGAAAGAAAAAGAATACGTCAAGGACATCCAGATCGATTCAGATTTTGAACTTTTGTTCCCTGACGAATATATCAATACGGTTTCCGAACGTCTGAATTTGTACAACGAGCTCAGTTTGATCAAGGACGACGAAGCTTTGTTCCTATATGAAAAGCGTTTGGTGGACAGATTTGGCCCTTTGCCAAAACAGGCTCAGGCTTTGTTGAACAGTTTGCGCATCAAATGGATCGCGGCCAAGATCGGAATCGAGAAACTCGTGATGAAACAGGGCAAGATGATCGGTTATTTCATTTCGGATCACGACTCTGATTTCTTTCAGACCAAACAGTTTGATCAGGTCATAAACTTCATCCAACGCAATCCGAATGTAGCCAGAATCAAGGAGAAACAAACCACCAGCGGCCTGAAACTGCTTTTGACCTTCGAGGACGTGAAGTCTGTGAGCAAGGCATTGGATTTGATGCAACGCGTGGTTTCTTAACAATTTCTACGTATTTTCTCTAATGCGAGTTGGGAATTCTGCGAGACATTTGAGGTTCCGGAAACCGCAAAGGTCTAGAGAGAAAATCACGAAATAAACTTTCCCACCTCAAAAAATTGAGGTCATAAAAAAGCCCTTCCGTTTCCGAAAGGGCTTTTTCAATATTTACTCATTCCTTAGAATTTCATCACCTTGAAATTGGCGCTGTATTCTCCGAATTTGACTTTGAAGAAGTAAGTTCCGGTCGAATATTTCATCATGTCTACTTTCGTCTCAAGCGCGTTGGCTTTATTCGAATATAGCAATTGTCCTGCGACGTTGTAAACCTCGACATTCGTGATTTGCGTTTTGGATACGATGTTCACCGCATCTTTCGTCGGGTTTGGATAGTAGGTGAAATCGATCATCTGATTTTCGTTCACTCCCAAATTATCGAGACATGAAACGGTCGCAGTGTAACCGCTTTCCACGACGCCTTGGTCAGAGAAGAAACGCAAGGTCAACGATCCGTCGGCAGCCGATGATTCGTAAACCGGGAACGGCGCTTGCATGTTCTCGCCTGTTAATCCGCCGTTTGTCAGATCTGTTGCAGATGTTGACGATCCGTCGTACACGTACAGATAGTCGTAGTCGGCTTCAAGATCGAATTGTGTGAACGCCAATCGGATTTTCTTGCTTGCCACATTCGGAATCATCACGCGAGTGTAATTTTGGTCATTCGTGTAGTCACCGTTGGCGCCGCCTGTATCAGTAATCGTGATTCCAGTACACCAGTTTGCGGCTGTAGCGAAAACCACTTGGCGCAAAGCGGATTGCATGCCAGTGCCACAAACAGGACGGATTCTGGCTTTGTAAAATGTATTGGCCGACAAACCTGTGGCGTTATAAGAAGGCGTACTTACAGTTTGATAAACGCCGAAGTTCGAAGCGAAAGGATTTACCAAAATTTGCCACTGCGTAACCGACGGTAGATCTGTCCACGTGATGGTCGCTCCACTTGCGGTAATATTGGTCGCTTGAATATTGGAAACTGTGTTGATACAAGTATTGATACAATCTGTACTCAAGCAGTTGCCACCGTTGACAGCAGTAAAAATACGCGCTGTCGGTTGAGGACCGAAACCGTTGTTAAAGTTAATTCCGACGCCTGAAACCAAGTGGCAATAACTCATGATCGTTCCTTTTACCGAACTGGATGGGATTGGACCGATGGCGCAATTTCCTTCCTGATAACCGGCTTGCGTACCACATCCGTCAATCGCTGTGTTGTTGTTGTTCCAATAACAGCCGTGTGTGTGAGGTGATCCCAATAGGTGACCCAATTCGTGAGTGATTACTTCTACTGTCCACGAAAAAGTCGGGACGGACGCGTAAGAAAAATCCACATCGGAATAACTGAAATTATTGGCCGTACAAAGACCGTTTATTGTTACGGCAACACCTCCGAGTCCTCCCGGATCGATTCCAACCAACATACCGACGTCACCGTTGAAAACCGGACGAAATTCATTGAATCCGTATAGATAATCGCCCGAACTTGTTCCGGAATATGGATCTTGTGTCGTCCAGATGAACATGCTTTTCAATGAAGTGGAAATTCCATCGTTGGCGTAAAGCGTGGCCGTGTTGTTGAAAACACTTGTCATCCAGTTTGTCGCAGTGGCTGTATTGCTCCCATTTTGAAGATATAGGTTGTAGTCGAGTTCGAAGTAAATCGTTACGCAACGGGTGCTTTCGATAGATCTGTCAGTAGTTTGTTGATCGCCCGAATAGTTTGCGTCATCGGCATCGATCTTCATTCCGCAACTGAATGGATTCATGACTTTCATGTCAGCGTCGCTGTACACAATGTAATTTTGGGTATTTCCCGGTTCGTCGATTTTTCCGACAACAACATTTCCTACATTATCAGCAGAAATTATCCCGCTTAATTCGCCTTGGAAGAAGTTCATTGAAACCACGGAATGTGCGTCGTTCTTGACGATACCTCTGTAGTAAGCGCCCGCGTTGTATTCGATGTTCTTTCTTTTATCGGTATCGATCTGGAAATCATCGTGCAAAAGATCGACACGATAAAGTTCGATGGTAAGCTCATTGCCCAAATAAGGAACATTTACCTCAATGGCTTCTGGCTTTTGTGATACGATTGCGTTCACGTCGGAAGTTCTGATCGAAGCGAAACTCGCCTTTTCGACAACATTGGCAATTTTGGACGATGGCGTGCCGACCGACGGAGTCAGGATCGAATAAGGTTTAAAAACAGTTTTCGCTGTCTTGAGCTCGGCAACTCTTTGCGCTATTTTCTGCTGTGAAAAGAGGGTGGTCGTAAAAATACAGACCAAAAGAGTAAGAAATTTTTTCATTATTATACGGTTGTGTAGGTCAAAGTGCGCAAATGTAAGGAAATAATAGATTTGTGGTGATTTTATGCCAAGCGATACTGTTAATTTTTCAGAAATAATAGAACGCATCAGGAAGCCTTTCAAGTTCGTAGCCCGTGTCTGTTTTGGTGATTGCCACAATGTCGAAATGTACCTCACAGTCAAAGTCATACGATTGTACGAATTCGTTTACAGCCGACATCAGAAGTTTGATTTTCTTTGGAGTGACAAAGTTTTGTGGCGACCCGAAAATCGCCGATGATCGCGTTTTCACTTCAACAATATGCAGCCCTTTCCCTTTTTGGGCAATGATGTCGATTTCGGCTTTCCCGGAAACCCAGTTCGTGTGAAGAATCTTAAAACCCTCGCGCGCCAAATGCGAAACGGCGAGCTCTTCACCGAACTTGCCCAAATCGTTATGCGAAGCCATGAGACCAAATTACGCACTTATGCAATCTCCCGATTACAGATTTTCTGTAAAAATTGTTAAAAGGTTACTCGAATTTTACGGTCGAGCCTGCTGCGGAAACGTCTATGGAAACCGTTCCTCCTATGATCAATGCGCGGTTGTCACGAATGTGTCCGGCCGGAAAATTGTAAATGACCGGAAAATCGTAGTCCTTGAAGATGTCTTGCGCGATTTGGAACGCGTCTTTTCCCCACGGGATGTCGTTGTCGTTCATTTCGGTCATTCCGCCAATGATTACAGCCTTGACATTGTCGAAATAGCCGCTTCTTTTGAGGTTGAAAAGCATTCGGTCGATGTGGTACAGATATTCGTCGAGATCTTCGATAAAAAGGATTTTCCCTTTGACATCCGCTTCAGACTTGGAACCGAGAATGCTATATAAAACCGATAGATTTCCACCGACGAGTTCGCCCTTCGCCTTGCCTTTCTTGTTGTACGGATGCGCCGAAATCTCATATTCCGGTTTTTGGCCAAAAAGCGCCTTTTTGAGAGATTCTTTGGCCGCATCGGTGGCATTTTTCGCGCTTACGCCTACGAGTCCGTGGATGGTTTGGAACCCGAGCGCATTCATATGGCTGTGCAAAACCGTCATATCGCTGAAGCCGACTATCCACTTGGGTTTCTTCTTGAAATTGTCAAAGTTGACCCGATCGATTATGCGCACAGTTCCGTAACCGCCTTTGGCTCCGACTATCGCTTTTATTGAAGGATTGTCCAGCATTTCCTGCAAATCTGTGGCGCGTTGCCAGTCTGGGCCGGCGAGTTGGTTTTCGCTTTTCCCGATGGATTTGCCCAACACGACGTTCAAACCCCAACTTTTGAACAGGTCGATCGCAGGTTGTAGATTGATGGCATCGACTTTTCTTGCCGTTGCGATAAGGGCTATCGTATCGCCTTTTTTGAGTGCGGGCGGCGCGATCGTTTTTCGGGTTTGGGCTTGGAAAAGCTGACTTGTGAACAGCAGCAGTAACAGAAATGATCTCATGTTTTCAAAGATAGGTTCGAATGCCGAAAGACGAAATGGCTTTAACGAAAATTGTTCCGGAGGTCACAGACCTCATCACGCGCTGTTCGGAGTCACAGACTCCGAACCCACGGCAACCTGTATGCAAAAAACAAGATTTGCGTTTAAACAAAAATCTCGAATTCCTGTTAAAAACCAAAACCTCCACAAAAAAACCAAACCCTAGCCCGGATGGCAGCGGCTAGCCTTTTGCAGAAAAAGACTTGGTTTTCTTGGGGCGCGGCAGCGACCGAAGGAAGCTCGCTGCGCCCTAAAGAAAACCTGGCTTTTTCAAGAAAGCTAGTAGCGGACAGCCGGAATTTGCTCCCGAAAACAACCTAAATTCTTCGGAACTTTATACGTATTTTTGCACACATTTATTCCACTATGATCCAAAATCCTAAAAGATATACGATTACGGCCGCGTTGCCGTACACGAACGGCCCGATTCACATTGGGCATCTGGCTGGCGTTTACGTGCCCTCGGACATTTATGCTCGCTACCAGAGAATTCAGGGAAAAGACGTGGCGTTCATTTGCGGAAGCGACGAACACGGCGTTGCAATCCCAATGAAAGCTCGCAAAGAAGGTTTGACGCCTCAACAAGTCATCGACAAATACGACGGGATCATCCGCAAGTCTTTTGCGGATTTTGGGATTTCCTTCGACAACTATTCCAGGACTTCGCGCCAAGTACATTATGATACTGCCTCGGAGTTTTTCAGGAAATTGTACGACGACGGAAAATTCATAGAAGAAGAAACCGAACAGCTTTACGACGCAAAAGCCAACCAGTTCTTGGCAGATCGTTTCGTGACGGGAACTTGCCCAAAATGCGGAAATGAGGAAGCTTACGGCGATCAGTGCGAGCGCTGCGGATCATCTTTGAACGCGACTGATCTGATCAATCCAAAATCTACGATCACAGGCGAAACCCCGATCATGAAAAAGACCACGCACTGGTTTTTGCCACTCGATCAATATGACGCTTTTCTGAACAAATGGATCTTGGAAGACCACGCCAAAGATTGGAAAAAGAACGTGTTGGGTCAAGTGAAATCGTGGCTTGACGACGGCTTGAAACCTCGCGCTGTCACCAGAGATCTCGATTGGGGAATTCCGGTTCCGGTTGAAGGCGCGCAAGGAAAGGTGCTTTACGTTTGGTTCGATGCGCCAATCGGTTACATTTCTTCTACGAAAGAATGGGCCGAACGCCAAGGCAAGGACTGGGAACCATATTGGAAAGACGCCGATACGAAACTCGTACACTTTATAGGAAAGGACAATATCGTTTTCCATTGCGTGATTTTCCCGGCGATGTTGAAAGCGGAAGGCAGTTATATTTTGCCCGACAATGTTCCGGCGAACGAATTCCTGAATCTCGAGGGCAACAAATTGTCGACTTCGAAAAATTGGGCGGTCTGGTTGCACGAATATCTCGAGGATTTCCCGAATCAACAGGACGTTTTGCGATATGCCTTGACATCGAACGCGCCTGAAACCAAGGACAATGATTTTACGTGGAAAGATTTCCAGGCCGGAAACAACAATGAGTTGGTGGCCGTTTTGGGGAATTTCATAAACCGCGTTGTCGTCCTTACGAATAAATACTATGAAGGAATCGTACCTGAACCAGGTGATTTCAACGAAATAGACGAACAGACTTTAGCCGAAATGCGAGCTTATCCCGCGGTGATCTCGAGTTCAATCGAACGTTATCGCTTCCGCGAGGCTTTGGGAGAATTTATGAACGTGGCGCGTCTTGGCAACAAATATCTCGCCGACGAAGAACCTTGGAAGCTCGTCAAGGAAAATCCGGAGCGAGTCAAAACCCAGATGTTCGTGGCGTTACAGATCGCGACGGCATTGGCCGTTTTGGCCGAACCTTTCTTGCCGTTCACATCTGCCAAACTTCGAAAAATGCTCGGAGTTCATGCATCTCCGGCCGGTGTGAATGATTGGGATGAAGTGGCGAAACCTCAGACGATTTTGTCTCCGGGAACTCAAATCGGGACAGCGGAATTGCTTTTTTCGAAAATCGAGGACGAAGCCATCCAAAAACAGATCGACAAACTCGAGGCAACGAAATCGGCCAATAAAATCGAAAATAAAAAAGTGGAAGCACAAAAAGACTTGATCCAGTACGAAGATTTCGCCAAGATGGATTTGCGCGTCGGGACGATAATCGATGCCGAAAAAATGCCTAAAGCCAACAAGCTTCTGGTGTTGAAAGTCGACACAGGAATCGATGTGAGAACCATCGTCTCAGGAATCGCCGAAAGTTTTTCTCCGGAGGAAATCATCGGAAAACGCGTGACTGTTTTGGCCAATCTTGCTCCGAGAGCTTTGAGAGGCGTGGAATCACAAGGCATGATCCTTATGACCAACAACCCTGACGGAAAATTGGTTTTCGTGAATCCTGATGCCGAGGGCGTGACTAACGGCGAAACGATCAATTAGCATCGCAAGTTGAGTTTTGAACAAAATTCTTATCAAGAACCGAAAATAATGCGAACTGACATCAAAGTCATAGCCTTCGACGCCGACGACACGCTTTTTGTAAATGAACCTTATTTCGTGGAAACAGAGGAAAAATTCCTTGAGTTGATGCAGGATTATTTGTCCCGCCAAAGTCTTTCACAGGAATTGTTCAAGATTGAAATAGACAATCTCGGCCTTTACGGATATGGCATCAAAGCCTACACACTATCGATGATCGAAGCCGCGCTGCGTATTTCAGAAAACACGCTAAGTGTGGAAGCCGTCGCAAAGATAATCGGATACGGAAAAGAACTCCTGCAACGTGAGATCGAACTTTTGGACGGAGTAGAACACACCCTAGAATCGCTTTTCGGGAAATACCGACTCGTGGTTGCCACAAAAGGCGATCTGCTTGATCAAAGGCGCAAGCTGCACAATTCCGGGCTGGGAAAATATTTTCACCACATCGAAGTCATGAGCGACAAAAAAGAGCAGGATTATCTCGATCTTTTGAAACGTATGGACATCAAACCCGAGGAGTTCTTCATGATCGGAAATTCCTTGAAATCGGATGTCTTGCCAGTATTGAACATCGGCGGACACGCGGTTCATATTCCGTTCCACACCACTTGGGCGCATGAGAAAATCGACCACGAAGTAAAGCACGAGAACTTCCGATCGCTCGAAAAAATCTCAGACATCTTACCGATTTTCGGACTATGAAAACCTTGCTCGATCTAGAAAGTTGGCCGCGTCAGGAACATTTCCACTTCTTCCGCAAGTTCAGCGAACCTTTTTTTGGCGCAGTCGTGACCGTCGATTGCACGAATGCTTACGAAAAGGCAAAAGCCGACGGAATTCCGTTCTTCGTCTATTATCTGCACAAAACCCTGATTGCGGTGAACGAGGTCGAGCCTTTCAGATATAGGGTCGACGACGACCAAGTCGTAATTCACGATAGGATCGATGCCTCGGCCACAATCGCAAGAGAAAACGGTTCTTTTGGATTTTCATTGATCAAGTTTTACGAAGACGCAGCTCTTTTTGCCAGGGAAACCAAGGTTGAAATTCATCGGGTTCAAAATACTCCGGGCCTTTTTACGCGAGAATTCCCGAATGACAACCTCATCCATTTCTCTTCGATTCCGTGGCTCGATTTCACCTCGCTTTCGCACGCCAGACATTTCGATTTTCCGGACAGTTGCCCAAAAATCTCTTTCGGGAAAATGACAATTGATGCCGATGGAAAACGGTCGATGCCGATGTCTGTTCACGTGCACCACGGGTTGATGGACGGTTATCACTTGTCTATTTTTGTCGAAAAATTCCGCGAGCTGATGGCTTAGGCTTATCGGGAATAAATCTGTATAAGCGCCCAAACTTCCCATTTTGCAAGGGTTTTCGTAACTTTACTCAAAACCTGGAAATCATGTTGACAAAAGATATCGAACGTTTGCTCAATCAGCAGATCAGAATTGAAGCCGAGTCTTCACAAATTTATTTGTCGATGGCTTGTTGGGCCGATACTCACGGTCTCGACGGAATCGCGCAGTTCATGTACACACAATCGGACGAAGAACGCACGCACATGCTAAAACTCGTGCGTTATGTAAACGAGCGCGGCGGACACGCACAAGTGACGGAACTCAAAGCTCCGAAAACGACCTTTACGAACTTTCAGGAAATGTTCGAAGAACTTTACAAGCACGAGGTTTTCGTTTCGGAATCCATCAACAACCTTGTTCACGAAACCTTGACGGCCAAAGATTACGCAACTCACAACTTCCTGCAATGGTACGTTGCCGAGCAGATCGAGGAAGAAGCTCAAGCCAAAACCATCCTTGATAAGGTGAACATGATCGGAGATGACAAAGGTGGACTTTACCTGTTCGATCGCGACATACAGGCGCTTCCGGTGATGAACGCTTTGAACTACAATGCCAAATAGTTAAAGTTTATTTCCTTGCGTGGAAACCCTTTATCTTTGAGTAAAGATTCGCGGTTTTGGGCAAAAAGGAAAAAGAGAAGGATAAGCAAAACAAGGAGTACAAAAAGCTCCTTAAAAAGCTAAAGATCGCCGACAACTGCAAATCTACGTGTTGCGAGAAATATAAAAAAAGCGAGGATAAGCGCTGCGGGCGTTGCCCAATGTTCGATTTGATCGAAAAGCGTCTCGCCCATAAAAAATGACCCTCCGCTTTGGAGGGTTTTGTTTTGGATATGAAACAACTCTTATTCCTATTTTTGCTATGTTTCGGAATCGGCCATAGCCAAACGCTGGTTTCGTCTTTGAAACTTGAGCTCAAAAAGCCTTACGACAAACGTCAGATATTGGCTTCGGCTTCTCCCGACGGAAATTTCTACACATTCGCTTCGGACAAAAACAAGGCCTACTGTCTTAGATACAACAGCGCGCTTTTTTTTCGCGACAGTCTGTCAATGAACGTTCCTGACTCTGACGCCTTCGCAGCAGGATCAAGCTTTGATTCTGGAGGTGCCTATCTGTACTGGCAATCTCAAAACCACGACAAGCTTTGGGTAACCGGATTTGATTTCCAAAAGCGTCAATCTTCCAAAAATGCTTACACTTTCTCTTTCGAGAAGGAAACGTATTTGGGCAGTTTTTCCAATGACGGAATTTTTTACCTGCTTACCGTTTTCGACGAGGAACAGAAGCTGAAAATCCGCACTTTCCACAATGGAAATCCTCAAGAACAGGTCGTCGATTTGTCTAACTTTGAAATCATCGACCGACAAGACAAAAAGCTAAAACTTTTCAAGCTATTCGAGCAGTCGCCTTTGCAGATCATCGCACCTGGAAGTTTTCCGTCTTTGACCCAAACCGCTTCGGCAACCAAACTTTTTTATTCCAAGGGTCAAATTCTTTTTACGTTCGACATGTCCCCGAATTTCACCCAAGTGTTCAGCATTTCAACAGCTGACTTTTCCGTGACGGAAACCCGTTTCGCACAACCGTCGCTGACTGAGACTGACGCTAGCAGCGCAAACTCCTTTGTCATCGATTCGCTTTTGGTGCAGATCAGGGTTTCTTCTTCCGAACTGGTTCTTGAAAGCAAAAAACTTGAAAAAAACGCATCGGTTTTAAAACAGTATCGCGTTGAAACGAATCAGGTCGTTGATTTCAAGAACTCTCCTTTGCTTGTTCAGAACGGCAATCGCAAACCTTTCGAGCTTTCCTCCACCAAAAAGTTCCTCTCGCGCCTCGACGGAAGCCAACCGGCCGTTTCCGCTTACGCCACGCCGCAAGGGATTTTACTCAATTGTGGTGGCGTAAGGGAAATTCCCGGAACCGGCGGAATCATCCTCGGAACGATAGGCCTTGGCGTTGCCATAACAGGAAACGGCAGTTTCGATCCTGATAGCCTTTACGACTCCAAAATTCCCCAAGTGATCTATTTCGAATCGCTGTTCGACGCAAATTTCGCTCATTCGAAAAAGGAGCAGAACGCGATCGCTTTCGATTTCCTTTCGACCTTTCTATCAGAAAATGAGTCTATTGTGACTTACTCTTTATCTCTTTATAATAAAGCGCAGATTCTTGCGTACTATGATTCGCGTTCAAAGATGATCATCCTGAGAAAGTTCCAGGAAGAATCGCCCGAGGATAACATGTTCGGAAACTGATTATTTTCCACCCAGAAGCATAAGCTCATCAACCACGATTTCTGTGATGTATTTCTTGTCTCCGTTCTTGTCGTCGTAATTGCGATGTACGAGTTTCCCTTCGACGGCGATTTCCTTTCCTTTACCCACATACTTTTCGATGATTTCGGCAGTTTTTCCCCAGGCGATGACGCGATGCCATTGGGTTTCTTCCACTTTATCACCTTTCTCGTTCCGGTAAACCTCTGTCGTGGCGAGGTTCAGATTTGCCTTTTTGCGATCGTTCTCGAAACTCTTGATTTCAGGATCTTGTCCTACATGTCCGATAAGTTGCACTTTGTTGCGTAATGAATTCATGGCGTATAAAAATTTAGATGGTTTAAAAATGCGGAGCCTTTCCGCAGTTCGATTTGGCAAATATGAAACATCGATTGCCAATTAGTCGGTATTTAAACGTTTACTGTCGTTTATAATCGTTTGTAAACGTTTACTGTCGGATAAAAATGAGATAAATTCTTATATTTGATAGCCCGAGAATTTGGCATATTTCCTGAACTACAAGCATTTATGTTACAATTTGCGAGCAGTTTACCATCGAATCCATACAATCTTAATTACACGCCTTATGAAAAAATGCACGGAATGCGAGCGCCGCATCGTCGGTCGTCAGGATAAAAAATTTTGCAGTGACGGCTGCCGAAACGTTTACAACAACAGAATCAACAAAGACAGTAACTGCTTTATGCGAAACGTAAACAGGTTATTGCGTCGGAATTACCGGATTTTGAAAGAAATCAACGCGCATGGAGAGTGCACGGCTTCCAGAAAAGAACTCCTGAATAAGGGTTTCGATTTTGGCTATTTCACCAACATCCGGACGACGAAAAAAGGCAAAACTTTCTATTTTCTTTACGACCAAGGCTACCACAATCTTTCGGACGACGCCTTCATGCTAGTGAGAAAACCAGAGTGATTGCCAAACAAACAACGACAAAGCCACCATGAAAAAAACCTACGCCTCATTGCTTTCAACCCTTTTCCTGTTTGGAATTTTGTGTTGGATGTATTTCGACTTGATGCCAAGACACGTCTCAAGCGATGTTGCGCCACTTTCAGAATTTTCTACAAAACGCGCACTCGAAACCGTCAGGGAAATGTCAAAAGAGCCGCATTACGTAGGTTCGGACAACCACAAAAACGTCGAAAGTTATCTGGTAAAGGAATTGCAGCAACTCGGACTCGACACCGAAATCCAGGAAGGCACGACACTCACCGATTGGGGAAATCTCGTCAAATCGCGAAATATCATCGCCCGAATAAAAGGAACGACGAATGCAAAAGCGTTGTTGCTGCTCTCGCATTACGACAGTGCGCCTCACTCCTATTCGCATGGAGCGGCCGATGACGCCTCGGGAGTTGCCGTGATCATGGAATCCATCAGGGCTTATCTACACAACAAAACCGCTCACCAAAACGACATTTTCGTTGTTTTTACAGATGCGGAAGAACTGGGATTGAACGGCGCGGCCTTGTTCGTGACCCAAAGCAAATGGGCAAAACAAATCGGTTTGGCGTTGAATTTCGAGGCGCGCGGAAGCCAAGGTCCGGGTTACATGTTGATGGAAGTCAACGGCGGAAATTCGGGAATGGTCGAAGGCTTTGACGACGCGGGAACATCTTATCCGGTTTCGAATTCGCTCATGTACAGCATCTATAAGATGTTGCCGAACGACACTGATCTGACCGTTTTTCGCGAGCAAGGAAAAATCCAAGGTTTCAATTTCGCCTTTATCGACGGGCATTACAACTACCATACGGCTCAGGACGATTTTTCGCACTTGGGCGTCGAGACGATTCAACATCAGGGCTCTTATCTCGTGCCTCTGCTGAATTATTTTGCAAACACGAACCTGTCGACTTTGGATGCCGACGACGACCAGGTCTACTACAACACGCCAATCGGGTTTTTCCACTATCCGTTTTCGTGGAATTTTGCGCTTTTAACCGCCGCGTTCTTACTGTTTTTGCTTTTGGTTTTCGTCGGAATGGGCAAGCGATTGCTGCAACCGGCAGAAATGGGAAAAGGTTTCATCCTGTTCTTTGGAGCTTTGGTTACCGCCGGAATTCTGGGCTTTTTCGGATGGCGTACGGTTTTGGCGATCTATCCGGAATACACCGAAATATTGCAAGGATTCACCTACAACGGGCATTGGTATATCGCGTCGTTCGTGCTCTTGAGTATCGGGATTGGATTTTTGTGGTATGTAAGTGCGGCGACCGAAACATCTGTCGGAAATTATACCGTCGCGCCTTTGCTGGTCTGGCTTCTAATAAACCTCGGACTGATGGCGTTCTTACCCGGCGCAGGGTTTTTTATCATTCCGGTTTTCTTCGCGCTGTTGATGTTTGCGTTTTACGTCGCAACCCAACGGTCGAGCGAGTTGTTGAACGCACTTTTTGCGATTCCTGCATTTTTCGTTTATGTGCCTTTTATCGCGATGTTTCCGATTGGGCTTGGACTCAAGATTTTATTCGGAAGCGCGATCCTGACGATTTTGGTCTTCGGATTGCTTTTGCCGATTTTCGCTTCGTTTCCGAAAAAAGGTATTTGGGCAGCGATTTTCATTCTGGGTTCGATCGGATGTTTTGTTGGCGCGAATACTTATTCGGATTTCGAACCGGGCAAGGCCAAACCAAACAGTTTGGTCTATTATTACGACGCTACAACCGACAAAGCTTATTGGGCGACCTACGACAAACACCTTGACGAGTGGACGAAAACGTATCTGACGGAAAATCCGAAAGATGCCGAACCACTCAATAAAACGCCGCTTTTCTCCAAATATAATTCGGTGTTCACACATTCTTATGACGCAATGTTGCGCGACATTGACGAACCTTATGTCGATTTCCTTTTCGACAGCATCATCGGAAATCAACGTTATCTGACAATTAAAATCAGTCCGAACCGAAAAGTGAACCGATACGATATTTTCGCCAACGAAGGCTTGGTTTTCCACAATCTCAAAGCAAACGGCGCAGAACTTTTGGGACAGAAAGGATCGGCTTATCCCCGGAATGGCAAAAAGTTGTTGAGTTATTATGTCGTCGACAACGAACCTTTAACGCTTCAATTCAGCATTCCAAAAGGAAAAGCACTCGACATGGAACTTTTGGAAGCTTCTTTCGATTTGATGACCAATCCGTTATTCATCATGAAAAAACGCGCCGATTGGATGATGCCGAAACCTTTTGTACTCACCGATGCGATCTGCGTGAAAAAGAAAATCGCGCCAACTCCAAAAACCGTAATTCCGGTGCCATCGCGAAGAAATTTCCAGCTCCCATCGGCACAAGGCGATACGATTCCAGATATGGACGAGGAAGTTGAAACGACGCCAGTTCCGGTCGCGCAACCGATGCAATAGATACGAAAAACCTGCCAAGTCCGTTATAATCCGGACAAGCGAATGAGAATTTGAAAAACGATTGAAGGAAGCATTTTGGCAACAAAAAACAACATCAGTATTTTAGGCTGCGGCTGGCTCGGATTGCCATTGGCGAAAACTTTGTCAGCTCACGGCTTCCATATCAAAGGATCGACGACTTCGGACGAAAAATTGGAAGTGCTCGCAAATTCGGGAATCGAGCCGTTTTTAGTGACATTGGAAACCGATTCGGTCAAAGGTGACCTCGAGCAATTTCTCGAATCTTCTTCCACTTTGATTATAGACGTTCCGCCAAAATCATCGGCTGGCTCGTATTCCGACAAGATCAAAAACCTGATTCCATACATCGAAAACGCCAAAATCAAGAACGTGCTTTTCGTGAGTTCGACATCGGTTTATGGAGACGAAACGGGTACGGCTTCTGAAGAAATCGAACCCAAACCAGTTACAGAAAACGGAAAACAATTGCTTGAAGCAGAGACTTTCCTGCAAATCAGCACGCATTTCCATACTACGATTTTGCGCTTCGGCGGACTCATCGGCAACGACCGACATCCCGTGAAATATTTGTCCGGAAAGGAAAACGTCGAAAATCCCGATGCTCCGATCAACCTCATCCATCGCGAAGATTGCCTGAACATTATCATCAAGATCATCGAAAACAAGATCTGGGGTGAAGTTTTCAATGCTGTCGCGCCTTATCATCCGACAAGGGAAGAATATTACAGCCGAAAAGCGCGTGAAATGGAACTGCCTTTGCCGAGTTTTACGCGAAAAAATGCGTCTGTTGGAAAACAGGTCGCTACCGGAAAGCTGATCCGTTTCATCAAATACAATTTTCTGCATCCCGAACTTTGAATCCACAAAAAAAGGCCACCGATTGGCGACCTTTCAAACTTTTGTAACGGATAATCAGCAATATTCGTCGTACGCGTCTTTCAAGTTGTCGGCGATCAATTCTGCCGGACGACCTTCAATGTGATGGCGTTCGAGCATGTGCACCAATTCACCGTCCTTGAACAAGGCCATACTTGGCGATGAAGGCGGGAAAGGGAACATTTTTTCGCGGGCTGCATCGACTGCATCGCGTTCCATTCCGGCGAAAACGGTTACCAAATGGTCGGGTTTTTTGTCTCCCGTAAGGCTCATTTTCGCTCCAGGACGCGCGTTTCTGGCGGCGCATCCGCAAACTGAATTTACTATAACCAAGGTCGTTCCCGGTTGCGTAAGTGCCGATTCAACTGCATCGGCTGTATATAATTCCTGGAAACCGGCAGAGACAAGCTCCTCGCGCATCGGTTTTACCAAATCTTCTGGATACATATGAAATGTGCTTGAGTTAGGTTGCAAAGATACGCAGAAATGCCGATTCAAAATCGATTTCCGTCAATCGTAAAAACTGATTGACCCGATAGTTTCAGCCTATTAGCGAAACGTGTACCGAATTCCGCCAAAAGTCCTCAAACCTTGATTTGGACCGTAAACATAACCTGTGTCAAAAGTCAGGCCGTAAGGGTTGTCGGGCGTTGCGAGCACGTTTCCGTTCGGGCCGTATTGCACATTTTGGTCAAACGGATCGTTGGAACGCGCAATCAGGAAAGGTGAATTTTTGGCTGGCGTCCAATCCAGAAGATTTTTGACTCCGAAGTAAATTTCGAAATTTCGGATCTTGGTAAACGTAAACTGGATGTTCTGGATGCTCCAAGTTGGCGAATATTCCGGCCGCGGATCGAGTTCGCCGGCAAGCGGAAGCCGCATCGGGCCGTAAAGATTTCCGGAGTAATCGATCGACAGGAACAACTTCGGAAGACTGTAGGAAATCGTCCACGTTCCTGAAAATCTTTCGGTTAAGATCTGACGTTCTTTCACGCCGTTTTCGGTTCTCGAAACATCCATAAAAGTCGCGCCTATCATGGCTTTCAAACCGAAACCTGTTATCACGTCAATGTTTGCACTTATGCCTTTTGTCACAGCATTTCCGTCGAGATTTTTGTAGATGATCGCGTTCGGATTCGTGTCGTAATCTGGCAATATCGAGTTTGAAAAATGTGTGTACCAAGTTGCGATTTCGGCAGTTATCAGTCCGTTTTCGAGCGGAAATTTCTGGAGTAGATTTAAATTCACGTTCATGGATCGCTCGGGTTTGAGATCGCCTTCAATGATAACTTCGCGAGATCCGGTCAAAGCGGCGTGTTCTTCGGTGAACAGATTCACGACGCGAAAGCCAGTCCCTGCATTCAGGCGAAGAATTGAGTTTTTGGAAATTTTCCAGCGATGCGCGAGTCTCGGCGTAAAAATCGAACCGTGACGACTGTTGTAATCGTAGCGTGCGCCAAGCAACAAATGGTGTTTTTCGGCAAGCTTGATCTCATCCTGGGCGAAAATTCCGGGAATCGTGGTTTCGTCAGCCGAAGCCGTGGCCGTCGTGTTGTCGTTATAATATTGGTAGCGCATCGCAGCTCCGAACAACATGTCGTGTCTCCCGATTTTTTTGTCCCAGGTCAATTGGGCAAAGCCGATTCGCTGCTGTGCAAGATATTGCGTCTGTCCGTAAACCGAATTCTGGTCGTGATCGGTGTAAGAAAAATTGAACAGGAATTTTTCCGGAAGCGGCAATTCGTAAGCGCCGACAAATTCCCAGCGATTGGTATAAATGCTTTCTCCGTAAATCTCGTTTCCACCTCGAAAACTCTTGTTCCATCGCATATCGCCGCCCCATCGGTCTTCGTAAAAATAGCGCGCCATTACCGAAAACAGCTTCTCACTCTCTCTATTCAGGTTCCATTTTTGGAAGATCGAGATGCGATCCTGCAAAGTCACATCGGTAAAATTATCGCCATTTTCGTCTATAGGATTGGAGTAATTGAAGTAGTTGATTCCCGTCAGCACACTGAATTTTTCCGATGGGTTGAGCTTGAAACCGACATCGGCATTGACTTCGCCCCAACTCGTCGAGAAAACATCGGCGCTGAAAACCGGTGTATTTTTAGGACTTTTGGTAATGATGTTGATCAGTCCTCCGACGGCTTCGCTTCCGTAAAGTGACGAGGCCGGACCTTTCACGATTTCGATTCGGTCGACCAGCGAATTTGGGATTCCCGACAATCCGTAAACCGTCGAAAGTCCGCTCACGATTGGCATTCCGTCGATCAAAACCAAAGTATACGGACCTTCGAGCCCGTTTATGTGGATGTCGCCCGTGTTGCAAATATTGCAGTTGAATTGCGGCCGTACGCCGTTCACGGTCTGCAATCCCTCGAAAATATTGGCCGTTGGATTCTTTTTGAAAAAGGTGCTCGAATAAATCTCGACAGGCACAGCGCTTTCCGATCGCGTGACGGCTTTGAGCGTTCCGGTGACGACGACTTCCTCGAGTGAATTTTCCGCTTTCAGTGCAAAATTTACGACAATTTCGGTGGAATCTTTTACCGAAATCTTGCGCTCGACCGACTGCAGTCCGATGAAACTTGCCTTCAAAGTGTAATCGCCAAAAACGACTTCCGAAAAGCTGAAATTTCCGTTTTCATCGGTCGATGCCGATTTGGACGTTGGAAGTAAGGAGACGTTCGCGCCCGGCAATGGCAAGCCGTCCGAGAGGATTTTTCCGGAGATTTTTCCTTGTCCGAAGCAAATTATCGGCAAAAACAAGATCAAGACCAAAACAATATTTAGCTTCACTATAATTAATTTTTAGACAAACCTAAAAATAATAATTTGCTTTAGCTAAAAAAAATATTCATATTTGCTATAATTTAGGAAATACATGAAAGGCAAGTCTTTAGAAGAAGTCCACGGATCGATCGCTACGTCTGACAAAAAAACGGGATTTCGAAAAATTCTCGCGTTTTTGGGTCCGGCCTATTTGATTTCTGTCGGATACATGGATCCCGGAAACTGGGCAACCGACATCGCCGGAGGCAGCCAATTCGGGTATGCGCTGATTTGGGTTTTGCTGATGAGCAACATCATGGCGCTTTTATTGCAAAGTTTAAGTGCGCGCCTCGGAATCGTCACACAACGCGATTTGGCCCAGGCTTCGCGCGAAACCTATTCGCCTTTTGTCAATTACATCCTTTATTTCCTTGCCGAAATTGCCATTGCTGCCTGCGACTTGGCCGAAGTCTTGGGAATGGCGATCGGACTCAATCTCCTTTTCGACATTTCACTGCTCAACGGCGTTTTCATAACCGTTTTGGACACTTTTCTACTGTTGTTTTTGATCAATAAGGGAATGCGGAAAATGGAGGCTTTTATCATCGCATTGGTCGCCATCATTGGGATTTCGTTTGTTTGCGAGATGATTTTCGCCCAGCCCGAACTCGACAAGATCGTCGCCGGATTGGTTCCGTCCTTGCCCGGAGAAGCCGCGCTTTACATCGCCATCGGGATTATCGGGGCGACTGTGATGCCTCACAATTTGTATCTGCATTCGTCTTTGGTGCAAACGCGAAAATTCGATCGGACGAAAGAAGGCGTCAAACAAGCCCTGAAATACAATTTTATCGATTCGACGATTGCGCTCAATTTGGCGTTTTTCGTAAACGCCGCCATTTTGATTCTTGCCGCGGCGACTTTCTACAAAAACGGAATGCACGAAGTGGCAGAAATCCAGGACGCACACAAGTTTCTCGCGCCTTTGCTCGGAACGAAATGGGCTCCGATTTTGTTCGCCGTCGCCCTGATCGCAGCCGGACAAAGCTCGACGGTAACCGGAACGCTGGCCGGACAAATCATCATGGAAGGTTATCTGAATTTGCGCATCCAACCTTGGGTTCGGCGCATTGTGACGCGGTTGATCGCAATCGTTCCGGCGGTGATCACCATTACGATCTTCGGCGAAGGCATTACCGGAAAATTGCTCGTTTTCAGTCAGGTCGTTTTGAGTTTGCAGCTTGGTTTTGCAATTATTCCGTTGATTCATTTCGTGTCCGACAAGACCAAAATGAAAGGTTTCCATATCAGTCGTGTCACGCAGATTGCGGCTTGGCTCATCGCGGCGATCATTGTTTCGTTGAACGCGAAATTGGTTTACGACGAGATTAAAGGCTGGCTCGAGCTTTCGGAAAACCCAATCTGGATTTGGCTTATCGTCGTTCCTTTGGTAGTCGGATTCGCGATTTTGCTCTTATATATTATCGTGAAACCGTTCGTGATCAAGCCGAAAGAACACATTTACAACCATTCGCCTCACAGCTTGAAACTGCAATATGCGCGTTCGGGCGAATCACAGAAACAGAAAATTGCCGTGACTGTAGACTTTTCGCGCGCCGACGAAAACGCTTTGAACCACGCCTTCTCGCTTGGCGGAACCGATGCGAGCTACACTTTGATTCACGTAGTGGAAACCGTCGGAGCGATCATGTATGGCGACAATATCGTCGATCACGAAACTTCGGTTGATGAACAATTGCTGTTGCAATACGACGAAATGCTGACCCAAAAAGGCTATAGAATCGAGACGAAACTCGGCTTCGGAAATCCTGGCAAAGGCATCGCCAAGGTCGTTAATGAGGGCAATTTTGACGTTTTGGTCATGGGAACGCACGGACATTCCGGCTTCAAGGATTTGCTTTTTGGAACGACAGTAGGCAAAGTTCGACACGGGATTTCGATTCCGCTAGTGATTGTCAAAAAAGGCCGATAACAGACTTTTTCTGGCCAATGAATTCTTCTTACGACTTGATTTTTGATATGACTTTTTCTGAAGAAAATTACCTCAAGACTATTTTTCACCTCACGGCCATTCACGACAATGACGTCAGTACGAACGCGATTGCCGAAAAAATGGAGACCAAAGCGTCGTCCGTGACCGATATGCTTAAGAAGCTTTCGGACAAAGAATTGGTGAGTTACAAGAAATACCAAGGCGTTTCGCTTACCGACAAAGGTTTGCTTGCCGCCAAAATGATCGTTCGCAAACACAGGCTTTGGGAAGTCTTCCTGGTGGAAAAACTCGATTTTAATTGGGATGAAGTGCACGACATTGCCGAACAGCTCGAGCACATCCAATCGGAGCAACTCATCAATCGCCTGGACGATTTTCTCGGAAATCCGACCGAAGATCCGCACGGCGATCCAATTCCGGACGCTCACGGACGCATCGTGAAAGTCGAGAAACACCTGTTGTCTGAACTCGAGGAAGGACAATCGGGGATTTGCGTTGGCGTCAAGGACACGACTTCGGAATTTCTGCAATATCTCGACAAACAAAAAATCTCTCTTGGCACCAAAATCACGATCTTGGCCAAGGAAAGTTTCGATTTATCGCTTCGAATCGACATCGGAAGTTCCGAATTAACGATTTCTAATAAAATTGCGGGCAATTTGTACGTGCGAAAGGCGTAAATTGGCGGCATAAACACAAAAACAATGAAAAATTCAATTGCCGTTTTGGCTTTTTTGGTGACAGGTTTCGCATCTGCACAAAAATCTCAGGTCTTCGAAATCAAGGTTCAGCCACAAAAGAAGTACACGCTCGAATCTACGACTTTGAACAATATGAACATGGACGTTCCGGGTCAAGGTCCGATGAACATTATGCAGGACACGAAAAGTCCGATGACGATCACGGCTTCGAAAGCTGATGCAAGCGGGAAAATTCCTGCGGAGATCAAATACGGAGACGTCGTTGTAAAACAAATGGTCGGCGGACAAAACCAGGAGCAAAAAAGTCCTGTCAGCAACATGACTGTTACCGGAAGTTTTGATGCTGACGGCAAATTCACGATGACTGACGTCAAGGGCGAAAATGTCACCGAGGAAGTAAAAGGCACGCTTAACATCGCTTTGGAATCTGGCTTGAAACATATCAATTTTCCAAAAACCGCTCTGAAAGTGGGCGACACTTTTGACGATACGACTCCGTTGAAAATTCCGCTTGGACAATTGGGAACCATGAACGCAACGATCAAGACGAATTACAAACTCACGAAAATCGAAAACGGAATCGGGTATTTCGACACGGTTCAAACCATGACTTTGGACGGCGACATGAAAGACATCAACATGAAAGCGACAGGAAGCGGAGCCGGAAAAGTTGAAGTGAGCATAGCCGATAAGTACCTAAAGAAAAATTCGACTACGATGGACATGGACATGGAAATCGAAGCTGCTCCGGGCATGATGTTGACCGTTAAGAGCAAGGCCACGAACTCAACTGTGGCGACTGTTTCAAAAATCTGATCTAAGAAAATAGTTGTTTAAAGCCGATTGCATTTGTAACGCGATCGGCTTTTTTTTTGGAAAAATGTCAGCAACGGATTGTGATTTCAGGAAACAATCTGATGTGAAAAATCAATCACATTTGCAGTCAGAACCGCCACATCCGTCCTTTTTTTTCTTCTTGAAAAAGAACTTTCGCGCCAAGAAGTACACGGCGACAAACAGGATTCCGAAAGCGATTATTTGCTGTATCATTTTAGGAATTGATAGGCGAGCAAGGCCGAAACGTAGGCGATTGCGCTCATTAACACGAATTGGATCGCGGGCCATTTCCACGAATTCGTCTCTTTTTTTACGATTGCCAGCGTGCTCGCGCATTGCATGGCGAACGCGTAGAACAACAGCAGTGAAATTCCTGTCGGAAGGTCGAACAGTTTCGAGCCGTCGGGACGGATTTCATTGGCCATTTTGGTCTTGATCGGATCTTGTTCTTCGGTTTCCCCAACGCTGTAAATCGTGGCCAAAGTTCCCACGAAAACTTCTCTCGCAGCGAACGAACTCAAAACGGCAATACCGATTTTCCAGTCGTAACCCAGCGGCCGAATTACGGGTTCGATGACTTTTCCGGCTATTCCGAGGTAGGAATTTTCGAGTTTATAAGATGCGACTTCGGTGTTGATTTGTTCTTTCGAGAAATCCGGATGTTGCGTTGTCAGCACTTTTTCGGCATTTTCAAAATCCTCTCCCGGACCGTAAGACGCCAAAAACCAAAGCACGATCGAAATCGCCAAAATGATTTTCCCGGCTCCGACCACGAAAGCTTTTGTCTTCTCAAGCACGTTGATCCCGACATTTTTGAACAAAGGCAATTTGTAGTTCGGCATTTCAATCACAAAATAGCTCTTGCCGTTTACCTTGAGAATTTTGTTGAGAATGTATGCTGCGAGAATCGCCATCGTGAATCCGGCGACGTACAACGACATCAGTACCAAACCTTGCACATTGAGGAATCCCAAAACGGTTTTCTCCGGAATCACGAGCGAAATGATGATCGTATAAACCGGAAGTCGAGCCGAACAAGTCGTAAACGGCGTAACCAAAATCGTGATCAATCGCTCTTTCCAGTTCTCGATATTCCGCGTGGCCATAATCGCCGGAATCGCGCATGCCGTTCCTGAAATGAGTGGCACGACGCTTTTGCCCGAAAGTCCGAAGCGTTTCATGATCTTGTCCATCAAAAACACGACGCGACTCATGTAGCCGCTTTCTTCCAGAATCGAAATGAACAGGAACAAAAACGCGATCTGCGGAATGAAAATTACGATTCCGCCGATTCCCGGAACGATTCCCTGGGAAATCAGATCGGTCAAAATCCCGGCCGGCATGTGTTCCTGAACCGCCGTCGAAAGCCATCCGAAAGCGCCGTCGATCAAGTCCATCGGCAATTCTGACCAACTGAAAATACTTTGGAAAATCAGGAACAGAATCGAGAAGAAAATCGCGTAACCCCAAACTTTGTGCGTGAGGATTCGGTCGAGTTTGCTTCCGAAATCCTGAGCCGATTCCTTGTCGATAGTTTGTCCGACGCGCAAGACATCGTTTATGAACTGATAGCGTTTTATCGTCTCTTTTTGCTGCATGCGCTTGAGTTCCGAGTCAGACTTTCGCGAGGCAGACAGGATTTCCTTTTTCTCGACGCCACGAAAATTCACGTCTTGCGTAATCACGAGCCAAAGCTTGTACACAAGTTCGTTCGAAAAAGTTTTGCGAAGTCGGTCAAAATAGTCCGGATCGATCGCCGAAGCGTTCAAACAAGGTTCGGTCGAAAGATTTTTATAATAAACGATCAGGTTTTTGAGCTCGTCAATCCCTTTTTTCTTGCGCGTACTTATAAGTGCGATTTTGGTATTCAGACGTTGTTCGAGATACGCAATGTCGAGCGAAATGCCTTTCGGAACCATTCTGTCCGACATATTGATCGCAAGAATCACCGGAATTTCCAGGTCTTTTATCTGTGTGAAAAGCAACAGGTTTCGCTTGAGGTTTTCCACATCGGTGACAACCACGGCCACGTCCGGAAACAATTTGTCATTCTTGTTCAGCAGCAATTCGATCACGACATTTTCGTCCATCGAACTCGCGTTCAAACTGTATGTTCCGGGCAAATCGAGAATGTTCGCCTTTACGTGATTCGACAGTTTGCAAAATCCGACCTTTTTCTCGACCGTAATTCCCGGATAATTCCCTACCTGTTGGTTCAAGCCCGTAAGTGCGTTGAAAACAGAAGTCTTTCCAACGTTGGGATTTCCTATCAGCGCGACATTGATATTTTCGTTACTCATTTAGATTTCTACGGCAATCAGCCTTGCGGTTTCCTTGCGGATCGCCAAGCGCGCGCCGTTTATGTCAAGATACATAGGATCGCCGAGTGGCGCGATCTGCAATAATTCTACACTGTTCCCGGGCAAACAACCCATTTCCAGCAATTTTAGCGGCAGCGCGTCCGAATCGATTTCGGTGATTATGGCCTTATCGCCTTTTTTCAGTAAATCGACCGTCGTGTGCAAACCTTATTTAGATTGATTATGCGCAAAAGTACGACAAAAGTTCCGAGCGCAAAGTTTCACGACCGACGAAGATTTAACCTTGTGATAATTTTAAGAAGCAAAATCCCGCTGCCCACTTTTAGTTTTCTCGCCAAATCCGCATTTTGCAAAACAGGCTGCAAAGAGCTTCCTTCGGTCGCTTTTGCAGCCTGGCAAAAATGTCGGCTTTGACTTCGAAAAGCTAACCGCTTGCATCGGGGCTAGGAATTCGTCCGTTTGACAAAATCAAGTTGTCATTTGGAGAAAATTTCCCTTACCTCGTCCCAAAAAACAAACTGGATATGTCCGCTGTTCTTTACTTTCAAGGCGATTTGGTCTTTCAACTCGCGATAGTTGGCGTGGTAAGCCTCTGAGACCTTGATGCGCTTTTTGTCACCTTTCATCAAATAAAGGTATTCGTGCACTACGTTTTTGGTGGCGATGTCACAGGTGAGAAATCCGTCAAACTCTGAAAATCTGAAGTTGACCTTGCCTCCAAATCCCAAAAAACCGCTTTTTTCCATTCCGTTTTGACCGATGACAATTTTGATTGCTTTCGTTCGCAACTCACCCAAAAACAAATAGCAGCAGGAAAAAAGGATCAAACTCATCACGTAAATGTCGATTCCTCGAATCTGCATCGGCGTCCTGACCAAAACATTCAGTCCGAAAATGAGCGCCGCCAAAATCGAAGCGACTCCCAAAATCGCTGTGAGATACGCCCTGAACGTGAATTCGGATTCAACTTGCTTTGCGTCAGATTCGTTTCTCATCGGCATTATTATTTTTTCTCGATACTTCAATTGTCCACTTGTCCAATCTTTTTTGGGCATATCCGGCAACTTTCGGATCTTCATTTTTAGAGATTTCCGTCAATGCCGCTTTTGCTTCTCCGGTTCCGATATCGGCCAAAGCCCAAACGCATTTTCTCGCCAAAGCATGCGAATCGTCATAAGCCAAATAACCAAATTTCAGGGTCGTGGCGTCCAACAAAAATCCAACAGATTTAGGGCTCGCGATCGTTTGCAGCAAATGAGCGATATCTTCGTGCCTGAAATGCCAATCAGAAACGAGCAACACACTGAGATAGTTCTCAAAAATGTTAGGCTTTTCTTGCGAAAAAACGGCTGTAATCGCTTCTTCGGCCAAATTTGCGTCTTTTAGCAAAATCGCCCTTTCGAAAAAAGCGTTCAATTTATCAGTTGCCATTTATTCGTCAGTATCCGAAAGCGCATCGAACTTCGCGCGCATCGTAGGATTGTTGTGCGTAAGTTTCTTGATCGTCAAATCTTCGGCTTTGTTGTTGGCCAAACGCAGGTTGTTTTCAGATGACAACAGAGCGTCTTTCGTCTTCTGCAAATGAATGATCGTCTTGTCGATTTCGTCTATCGCAGTCTTGAATTTTCGGCTTGCCAATTCGTAGTTTCTCGCAAATCCTTCCTTGAAAGTATTGATGTTTTCTTCGAAGTTCGTGATATCGATGTTTTGGTTTCTCACCATCGCGAGTTCCGCTTTGTACCTCATAGAATTCATGGCCGCGTTGCGCAAAAGCGTGATTATCGGAATAAAAAACTGCGGGCGCACGACGTACATTTTTGGAAATCTGTGCGAAACATCGACGATTCCCGTGTTGTAGAACTCGTTTTCGGCTTCGAGCAAGGAAACCATAATGGCGTATTCGCACTTCTTCTCGCTTCGGTCTTTGTCCAATTCCCTGAAAAAATCCTCGTTCCGCTTTTTCGTGGCCGTTTCGTCGCCTTCGTTTTTCATTTCGAACATGATCGAAATGATCTCGTTTCCGGCTTCATCCGATTCGCGGTAAATGAAATCGCCCTTGCTGCCCGAACGCGAGTCGTTGTCTTTCTCGAAATAAGCGCGTTGGAACGCCGTCGCACGCAATTTATTGAACTCCGATTCGCAATGTTGCTCGAGTGTTTCCCCAATCATTTTCGTCGAAAGCTTGAGTTTCATGTCTTTGCGCAAAGCGATTTCCTCGTCCTTCATTTTGATGACGTCGTCTTTGGTGCGCAATTCGGCCGAGAACTTCTCTACCAACGATTTTTCCAGCAATTGCGACTCGGTTTCCTTGACTTTTAGGTTGTTGGCCAATCCGTCGCGTTCTTTCTCGATTTGCTTTATCGCTTCAGTAACCGATAATTGTTTCTCGATTTCCGCGTGTTCGATCTTGGCTCGCATTTGCGCGATCTCCGACTGTTTCGTGGCCAATTGCTGTGAAAGCTCGCGCTCGCTTTTCGATTTCATTTCGGCGATTTCGGCTTCCTTTCGAGCCAATGTCTGGGCCAGATCGCGTTCGGCTTTCGCTTTGAGTTCAATGATTTCCTTGTCCTTGCCCGCAAGATTTTCCTGTATGGAATTCCTAAGATTCGCCTCTGCAAGCTTGATTGCGCTTTCTTTTTCGCGTTCGGCCAACTGCAAACGCGCCAGCAATTCTTCCTCGAATTGGTGATCGCGCACTTGTTTCAATATATCGGCGAATCCGGCCTCATCGACTTTGAATGCTTTTTTGCAGCTCGGACAGATTATTTCGTTCATGACAAATGTTGTTTGTATAAAAGTGGGAAAAAGCGTTTAGATGCCATCGCGAGATTGCGGTATTTTATTAACAGTGAAAGAATTCCGGAAAATAGAATCGAGGCAAGTTTCGCATTCCGACGTTTTTGTGTTCCAATTTGGCCTTCTTCGGGCGCATCAAAAACACATCAAATTTTGAGGTTTTGCTAGACCTAACAAATCTTCGAGATTTGTTAGGTCTGCAAAGTTCGGACGTAAACCAATGCCAGCCTTACAGATTTTCTGTAGTTTTTGTTAAATGTAGGTGTGCGAAGTCTGTGACTTCGCAAGGTGCGTTTCCGAATCTGCGATTCGGGGAATCTCAGTCATTTCCATCCATACTCAACCAGTTGATGTCCTCGATCAAGCGCTTGACGTCTTCAGGTTTCGTGCCGTCATAAAATCCCCGCACGCGACGTTTGGCGTCGACAAGCACGAAATTCTCGGTGTGAACCATATCGTACAATTCCTCGGGTTTGCCCAATTTCACGGCCAGATAAGACTTTCTCGCCATTTCGTAAATCTTGCTGCGATCGCCCGTCACGAGATTCCATTTGGCATCGTTCACGCCTTTTTCGAGCGCATATTTCTTAAGAATCGGCACGCTGTCGACTTCGGGCATGACGGTGTGCGACAAGATCATTACTTTCGGATTATTCGCGATCGCCTTTTGCACCTCAACCATATTCGATGTCATGATCGGGCAAATCGATTGGCAAGTCGTGAAAAAGAAGTCGGCGACATAAATTTTGCCCTCGTAATCCTTTTGCGTGATGGTTTTTCCGTTTTGATTGACGAAAGAAAAGTCGGCAATCGTGTGTGTTTTCCTTATTTCCTGAAGCGTCGAGTCGACCATTTCAGGATTCACGTCGGCCGGAGAATAGATCTTGAGGCTTTTCTTAGGTTTCAAAACCACATAAAATGCCGAGATCGAAAGGACTGCGACCAATCCCATGGCGATGAAAAAAATGCGGTGTTTTCTTAAAAAGGACGCCATGAATATAGATATCGTTCGGTTCGGGCGCAAAAATACGACAGAAGTTTGAGCAACATCCAAGATTTTAACACCGATTTTTGCGGTCAAGCCGAAACAAAATTGGCGTGCGAGCGACTAACTCCTTACTTTTATGACTTTGCACATAACCCAATCTTTATGAGAAAAAACAGCAACAAACTTTGGCTGATGTTGCCTGTGATTGCCGCTTCTGGCGCATTTGCACAATCGGCACAAAAAAATCCGGGCATAAACCTTTCGCTCATGGACACGAAAGTCAAACCCGGCGATGATTTCTTCCGATTCGTAAACGGAACGTGGTTCGACAAAACCGAAATTCCCGCCGACCGCACGCGTTGGGGAAGTTTCGACGAACTCAGACAGAATACAGATGCCGACGCACTCGCAATCCTCAAATCGGCGGCTATCGATCCAAAATACACGTCCAAAACCGACCAGGGAAAAGCGGTCGCTTACTACAACTCTATTTTAGACACTGTCGGACGCAACAAAGCCGGCATCAAGCCTTTGAAACCGTATCTCGACAAGATCAATGCGATCAGGTCGGTAGCTGATTTGCAGGCTTTCTTGATTTGGATGGAACCGAAAGGCGGCCTCGGATTCTTTGGCGTCGGCGTTGGTCCGGATTCCAAAAACAGCAATAAGAACCAAGTCGGGCTCGGGCTCGGAAGCCTCGGTTTGCCCGATCGCGATTACTATGTGTCCGACGATGCCGATTCGAAGGAAAAACGCGAGAAATATGTGGCTCACGTCACGCGAATGTTGCAATATCTCGGGGAAAATCCGACGAAATCAAAATCGGATGCCGAAAAAATCCTGGCTTTGGAAATCGCCATGAGCAAGCCAAGACTCGACCGTGTAGAACGTCGCGACCGCCGAAAAACCTACAATCCGATGACCGTTTCGGACTTACAGAAACTCATGCCGGCAATCCAATGGGAAACTTATCTGACTGGCGTAGGAATGCCGAAACTCGACACGATCAACGTTTCCCAACCCAAATACATGACGGCGCTGAACGACATTTTCAACGAGAAAAAAGTCGAGGACTGGAAAGCGTATCTGCGTTGGATGTTGCTCAACCGTTCGGCCGGCGCGCTTACGACCGAAATCGAAAACGCCAATTGGGAATTCTACGGAAAAACGTTGACTGGAGCGGTAAAACAACGCCCGAGAGACGAACGCGCGCTGCAATCGGTGAACGGATCGATAGGCGAAGCTTTGGGCAAATTGTATGTCGAACAGAAATTTCCGCCAGAAGCCAAGGCCAAAGCCGAAGAACTGATCCAATATTTGTTCCGCGCTTACGAGACGAGAATCAACGCACTTCCCTGGATGGACGAAAAAACGCGTGCCATGGCAATCGCCAAACTCAAGAAATACCGCGTGAAAATCGGGTATCCGGACAAGTGGAAAGACTATTCTGATTTGGGCATAAAATCGCCGAAAGAAGGTGGAAGCTATTTCTCGAATTTCACGGCAATGGCCGAATGGCGCCACCGCGAAAGCCTCAAAGATCTCAAGAAACCCGTCGACAAGGAACGTTGGGGAATGTCGCCACAAACCGTGAACGCGTACTACAATTCGACCAACAATGAAATCGTGTTTCCGGCTGCGATCCTGCAACCGCCATTTTACGATTACAGAGCCGACGCCGCCGTGAATTTTGGTGGCATCGGAGCGGTTATCGGACACGAAATTTCTCACGGATTCGACGATTCGGGCTCGCGTTTCAACGCCGACGGAAATCTCGTGAATTGGTGGAGCGAGGAAGATCTGAAGAAATTCACTGAATTGGGATCGGCTTTGGCTGCGCAATATTCGGCCCTTGAACCGCTTCCGGGCACTTTCGTCGACGGAAAATTCACGCTTGGCGAGAACATCGGCGATCTTGGCGGAGTCAATTCGGCTTACGACGGACTGCTTTTGTATCTCAAAGAAAAGGGAAATCCGGGAAAAATCGACGGCTTCACGCCGGAACAGCGTTTCTTCATTTCTTGGGGAACGATCTGGAGAACCAAAATGCGCGATGAAGCGATCAAAAACCAAGTGAAAACCGATCCGCATACGCCGGGAATGTTTCGCGCTTATGTGCCTTTGCAGAACGTGGAAGGTTTCTATCAGGCCTTCGGAATCAAGCAAGGCGACAAATTGTACGTTGCTCCGGACAAACGCGTCAAGATTTGGTAAAAACCGAATGTCCATAAATAAAACAGGCTGTCTCAAAAGGACAGCCTTTTTAAATCACATTTCATAAAGTCCCTCGAAAAAAATCTTCAGAGGAAACAGTCTATAGCCATCTTTGCCTTTTTGAACCATGTAATAGCGAAGATTTGGAGAATCAAGTTTGTACTTCACTAGTAATGACTCCGATAGCCCCTTGTCATTCAGTTCATTCAAGGATATGATCCTGTCATGAACGATTTTCTTACCTTTTTCCCCTTTGAGTACAGTAGCTTCCATGCCTGGAGTAGACAGAATAATGTATTTACCTGTAGTTTCACGAATTACATACATTTTCCTGGCAGCATTTGAATGATCTTCAATCCTTATCTTTTCCAAGAGTTTCGAACCCTCGATTTCAAAAAAATAAGCGTCAGAAAAATCAATACATGGCTTTTGCGCACTACAACTAGTGTACAGGAAAAGAATCAGGACTATTGAAAAAAACTTCATCTTAAGATAATTCTGGATTTATCCCTACGCGCTTCCAATTCAACCGATTAGTTAAATCCTACGATATACTTCAGATTGACGACGAAATCATTCACTTGTGATTTATTTGTTCTGTCAAAAATAGAGATGTGTCTCAAAAGGACGATTCTCTTTTATAGGTTGGCCAGATGATGCGGTTCGACGTGCACCAAAACATCGGCGACTTCGGGCATTTCCAGCTGGACTTTGTCTTTGAGATCGTGGGCGATGTCGTGGCCTTCAGTTACCGAAATGTCGCCGTTCACCGTAAGATGCAAGTCGACCAAATACTTCATTCCCGATTTCCTCACGTGCAGTTTTTCGGTGTCGATCACGCCCGGAACCTTTCGTGCAATCACGCGGATTTTCTCGACGACTTCATGGTGCAGATTTTCGTCGAGAATTTCTCCCAAAGCCGGACGGAAAATCAGATAAGCATTGTAGATGATGAATCCCGATGCGAGCAAGGCCGCCCAATCGTCGGCAGTTTCGTAACCAGGCCCGAAGAAGATTGCGATCGAGATTCCGATGAAAGCCATTCCCGAAGTGATTGCGTCGCTGCGATGGTGCCAAGCGTCGGCTTTTAGCGAGGACGAATTTGTATCTTCACTCTTTTTGGACACGACTCGGTAGAAAACTTCTTTGATGATGACGATTCCCGCGAGCACGATAAGCGTGTACGATTCGGGGATTTTGTGTGGCGTCTGGATATGTTCGATGCTTTCGTAAGCGATGACAGTTGCCGAAACTACCAAAAATCCTACGACGCAGAATGTGATCAGTGCTTCGGCTTTCCCGTGTCCGTACGGATGGTTTTCGTCTGCCGGACGCGAAGAATATTTGAGACCGAGAAGTACCAGAAACGATGAAAAAACATCTGAGGTCGATTCGATGGCATCGGCGATAAGCGCGTAAGAATTGCCGAAATAACCAACCGTGAACTTGAGAGCGGCCAACACCAGATTTCCCAAAATGCTCAGGTAGGTTGTTTTAACGGCTTCTTTGGCGTGGTCAGACATGGTTGCAAAGATAAGTGAGCGGCGGTTTTGGAACGGATTTTCGCAATAAATAAATTGTGGTTTTGGAAATCGCGGTTTGCGCAAGGGATGCAAGCGGATAGCCTTTTGCAGGAAAACGCCTGGTTTTGTTGCGAGGCGCAGCGACCAAAGGAAGCTCGCGTCTCGCTTACAAAACCGGCGTTTTGCCAGAAAGCTAGAAGCGGGTCAGCCCGGTCGCGGCGAATTTGGAGTTGTTGCTACTGGAGATTTCCCGCCGCGATGCGCCCAAATCCTTAAAAACCGTAAGATTTTTCGACACATCAAATCCACATCAGTTTTTTGGGTTTGCAGACCTAACAAATCTGTGAGATTTGTTAGGTCTAGCAAAGTTCGAAAGCAAACCGCTCTTATCCTTACAGAAAATCTGTAAAAAATGTTAAATGTAGGTCCAAACGATTGCATGCGAACAAATTATCGTTATTCAAAAGCGATTTTTACGAGTTGCACAATCTCAATAAAGGCGTATCTTTGCGCCCGAAATTACGATTGATCCGGCTTTGCGAAAAGGCCGAAAAGCTCCACTTAAACTGTTTATAGCATGCAACTGTACAACACTTTGAGCGCAGAGGAAAGAGCCGCCCTTATCGATGAGGCCGGGAAGCAACGACTCACTTTGTCGTTCTATGCCTATGCGCGAATTGAAGATCCGAAGAGATTCCGCGACGATTTGTTTTTGGCTTGGGAACCGCTTGAGGTTTTGGGTCGGATTTACGTGGCCAATGAAGGCATAAACGCTCAATTGTCGCTGCCTGCCGACCATTTTTACGAATTTCGCGACACGCTCGAAACATACGATTTCATGCAAGGCATCAGATTGAATATCGCTGTCGAGCACGACGATCATTCGTTCCTGAAACTCACGATAAAAGTGCGGGACAAGATTGTTGCAGACGGTTTGAACGACGCGACTTTCGACGTGACAAACAAAGGAATTCACCTCGGAGCCAAGGATTTCAACGCGATGTTGGACGATCCGAACACGATCGTGGTCGACATGCGAAACCACTACGAGAGCGAGATCGGGCATTTTGTCGGATCGATAAAACCAGATGTCGACACGTTTCGCGAATCGCTTCCGATCATCGAAAACCAGCTTTCGGAATTCAAGGACGGAAAGAATTTGCTGATGTATTGCACGGGCGGAATCCGCTGCGAGAAAGCCAGCGCGTATTTCAAGCACAAAGGATTCAACAACGTTTATCAACTCGAAGGCGGAATAATCGAATATACACGACAAGTCAAATCTGAAGGTTTGCAGAGTAAATTCATTGGGAAAAACTTTGTGTTCGACCACCGTCTGGGCGAACGGATCACCGACGATATCGTCGCGAATTGCCACCAATGCGGGAAACCTTGCGATACGCACACGAATTGCGCGAACGAGGCTTGCCACTTGCTTTTCATCCAATGTGACGAATGTGCTGAAGCCATGCACGGTTGTTGTTCGACCGCTTGCGCCGAAGTAGTGCAATTGCCCGAAGACGAGCAAAAGGCGTTGCGACGCGGGATCAAAAACGGGAACATGGTTTTCAAGAAAGGGAAATCGGACGTTTTGACGTATCGGAACTCTGGTGAAGGCGTGGTTGGAACGGTCGCGGCCGAAACTAGAAAGCGCGTGGCGACGAATTCGAAGCTCAAAAAAGCTTACGTCGGAAAAGGAATTCACTTCTTCCCAAAAGCTTCCATCGGACAGTTTTTGGTCGAGGAAGGCGAACTTTACGTCTCGAACGAAATCCTGATTTCAGGCCCGACGACAGGCGAGCAAAGATTGATCATCGCAGAAATGTTCGTGAACGATTTGCCGGCGACGACCGCAAAAAAAGGCGATTTGGTTAGTTTTAGACTCGATTATCGCATACGTTTGTCAGATAAACTTTATAAAATCCTGGGATAAATGGACATTTATCGTCTGTTAAAACTCAACCAGCGCATCAAAAGCCACCGCGTCAAGTTTCTTGGCCTGTGGCTTTTGTCGGTTTTGGACAGGCGATTTTTGTCGATCCAGATGGATCCCGTTTTGGCGTGCAACCTGCGCTGCAAGATGTGTTATTTCACCGATGCCGAATTCGTGCGCAAAAACATGAAAGGCATGTTCAAGGAAGACGATCTCGAGCCAATGGCCAAATCGTTTTTCAAGAACGCACTCAAACTCCAGATCGGTTGCGGTGCAGAACCTACTTTGTTCAAGCACAACACCAAGCTTATCGCTCTTGCCAAAACCCACGGCGTGCCTTACATCAGCATGATTACGAATGGCAATCTCATCGATGAAAAAGATATCGAGGCTTTCGCCGATGCGGGTTTGAACGAGATCATACTTTCAGTGCACGGCGTAAAAAAAGAGACGTACGAAGATTTGATGGACAAAGGAAATTTCGAGAAATTCCACGAAATCCTGCAAGCGATCACAAACGTGAAAACCCGCTTCCCGAATCTTCGCCTTCGCATGAATTACACGTTCAACGAAGACAATTTCTACGAACTCGAGCAGTTTTTCGAGGTTTTCGGAAAGTACTCGATCAACATCATCCAATTGCGCCCGATCGACAAAATAGGCGAAACCACTTACGACAATTTCAGCCTCAAAAAAATCGAGAGTGAATACATCAGAATTTCTTCGGGCATGAAAACCGAGAGCGAGCAACGCAACATCACTTTGCTTTATCCACAGTCTGTGGTGCGTAACGAGACCGAATCCTTGAAGGTCAAATCGCGAAACGACAGTTCTTACCTTATTCCTTACACCTATTTTTACATTTCGCCCCGCGACGCCTGGAAAGAAGGTTTCGACTGGAGAAACGAGACTTTTGGCCATTGGCGAAAACGCACCAAATGGAGTGCTGAGCTGTTTCGGAACGTTTTTGTGTCTCGGGAAAAACTCGATTCGGAGAACCGAAACATGCTGAATTATTCGGTGGAAATCAATTAATTCGGAGGTTGGCGCCCATCTGTTCGGCGATTTGGATCAAACTCGCGAATAGCAATCCAGTCTAACGTTTTTTAACAAATTTTACAGCTTTTCTGTAATCAAGTCCGTTTGGAATTTCGTAGGGATACAATCGCCCCTTCCCTGAAGGTAAGATCGGGATTTTGAGAATACGATCATTACAGAAAATCTGTACTTTTTGTTAAAGGTCATATCTTCCAAAAGCGCATCATTTTAGCCGCGCAGCTCTGTTTCCAACCCTTGCGCCATTCGATTTTCACAGTCGACTTTAAGACGAAAACACTATCTTTACCGGCAATTCTATTTCGAAACGTAGCGGAAATCCGCGATCAATATATAAATATGGCATGTACATCCTGTTCAACCAATAGCGGCGGATCCGTTAAAGGTTGCCAAAATAACGGCACGTGCGGAACTGACAGTTGTAACAAACTGACGGTTTTCGACTGGCTGGCAAACATGAATCTTCCTAATGGTGAAGCACCTTTTGACTGTGTTGAGGTGCGTTTCAAGAACGGAAGGAAGGAATTCTACCGCAACGGCGAAAAGCTCACTTTGAGCATGGGCGATATCGTGGCAACCGAGGCTTCTCCGGGACACGACGTCGGGATCGTCACTTTGACCGGCGAACTGGTCAAGGTCCAGATGAAGAAAAAGGGCGTGAAAGTCGATTCGCCCGAAGTCAGGAAAATTTACAGAAAAGCGTCCCAAAAGGACATCGATATTTGGTCGACGGCTCGCGATAAAGAAGAACCGATGAAGGTTCGGGCGCGCGAATTGGCGATCATGCTGAAACTCGAAATGAAGATTTCCGATATCGAGTTCCAGGGTGACGCATCGAAAGCCACGTTCTATTATACGGCCAACGATCGCGTGGATTTCCGTCAGTTGATCAAAGATTTTGCTCGCGAATTTTCCGTCAGGATCGAGATGAAACAAGTCGGATTCAGGCAGGAAGCAGCTCGCTTGGGCGGAATTGGCTCTTGCGGACGCGAATTGTGCTGTTCGACCTGGTTGACAGATTTTAGAAGTGTGAATACGTCGGCGGCGCGTTACCAGCAACTTTCGTTGAATCCGCAGAAATTGGCCGGACAATGCGGCAAACTCAAGTGCTGTCTCAATTACGAGCTAGACACTTATATGGACGCGCTTCAGGATTTCCCCGATTTCGACACCAAACTCGATACCGAAAAAGGACTTGCCGTCTGTCAAAAACAAGACATCTTCAAAGGCTTGATGTGGTTTGCTTACACCGACAGTTATGCCAACTGGCACACGCTGAACATCGAGCAGGTCAAAGAAATAGTTGCCGAGAACAAACAGAAACGCAAAGTTTCTTCGTTAGAGGATTATGCGGTAGAAGTCGAGGTCGAGGCCAAAATGGAATTCAGCAACGTCGTGGGCCAGGAAAGTCTTACGCGTTTCGATACGCCAAAGCGCAGCAACAAGAAGCGCAAGAAAAAAGGTGGAAGTGCGCCAGAAGCAGTCGCAGGTGGCGCGCCGACTCAAAATCGCGATCGTGGACCGAGAGAAAATCGCGGTCCGAGACCCGATGGCGCGAAACCGCAACGCGATAGAAAACCTCATGGCGATCGTCCGAAAGGAGAACGTCCGCAAGGCGAAAGAAATCAGGGCAAACCGCAAGGTGAGCGCGTGCAAGGTGAACGTCCGCAAGGCGAAAATCGTCAGCGAAACGACAGAAACCGAGACGCGAAACCGATTGAAAATAGACAGCAACAGCCAAAGCCGCAGCAGGAAAAGCAAAATCGTCCGCAGCAGCAAAAGCCAAAAAGTGAAGGTGAAAGTGCGCCAAAACCGCAAGGCGAAGGACAAACAAATCCAGATGGCACACCAAAAAAGAACAACAACAGAAATAGGAACAGAAACCGCAACCGTGACAAAGGAAGCAGCAGTGAACCTCAAAACTAGTATCCTACTTTTATTGGTCGGAATTTCGATCGTCTCTTGCGACAAGAAACGCGTTTTCGACGAATACAAAACGGTCGGTCGCGCCTGGGACAAAGATTCCACGGTGAGTTTCGACTTGCCAGAACTCGATCCGCTCAAGAAGTACAATTTGTTCGTGAACATCCGTGACAACGACGATTACAAGTTCAACAACCTGTTTTTGATCGTCTCGATGGAACAACCCAAAGGCGTCGTGAAAGTCGATACGCTCGAATACGAAATGTCCGATCCCGAAGGCAACTTGCTCGGCGACGGATTTTCTGACATCAAGGAAAGCAAACTGTTCTATAAAGAAAACGTGCATTTTCCAAAAGGGAAATACAAGGTCAACATCAAGCAAGCCGTGCGCCAAAACGGGAAAGTTTCAGGCGTGGACAAGCTTGAAGGCGTGACAGAAGTCGGTTTTAGAATAGAATCAACAAACTAAGCCATGAAAAAATACATCCCAAAAAAGTACGTTCCGAAGAAAAACTGGCTGCAGCGGGACGTGTCGTTCTACAAACGCAAATTCTGGCAATTTTTCTTTTACGGACTTGGGTTCGTGACACTTTTCTTCCTGTTGGCGTCTTGGGGCGTCTTCGGGAAAATGCCCGATTTTGAAGATTTGGAGAATCCGGAGTCGAATCTGGCAACCGAAATCATTTCGTCTGACGGCGTGACCATCGGTAAATTCTACAACGAAAACCGGACGATGGTCAAGTATGAAGCGCTTCCGAAACATCTCGTGAATGCTTTGGTCGCCACCGAAGACGAGCGTTTTTACGAACATTCGGGAATCGATGGCAGACGTACGATCAGCGCGGCGGTAAAACTCGGAACCAGCGGCGGCGCGAGTACGATCACACAACAGCTTGCCAAATTGCTTTTCCACGGAGAGCGTTCGAGAAATCCTATCATCGGTTTGACGCAAAAGGTCAAGGAATGGATTATCGCCGTGCGTCTTGAAAGACAATACACCAAAAACGAGATCATCGCGATGTACTTCAACAAAGCCGATTTTGTCAACACGGCCGTTGGAATCCGTTCTGCGGCAAAAGTTTATTTCAACAAAGAGCCGAGAGATTTGACCGTTGCCGAAAGTGCTATGCTTGTCGGAATGTTGAAAAATCCGTCGTTGTTCAATCCGATCCGTCGCATGGAAAAAACCAAAGCGCGTCGCAACACGGTTTTGGGTCAAATGGTGAAGAACAACTTTTTGACGTCGGCTCAAAAATCGGAACTCGAAAACAAACCGATCGTGCTCGATTTTCATCCGGAAAGCCACAAGGAAGGAATCGCGACTTATTTCCGCGAGTATTTGCGCGATTATATGAGAAGCTGGCTCAAGGAAAACAAAAAACCGGACGGATCAGATTACGATATTTATTCCGACGGACTAAAAATCTACGTCACGCTCGATTCGCGTATGCAAGAATATGCCGAAGAAGCAGTAATGCGCCACTTGCCTAACCTTCAGGTGGAATTCGACAATCAGCAAAAAGACAACAAAAACAAACCTTTCGTTAGGATTTCAGATGCCGAGACCAAGAAAATCATGATGTCGGCCATGAAAAATTCCGATCGTTGGAAAGAGATGAAAGCCAACGACAAATCGGAAGAAGAAATCATCGCCTCTTTCGAAAAACCGACCAAAATGACCGTGTTTACCTGGAAAGGCGAGAAAGACACGACAATGACTCCGACGGATTCCATTCGTTATTACAAAAGTTTCCTGCAAACGGGAATGATGGCGATGGAACCAAGAACCGGCCACATAAAGGCTTGGGTGGGCGGAATGAACTACAAATATTTCCAGTACGACCACGTTGGCCAAGGCGCGCGACAAGTGGGCTCGACGTTCAAACCGTTCGTTTACGCGACGGCAATCGAACAACTCAACATTTCGCCTTGTGACTCGGTTCTCGATGCGCCGTTCACGATCCCGAAAGGTCGCCACAACGTCACCGAAACCTGGACGCCAAGCAATTCCGATCACCAATATCGCGGAATGGTCACTTATAAAAAGGCACTTGCGCTTTCGATCAACACGGTTTCGGCCAAATTGATCGACAAGGTCGGGCCGGATGCCGTTGTCGACATGACGCACAAACTCGGCGTAAAATCGCAAATTCCTTCCCAACCTTCGATCGCGCTTGGAGCCGTTGAAGTCACAGTTATGGACATGGTCGCGGCTTATAGCACGTTCGCCAACCAAGGAATTTACGTCAAACCGCAATTCATCTCAAGAATCGAGGATAAAAACGGAACCTTGATCTATGAACCGATGCCCGAATCTCACGACGTTTTGAGCAAAGACGTGGCTTTCGCGGTCATCAGATTGCTCGAAGGCGTGACCGAAAGCGGCTCTGGTGTTCGCCTCAGAACGCAAGGCGGCGGTTACGGATACGAAAGAGTTACGGGTTATCCTTATGTTTTCAGAAATCCGATTGCGGGTAAAACGGGAACTTCGCAGAATCAATCTGACGGTTGGTTCGTGGGAATGGTTCCGAATTTGGCCGCCGGCGTTTGGGTAGGATGCGAAGATCGTTCCGCCCGATTCAAGACGATCACCTACGGACAAGGTGCGGTTGCCGCGCTTCCGATTTGGGGAATGTTCATGAAGAAATGTTACGAGGACAAAGATCTCGACGTTTCCACGAAAGATTTTGAACGTCCGGCGAATCTTGGCATCAAAGTCGATTGTTGGGCGCCGGTTCAGAAAGATTCAACTGCTGTCGACAGCACTGCTCAAGACACGGATGAATTTTCGATCCAATAACGTTTTTTGGACTTAAAATTTAGACCTGTCACCTTTATAAACCTGACAGGTCTTTTTTGTGTCCAAAGCTGATTGCGAAATCGTTTGAGAACCCTATTTTTGCATAGATTTTCCACAACACTATGATCAACAAAAAAGTCAATTCGGTACAGGAAGCGCTCGAGGGAATCGAGAACGGAATGACCATCATGCTAGGCGGTTTCGGACTTTGCGGAATCCCTGAAAATTCGATCGCCGAACTCGTCAGGAAAGGCACGACAAATCTCACTTGCATTTCAAACAACGCCGGCGTCGACGATTTCGGGCTTGGTTTGCTGCTTCAAAAGAAACAGATCAAGAAGATGATTTCGTCTTATGTGGGCGAAAATGCCGAATTCGAGCGTCAGATGTTGTCAGGCGAACTCGAGGTCGAACTCACGCCACAAGGCACGTTGGCCGAAAAATGTCGCGCAGCCCAAGCCGGAATTCCCGCATTCTTCACGCCAGCCGGTTACGGAACGGAAATCGCCGAAGGAAAGGAAGCGCGAGAATTCAACGGCAAAATGCACATTCTCGAGCACGCATTCCACGCTGAATTTTCAATCGTCAAGGCTTGGAAAGGCGACGAAGCCGGAAACCTGATTTTCAAAGGAACGGCGAGAAATTTCAACGCGCCAATGGCCGGAGCCGGGAAAATCACGATCGCCGAAGTCGAGGAATTGCTTCCCGTCGGAAGTTTGGATCCGAACGAGATCCACATTCCCGGAATTTTGGTGCAACGAATCTTCCAAGGCGAAAAATTCGAGAAGAGAATCGAGCAACGAACCGTTAGAACCCGCAACTGATATGGCTTTAGGGAAAGAACAGATCGCGAAAAGAATCGCGAAAGAAGTAAAAGACCGCTATTACGTCAACCTCGGAATCGGAATCCCGACTTTGGTCGCGAACTACGTACGCGAAGACATTTCGGTTGAATTCCAATCAGAGAACGGCGTTTTGGGAATGGGTCCGTTTCCGTTCGAAGGCGAAGAAGATGCCGATGTGATCAACGCAGGAAAGCAAACCATCACGACTTTGAAAGGCGCGAGTTTCTTCGATTCGGCTTTCAGTTTCGGGATGATCAGAAGCCAAAAAGTCGATCTCACGATTTTGGGCGCTATGGAAGTTTCCGAAAACGGCGACATCGCCAACTGGAAAATTCCGGGAAAAATGGTAAAAGGAATGGGCGGCGCGATGGATTTGGTCGCATCTGCCGAAAATATAATCGTCGCGATGATGCACGTGAACAAAGCGGGCGAATCGAAAATCCTCAAACGTTGCACCTTGCCGTTAACGGGAGTCGGTTGCGTGAAGAAAGTCGTCACTGAACTCGCCGTTCTCGAAGTCACGCCTCAAGGTTTCAAATTGCTCGAACGCGCGCCCGGCGTGTCTGTCGAGGAAATCATTAAGTCGACCGAAGCCGATTTGATTGTCGAAGGAGAAATTCCGGAGATGGTCATCGATTAAAGTTCAAGCGGAGCAAGTTCTCCGCTTTTTTTATGTGTTTTCCTGTCGGATTTTTTCAAATCGGCGTTTTTGCCAGAACAGATAAAGTCCGTAAAGCAGCGCCAACAAAGGCCAAAATATCCAATAGAAAAAAGTGTAACCGTGGTTTTGCCATTGCTGCAACGCGGAGTCAATCCAAAAATAGGCTTTTTCGAAAACCAGGTAGAAAAGTGTCGGCGCCACGAAAATTCCAGTCCAGACAATTTGTTTGGCCTTTTTCGGATATTTCCTAAGCAACCTGACATTCAAAAATCCAAACAAAATAAATGCGACCGACGCAATTCCGCCGGGTTCAAGAAAAATCAGGAGTTTTCCCAAAACCGATTTGCGTCTGACGAAAGAAATCTCGAGTTCGTCTACGTCCGATGCCTTGATTTTCCAAGTGTGGAACTTGCCGTCAAATTTGGGCTGGCCAATGTTCGCCTTGGTGAATTCGAACTCCGGACTCGCTTTGAGTTGGATTTCGATCGGCCCGAATGACTTCCAATATTTCGCGGGATAAATCGCGTACCTCAGCGTGTATTCGCGCTCGAGACTCGTGAGCCCATATTCGATGTTGACTTGGTAAGAAACCACGATTTGGTTCCTTCCAGATTTAAGATCGGCGTCGAACCGGAATTCGTCCTTAGCTTCATGCGTTTGCCGATCGTATTCCGACACGGAGGCAAAAGTCACAGGTGGAATCGTCGTCTCAACGATTTTCCCGTTTACCGAAACCGTCGGATTTCCGTGGAGTTCCAAACCGATGAATTGCAACGGCATTGCGATGTCTTTTGCGACGAAAATGTCATAAACGACGCGGTATTTTCCAAAGAAAACGTCGTTTTTCGAAATTAGTTCAATGTCGATCTTCTCGTGTTTTACTTGAGCTTCAGTGCTTGTGAAAAGTCCGGAATGTTTCGAGCCGTCAACCCAAGGTTTGGCCATGTTCGCGAACGAAAAAAGTGCCGACAGAATTGCGATCGCGGTAAAAAAACTGATTTTGGAAAATTTGGTTACCATTCCGACTGCAAGCCGTTCTGCAGCGCGTCCCGATATTTCTCAGGATCGAAACGATACAAATCTGGAGCTTTGTGCGCGCCACCTTTTCTCGATTCGTTGAGTTTCTCGAGAATTCCGAACCTGAGGATTTTTCGGTAGAAATTGCCGCGGTTCAGTTTTTTGGCCAAGATGATCTCGTACAACTTTTGTAGTTCGGGCATCGTAAATTTTTCGGGCAACAAACTCATTCCGATAGGTTTATAATTGAGCTGTTTTCGCAATGTGGCGAGCGCTTTTTCGAGAATGCGTCCGTGATCCATCATGAAATTTGGCAGTTCTGCGACGTCGACCCATTCGCAGGCCGAGGAATATTCATCGGGAACCAAACTCACATCCTTGTAATCGACCAAAGCATAATATCCGATCGAAATAAAACGCTGTTTGTGCCATTGTTTGTCGTCGTAATCCGCGAAAAATCCTTCCGAACGGTTCAAATCCCCGAACACGCGAAATTGCTGCAAATAAATATCTTTTGCTCCGGTTCTTTCTTTCAAAATCCGACTTGCGGCTTCGTTGATCGATTCCTCTTTTTTGACATAACCGCCGGGCAAACCCCATAAATCCTGGTCTTTCAACTTCAAAATAAGCACTTTCAAAGCCGATTCATGAAAACCGAAAACGACGCTGTCTATTGAAAGATGCGGCAAATACTGCTGGTAATTGAGCTCGGATTGCTCCTCGAGTTGTTGTTTCAATTTCATGGTCGGACTCAAAAAAAGGTGCGGATTGCGAATGCGAAACCAAGATAGTTTTTTTTCGGGGAACGCGATTCAAAGGTAATGTCCGATGTCCAAAATCAACAAACTAATTGAGTTAATTCTTACATTGTTATCAGATTGAAATCTTGTTTCGATTGCTGTCGATTCCCGATTGGCCATGAAACACACCTTAGCACACGGCTTTCCACAAAGCCGCGATTCCATTGGGATTTTTCGCAAACGAAATAGTTACCATACAGAATTTTAGAACAGCCTTACGACATTATTATCTGAAAATCGTAGAATCCAAATACAAATCCTCTTACAAAAAGTCAATTTCCAGCCAGAATTTTTGTCTAAAAGAAAACAAAATTTTATCATTGCTTAATTAAGAAGCGATAATTGTTACGTCGATTAAAGCATCAGTTCAAGAAGTTCAATTGTTGAAATCTGATCGGAATAAAGTTATCAACCAATGCTTCCGAACGAAGCGATTTTAAACTAAATTCGTGTTTAACCGACTGAATTTTAGTAAAATCAAAAAACATTTCAATGAAAATTACACATCTCTTAATGGCGCTTGTGTTCGCGACTTGCTGTTTTGCTCAGGAAAACGTGAATTTCGGGCAGCAAAAGGAAATCGTTTCTCCCGAAATCCATGCAGACAACTCGGTGACTTTCCGCATGGTCGCGCCCGATGCCAAAAAGGTTCAGATAGAAAGCGATTTTTTACCGCCAAGCGGATTCGCCAAAGGCACGGCCGATTTCAAAAAAGACGCCGACGGAATCTGGACGTTCACGTCTGACAAACTCGCATCGGAATTATACAGTTACCAATTCATCATCGACGGAATCAAGGTGCACGACCCGAATAACGCTTTTTTGATCCGCGATGTTTCGACGATCGTCAATGTTTTCATTATCGGAAACGGAAAAGCCGACGATTACAAAACCAAGGACGTGCCTCACGGAACTGTAACGCGCCGCTGGTACGACTCGCCAACGCTAAAAATGAGCCGACGCGTGACGATTTACACACCGCCGGGTTATGAAACCTCCAACGAAAAATATCCGACTTTGTATTTGATGCACGGCGCCGGCGGAGACGAAGAAGCTTGGATCGCGCTAGGACGCACGGCTCAAATCATAGACAACCTGATCGCCGAAAAGAAAGCCAGACCTATGTTGGTCGTCATGACAAACGGCAATGCGAACCAAACCGCCGCGCCCGGAGAATCGTCGGCCGCTTGGACAAAACCGATTTTCATCCAACCTGATATTTGGTCTGGAAATACAGAAAAAGCCTATCCGGACGTGATCAAATTCGTCGAATCGAACTATCGCGTAAAAAAAGAAAAAGCATCCCGCGCCATAGCCGGACTTTCCATGGGCGGCATGCACTCGCTTACGATCTCGGCCAACAATCCTGATACTTTCGGCTATGTTGGCGTCTTCTCATCGGCACAATTGCAACCCAAAGACGCGAAAGGCGATGTTTACCAGAACTTCGACCAAAAGCTCAAAACCCAAAAGGAAAAAGGCTTCAAGTTGTATTGGATCGCCATCGGAAACACTGACTTTTTGTTCAAGCAGTCGAATGAATTCCGCGCAAAACTGGACGCGATGAAGTTTCCTTACAAATACATGGAATCCCAAGGCGGCCACACTTGGTCGAACTGGAGAGATTATCTGACTGAATTCGCACCAATGTTGTTCAAGTGATGAATCAGCCAGTTTCTACCCGAATCGGAGGCGAACTCGGTGCAACCAAACCGCACTTCCCAATTCTCGACGGACTTCGCGGCGTCGCAGCCGTAATGGTCGTGATTTTTCACTTGTTCGAATCGCATGCGACGAGCCATCAGGATCAAATCGTGAACCACGGTTATCTCGCCGTCGACTTTTTCTTTTTGCTATCGGGCTTCGTGATCGGATACGCTTATGACGACCGCTGGGGAAAAATGACCGTGAAGGATTTCTTCAAAAGGCGTTTGATCCGATTGCAGCCGATGGTTGTCATGGGAATGTTCGTAGGCGGAATTTTGTTCTACTTCCAAGCTTGCGAACTTTGGCCGAGTATCGCGCAAACGCCGCTGTGGAAAATGATTTTGGTGATGGCAATCGGGATGACTTTGATCCCACTTCCGCTTTCGATGGACATCCGCGGTTGGACCGAAATGCATTCGTTGAACGGTCCGGGTTGGTCGCTGTTTTACGAATACATCGCCAATATCTTGTATGCCGTCGCAGTCCGCAAATTTACGATTACGGCTTTGGCACTTTTGGTGATCGTGACCGGAGCCGGATTGGCGCATTACGTCATTACTAGTCCGGGCGGCGATATTGTCGGAGGTTGGGCGCTTACCGCGGAACAGATACAAATCGGGTTCACGCGCGTATTGTTCCCGTTTTTCGCCGGATTGCTTTTGTTCCGACTAGGAAAACTTGCCACGATCAGGAATGCATTCGTTTGGACGAGTTTGCTTATTGTCGGAATTCTGGCCTTTCCAAGAATCGGCGGAACAGAAAACCTTTGGGTAAACGGACTTTACGAGGCGATCTGCATTCTCGCGCTTTTCCCGCTTATCGTTTATTTGGGCGCGAGTGGCGAGATTCGGTCTTCTGTCGGAAAGCGCATCTGCAAATTCACTGGTGACATTTCTTATCCGCTTTACATTACGCATTATCCGCTGGTTTACGTCTATATGGCTTACGTTACGAACAACAAGATTTCGATGGCGCAAGGTTGGCCCTATATGATCCTGACTTTCGTGGTCGCGATCGCTTTGGCTTACGGATGTCTCAAATTGTACGACGAACCCGTTAGAAACTGGCTCCGAAAAAAGTTCCAACGCTAATACAAACAAACAACTATATGAAAAACAGAATACTTACACTTGTCGCATTCGGATTGGTCATCGTCAATGTGCACGCCCAACAGACCGCGAGTTTACAGGCGAAAGAGCAAAAAGCGCCAAAACTCGGGAAAGATCCGGTAGCGCAAGTGATAGCAGCCATGACCGACGATGAAAAAGCGAGTTTACTCATGGGAACGGGAATGCCGGGCTACGACGGGATTACTCCGACGCCAGGCGTAAACGAAGGAAGAATTCCCGGAGCGGCAAGTCTTACCTACGAAATAAAACGCCTTGGGATTCCGGCAATCGTTTTGGCCGACGGACCAGCCGGACTTCGCATCAGCCCGACGCGCAAAAACGACAAGAACACTTACTATTGCACAGCCTTTCCCGTCGGGACCGCTTTGGCTTCGACCTGGAATTTGCCATTGATAGAAAACGTAGGAAAAGCGATGGGTCAGGAAGTCAAGGAGTATGGAGTCGATGTTCTGCTTGCTCCGGCGTTGAACATCCACAGAAATCCTTTGTGCGGACGAAATTTTGAGTACTATTCGGAAGATCCGCTAATTTCCGGCAAAACTGCGGCTGCAATCGTAAACGGAATAGAGTCGAATGGCGTCGGAACATCGGTGAAACACTTCGCGGCAAACAATCAGGAATCGAACAGATTGGGCGTAAATGCCAATGTGAGCGAGCGCGCAATGCGTGAAATTTACCTTCGCGGATTCGAACACGTCATAAAAGAAGCGCAACCTTGGACTGTAATGTCTTCCTACAATCTTGTTGACGGCACTTACACTTCTGCAAGAAAGGATCTGTTGACCGATATTCTCCGCGACGAATGGGGATTCAAAGGATTGGTCATGACCGATTGGTTTGGCGGATTCTCCGGACTCGAGTCACTGAAAACAAGTACGAGCGACGTCGCAGCCCAACTTTCGGCCGGAAACGATTTACTAATGCCAGGAATCCCAGCCCAGAAAAAAGCGATTCTCGATAATATGAAATCGGGGAAACTTCCCAGAGAAGTCGTAGATAAGAACATCAAAAGGATTTTGGAAATCGTGCTCGAGTCGCCCACTATGAAAGCCTACAAGTTTTCTGACAAACCCAATCTCAAAGCCAATGCACAAGTTACCAGAGACGCCGCGGCCGAAGGTATGATCTTGCTTAAAAATGACGAGAAAACATTGCCTTTTTCGAAGAAAGACAAGCGCGTTGCCGTGTTTGGCGTTACTTCCTACAACTTTATCTCGGGCGGAACCGGAAGCGGCAACGTGAACGAAGCCTACACGGTTTCACTACTTGACGGGCTTGCCAACAACGGTTTCAAAATCGATGACGAACTCAAATCGAAATACGTGCCTTACACGCAAAAGTTCGATGCCGAAGAAGTGGCCCGAAAAGAAAAAGAAGGCGTGCTTTTCCTGGCAAACCGACTTCCGGAACTCGATCTTGAGCGCGACCTGATAAACAAAAAAGCAGCCGAGTCTGAAATCGCCATCATCACGATTGGCCGAAACGCGGGCGAGGGCGCAGACAGAAAAGTAGCGAACGACTTCGATTTGGCCGATGACGAACAAAAACTAATCAACTCCGTTTCGTCGGCATTTCACAAACTCAACAAGAAGGTCGTCGTGATCCTGAACATTGGCGGCGTAATCGAAACGGCGAGTTGGAAAGACAGAGTCGATGCGATTTTACTCGCTTGGCAACCTGGCCAGGAAGGCGGAAATTCGGTTGCGGACGTTTTCTCGGGAAAAGTGAATCCGTCGGGAAAGCTTACCATGACTTGGCCGGCGAACTATTCCGACACGCCGTCAGCGAAGAACTTTCCGGGCATTCCAGCCGACAATCCGAAGAACGTGAATTACGAAGAAGGCGTTTACGTCGGCTATCGCTACTTCAACACTTTCAACGTGAAACCGTCGTTTGAATTCGGATTCGGCAAATCTTACACGACTTTCGAGTATTCCGGAATCAAGTTGTCTGACAAATCTTTTAAAGACAAAATCACCGTTTCGGTTACGGTCAAAAACACCGGAAAAATCGCCGGAAAAGAAGTCGTGCAAGTTTATCTGTCGGCTCCGACCAAATCGATCGACAAGCCCAAATCTGAACTGAAAGCCTTCGGAAAAACCAAAAGTCTGAAACCCGGAGAAAGCCAAACGGTCGCTTTGACGATTTCGGCCAAAGATCTTGCGTCGTTCCTGGAAAGCGAAAATGCCTGGATCGCCGACGCCGGAACTTATACGGTTTCGATCGGCGCGTCATCGCTCGACATCAAACAAAGCGCAACTTTCCAATTGGCTTCGGATCTTGCCGTAGAAAAAACGCATCCGGCTTTCAAGTTGACAGCGCCGTTAAACGAACTCAAAGCCTCAAAATGAGAAAAACCATCCTATTCGGATTGTTTCTGTCGGCTCATTTCGCGCTTGCCCAAAACGTGATTTGGGTGAGTTCGACCGAGCGTGAACCTTGGCAAAGACAGTCGGTTACGATTCATAAAAAGGTCGACAACGCTTTGTCAATCGACGCTTCGCGACAGTTCCAGGTTATTGACGGATTCGGGAGTTGCTTCAACGAATTGGGTTGGACGTCGCTCTCGGAATTGTCCGAAAAAGATAGAAACGACATTTTCAAGGAATTGTTCCAACCGAATTTCGGCGCCAATTTCAACAGCTGCAGAATGCCTATAGGCGCCAACGATTTCTCTCGCGACTGGTACTCATACGACGAAACCGACCAAGATTTCGACCTCAAGGATTTCAGCATCAAAAACGATTTGGAGACCTTGATTCCGTTTATAAAATCGGCTCAAAAGTTCAATAAAAAGCTTACAGTTTGGGCTTCACCATGGAGTCCGCCGAGCTGGATGAAATACAACAAGCACTACGCATTGAGCAAAGTTCCAGACATGATAAAAGACGTCGATAACGGACTTTCGGAAGACCAAATCGGCAAAGAAGGCAACGATATGTTCATTCAGGAAGACCGATATTTCCAGGCTTACGCGAAATATTTTGGCCGATTCATCTCTGATTACAAAAAGCAAGGCATCGCGATTTCTATGGTCATGCCGCAAAACGAGTTCAATTCGGCACAATGGTATCCGAGTTGCACGTGGACGCCAAACGGTTTGTCGAAGTTCATTTCCTGCCTCGGACCCGAAATGGAAAAATCCAAAACACAGATTTTCTTCGGAACGCTCGAACGCCCGAACGACAAGCTTTTCCAAGAGGTTTTCGACAATCCTGAAGCCGGAAAATACATCAAAGGCGTCGGTTTGCAATGGGCCGGAAAAGAAGCCATTTCGAAAATCCACGCGAAAAATCCCGATCTCAAAATCTACCAAAGCGAGCACGAATGCGGCAACGGAGAAAATTCGTGGGCATACGCCGAATACAGTTGGGATTTGATGAAACACTACTTCCTGAACGGCGCCAACGCGTATTTTTATTGGAATACTTCTTTGCTCGAAGGCGGCGTGAGTCGTTGGGGTTGGAAGCAAAATTCGCTCGTGACGGTCAACAAACACGATAAAACCTACAAGTACAATCCTGAGTTTTACGTGATGAAACACCTGAGCCATTTCGTAAAACCGGGCGCGCATTTAATTGACGCAAGTACAAAGGAAAAAAAGCTTCGCGACGACGTTTTGGGTTGGTGGAAAGGCGAGCTCGACAGCAACAAAGACGACATGCTGGCCTTCGCGAATCCTGACGGAAGCGTCGTGATCGTGGTTTACAACGCAACTGACAACGAAAAAACCTTCGCGTTCAAAACCGGAAAAAGCGAAGTTTCCCAAACGCTGAAAGCCAAGTCCTTTAATACTTTTCTCGTTCTTTAGTATTGATTTGGGCGCCTCCCCGCCCGGAAAGTATCTTGTAAAAAAGAAAATTTCGTTGGGCGGGGCCGGGTTTTCCGCTGTATCTTTTTTGAACGAAAGTCTGAGATAAAAACAAATTCAGTGGCTGCAAAAAAGGATGCCGCTGCAACCCCTGGCGCGGGCCTATCGGCTTATCAAGACAAACTTATTCCGATTTGTAATAGTCGTCAAAAGAGACGACTTTCTTGCGGTAAACTTTTTCTTTGGGAGTGACTCGGTTGCCACGCCACTTTCCGTTTTCAAGCGAATAATCCGTTGAATCCGAATACGCGATTTCCAAAACGGTGCTTTCCTCTGATGAAGTTTCAGCTTCGTCAACATTGACTTTTACCATCGAAAATTTGGTCGCTTTGCCCGATTCCATCGTTGGGAAAAACTCGTAAGACGTTCCGAAACCGCTGTCCATCATCGAGTAATTGGTGAGCACTTGCTGGATTTCGTTTGCGTCCACGAAAAAAAGAAAGTGGTTCCACACGTAGCCGCAAGCCGCATAGCCCGTGCTGACTTCCAAAAATCGCGAGTCGTATTCGGTCTCGCTCGTCTGGATCACTTTGGAATTCACACTCCATTCCGCTCCGCGGTCGGTGTCGATCTTGCCCGAAAAATCTTTCACGACTTTCCCGCTTTTGATGAATTCGATGCGATATTCCAAGTTGCCCGCGCCTTCGCTGTCTTTGTCGTTTTTCCAATCGAGTTCGTACACGCGGACTTTGTCGGCAACCGCTTTCAGGTTTCGATCGAGATTTTCCTCATAGACAAGTTTTCCGGTTTTTTCAACGGCTTTCGCATCGGTTTCCATCGGACTTTCGACCGTTTCAGAAACCACATCGTCGTTCTCAACCGATTCCTTGTGCGAACATCCGAAGGCCAAAAGACCGAATAAAATGTACTTTTTCATGTTTAGAAAAACCATCCGGCCACCAAAATGGCAGCGATTACACAAATCAAATCGACTAGCAACATCGCACCCAAAGTGTAACGCGTGTTCTTGATTTTGATCGATCCGAAGTACACGGCGATTACGTAAAAAGTCGTTTCGGCACTACATTGGAAGATGCAGACCAAGCGTCCGGTGAACGAATCCGGTCCGGCCTGACGCATCGCATCGATCATGAAACCTCTCGATCCGCCCGAAGAAAACGGACGCAAAAGCGCCACCGGAAGCGAATCGGTTATGTCTTTGTTCACGCCCATAGTCGAGAAAAACAGCGCGATCCAATTCGAGATAATTTCAAAAAGCCCGGAATTCCGGAAAAGCGAAATGGCGACCAACATTCCCAAAACATAAGGGAAAATCGTGATCCCGGTCTTGAGCCCGTTATTGGCGCCGGTCACGAAAGAATCGAAAATCGTGGTTTCCTGGGCGACGAATTTCTTCTCGTTCAAAAACGCGAAAACCAACGTCACGCCAATGATTCCAACCAACATTATTCCTGAAAGATTTGACGTAAAGACGTTCTTTCCGATCAAATCGAGACTGTTCACGTAAAACAAAAGCCCGACGATCGCAGCGACAATCGTCATCAATGCCACAATCAGTGACACGCTTTTGAAGTTGATTTTTTGGCGGATTCCGATGATGAGAAAAGCGGCGATCGTCCCGATAAACGACGTGATGATACAAGGAAGCATGACGTCTGCCGGGTTCGTGGCGTTCTCGGCCGCGCGGTATCCGATAATCGAAGTCGGGATCAAAGTCAAACCCGCGGCGTGCAAACACATGAACATGATCTGGGCGTCGCTGGCCTTGTCCTTGTGCGGATTTATTTCCTGCAGACTTTCCATGGCCTTGAGTCCGAAAGGCGTCGCAGCCGAATCGAGTCCGAGGAAATTCGCGGCGAAATTCAAGGTCATGTAAGAAATCGACGGATGGTTTTTGGGAACGCTCGGAAAGACTTTCACGAAAACCGGACTGAGTTTTCTCGCGAGTTTTTCAGACGCGCCCGAATCAATCAAAAGTTGCATCAGTCCGCAGAAAAACGCCAGATAGGCAATCAACGGAATGATCAAATCGAGCACCGTGCTTTTGCAGGTCGGCAACAATCCATCTGACTTTTGAACACCGCTGTAAATTTTGACGGTTTGGCTTTTGTAAGCGTAAGTCGTATCGAGATTTGTGGTATCGCGGTTGATGACGAAGGTTTTCTCGCTCGATTTCTGGATGCTGTCGCGAAGAAAAACCGGAAGTTCGTTGAGATACTTTTCGCCAATCTGGATCGGGTCGTCCTTTTTGCCGTTGATGATGTAATCGAGTCCGTAGTGATGGCCGATCGAAACGCCAACGAGAATAAAAAGTATGGACGAAATGAAAATGGCGAGCCAGAACCTGCTTAGAACCATGATGGGGATTTTTTGCTAAAATAGCGAAAGTTCGCTAGTTGTCCGTTTGGACACGCTACTAGAAATCAACAACCGATCCCAAAAATCGGGCAAAATCAAAATGTGAGGCTTACCTCAAAAAGTTCCCGAATTTACAGCTTGCGTCATATCGCGCTGCGTAAGCACTCTTGCGGCGGCTTTGTGACGTTTCTCAGAAAGAGGCGACTTTGAAAGTGCAAGCAAAGTTTCAGAGTCCATAGTCTCATACTCGGCAACGTAAGCTTCGACCTCAAGGTCTGTTTCGTTCAAATCGTGAATGATTTCCACGTGATTGTCTTTGTATTTTTTTGCCGCCGAACGATTGAAGAAAAACAAGGCGACGATTGCGATCGCAAAAATGGCAAAGATGATTTGGGTTGTCATAGTTGTTGTCGTTTGCGGTGAAGGTAAGGTAATTCGAGTGAGTTTGGGTGTTTTTGGGTTAGAATTGGGTTTATTCAACAAAGTTTGCTTTTAAAAATTTCGTTTTTGAAATACGGTTTCTTTCTTGTTTTTTTGAGCTTTTTCCGGCTAAGTGGCACTAGCTTTCTTTAAAAAACCAGTTTTTCTAAGGTTTAAAACGAGCTTCCTGCGGTCGCTGTTTTAAATCTAGAAAAATTTGGTTTTTTCTGCGAAAGGCTAGTTGCCGTTATCCGGGCTATTTTCTTTTATCACAAAATCTTTTTTTTCATTATTTCCTGAGAAAACCGGAAACGTCGCTCGCTCTCGAGCCGCATAGAACGAGCTGCGCTCGTTTGCTTCTTTCGCCGGCTGCGCCGTCGCTTGCTTTGACTTTCTTTCGTCGCCTTCCGCGGGACTACTTTTGCCTGGCCGCAAAAGTAGCAAAAAGGCCTTGCGGCTCGAACCAAAAACGCGACCTGACAGCCTTGGAATTTGGAAAAGAGGCGAACAATGCG
>NZ_SEBR01000041.1 GCF_004295795.1 Flavobacterium sp. | reverse complement strand
TGTTACTTTTGCGGCGAGGCAAACCGAGGAACGAGGTTCACTGAATCCTTTAAAAAACAATAAAAATCAATGAAGTAAAAGTAAGCCCCGCTGGCAGGCGACGAATCAAAATCAAAGCCCGCGACGGCGCAGCCGGCGAAAAACACCAAACGAGCGCAGCTCGTTCTTTGCGGCTCGAGAGTGAGAAAAATCCGGTTACACAGGAAATTATAAAGGAAAAAGATTTTGCGGCTAAAAGAAAATAGCCCGGATAGCGGCAACTAGCCTTTCGCAGAAAAAACCGAATTTTTCTAAGTTTAAAACAGCGACCGCAGGAAGCTCGTTTTAAACCCTAGAAAAACCGGTTTTTGCAAAAAAGCTAGTGCCAGGTAGCCGGAAAAAGCTCCAAAAAAAACAGAAAAAAGCACTACTTTTGCCCGCTGCAAAAGCGAAACAAAATGGGAAGCAAAAACAAACTCAAAAGATTCAGGGAAAACGAAACGTTCGCCAACGTAATCCAGCCGAATCGCGACGAAGTCATTTCGAACACGTTTCAATTGAAGGGAAAGTGGAATTCGGAGTATTTCAAAAACGAAAATCCGATCGTTTTGGAATTGGGCTGCGGCAAAGGCGAATATTCCGTGGCTTTGGGCGAGAAATTCCCCGAGAAGAATTTTGTGGGCGTCGACATCAAAGGCGCTCGTTTTTGGAGAGGCGCGAAAACGGCTGTCGAAAACGGAATTTCAAATGTCGCTTTCCTCAGAACGCAGATCGAGTTGATCGACAAGCTTTTTGCCGAAGGAGAAGTTTCTGAAATCTGGATCACTTTTCCAGATCCGCAAATAAAGTATAAGCGCACCAAGCACAGAATGACCAACATGGAATTTTTGGCGCGTTACAAGAAAATTCTTGCATCTGACGGAATCGTACACCTCAAAACCGACTCCGAGTTCATGCACGGCTACACTTTGGGCCTTTTGCACGGACAAGGCCACGAGGTTTTATATGCCAACCACAACATTTATAGAAACGAAGGTGCGCCCGAAGAAGTGACCGGAATCCAGACATTTTACGAGTCCCATTATTTGGAACAGGACAAACCTATTACGTATATTAGGTTCAAAATCAAGTAACATGCAATACGTTTTGTCATTGTTCATGGGCCTTTGCGCCTCGATTGCGGGAATCACGCCTCCCGGATTGCTGAACATGACAGCCGTAAAGATCAACCGCAGCGAGGGAAATTCGCGGGCGTTGGTTTTTGCGCTCGGAGCATCGCTGGTTTTGGCCATCCAAAGTTTCATTGCCATCATCTTTGCCAAATTTCTCGACAAGCATCCGGAGATAATCCTCAAGCTGCGCGAGGCCGGACTCGTGATTTTTACAGGACTGACGTTGTATTTCCTGATTTTCGCCAAAGCGTCCAAACCCAAGAAAAAAGTCGTCAAGTTCAAGAGCAAGAAAAGCCGTTTCTTTTGGGGCGTTTTGCTATCGAGTCTGAATTTCCTAACGATTCCGTTTTATGTGTTTTTGAGTCTGATGCTGGCGTCGTATCAGGTTTTTACCTTTGAATTGCCTTTCGTCTCGATTTTCGTGTTTGGGATTTTCGTCGGAACGATGGTCGGATTCTACTTCTTCGTGACCTTTTTCGAAAAGATGGAACACCGCACGACTTTTATCGTGAGAAACATGAACTACGTCATCGGATCGATTACCGGAATCATAGCGTTGATAAGCCTTGTGAACGTGATCCAAAACTACAAGTGATGGCCGAAGTCAACCTGTTTGAGCGCATTTACGAAATCGCCCGACAAATTCCATACGGGAAAGTCACGTCTTACGGCGCAATCGCAAAGGCAATCGGCTCGGCTCGCTCTGCGAGAATGGTCGGATGGGCGATGAACAATTGTCCCGAAGACATTCCGGCGCACAGAGTCGTGAACAGAGTCGGCGTCCTCACGGGAAAACACCACTTCGAAGGCACGAATCTGATGCAGCAACTTCTCGAAAGTGAAGGCGTTTCGGTCAAAGACAATCAGGTCGTGGATTTTGAGAAATATTTTTGGCAGCCGGTTGTTCAGTAGCAGATTTGAAGTGGCAGTGGCAGAAGCAGAAGCAGAAGCAGAAGCAGTGGCAGAAGCAGAAGCAGCGGCTGAAGTAGAAGCAGCAGCATTGTTGTGAGTAATTCACGATAGCGATATTCGTGAATTCGTGGCCAATCGCCGAAAATCAAAAATCTGTGAGATCCGAGACCAAGGCGAAGCGAAGGAAAATCCTTGAATCCAAGGTAAAAACGGACAAAGTTCGAATAAACTTCAAAGTGAATTAATTTTGAACAACGAACAACGAACAACGAACAACGAATAACGAATGTTGAAGTTTTACATCACCAAACAAACCACAAACTCCGTTTTCCCATCGCGTGGCGCATAATTCAAATAACCGCCATGCGCCTCAACGATATTTTTCGAAAGCGTCAGCCCAATTCCCGCACCGTCTTTTCGAGTGGTAAAAAACGGCAGGAAAATCTTGTCGCGAATCTCTTTTTCGATGCCTTTTCCCGTATCTGAAATCCCGATGAACATCCGATTCGGCTCTGTCCAAGACTCGAGATAGATTTTTTTCTCCGGTTTTTCCTTTAGCGCCAAAATGCTGTTCGTGACCAAATTGATAAAAACCTGTTCCAGCTGTTGCGCATCGACATTGGCCGCGGTCACGAAATTCACGTTGTTTTCTACCGAGATTCCTTCCTGTTTCAAAATCGGCGACATGACGCTCAAACATTGCTTGATGAGTTCGTTGAGATTCGTTGGAATTTTGATCGGAGTCGGAAGCATCGTAAGCTTTCTGTAATTCTCGACGAAAAATGTCAAGTGATTCGAACGGTTCACGATGGTCGCCAAACCTTCGCGAACGTCTTGCAGGTCGTCTTGTTCGAGGTTTTCGTGCTGCACCAAATCGTTCAGACTTTGCGACAAAGATTGAATCGGCGTAAGCGAATTCATAAGCTCGTGCGAAATCACGTTCATAAGATTTACCCAAGCCTGTTTTTCCTTTTTTTCGACGACTTTTTGGATGGAATCGAGCAAAACCACATAATAGACATCGTCGAAATTTTGTGATTTGGACGTTTGGATCGAAAACGTCTGCAGTTCGCCTTCGTCCAGACGAATTTCTGCCGACGACTTGATCTCGGAAAAATCGTGCTGCTCCAAAATCTCGGCAAAAGATGGAATTTTCGCCTTCAGATGCGACCAATTCCGAAACTTCGGAACACCGAAAAGCTTCGAAAAATAGGCGTTCATCAAAAAAACCGACCAATTTTCATCAGACTTTTTCAAAATCAGGATCGCCGTATCGACATTGTCCAAAATCGAGGTGAAAACGAAGTCGCGGGACGAAAGCTCAAACTGCTTTTTCCTGGAAACCTGATACAGATTGTACAAATTCGAATAATTGCCGGATCTGTAACTTTCGGGCAATTCTGACGAAAAATCGCCGTGCAGGATCGAAAGGATCGTCTTGTCGTAAATCAGCGCACGGTTTCTCAGGTGGAAATACATTTCGACAAGGCAAATCGCGCACACAAAAATCGACAAAGCGGTGTTGTAAGGCATTTTTGCGAACCCAAAATAAGTGCCCAAACCGAGCAAGATCACGATCGCGAAAACGCGCAGGAAAAGTGCCGTGTGAAATCTCATTTTGTTCCGATGTTGTATTTTTCCATGCGGCGATACAAGGCCGGACGCGACAATCCAAGTTCGTCGGCGGTTTTGGAAATGTTGCCCGAATGTTTGATCAAAGCTTTTTCGATGGCCTGTTTTTCAAGATCGGAAAGTGGATTTTCCTCGTCCAATTTAATCTCGGGCTTATATTCGAAAATGTCAAGATCGGATACAGAAATCTTGCCCGAATCGTTCAATATCACGGCGCGCTCGATCTTGTTCTCAAGTTCACGGATATTTCCCGGCCAAGGATAACGCTCGAGCCAATTGAGATTGCTTTCATCGAACTGCAAATCGCGCAGGTTGTATTTTTCCATTTTGTCCGAAAGCAGGAATTCGGCCAGCGGCAAAATGTCCGACTGTCGCTCGCGCAAAGGCGGAAGCGTGATTTCCATCGTATTTATCCGATAGAACAAATCCTCGCGAAACTGTTTTTTCCTGACTTCCTCAGACAGATTCGCGTTCGTCGCCGAAATGATCCTCACGTCAAGCGGACGCGGTTTGCTCTCGCCCAATCGCACGACGGTTTTCGTCTGTAAAACCGACAATAATTTCGCCTGTAAATGCAGCGGAACATTCCCGATTTCGTCCAGAAAAATCGTTCCGCCTTGAGCGGTTTCAAAACGTCCGGCCGTGTCGGTTTTTGCGTCGGTGAACGCGCCTTTCGCATAACCGAACAATTCGCTTTCGAATAAATTGTCAGACAGCGAACCCAAATCGACGTGCACGAAAGGTTGGGTTTTTCGGTTGGAATTTTGGTGGATGTATTCGGCAAACACGAATTTCCCGGTTCCGTTTTCTCCCAGCAAAAGCACGTTCGCGTCCGTTTTCGCGACTTTGTCGGCAATTGAATACGCCTGTTTTATTTTAGCCGATGTTCCGATGAAATACGATTTATCACCCGAAAATTCGACGGGTTTTTTCTGGCGTCGCCTGCTTTCGGAAACTGCTTTTTCGACAATTTCCAACAATTTCGAATTGTCCCAGGGTTTCATCATATAGTCGAATGCCCCGATTTTTATGCCTTCGACCGCGGTTTCAATTTTTCCGAAAGCCGTCATCAGGATCACGCAAGTGTTCGGATACAGATTCGCAATCTCGCGCAGCCAGTGAATGCCTTCGCGTCCGTCCTCAAATCCTATCCTATAATTCATGTCCAGCAACACGACGTCTGGTTTGGTCTCGGCCAAAAGTTGGTAAAGCGTTTTGGGATTGCTCGTGCTGTGAATGGTTTCGAAGTGTTTTTTAAGCGCCATTTTTGCCGCGAACAAGATTTCTTCCTGATCGTCGACAATTAAAATCGTGGCTTGCTTTTTCCTCATGTTCGTGGACTGTCCGCTTGTGTACGTTCACTGTCCGAAATCGGACACCTGAAACTAAATAAAAACCTGTAAGTTGTTGTAATTCAGTAAAATGAAATTCTATTTTTTACTGGCACGATTCTGACAAATGTGAATGTGAAAAACAAAACAATCATGGATACCGTCATCAACCGTAAAAGTAGAAAATTAAAAATTGCGACCCTTGCAGGCGTCGTAATTTTGGCCTTTTCGCTTATGGCCTACTTCTCTTTTTCGAAAAAGCGTTCTTTGAATGTGACGGCTTCAGAAATCATGATCCGTGAGGTTGCCGAAGAACAATTCGAGGATTTCATGACGTTCGAGGCCAGAGTCGAGCCGTTGCACACGATGTTCGTAAATATCGTCGAAGGCGGATCTGTCCAGGAGATTTTCGCCGAAAACGGAACGCACGTCGAGAAAGGACAAGCGCTCGCCAAAATGTACAACCCTAATTCAGAACTCGGTTATATGACCCAGGAAACGGCGATCATCGAACAAATGAACAACCTGAACGTCGGGAAACTCAACATCAGGAATCAGGAATTGGGCCTGATCAAGGATTTGGCGAGTATCGAACACGATTTCAACGACGCCAAACGCTTGTACGAACTCAACAAAACCTTGTTCTCGAAAGACGTGATCTCTAAAAACGACTGGAACAAATTTCAGGAGGATTTTCGCTATCAGACGGAAAGACGCGACCAAATCAAGCAAAGCGTGCAACGCGAAAAAGCCACGAACAAAATCCAGGTTGCACAAATCGACAGATCGATTGCCACGATGGAAAAGTCGCTCGAGATTTTGCGCCAGAACAAAAAGAATTTCCTGATCACGGCCACGGAATCAGGAACGTTGACCTCGTTCGAGCCGATTATCGGAAAAACGTATCAAGCGGGCGAAAGCATCGGAAAAATCGACTTGCAACAAGGTTACAAATTGGTTGCGGACGTCGATGAATTCTATCTCGAGAAAGTCGCATCTGGACAAAAAGGAAACATCGAAATCAAAGGACAATTGGTGGAAGTCACCGTAATCAAAGTACTTCCCGAAGTAAAAGGCGGCCGTTTTCAAGTGGAATTGGCGTTCCCGAAAGAAGCGAAATTGGCGTTGCAACAAGGAACGTCGTTTGGCGTTCGGTTGACTTTATCCGGAAAGGAAAAACAACTCGTGATCCCGAAAGGCCAATTTTTCACCGACACTTCAGGCAAATGGATTTTCGTGGTAAACGGAAAAAAAGCCGAAAAAAGACAAGTGAAACTAGGACGCGAAAATCCCGATTATTACGAGGTTTTGTCGGGCTTGAAGGCCGGCGAGAAAGTGGTCGTTTCTTCCTATGTCGATTATAAGGACGTCGAAGAACTGGGGTTCAATTAATAATTAAAAAGAGTTTCAATCATCAATCAAATCAAAAATCAATCAAAATGAAAAATCTAATCAAAATTGCAATCTTGTTCGTGGCCATTTCCGCGTCGGCACAAACCAAAAACATCAAGACTTCGGGCACACAATTCGTGAATGGCGTTGAAGGTAAATCGTGGAGCAACGCCACTTCGCTGTCAGGAACTGTCGATAAATTCAAGGATTTCACGGGCGAAACTTACGTCACGTTCTTTAGCGAACTTCCGGCGAAAATTGCGCTCGATTATGTGCTGACCTTGACAAAAGGTGAATGTGAAGTCGTATTTTCGGGCGAAGAAAACACCTGCAATCTTGCCCATATTTCCCTTCGGGCGCGCGGCACGGGCGTCAACAACAATATGAAGACTTTCAATCTCGAGCCCGGAGTCGAATATCGGTTGACGTTGAAAGGCGAAAATGCGAAGGGGAAATTCAAGTGCAATTGGACAGAAATCGACTGATAATTAATAATTAGTAATGAGTAATGAGTAATGAGTAATGAATAATGAGTAATGAGTAATGAGTAATGAGTAATTGAAAGTTGACAATCACCAATGAAAAGCAAAATTACATCTAAGAATAAAAACCTGGGCAAGGCGCGCCAATTGTTGATTATTATTTATTCCTTATTGATTACCTCGGTTTCTTTGGCGCAATCGCGTGTGTTTTCCTCGGATATCGACAATTTCTGGAACGCTTATGACGCGATTTCCAAAACGTCAGATAAGGCGCAAAAACTCCAGCTTATCAACGAAATTTACATCGAAAAAGGCACTGACGGATTGCGCTCGTTCATGAAAGTCAGGAATTATTCCGATACGCTTTGGGTCGAATTGATTGCGAAATATCCGAAGTTCTGGAATTCGGTGCGCGCGAACACTTTCACGATCAAGTCGAAGGAAGCCGAAATCGAGCAAGCGATCGCGAACTTCAGGAAACTTTATCCGAAGCTGCGTCCGGCGAACCTGTATTTCACCGTTGGCGGATTGCGATCCGGAGGAACGGTCGACGGCGACAAAGTGCTCATCGGAACCGAAATCGCCACAGCCGATGCCAAGACAGACGTGTCCGAATTCGAGAACGACTGGCTCGGAAATGTCTTCAAGAAACAAAGTTTGGACAATGTCGTGTTCCTGAACGTTCACGAATATGTCCATACGCAGCAAAAACAAGGCGCCGAAACGGTTTTGGCAAGTTGCATCCAGGAAGGTTCTTGCGATTTCATTGCCGAATTGGCGACCAAAAAACCGCTTGAATCATTCTATTTGACCTACGGAAAAGCGCACGCCGACGAAGTCAAAAACCGCTTTAGACTCGAAATGTTCACCGACAATACCGCAAATTGGCTTTACAATGGCACGCAAAAAGGTGAAGCATCCGATTTGGGTTATTATGTCGGATATGAAATCTGCAAACGGTATTACGAAAAGGCCAAAGACAAGAAAAAAGCCGTTTCGGAAATTATTGATCTCGAGTATTCCGATGAAAGTAAATTGCTTGAATTCGTACAAAAATCAGGTTATTTCAAAACGCCGATCGTGAAATCTGAAATCGTGAAAGAATACGAATCGCTTTGTCCCGAAATCGTTTCGGTCGGGCCATTCCAGAACGGCGAGAAAAGTGTTTCATCGAACCTGACCGAGTACACGATCACGTTTTCCAAGCCGATGAATCCGAAGGCTTATTCGATGAACTATTCGGAAGAATTCGGTAAAAACGGCTGGCCGATCACAGAAATAATCGGGTTTTCGAATGAGAACAAAACCGTGAGGATCCGAATGAAACTCGAACCCAAAACAGACTATGGATTCGTCATCACCAACCGCGGTTTCAAATCACAGGATGGTTTCAAACTCAGGAATGAAACTTACAAAATCCTGTTCAAAACAAATTAACAATGAACAATTAAACACCATCAATCATCATGATAACAATCAACAATCTCACAAAAGTTTTCAGAACCGAAGACGTACAAACCACGGCGCTCAACGGCATAAATCTCACCATTGATCAAGGTGATTTCCTGTCGATCATGGGTCCGTCGGGTTGCGGGAAATCGACTTTGCTCAACATCATCGGATTGCTCGACAGTCCGAGTGGCGGAAGCTACAAACTGCTCAACGACGAAATGGTCGGACTCAAGGAAAAAGACCGTTCGCAGGTTCGCAAGCACAACATCGGTTTCATTTTCCAGAATTTTAACCTGATAGACGAACTGTCGGTTTTCGACAACATCGAATTGCCACTTATTTACAATAAAGTCGCGGCTCCTGACCGAAAAAAGAAGGTCGAGGAAATTGCCGAAAAACTCGGGATTTCGCATCGGTTGAAACATTATCCGCAGCAACTTTCTGGCGGACAACAACAAAGAGTCGCCGTCGCAAGAGCTTTGGTGAACGATCCGAAAATCATCCTTGCCGATGAACCGACGGGAAATCTCGACTCGAAAAACGGAAACGAAGTCATGGAATTGCTCACCGATTTGCACGCGAAAGGCGCGACAATCCTAATGGTGACGCACTCTGACTACGACGCCTCTTTTTCCCAGCGAACGATTCACATGAAAGACGGAGTTGTCTTTTCCGAGAAAACGAACCAACGCAATGTCGACGTTTTCGTGGACGCGCAAAAAGCCTGAGCCATGCAGAAAGTCATCTTTAAATTCACTGCAGTCGTGGCTTCGACCATCGCAAGTTTGACATCGGGTCCAAAAATCGAGTGTCCGAAATTGCTCCTTCCGGAAATTCGCGTCGAAAAAATCAAACCGATCGAATCGCCCGAGCTTCCAAAGACATTGTCCAAAACCAAAACCGCATTGTCATGATCAAGAACTGGATAAAAGTCTTCATTTACCATTTGAAGCAGAACAAATTGTTCTCGATCCTGAACACTTTGGGCTTGGCAATTGGCATAAGCGGAATCATTTTCGCGGTTTTGTACTGGAACGAGGAACATTCGTACAACGCCTGGAATCCAAACAAAGACGACGTTTTCCAGGTCGTGAACAACGTAAGTGCCGATATGAGTTGGCCGTATTCGAGCGAACCTTTGGGCCGTTATCTCAAAGCGCAAAGTCCGGAGCTCGTGAGTTATTGTTACACCGAAACCGGTTACAGAAAGGAAAGCATCAAGTTCAAGGACAAAAAATTCGTGATCGAGAAAGTCGTCGATTCACAACAGCCGTTTTTCGATTATTTTCCGTTTGAGTTCATCGAAGGAAGCGCGACGTCGGCTTTGAGCGACGAAAACAGCATAGCATTGGAAGAAAGTATCGCCAAGCAGATTTTCGGGAACGAGAAAGCCGTCGGGCAACAACTTTCGCTGTCGAACAAAACCCACATCGTGCGCGGCGTTTACCGCATTCCCGGCAAGTCTTCGATCGCTCCGAACATCGTGACGCGAGACATCGAACCGTATTTGCGTGAGAACAAGGACCAATGGGGAAATTTCAACTTCAATTTGTTTCTGAAGCTCAAAAATCCATCCGATAAGGAAAAAGTGATTAAGCAGCTCGAACGAATCTACATCGTGAACCGCACGGCCAAATATGCCAAGGAAGAAGGCATGACGCTCGAGGCTTTCATCAAGAAACACGGCAAAACCGAGGTTGAACTCGAATCAATTGCCGAAGCGCGCCTCAACTCGAGAGTAGACGGTTATCCCGAAGGAAAAGGCAACTACAAATTCCTGCTGATCATGGCCGGATTGTCAGTGATGATCCTGATTTTGTCGATCGTGAACTACGTGAATCTGGCCACGGCAAGTGCGATCAAACGCGCAAAAGAGGTTGGCGTTCGCAGAATCATCGGCGCAAGCAAATCGAATATCGTGCTGCAATTCCTTACAGAAACCGTTTTCACCACGATTTTCTCGATTTTGCTCGCATTGGCGATCGTAGAATTGGCGCTTCCGCATTACAATGAATTTCTCGGGAAAAATTTGCAGATGAACGGAAGCGAATTCTTCCTCAAACTCGTCGCGATCTTTGCCATCGTGATCGTCTTCGCCGGAATTTTCCCTGCGGTTTACGTCTCGAATTTCGAAACGCTGAAAGTCTTGAAAGGCAACTTCGGACGCAGCAAAAGCGGTGTTTGGATCAGGAACGGAATGTTGGTTTTGCAGTTTGCGATCGCCGCATTTTTTATCATCGGAAGTCATATCGTCTATGAACAAGTGCATTTCATGAGCACGAAAGACATGGGTTTCAAGGGCGATCAGGTAGTCGATGTGATTTACAGGAATCCATACGATTGGCACCAACCCGATTACCAGAAAAAACTCGTGATGCGTTACAACACGGTCAAGGCCGAATTGCTCAAGATGCCTGGCGTGAAAACCGTTGCCGGTGGCGCTTTTTCTTTTGGGAACGACGCCAATTCGTCTTCTGGTTTCGATTACAACGACATCCAGATCCAGGCGAAAAACATGGCAACCGATTTTGAGTTTATGGACATGATGCACATCAAGCTCGCCAAAGGCCGCAAGCTTTCCTCAAAATTCGCTTCGGACACGATTTCGTCCGTGCTTATAAACGAAACCGTGCAGCGCATGATGAAGGAGAAAAAACCTATCGGGAAAAAATTCAAATGGAACGGACGCGACTTCGAGATCGTGGGAATCGTCAAGGATTTCCACATCGCCGGACCGCAAAACGAGATTCCGCCGATGTTGCTTTTTCACTACAAAACCGTCGATTGGATGATCAACAATACCAACCACATCATGGTCAAGATCGATCCGGCACAGTCGGAGGCCGCTTTGGGCGCGATGGCAAAATTCTGGACAAAAAACGTCGATACCGAATATCCGTTCACTTACGATTTCGTCGACAAGAATTTCGAGCGCACTTACAAGAATTTCGTGAACCAACGCGATTTGTTCGAGCTTTTGAACGCCGTCGTAATCCTGATCGCGCTTTTCGGACTTTTCGCCCTGGCTTCGTTCTCGATTGAAAGACGCATGAAGGAAATCGCGATCCGCAAGACTTTGGGAGCAGAAACCAGCTCGCTCTTGAAGGAATTGTCAAAGCAATATCTCATCTTTTGTGTCGTCGGATTCGCCATCGCCTTTTTCCCGACGCGTCTGATCTTGTCCAAATGGCTCGAAGATTTCGCTTACCGAATTCCAATTACGGCTTTTCCGTTTTTCCTTGGATTCGTAGTTTTGGCCTCGCTCACTTTGGCGGTTGTCGTCGCAAAAGCTTATAAAGCGACACGCGTGGACGTTTTGCAATATCTCAAATACGAATAACATGAAACACTTTTTTACAATCGGACTGGTTTTTGTCGCGGCCATTTGTTTCGGACAAAAGAAACTCAAGACAATCGAATCCGGAATTGCCAACATCGACGTTCGCGACGGATCGAAACTGAGAAAAGGCGCCTGGCGGATTTCCTCGGAAGTCAGTCCGGACGAATTCGTGACCTCGAACGATCGCGTCACGTTTTTCACCGACAAAGATTCGATCACGGTAAAAGTCAACAAGCAAAAACCAACCGATTTCATCATCAAATTCGACGGAAAGGAAGCGTTGACGAGAATTTCGTACCAACCAAGTTTTCTCGACAAACTCAAATCGGCTTCAAAATATGACGCGAAAGAGCAACAGGATTTTCCGGCCTATTCCTTCCAATCGGCAGATGACGCTTATTTGGTGAGCATCCGAAATAAGTTCAAACTCGATTCGATCGCGGGCGAAGGAAGTTCGACTTCACGCATCCTGAATCTGATGCATTGGATGCACAACACCGTGCGCCACGATGGTTCAAGCAAAAATCCAACTTCGCGAAATGCCCAAGATTTGGTCGCGATCTGCAAAAAGGAAAATCGCGGACTGAACTGCCGAATGATGGCCATTGCATTGAACGAATGTTACTTGGCACTCGGAATAAAATCCCGCTATGTGACGTGCATGCCAAAAGAAGAACAATTCGACGATTGCCACGTGATCAACAGCGTTTTTGACGACGAATCGAAGCGCTGGATCTGGATCGATCCGACGTTCGACGCTTATGTGATGGACGAAAAAGGCCAATTGTTGGGACTTTCCGAAGTTCGCCAGCGCCTCATAAATGGAAAAACGCTCCTTCTGAATCCCGAAGCCAACTGGAACCGCGAGGAAACGCAAACGGCCGACTATTACCTTTACACGTACATGGCCAAAAACTTATACCGAATCGAAACTCCTGTTCGCAGCGAGGCGAATTTCGAAACGTGGCGTTCAGGCCACAAAGTCGAGTATGTGCAATTGCTTCCGCTTGACGGATCTTGGAAAAAGAAGGAAAAGCAAACCGAATTCAACACCGAAACCAAAACCGAATTCACGTACTTCCAGACGCACAATCCCGATGCATTTTGGGGAAAACAATAAATTGATCGGATCAAAGTTTACACTACGCTTTGTTTTTATATTTGTTTGGAACGGTGGGAATTCCCGCCGTTTTTTTATTTTCACGAAAAACTGAAGAATGCACTTCCAAATCGTTTATAACGAAGCGAAATACCGTCGGAAATCTCACGTCATCTTCGATAAGATGTGGGAGAAATCCCGGAAAAATGTTGTCCGCAGCCTGGTTTCCGCTATCGTTCTTCTTGGTTTGGGAATCGCGATCGTGGTTGGAAAAAGTAGCTTGGGTTTGCTCCTTATCGGATTCGGAGCTTTGTACATTTTTGTACTTCTCAAAAACGCAAGTCTTTATAAACAAAGAAAAAAAGCGATGGATTTGGGCATTTCGCGCGCCAAAGCAAAGATGAAGCCCGAAGATGCGATCACGACGATTTCCTTTTCGGATGAATTCTTGCTAACCCAAAACGCATCGTCAGAACACAAACTTTCTTGGAAATATTTCGACTACTATCTCGAAACCGAAAATGTGCTTTATCTGGTTGGCGGTTCGGTCACGGGATTCGCATTTTCTTTTGATGAAGTCGGAGCCGAAACCTATTCGCAAATCAAGGATTTTCTCGATTCGAAATTGCAGAAACGCGACCGAATCGGGTAACTTTCCAAAATCACGACGACTCATTTTACAACCCGGAACCGTTTTTTTTGATAATTAAATTGCCGATCATGGAAAAAATAGTGAGTTTGCTGCTTTTGGTTTTGACATTTGTGTCGTGTTCCGATAAACGGTCGGCCGAAACAAATACTCCGACGGTCGAAAAATCAGCGGACATTGGAGCGAAAGTCGATAGCGCGATGAAAAATTCGCCTTACCGAAACTCCGGAAAATTCTTTGAAATCCGCGGGTTTAAAATGTATGTCGAAACCTATGGAAAAGGCGATCCGATCCTGATGCTTCACGGAAACGGTGGCGACATCAACAACTTTGTGTTCCAGATTGGCTATTTTTCGAAAGACCACCTCGTTATCGTGCCCGAAAGTCGCGCCCAAGGCAAATCTGTCGACAAAAAAGATTCGCTGAGTTATGAAATGATGGCAGACGATTTCTCGGAATTGTTGCGTCAGATGAAAGTACAAAAAACCGACGTAATCGGTTGGAGCGACGGCGGAATCGATGCTTTGCTGCTCGCACAACGCCATCCGGAACAAGTAGAGAAACTGGCGATAACGGGCGCAAATCTTCGTCCGGACGCCACGGCGATCGAACCTTCCGAATGGAAAAACATGCAAAAAGGGTTTCGCGAAATCGAGGCGAAAGTCAAATCCGGGAAAGCCAATTCTGCCGATTCGCTTTCATACAAATTACAGAGACTGATGGCCGAAAATCCGCACATTTCGACTCTTGATCTGTTGAAAATAAAAGCTCCTACGTTGGTCATAGGCGGCGACAACGATATGATCCGCCCCGAACACACACTTGAGATCTACCGCGGCCTGCCAAACGCCGAACTTTGGATTTTACCCAATTCCGGACACGCGACGCTTTGGTCTTTTGAAGCGGACTTCAATGCCAAAATCGCTGTTTTTTTTGAGCGCGCGTTTGTGAAGCGAAAGCCGGATCAGCGGTTTTTTTGATGATTGGTATTTCCTTTTGAAACTTTAGGAATTTTTACAGATTTTCTGTAATCGGATTTGGTGCGACTTCCTTACTTTTCTAACCCTGTCAGGGTTATAAACAGTGACAGGGTTGTCTTGGAAATTTTGGAAAAGTGCGGCTTAAAACCAAAAATCGGAAACAAAAAAAGCAGCCCAAAAGAGCTGCCTATCATCAATAATTAAACTTTTGTATTAGAATCTGTAACCGCCCGAAAGACTCAATCCGGCGTTGTGGACCTTATCGTTTCCGACATCGTTCACGTTCGAGACGCCAAGTTGCCCGCGAACACTGAAGAAAATGTTTGAAGCCAACTTGTACTCCACGTCTCCGATCACGCTGAAATCTACCGTTTTCAATTGGTCCTTTATATCTTCGGATTCCTCGCTGGTCGAGCCGCCGGAAACTGCGTCGAACTTTTGCTTCGCACTGACCAACACGCCAACCTGTGGCCCGAATCCGAAGCTGAGTCCGCGGACGTTTTTGAGTTCGTATTTGGCCAAAACCGGCACGTTGATGTAGGAAAGATTCACCCGGACGTTCTTGAAAGTCGTTCCGAAATCTGTTTCTTCATAGCCGCTTTTCGCTCCTTGAAGCGAATATAGAACTTCGGCTTGGAGCCCGAAACTTTCGTTGAAGTGATAGTTGGCGATGCCGCCCGCATGAAAACCCGGTTTTACCTCGGCATCTTCAAAATCGCCTGTGAATGTGGTGAGGTTTGCTCCGGCCTTAACGCCGAATTCCAATTTTTTGTCTTGTGCTTGCGCCGAAAAAGCGCTCACGGCAAAAGCTGCCGCGCAGAGAATGATTTTTGTCATGATGATTGATTTTGATTGATGATGCGGCAAATGTAAAAACCTCTGCAAACCACGCCAAATCTAGGTTCTTAAAGATTTCTTAAATGGTACAAACGGCCCATTTTGAAAGTTTTGGTGTTTTTTTTCATAGGAATTTTTATGGGAAAACGTTGTAGTGAAGTATCCGGAACCTTTATTTGTTTTGGATTGCGAAATCCGGCAGTCGACCTGTTATCGTCTGTTTGTTTCCAAAATGCTACTTTCGTCCGAAAAGAAATCAAGGTGTCGATTGTACCAACGCTGCTAAACGCCAACTTACCGTTCGAAAACCAGGAATTTACAAAGGAAAAATTCATGGCGTTGGCCGTCTTTGCGTTCGTTTACTTTATTCCTTCGTTGATTTCGAGAGGTAAAAAGCGATTTAAGCAAATTTTACTTGCGAATGTTTTTCTGGGTTGGACAGGTATTGGTTGGTTCGGAGTTTTGGTTTGGAGTTTGTTCGCTAAAGGTGACGAGGAAATTTCTGGTGATATCGATTAACTATGGAACTTTTTCTCAATATACCGAATATAGACGAGCTTGGCTCATCTTGCGTCAGCCGCAGAATTCACTTGGTTTTAATCGAAAATTTCGGGTTTGTCCATTTGCGCGAAACAACCAATTCGATCAAAAACCTTAACATTTTCTACAGAAAATCTGTAACCGAATCCCGGTTTTTTCCTCGAACTTCGGCCAGACCTAACAAATCTCGGAGATTTGTTAGGTCTTAGGAAAATGCGGCTTCCCACGGGTTTTCGATAGACCTTTTGCTGTTTCGAAGCACGGGTTTTCAACGCCAAAAGTTTCCGGTGACGGCGTTATGGAAACGGTTTTGGCGATTGAGGAAATTTGGTGTTTCGGAGACACATTTTTCCAAAGCGACAGCGGCGGAAATCGAGGCCCGAGCAGATAGTAAGTCGTTTCACAAAAATCTCCGGGCCCGAAGATTCAACGCAGTTAAAAATGTCAATAAACACTTTCCGATCAGTCCGGCATTTGAGCGTTTTGGCGGGCACCTGACGTCTTGGAAATTCGTGACCCGAGCAACGCGAACTGACGAGCTTGCGTAGTAAATTAAAGGCTGTTTGAGCGCCCCAAGAGAAAGTCGTTTCGAGAAAAAGTGCCCGCGAGTTCCTTTAATTCCCGAATTTCCAAGGCTGTCAGGTCGCCAAAATCGGTCGTGCCGCGAGCCTTTTTGTTACTTTTGCGGCGAGGCAAACCGAGGAACGAGGTTCACTGAATCCTTTA
>NZ_SEBR01000020.1 GCF_004295795.1 Flavobacterium sp. | reverse complement strand
CAGCGGATAGCCCGACGGCGGCTTCCAGAAAATGCGACCACCCGAAAAAGCTGTCGCTGCTACCGCAACCGCACCTGAAAAACCGCCGCCGGCACGCCCAAAAATCCGAAATCCAAATGTGGATTCCAGCGCGTGTATGTACTTATAGCCGATTAATTCTCAAATACGCGAGTTTTTGTTACTTTTACGCTAGTCAACTTTAACTAAAGCTCAACTATTTATGAAGAACTTCTACAATTTTCTATTCATTTTTGCACTTTCACCGTTTACGAACTTTGTTTCGGCTAAAAATGTTGCGGATTTTGCTTTTGAAAATCAACAGCAGGAATTACCAAGCTCGGTCGCTGTCGCCTACTATCCGGTTACTTTGACTGGATTTAACCATGACGTTGTGGCGAACGGCCCGAGCCAGGCGAATGCATCGACTACAGCTACCATCGATTTTTCGAATGAATTTTACTCGGCAGATTTTGTGCCTACGACTTCGTACAATGGAGCATCGGCAGCGGCCGTAGGAGGCGGACTTCCCGCAAACGGACAAATTGCAAGCGCAGTAACTGCTGGAGTAACTTATCAACTTGCCGATTACGCAACGGCGAACTCGCTTTTGTTAAGGCCTATCGGATTGGTCGCCGGAACTCTGAATTTTACTCAGCAATACACCGCAAACTCGATCTACATTCTTTGGGTCGCAACCGAGGCACAAGCCAACACCGTGGGAATCACGATAAATTTCGCCGATGGCACGAATCAGGTTTTCTTGAATCAAGTCGCTTACGACTGGGTTGGCGGAAACACCGGCGTCGCCTTGAGCGGACTTGGAAGAGTAGGATCGGGGACGACGCAATGGGCACAACTCAACGAGTTTTCGGAATTGGGCGCGTGTAAGTTGTTCGAGAAAAAAATCGACTTATCGCCCGCCAACCAAGCAAAAGCAATTGCTGGAATTACGTTTGTTTATTCGGGATTTGGCGATTATCAGTCACTTTCGGTTTTCGCCGTGAATGTTTTTGGTGAGCCTTATTTGGGTGTGGGTTCAAACTTGAGGAATCAGGTTGCGGTTTATCCAAATCCATCGAACGACATTTTTAATGTGCAATCGGATTTTGGTGTGAAGAACATTTCGGTCGCAAACACATTGGGACAAACGATAAAAAGTTCAGATTCCGACGCGATTTCACTTTCAGGATTTCCCAACGGCATTTATTTTCTCGAGATTACGTTCGAAAACGACACAACGGAAATCAGGAGAATCATAAAAAAATAAGCAAAAAGCGGAGCACAAAACTCCGCTTTTTTTATTCCTTGAAGTCGACCGATAACGAGTTGACACAATAGCGCTGGCCTGTTTGGGTTGGGCCGTCGTCGAACACGTGGCCAAGATGGCTTCCGCAGTTGGCACACAGAATCTCGGTTCTGATCATGCCATGGGATTTGTCGCTTATGTACTCGATTTTTCCAGGAATGGCCTCGTCGAATGAAGGCCATCCGCAGTGGGAATTGAACTTGGCGTCGCTTTCGAAAAGCGGTTCGCCACAAGCGCCACAAGCGTAAGTTCCGTTTTCAAAATGCAGGTTGTACTTTCCGGAGTGGGCGAATTCTGTTCCTTTTTGGCGCAAAATGCGATAGCGTTCCAGTCCGAGCTCCTGTTTCCATTGCTCTTCTGGTTTGGAGATGTTGTAATTCATTGCAATTGTGTTGTTTACAGTTGGGTAAGAATCACTTCACGGGCACAAATTTTATGCTTACCGAATTGGTACAGAATCTTTGTCCGGTCGTTTCTGTCGGTCCGTCTTCGAAAACGTGTCCCAAATGGCCGCCACATTTTGCACATGTCACTTCTGTTCTTGACATTCCCAGCGAATTGTCGGTGTGATAATTGACCGAACCTTTTATGGCTTGATCAAACGAAGGCCATCCGCAGTCTGACTTAAATTTGGTATCGGAATTGAAAAGCTTGTTGCCGCAGGCCGCGCACACGTAATAACCTTTCTCGAAATTATCGACATATTCGCCTGTGTAAGGACGTTCCGTACCTTTTTCCCTTAAGACATTATATTGTTCGGGCGTCAATTCCTTTTTCCATTCGGCATCGGTTTTCAACACTTTTCCGTTCGGATCTTGCTTGGTTTGACGCTTTTCCTTTTGTTGCGACTGACACGAAAGCATCGACAGGATCGCAACTAAACACAGTATTTTTTTCATGATTTTTCGTTTTTGATGAAGTCTATCGTTCGTTCGATGACTTCGGGATCGCCCAGGATTTTTCTGTGGCCTAAACCTCGCGTGAGCAACAATTCGCCATTTTTCAAATGTTCGTGTATATGGATGGCGCAACTCACCGGAACTTCGTCATCATCGTTGTCGTGGATCACGAAAACCGGAATCTCGACGTCCTTAGCCGCTATATACGCAGAATAGCTTTCCATGGTTTCGCCTTTGAAACCCTTTTCGAAGTGTACTCTCAAGCGATCGACAAGATTGGGTTTGAGTTGCATCCTGTTTATGAAATCCAGTAAGATATCGCTGACTTTGTCGCCGCTTCCAATAATGGTCAGGCGATCGATGGCGAGTCCGCGCTTTACGGAATTCAGTAAAGACATACCACCGAGTGAGTGACCCACGGCGGCTTCAAAAGGTCCGAATTGTTTTTCGATTTCGAGGATCGACGCGATGAATTCTGGCATCAACGTCGTGCTTCCCGGAGATTTTCCGTGTGCCGGAGCATCGAAACTCACGGTCGAAAATCCTTCTTCGGTAAGGCGTTCGGCAATCTTTACCAACTGCGTCCCGCGGCCTGACCAACCGTGCACCAACAGTACTTTTCGCTTGGCGTCCCCAAAAGTATAAACGACGATTTCCTTATTTATTGCAGTCACGAAAATCTTGGTTTGCACACTTTTGGCGTCCATATCAAGTTCGCGTTTCGGAATCCTGTGACGGATGGGCGTCGTAAAAAGATGGGCTGCGAACTTCGTAAGCAATTTGGGCGAAATCGATTGCAAAAGTTTAGCGGTATACAGGATAAGCCTTGGAATCTTCAATGAATTGGAGCGCTTCTTCGCCTTTTTTATCATATCGCTAAATTTTACCGCAAGTTATGACAAGGGTGGATTTTTTAATAAATTGAAACTTATAAATTATCCTTAAAAATGAACCAAACCCGCATAATCATTGAGAATGTACAGCCGCAGCTCGACTCCGGGGCATTTCCCATAAAAAGAATTCCCGGACAAAAAGTCCAAGTGACCGCCGACGTATTTTCTGACGGACACGACGTTGTGGAATGCAGCGTAAAATACAAGCACGAAGAAGACAAAAAGTGGAATGAAGTCAGGATGAACCCGACGCAAAATGATGCTTGGCAAGCCGAGTTCACCGTCGAAAAACAAGGCGCATACACTTATTATGTAGAAGGTTGGGTCGACTATGCGCTCAATTGGCAACATGGAACGGAGCGTAAAATCCAGGACAATCAGCACGTAAAGTCGGAGTTGCTTGAAGGTGCCGAATATGTGAAGGAAGTTTTGAAAGTGGCCGATAAGTCCGAAAAGGACTATCTCAAGAAAATTGCCAAGGCTTTCGCCGATGAAAAACAGTATGACGAGGCCGTAAAAGAAGCGGTTTCGGACGAATTGCACCAGATTTTCAAGCGTAACCCGATCCGTTTTTTGGAGAACAAGTCTGCTGAATTTGGCGTCTATGTCGACAGACCGAAAGCGTTGTTCAGTACTTGGTATGAATTTTTTCCAAGATCGGCCTCATCCGAAGAAGGAAAACACGGCACTTTCCAGGACTGCGAGAAGTTGTTGCCGCGAATCGCACAAATGGGTTTTGATACACTGTATTTTCCGCCGGTGCATCCGATTGGAGAAGTCAACCGAAAGGGGAAAAACAATGCGACCAATGCCGACGAAGGTGACGTTGGTTCGCCTTGGGGAATCGGCTCGAGGCACGGAGGACACAAAGCGATCCATCCGGAATTGGGCACTATCGACGATTTCAAATCCTTGGTAAAATCGGCGAAAGCTTTGGGAATCGAGGTAGCGATGGATTATGCGTTGCAGGCCGCGCCCGATCATCCTTATGTAAAAGAACATCCGAAGTGGTTCAAATGGCGTCCGGACGGAACGGTTCAGTATGCCGAGAATCCGCCAAAAAAATACCAGGACATCCAACCGATCTATTTTGAGTCCGAAGACTGGAAAAAACTCTGGAAGGAATTGCTCGACGTGGCACTTTTTTGGGTCGAGGAATGTGATGTCAAGGTTTTCAGGGTCGACAATCCGCATACGAAACCTTTCTACTTTTGGGGTTGGCTGATTTCCGAAGTAAAGAAAAAACATCCCGACGTGCTGTTTCTGGCAGAAGCTTTCACACGTCCGAAGATCATGAACGAGCTTGCCAAACAAGGCTTTACGCAATCTTACACCTATTTTACCTGGCGCAATTCCAAAGCGGAACTCATCGAATATGTAACGGAATTGACGCAAACCGACCAAAAGGAATTCTACCGACCGAACTTTTGGCCGAATACGCCTGACATCAATCCTCATCCGCTGCAACACGGGAACGAAGCCATTCATTTGACGCGCTATTTTCTGGCGGCGACCTTGAGTTCGAGCGTCGGGATTTACGGTCCGGTTTATGAATATATGGTCTCCGAACCGCTTCCGAACAAGGAAGAATACAAGGATTCCGAAAAATATCAAGTCACCAAATGGGATTGGAGCATCCAAAATAAACTGATTGCGCTTATTTCCAAGATCAATTTCATCCGAAAAGCGCATGCTTCACTGCAACAGACCAACAACGTCGAATTCTGCGAAACCCAAAATGACCAGATCATCGCATACCACAAATGGAGCGACGACAATTCGGACGAAACTTTGATGATCGTCAATCTTGATAAAGACAACAAACAGAGCACTTGGGTGAAATTACCTGCCGCTTTCGCCGGAAAATCGGTAAATGTGAACGACCTTGTGACAGGAAACAGCTATTTCTGGGACAAAGACTGGAACTATGTCGAGCTCGACCCGACAATGCCGTTCCATTTATTCAAAATAGCCAAGTGATGAACGAGAACCAGGAAACATTCACGACACCTTTCGAGTTCAACATCGAATGGAAAGAAGCTTTCGAAAACGAGAATTTCGTCAAGGTTTTCTCGAGCGATATTCTCGAGAATTACATCATCAATAAGCGTTGGTATGGCGGAAAAGCGAGCACGTTGAAGTACATCGAGGTCATCGATTATTTCAAGATCACTTCTGAACAAAACACTTATTACGGCGTTTTGCTTGAGGTCAATTTCAAAGAGGCTTTCTACCAACATTATTTTATGCCGCTTTCGTTCATGTCCGAGGAGGAACTCGACACCAACACGATCATTGCGCCGGTGAGAATGAACAAACAGGAAGGTTATCTCGTCGACGCGTTGCATCAGGAAGATTTTAGAAAGCTCGTCTTCGAGAATATCGTCAAGGCCAAGGACGTCGTCGGTACCGGGAAAATCGTTTTCCACAAAGGCAAGAATCTGCTGGAGTCGGAATACAAGTCTTCGCGTTTCATGGGCGTTGAGCAGAGCAATACTTCGATCATCTACAATGACAATTTCGTGCTCAAGATTTTCCGTCGGATTTATGTCAGCACGAACCCCGATTACGAGATCAACCGCTTTTTGACCGAAAGGATGGACTTCCGGAACACGCCGGCCTACATGGGAAGCATGAGTTCGAATCTCGCCGAAGGCAACATCACGCTTGGCTTGATGCAAGAACTGGTGCCCAATCAGGGCGACGCCTGGAAATTCATGCTGGACGAGATCGACGGCGTTTTCTCAAACCTCAAAACCAAGAAAATCAGGGTTGACAAATTGCCTAAAGTAGACTTGTTTACGCTATTGAAAATTAGTCAGATACCACCCGAAATTATCGATTGGGCAGGCTTGAGTCTGTTTCTCAGGATCCAGACTTTGGCCAGACGGACAGCCGAAATGCACATCGCGCTGGGAAGCGACATCCACGACACGGCGTTCACTCCGACAACTTACAACGGCGACTACACTGTTTGGCTCAAAAACCGACTGTTGTACCAATTCCAGAACCGTCTGAACATCATAGAAAACAGCCTGCACAAACTCGACGGACTCGCGCTTGAATTGGCGCATCAGTTTCTCGAAAACAAGAAATCAGTGCGAAAACATTTCGTCGATTTCGATTGGACAAAGATGAAAAGCGAGCGCATCCGCATTCACGGCGATTATCACTTGGGACAGGTTTTGGTCTCGGGAGACGATTTTTATCTGCTCGATTTCGAAGGCGAACCTGAGAGCACGATTCGCGACAGAAAGGTGAAACAACCGCCTCTCAAAGATGTGGCAGGTATGTTCCGATCGTTTCATTACGCAATTTACGCGACGATTTTCAACAACAAGGACAAATATCCTTACGAACAGGAGCAATTGTTCGAGGCCGCGGAATTGCTGTTCAATTATATCGTCGGGGCGTTTTTGGAAACCTATATCGAAAAAGTCCAGTCCGAGAACCTAAACATCGGCTACAGCCACGAAATCGAGTTTTTGCTTCGGTATTGTCTGCTCGAAAAAGCCGTTTATGAATTGGGATACGAGTTGAATTCGCGTCCGCGTTGGGCTGTAATTCCCTTGCGCGGCATTCAGAGTATAATGGGATATTGATCCCGAAATGCAATAATTTCTTTGAAGCGAAGGCTTCCGAACTAAAAACACGCCATTTGAGGCGAACAAAATGAACAACAAAGTACAAGCATATTCCCTGTTAACAGATTTCGACATCGACCTTTTCAAAGCCGGAAAGCACTTTCAGCTTCACGAAAAACTCGGGGCGCACCTCCTTGAGATCGACGGCGTGAAAGGCACTTATTTCGCGGTTTGGGCGCCGTCCGCGCGTTCGGTCTCGGTCGTGGGCGATTTCAATTATTGGATTCAGGGCGAACACACGCTTTATGTGCGTTGGGACGAATCGGGGATTTGGGAAGGATTCATTCCGGGCGTCGAGCAGGGCGCGGTCTACAAATACAAAATCCAGTCACACAACGATGGCGTGATAACTGAAAAAGCCGATCCTTTCGCGCTGTATTGCGAGCGGCCGCCTCACACCGCATCGGTGGTTTGGGATCTCAACTACAAGTGGAAAGACGAAAAGTGGATGAAAGACCGCGTCGTTTCCAACCAACTCGACAAACCTTTTTCGGTGTACGAAGTCCACTTGGGTTCGTGGCGCAGGAATGTGGACGAAGACCGATTTTTGACCTATATCGAATTGGCCGATGAACTCGTCGACTACGTCAAAGAGACCGGTTTTACGCACGTCGAATTCATGCCGATCATGGAATATCCGTACGATCCGTCGTGGGGTTATCAACTTGTCGGATATTTCGCCCCGACGTCCAGATTCGGTAAACCACAGGATTTTATGTATCTGGTCGACAAATTCCACCAGGCGGGAATAGGCGTGATCCTCGACTGGGTTCCGTCGCATTTTCCAAGCGACGCCCACGGACTTGGTTATTTCGACGGGACGCATCTGTACGAACATCCGGACATGCGAAAAGGCTACCATCCGGATTGGAAATCGCTGGTTTTCAACTACGGAAGAAATGAAGTGCGATCTTTCCTGATTTCCAACGCGATTTTCTGGCTGCAACATTATCACGTCGACGGATTGCGTGTGGACGCTGTCGCTTCGATGCTTTACCTCGACTATTCGAGAAAGGACGGAGAATGGGAACCGAATGAATTCGGCGGACGGGAAAACCTCGATACTATCTCATTCCTCAAGGATTTCAATGAAGCGGTTTACGCCAATTTCGACGGCGTCCAGACGATTGCCGAAGAAAGCACGTCTTTCCCGATGGTTTCGCGTCCGACATTTTCAGGCGGACTCGGCTTCGGTATGAAGTGGATGATGGGCTGGATGCACGACACGCTCCAGTATTTCAAAAAAGAACCGGTTTACAGAAGTTACCACCAAAACGACATTACTTTCTCGATGACGTACGCGTTCACCGAAAACTTCATGTTGCCGCTTTCCCACGATGAAGTCGTCTACGGAAAACACTCGATTTTGGGGAGAATGCCCGGAGACGAATGGCAGCGTTTTGCCAACCTGAGATTGCTTTACGGTTATATGTTCACGCATCCGGGCAGCAAATTGTTGTTCATGGGATCGGAATTCGGGCAGTCCGAAGAGTGGAAATTCGACGGAAGTCTCGACTGGCATTTGCTGCAGTACGATTTCCACAAAGGCATCAAAAAACTTATAACGGACCTTAACGCTCTCTACAAATCCGAACCGGCTTTGGCCGAAAAGCAGTTCAGCCAGGACGGTTTTGAGTGGATCAATTATTCCGATAGCGCAAATGCCGTGATCAGCTTTATGCGAAAGGGCGAAAATCCGAAGGAAAATCTCGTCGTGATCTGCAATTTCACTCCGGTTTTGCGTGAGAATTACAGGATCGGCGTTCCGATAAAGGGCAAGCTCACCGAAGTTTTCAACAGCGACAGATCGCAGTACGGTGGCGGGAACAACCTGAATCCAAAACCTATCAAAACCGAACAAACCGCCTGGAACGGACGCGAATTCTCTGCCGAAGTGACTTTGCCGCCTTTGGGAGTCACTGTGCTTAAATTGGCATAGTTTTCTGGTTTCAAGCTAATAATAAGTTTTTTTGTAAGCCGCGAATTCGCGAATTTCATGTTTTTTGGGAACACGAATTCGCGCATTCGCGGTTTTTTATCCGACAACTCAAGCCACGAATACACGAATCCCAGCTTTATTCGTGCATTCGTGGCTTTTGATTTTTATTAGCGATTTGAGATTATGGGCGAACCGTCAGAAACTTAATTCGTGTGGGAATTTGCTGCAAAAACCGCAACCCTGTCACTGTTTAGAAAGGTGACAGGGTTTATAACCCTGACAGGGTGTCGATTTTTGTAGGAATATGGTAAATGTTGTAAGAATCGGCAATTGAGACAAAAAGATGTCCGATGCATAAAATTCAATCTAAAATAATTCGAGTCGCAAAGGCATGAACCCGAACTTTATTCGTGCATTTGTGGCTTGTGATTTTTATGAAGCAATTTGAGCTTATTGGCGAATCGGCAGAAGCCAAGTCGAAAGGGAAGTTCGTCGCAAAAAACGCAACCTGTCACTGTTTAAAAAGGTGACAGGGTTTATAACCCTGACAGGGTGTCGATTTTTGTAGGAATATGATAAACGTTGTAAGAATCGGTAATTGAGACAAAGGATGTCCGATGCACAAAATTTATCTAAAATCATTCAAGCCACGAATGCACGAATACAACCTTATTCGTGCATTCGTGGCTTTTATTTTTATGGAGTAATTTGAGATACGGGCGAATCGGTAGAGGCTAAAGTCAAAAGAGCCTTGTCGCAAAAAAAACAAAACCCTGTCACTGTTTAAAAAGGTGACAGGGTTTATAACCCTGACAGGGTGTCGATTTTTGTGGGAATATATAGCGCTGTAAAAACCGGTATTCCAAAAAAACCACCAATCCAAAAATCCACCAATCCCAAATTCAAAAAGCAATCAAGCGACAACGTTTGCGTAAAAACTGATATGCCCAAACGTCCAAACCCAACATTTTTACCTAAGTTTGAAACCCTACAAACATACCCTGAACCCATGATTACCAATACCGAATTAGAATACAAGGGCGACATTTACCCATCCAAGATAATTTCCTATACCAAAGAAACCGACTCCGTTTTCTTTTACACTGACAACGACGTCATCCTCAAAGTTACGGTGTTGCGAGACAGTATGATCCGTTTCAGATATACGACAAAAGGCTATTTCAGTCCTGATTTTTCATACGCGATCGACACCAACCAATCCCATGGTTTCAACGAGTTTGCTTTCACGGAATCGGCTGAATATTATGAGATCAAGACTAGCAAAGTGCTTCTCAAGATCCGAAAGTCTGATGTTCACAAAACGATTTACGACCTTGACGGAAACGTGCTTCTCGACGAGGAAATCGGTTTTCATTGGGAAGAAAGCTACCATTGGGGCGGAAACATCGTCAAGATGAGTCTGGTCTCGAAAGAAGGCGAATCCTATTACGGCATGGGCGATAAGCCGACGCATTTCAATCTCAAGGGTAAACGTGTAGAAAACTGGGCGACAGATCAATATGCTTTCCATAAAGACCAGGAACCGCTTTACAAAGTCGTTCCGTTTTACATCGGATTGCACCAAAAAACCGCTTACGGGATTTTCTTCGACAACACATTCCGCACGTTTTTTGATTTTGCCCAGGAAAGACGTGGCATCACGAGCTTTTGGGCCGAAGGTGGCGAAATGAACTACTACTTCATTTACGGTCCAAAAATGGACGAGGTCGTCACGACTTACACGCATCTTACCGGAAAACCGGAGCTTCCGCCTTTATGGACACTCGGTTACCACCAATGCAAATGGAGTTATTACCCGGAATCGAAAGTGCGCGAAGTCACCTCGAAATTCCGCGAACTGCAAATTCCTTGCGATGCGATTTATCTCGATATCGATTATATGGAAGGTTTCCGATGCTTCACCTGGAACAAGGAGTATTTTCCGGATCCGAAGAAAATGGTATCCGAATTGGCAGAAGAAGGATTCAAGACCGTGGTGATCATCGATCCGGGAATCAAGATCGACAAGAGTTATTCGGTCTATAATGAAGCGATAGAAAACGACTATTTCTGTAAACGAGCCGACGGTCCTTACATGAAAGGAAAAGTCTGGCCGGGCGAATGCAATTTCCCCGACTACACAAATCCGGCGGTACGCGAATGGTGGGCGGGATTGTTCAAGGAACTGATCGGAGAAATAGGAGTGAAAGGCGTGTGGAACGACATGAACGAACCGGCCGTAATGGAAGTTCCGGGAAAAACGTTCCCGATGGACGTACGCCACAACTACGACGGACATCCATGCTCGCACAGAAAAGCACACAACATCTACGGAACCCAAATGGCGCGCGCCACTTATGAAGGCGTGAAGCGTTTTGTGTATCCGAAAAGACCTTTTATCATCACGCGTTCAGCTTATTCGGGCGCGCAGCGTTACACGAGTTCCTGGACAGGCGATAATGTCGCGACTTGGGAACATTTGTGGATCGCCAACATCCAAATGCAGCGCATGTCGATTTCCGGAATGGGTTTCACCGGATCGGACATTGGCGGATTCGCCGAACAGCCATCGGGTGAATTGTACGCGCGTTGGATCCAACTTGGCGTGTTCCATCCGTTTTGCCGCACGCACTCCTCTGGCGATCACGGCGATCAGGAACCTTGGTCGTTTGACGAAGAAGTCGTGCACATCACGCGAAAGTTCGTTTCGTTGCGCTATCAGTTGCTTCCGTATTTGTATACGATGTTCTGGAATTACATCAACGACGCCGTTCCTATGCTGAAACCGCTCGTGTATTTCGATCAGGAAGATCCGCAGACGCACTACAGAACGGACGAATTCATCTTCGGGGAACAAATTCTGGTCTGCCCGATCCTCGAAGCCAATTCTCAAGGCCGCCGCATGTATATTCCAACAGGAAACTGGTTCAATTACTGGACAGACGAAGTCGTTTCGGGCAAGCGCGAAGTCTGGGTTGCCACCGATTATGATCAGATTCCGCTATTCGTCAAAGAAGGTGCGATCATCCCGAAATATCCCGTTCAGCAATACGTCGGCGAAAAGGAAATCACCGAAGTCACGCTCGAAGTCTATTTCAAACTCGGAAAAGAACGCTCGTTCCTCTACGAAGATGCCCAGGACGGATACGACTACAACAAAGGCCGATACAGTTTGCTGTCCTTCACGTTGAGCGGAAAAGAAAACCAGCTCGTGATCCAGCAGTTCAAGGAAGGCAAGTTCGAGACGACCTACTCCAAATTCCGCGTGAACCTGCACGGATTGCCGTTCAAGGTCAAGAACATTTACGTCGACAACGAAAGACGCGACCTGGACAAGATCGAGTTCGACGGCCAATCGCTTGTTATCGAGAAAGAATTTACCGAAATACATATTATTGGGGAATAAAATTTTTAAAATCCAAATCCCAATCGTTTTTAACTTGGGCAAAAAAGAACTCCGATCTTATTTTAGGTCGGATTTTTTTTTGGGCGTTGCGCCGGCCGGAAAGAGTCGTGGGCACGGAAACCATCAACAGGCCGTCGCCGGGCTAAAACCACTCGCTTTTGCCCAGCTTTCAGGGCTGGTCAAAGAGCTCAGACAAAGCTTTTATCCCTAACGCAAACTGCACACGAAAAACGCATCCCGATAGCTATCGGGACCAAATTCCATACAGCTCTATCTATGTATTTTGGTCAGCCGAAAACAAATCTGTTGAAGCCTAGGCATCTCTCAAAGTTTCGAGACACTAACACCTACGTTTAACAAAAATTGCAGATTTTCTGTACTGTCCATATTCCGGGAAATCGGAACTTTGCTCCTAAGGGGAAGGGGCAAATACATCCCTACAAAAAAATCAAATCGACGGATTACAGAAAAACTGTAAATTTTGTTAAATCTTTCAGAGAGGTTTCCGATCCAAAACAAGGAAGCAAGTAACCGAATCCCATTTTCAGACCAACTGAGCAAAGCGAAGCTTGAGAAAGTCGCCGCGTCAGTTTTGGAATTTGGTTCCGACAGCTATTGGGATGGGATTTGGGATTTGTAATTTGAGAGTTGGGATTTGAGATTTGGAATTTGGTACCGACAGCTATCGGGATTGGATTTGGAATTTTCAGTCGGACCACAAAAGATTTCCCCGTATCTTCGAACCAAAACCAAATCCATGAAAAACAACTACTTCGGTTTTATAGTTGTGGCTTTTTTGTCCACGGCGAGTTTGTCGGCCCAACAAAATCCGCTTCCGCATAATCTCACCGAATCCGAAAAGCAGCAACTTCCAAACTTGTCGTTTCGCCGAACTGCGCTTTCCGCCCCGCCAACCACAGCGGTGAGAGCCGCCGCCGAATGGGAAGAAGTCGAATACCTGGTGCTTACTTGGGTTCCGGCTTACCAGAATATCTTGCGCCAGATCGTAGCCGTCGGAGTCAACGAATGCAAAGTCGTCATCACGACCCAAAATCAAGATGCCGTTTCCGCTTATCTTACCAACAATGGCATTTCGCTTACCAACGTGATTTTCCTGAACGCGCCCTCTGACAGCATCTGGATTCGAGACTACGCCGGAAACACAGTCTATTCGAACGACGTGGGCGATCGCGCCCTGACAGATTGGATCTACAACCGTCCGCGCCCGAATGACGACGCCATGCCATCGGCTCAAGCCAACTTGTTCAATATCCCGATTTACGTAACCGACACAGGAACGAACGACCTCGTGAACACTGGCGGAAACTATATGTCGGACGGACTCGGGAACGCTTTCGCTTCGGAACTGATCCTTGACGAGAACGACGCAGGAAATCCCTACAATGTCTCTGTCAAGGACGAATCTCAAATCGACGCGATCATGCAGGCCTACATGGGAATCTCGAATTTCATCAAAATGCCGACGCTTCCGTATGACGAAATCCATCATATCGACATGCACATGAAATTGCTTGATGAGGAAACGCTGCTCGTGAGCCATTATCCGCAAGGCATCGCGGACGGCCCGCAAATCGAGGCCAATATCGCGCAAGTCCTGGCAACGCAGCAATCGGCTTTCGGATCGCCCTACAAAGTGCATTGGATAGACGCGCCTCCAAGTACGACGGGCTCTTTTCCTGACACCGGCGGCTATTACCGCACGTTCACCAACGCGGTTTTTGTGAACGGCTCGGTCATTATCCCAAATTATCGTGCGGCAGTCGATGCGCCCGCGATCGCCCAATACCAACAGTTGCTTCCGGGTTACAATATCGTCGGGATCGACGTCGACAACGCCAATGAAAACCTGATTGCGTCTTTGGGTGCGATCCATTGCATCACGCACACGATCGGCGTGCAAAATCCGCTTTGGATCGTGCACCAGCCGGTTTCTGATGCTGTTGCCGATGAAATGGTTCCGATCACTGCCACGATCAGGCACAGTTCCGGAATTTCCGGCGCGATCGTTTTCTGGCGTCCGCAAGGCAGTTCAAATTGGACGCAGACGACAATGAATCCGATAGCAAGCGAAAACTGGACGGCCAATATCCCAATGCCCGCAGACGGAACCGATGTCGAATATTACATCCACGCAAGCGCCAACTCCGGAAAACAGATCTCGCGCCCAATAGTTGCCCCGGATGGTTTTTGGACGATCCAAACCCAGGCGCTTTCGGCGGGCGAGTGGGCGATAAGCCACATTTCGCAGCCTTACCCGAATCCGGCGAAAGACAAAGTAGCGGTGAACCTCGACAGGATTTATGGCAAGATCAAGATTTCCGTCTGCAACACTTTGGGACAAAAACTTTACGAAACCAATGTCGAAGGCGGAAGCGGCACAATTTCGCTGGATCTTTTGCCAACCTGGAAAGGCACGCTTTTCCTGACTTTTGAAGGTGCGTTCGGAAAAGTGACGCGCAAGGTTTTGAAGTTTTAGATTGGATTTTCGGATTGTCAGATTATCAGACTACGTCGGAAAACCAAACAAGACAGTCCGTCTCCGAAATCCTCGACTTCTAATTGTCCAATTTTCCCGCCAAAACAATCTAAGCTGCCTAAGAAGCGAAACAACCTTAATGAACTTAATGAGCTTAATGCACTTAATGGTTCAATTTTTTTCTTTTCGTTAAACCGCGAATTCGCGAATTCTTGCCGTTGGAATCTCCAAAAATCGAATCCTAAAAAACTTATGTCATTAATTGAAAGCCACGAATAAACGAATGATGAGATCGGAATTTCAAAGTTTATCTACAAAAAATCCGCCCAATCCTATAAACCGATTTTAACATTTTAAGGTAACTTTACGGTGTTAAAACATCAGCCATGAAAAACAAATTGATTCCTATCGCATGCGCGCTCTTGATGATTGCCGCTGCTTGTTCCACCAACGCACTCACCGGAAAAAAAGAGTTCAACATCGTTTCCAACGACCAACTTTTTCCATCCGCTTTCGCCGAGTACAACCAATTCCTTACCGAAAACAAAGTCGTCACGGGAACGGCCCAAGCCCAAATGGTGCAAAGAGTCGGGTCGAAGATCAAGGACGCCGTCGAAAAATATTACGCTTCGAAAGGCATCAGCGCCGAATTGAAAGGATATCAATGGGAATATAAGCTCGTTGACGACAAAGCCATAAACGCCTGGTGTATGCCCGGCGGAAAAATCGTTGTCTACACCGGAATTCTTCCGGTAACCAAAGACGAAGCAGGACTCGCAACCGTTTTGGGACACGAAGTCGCGCACGCCTTGCTGAACCACGGAGCGCAACGTATGAGTCAAGCCCAGGCCCAAGCGATCGGAGCGGCCGGACTGGCCTTGGCCACAAGCGGACAAAACGAGGAAAGACAGGCGATGTACCAACAATATTACGGGATCGGGACGCAAGTTGGCGTGATTCTTCCGTTCTCGCGCAGTCATGAATCTGAAGCGGACGAAATAGGACTTACGTTAATGGCGATCGCGGGTTACAATCCAGACAATGCCCTTACGTTCTGGCAACGTATGTCGGCACAATCGGGCGGAGGTTCGACTCCCGAAATCCTGAGTACGCACCCGTCAGACAACACGCGTATCAACAACATCCAAAAGTTGATTCCGCAAGCCAAAGCCAATGCTTCCAAACTCGGTGTCAAATATTGACTTTCCGATTTTGGGAATTGTCTTTCAATATTGACTTTCCACATTTGACATAAAACGACTATATTCGAGCTGCCTTAAACGGGCAGCTTTTTTTATTGACCAATCCGTACGAAATGAGCCAATTACCTAAAGGAGACAAGAAATTATTGAATGCCTGGGCGTTTTACGATTGGGCGAATTCGGTTTATTCGCTGACGATCGCTTCGGCCATTTTCCCGATTTTTTACAATTCGCTTTTCAACCTGCGAAGTGGTTACATCTCGGTTTTCGGACTTTACCTCAAGAATTCGGCCTTGATCAGTTTCGTGACTGCATTCGCGTTCCTGCTCGTGGCTGTCCTTTCGCCCTTGCTTTCCGGAATTGCCGATTACGTCGGGAACAAAAAAATGTTCATGCGCTTTTTCAACTATTTGGGAGCGCTGTCGTGCATCGGACTTTATTGGTTCAACCTCGAGAACATCTATCCCGGATTGGTTTGCTATTTCCTTGGACTCGTAGGATTTTGGGGCAGTTTGGTTTTCTACAATTCGTATTTGCCAGACATTGCATTCGAGGAACAACAGGACGCGATAAGCGCAAAAGGGTATTCGTTGGGCTACATCGGAAGCGTTTTGCTTTTGGTCGTGAATTTGGGAATGGTGATGTTTCCGAAGACTTTTTTCATTTCGGGCACAGACGATGTCGCTCGCGATACAGCGATGAGAATCTCGTTCATCGCAGTCGGGATCTGGTGGATCGTTTTCAGCCAATACACTTATCTGTATCTTCCGAAAGGCAACTCGAATTCGGGTAAACTCACGCGTGCTGTCGTGTTCAACGGGTTTCGCGAACTCCGGAAAGTTTGGGGACAACTGAGCCAGAACATTCCGCTGAAGCGCTATTTGGGAGGATTTTTCGTCTACAGCATGGCCGTACAGACTGTAATGCTCGTGGCGACTTACTTCGGTGCTCAGGAAATCAAATGGGAATCTGAAGAACAAAGCACTTTAGGACTGATCGTGTGTATTTTGCTGATCCAACTCGTGGCCGTACTAGGTGCTTTCCTGACTTCACGCGCTTCTCGAAAATTCGGGAACATTCCGGTCTTGATCGCCATTAACGGTTTTTGGGTCGTGCTTTGCGCCGGATCTTATTTCATTGACGAACCTGTGGAATTCTACGTCATGGCGTCGTTCGTAGGACTGGTCATGGGCGGAATCCAGTCGCTATCGCGTTCCACATACTCGAAATTGCTTCCGAACACCAACGATACGGCTTCGTTCTTCAGTTTCTATGACGTGGCCGAGAAAATCGGGATCGTGATCGGGATGAGTATTTACGGCGTGATAGACCAGGCTTGGGGTCCGAGATATTCGATCATGTTTTTGGCCGCATTCTTCATCATCGGGATTTTCATCTTGCTCAAAATCCCAAAAAAAGACGCCCTATCCATCAAAGAATAAGGCGTCCGTGCTAACTTTCAACTTTTGGTCGAAAGGATTTATTGCCTAGCCGCAATAAGGCCGCTGCCGATAATGGTTTTCTCGATTTTCGGATTCCCGATGTAACTGATCTGTCCCGAACCTGCGACTTGTGCGTTCAAGGTTTCCGAACTGCTTATCTGTGAATTTCCGGTTCCGATGACGATCGCCTCGGTCGCGGCCGAATGGAAAGCGTAAGCTTCGAGCCCGCCATCTCCGGTTACGCTCGAGATGAATTTGCCCGTACTTCCGGAAAGTTTCAGTTTTCCCGAACCTGTCAGCATCGCCTCGGTTTCATTGGTTTCGAGATGCAGCGAAACTTGTGCGCTTCCGTTGATTTGTGTCTTGAATCGGTCGGCTTTGATCTTTACGTGAGATTCGATTTTTCCCGTTCCGGCATAGACCACTTCCGAAATCGATTCGATCGGAATGACAACCGTAAGCGATTCCATGTCGCCGCACCAAGCGCGAAAGTTTTGCTTCGGATAGATTCTCAGCACATTTCCATCGGTGTAAACCACCAAATGATTGATGTCGATGCGATCGCCTTCGAGGAAAATCTCGCCTTCGCGTCCTTCGACGAATTTTACCGAAAAATCCCCCGTGATCATTATCCTGTCGTAAGCTCCCGTTTTCACCTTGCGGACTTTCAATGAAGTCCCGGCCACACCGGCTGTAAAGGTCAGCAGTGCGGCAATTGCGAGTAGCGTTTTCACGGTCTCAGGATTTTGCGATGCTGCCCGAACCGGCGACTTTGGTGTCTTCTTTCACAGGATTTCCTTTGTAGTGGATGCGGCCCGAACCCGAAATTCTCGCCGTGATTGCATCGGAACAAGTCACTTCGCAAGAACCCGAACCCGAAACGTTCGCGTCAGCTACAGCCGATTGCAGTTCGAAAGCCAAGATTTTCCCTGATCCGGACACGTTGGCCTCGGCTTTGGAAGTCTTTCCGGCCAGTTCGATCTTGCCCGAACCCGAAAGCGCGGCCTCCAATTCCTTGGTATCGAGGTCAAGCGCGATGCGTCCCGAACCCGAAAGCGCGATCTCGAAATGGTCGGCTTTGATTCGCGCTTTCGAGGTGATGCTGCCCGAACCCGCGAGCGCCAATTCTGACAAACTCTCGAACGGGATCGTGATCCTGACGGCTTTGTTTTTCCATTTGATGTGCTTGGCAGGTTTGATCACGAGATGCTCGCCATCGCATTTCACAACGATGTTGTCCAGATCCTGCTGCTCTCCGAAAAGCGTGATTTCGCCTTCGGTTCCGGCCACGAGTTCCACGATATAAGGTCCCGAGATCGCGATTTCGTCATACTTGGAAACGTTGATCTGTTTTGTTGTTTGTGCCGATGCGACTCCCGAAAGGACGAGCAGTGCGGCGATGATTGTTTTTTTCATGATGATTGATTTGATCAATTAATAATTTTCTAGTTGCGTTTCAGCGAGACGTTTCCGTATTCGCCGTCGATAGCGATTTTCTTTGCGCCTGATCGCACGTGGAAACCCTTATAAAGACGCTCTTTGTTGTTCTCGATTTTCGTGTTGACCTGAAGCGATCCGTCGAGTCCGACATTCGTGTATTTTCCTTTGACCTCGAAATCGAACGCGAAATCGCCCGCAAATTTGACCAGAACCGTGTCGTAGTTGCCCGAGACCGAGACGTTTCCGCCGGGATTTCCGATGTTGTCTACCTTTATCGTGCTGTAATTGCCGCGAAGCGAGATGTTTCCGTCCACGTCCGACGCGATAACCGTGAGATAATCGCCTTTGCCTTCGAGGTTGTCGACCTTGCTGAACTTGAGCTTTCCGTAATTTCCGTCGTATTGCACGTTGTTTCCTTCCTTGGCAGTCACGTCGGTATAATCGCTTTTGATGACTAGGTTTTCGAAACTTCCGATGTTCAGTTTGGAATAATCGGCTTTGATACTTCCGATCTTGATCTTTTCGATATTCACCGATCCGCAGTATTGCAAATCAAAGTTGTTCGAGGAGCTGTTGAGTTTGGCCAGTTTGAGATTTCCGTATTGGACGTTGAGTTTCACGGGGCCGAAAAGATCGGTAGAAATCACGTCTCCGTATTTATTGGAAACTTTCACGCCGCCTCTTTTGGGGATTTTGATCGTGTAGCCGATTTCCATCGAAGTGCCGCTCGACTTGCCCGAAACGTTCCCGATTTTGGTTCTGGCGCTAACCAAAGTCGTCAGTGCGTTGATGTCGACGTCAATCGAAGCCAGTCTTTTGTCGACCCAATCTTCGCTGTTTCCGCTTACCTTGATCACGACGTCGATCTGGATCTTGTCTTCGTCCCAGGTCGTCACGAAAACCGGACCGAATTGATTGTCGATGTCGATTCCGGCGTCGTCGTTGACTTTATAGGCTTTAGAGATCGTCTTTTGCTTGTTGTGTTTTCCCGTTTCGATTCCGTTGGCAAGAACCAGATAGGGGAAAAGCAGTAGGAAAAATAGCTTATACGTGGTTTTCATTTGCATTGGTGTTTAGTTGATCTGTTTTCTCAAGTCGTTCAAGTACGTTTTCGAGAAAAGAGATCTGTGTTTTTAGATTCGCTACAAGAGCGTGGATCAACTGTTTGTTTTCGCCTCCTTTTGCGAGGTCGGCCTTGATTTTTTCGTAATCTTCGTCCATGGCCTTGAGTTGCGCCAAAGCGTCCTGGATCATCGGTTTGTTAAGGTCTGACTCCTTCGATTTCATGTTCGCGATCTCATATTTGATTATGGATGTGAACACCGAATCGGTTTCGCGTGTCTGTCTCGACAACTCGGCCGTTTCGGTCTGCGGACGCGAAGTCGCCTTGTCGTAAAAAGTGAACAGTCCGAAGAAAAGCACGATCGTGGCGGCAACGGCAAGTGGCGCCGTATAAAGCGGACGCGATTTCTTACGCGCTTGCTTCTCGAGGAAACGCTGGGCATGGGAGCGACTTGGCTCGTAAATGTCCCATTGGCCTTGAAGACCCGCAAACAGGTTGTCTATACTGTCATTTTCCGTTTTCATAACATCTTGTTTGTTCAGGCAATCTCCTGAAGTTTCTTTCTTAGACTTTCTTTCGCCCGACTCAACAACGTCCTGCAGTTGCCGTAATTGATGCCGAGGATTTCGGTAATTTCTTCCTGATCGTATCCTTCGATGTAGAACAGCGTCAGGATCATGCTGTAGCTGTCTTTCAGACTTTGGATGCAATCCAGCACCTGATTCGCTTTCAGGTTCGTAAAGGCCATCTCACTTTCTTGTCCAGATTCGCCGTCCTCAAGCTTGTACAGTGTTTTCTCGAGTTCTTCCTGTACATAACGGCTGTTCTTTTTATAGAAGTCGATGCTGTGGTTCACGATGATTTTCTTGAGCCAGGCGCCAAAAGCCACTTCCATGCGATAGTCGTCGAGTTTGGTAAAGGCCCTGAGGAAGCCTTCCTGCATCACATCTTCGGCATAGTGTTCGTCCTTCACGATTCGAAACGCCACGTTGTACATCGCCCTGCAGTAGCGGTTGTACACCTCAAATTGGGCGCGCTGGTCTTTTCGCTTGCAAAGCGAGATCAGGTCTTCGATAGTGTGGCTGGCTAGGCTCAAGTTTTCTGATTGTGATTCATGGTAAAGGACGGCCGAATATTGGGTGTGTTACAGTTTAGGAGCGCCTGAGTGCAGGGTGCCTGCGTTTGGATTGGGGCGGAAGCCAGTGTTTGCAAGTGTTTTCGGGAGATTTTATCCGATGAAAATTTTTCAGATTTTTTTTTCATCCGACATCAGCCAACCAAAAAACAGGCTGAAAAATGGCGCCGAAATGGCGATCGTAAGCAAATCTCGGGCACTTTTTCACTTCGTCACTTTCTCACTCCGACACTTTCGCTATATTTGGCCAAAACTAACAACTATGACAAACAAATTCCTTATTGCCATCATGGCTTTCGTATCTGTTTTCAATATCGTTTCGTGCGACGTGGAACAACTCGATCCGGCCGTGATTCCAGATCCGAGCAATCCGAATCCGACAGAAAACGGCTCCTTCCAGGTCAAGGTCGACGGAACGCAATACACCGCACTTACAGCCCAAGGTTTTATCGCCGGCGGAGCGATCACCATAGCAGCCACACGCGCAAACGGCGATTCTTTCGCATTCGTGATAGGAGGAAATACTTCAGGTTCGTATGCGGCCAACCAAAATATCCTGATGTTTACGCAAAGCGGATCCGAAGACGGCTGGCAAAGCGTCAACCCGACAAATCCCGGAGAAAATACGGGTTCTGTCGTGATTTCGAGCGTGAACACGACCAATCATACCATTACGGGAACTTTCCAGTTCAAAGGCTATTGGAACGGCACTGGCGATATGGCGCCCAAAGATTTTACTGAGGGAACTTTCACCGTTCCATATACCGACGATCTTGGCGGACCATCAACCAATGATTTCTCTGCGTTGGTAGACGGAACCGCGTTCAATGCCACGAATGTCTCGGCTCAGGAAAGCGTCAACGGCAGCATTTCGGTGATCAGCATTGCCGGAATCAGCCAAAATGCTACGATTTCGGTTATCGTGAATTCTGATATTACTGTAGGAAATCACCCTATCGCGACAGGTTCAGTCATTACCGATGGCGTTCAGGTCATGTATTTGGGCGCAGGCGGAAGCGGCGGGCCGGCCACCTCGGGATCGGTCAACATAACCCAAAAAACCGCTGACCATATCAAGGGCACTTTTACCGCGACAATCGAAGGTCAAACAGCGAATTATCAAATCACGCAAGGCAGTTTCGACGTGGCTTACTAAAAGGTCGTTTTGCACTTAAAAGTATAAAATCCGCACTTCGCGGATTTTTTTATGGCATGGTTTTGGGCAGTACAAGCGCCCGACGGATTAATCGGCATTACGTCGATTTTGCGTTTTCGTAAATAACTGATAACCTATCTTTGTTGTCTTACCGCTACGTTTCGGTCTGCCAACTTGACACAATACTATCAATGTCACACCACAAGATTTTTACATTAGACAATTTGTCACTGCAGGATTTTGATTCCGATGCAGAGCTTATACCACTGCTTACGCCCGAGGACGAGGAAGAGATGATCCGCGAGGAATTGCCCGAATCGCTTCCGATTTTGCCGCTGCGAAATACCGTTCTTTTTCCGGGTGTCGTAATCCCGATTTCCGCCGGACGCGACAAATCCATCAAACTCATAAACGACGCCAACGCCGGGAACAAGATCATTGGAGTTGTCGCCCAAAAGAACGAGGAAGACGAAGATCCTACCAAGAACGACATCCACAAAATAGGAACGGTCGCCCAAATTTTGCGAGTGCTGAAAATGCCCGATGGAAACGTCACCGTGATCCTTCAGGGTAAAAAGCGTTTCGAGATCGACGCCGTCATTTCGGAGAAACCATATCTGCGCGCAACTGTCAAGGAAGTGGAAGAAGTACGTCCCGGACAACACGACACGGAGTTCCTGGCAATCGTCGACTCGATCAAAGACCAGGCGATCCGCATCGTAAAAGAAAGCCCGAACATTCCTACCGAGGCGACTTTTGCGATAAAAAACATAGAAAGCCATTCGTTCCTGATCAATTTCGTGTCCTCGAACATGAATCTGCCAGTGGGCGACAAGCAAAACCTGCTTTCTATAAATGTACTTAAAGAGCGCGCGCTCGAGACTTTGCGTTACATGAACGTGGAATTGCAGAAGTTGGAGCTAAAGAACGACATCCAATCCAAGACGCGTTTCGACCTTGACCAACAGCAGCGGGAATATTTCCTGCAACAGCAAATGCGCACGATCCAGGAAGAACTTGGAGGCGTTTCGCACGAACAGGAAATCGACGACATGCGCGAAAAGGCCAAAGCCAAGAAGTGGGACGAAAAAGTAGGCGAGCACTTCAATAAGGAATTGCTGAAGATGCAGCGCATGAACCCGCAGGCACCAGATTTCGGAATACAGCGCGGTTATCTCGAACTGTTTCTCGAATTGCCGTGGAACGATTACAGCAAAGATATTTTCGATCTGAAACGCGCCCAGAAAATTCTCGACCGCGACCATTTCGGTTTGGAAGATGTCAAAAAACGGATCATCGAATATCTCGCAGTCCTGAAGTTGAGAAACGACATGAAGTCTCCGATCATCTGTTTGACAGGACCTCCGGGCGTCGGGAAGACCTCCATCGGAAAATCGGTGGCGGAAGCCTTGGGACGCGAATATGTGAGGATTTCCCTTGGCGGACTTCGCGATGAAGCCGAAATCCGCGGGCACAGAAAAACTTATATTGGAGCCATGCCCGGGCGCATCATCCAAAGCATCAAGAAAGCCAAGACCTCGAATCCGGTTTTTGTGCTTGACGAGATCGATAAATTGTCGAATTCGCATCAGGGCGATCCATCGTCGGCTTTGCTTGAGGTGCTCGATCCGGAACAGAACAGCGCTTTTTACGACAACTTCCTCGAATTGGGTTACGATCTCTCGAAAGTGATGTTCATCGCGACCTCGAACAACATGAACACGATCCAGCCGGCTTTGCGCGATAGGATGGAAGTGATCAAGATGTCTGGCTACACGATCGAGGAAAAGACTGAAATCGCGCGCCAACACTTGGTTCCGAAGCAGTTGAAAGAACACGGTCTTACGCCGAAGGATTACGCCATCGGGAAAAAGCAACTCGAAAAGATCGTCGAAGGTTATACAAGAGAATCCGGCGTTCGCGGACTCGAAGGCAAGATTGCTCAAGTCGTGCGTCACGCGGCGAAGTCTGTGGCGATGGAAGAAGAATACAACAAAAAAGTCACTGACCAAGACATCGTCAGGATTTTGGGCGCACCTCGAATGGAACGCGACAAATACGAAAGCAATGACGTGGCCGGTGTGGTTACGGGATTGGCCTGGACATCTGTCGGAGGTGATATTTTGTTTATAGAAAGCTTGATTTCCAAAGGGAAAGGCTCGATGAGCTTAACCGGGAATTTAGGTAATGTGATGAAGGAATCGGCGACGATCGCCATGGAATACATAAAGGCGAACCCGGAACTTTTGGGCGTCGATCCCGAGGTGATTTCCAAGCACAACATCCACATCCACATTCCCGAAGGCGCGACTCCAAAAGACGGTCCGAGTGCCGGAATCGCGATGTTGACTTCGCTGGTTTCGCTTCTGACGCAAAAACGCGTCAAGAAACATCTGGCCATGACGGGCGAGATCACGCTTCGCGGAAAAGTGCTTCCGGTTGGTGGCATCAAGGAGAAAATTCTTGCAGCCAAACGCGCCGGCATCAAGGAGATCATTTTGTGCCACGAGAACAAACAGGATATCGCCGACATAAAAGCCGAATATCTCGAAGGACTGACCTTCCATTACGTCAAGGAAATGAGCGAAGTGATAAAGCTCGCGGTCACCGACCAAAAGGCCAAAAACGCCAAAACTTTATAAGAATAGACCCTCGTTATTTCGAGGGTTTTTCTTTTTGTGATCTTTCGTATGGGCGATGAGGTGGAAATTTGCACTTTTTTCGCGCATCGGCCAAAAGTTTGACAAAGTTTCCCTTTCAAAATAATATCTTCGCATTGGCGTTATAGAACTGTTAACGACCAAAAAAATATGCTTCGAAAACTCCTCTTTTTCCTCACGCTTTCTTGCTGTGCGACTTCTTTTGCGCAGATTGGAGGAAAAGGAGTTTACCAGTTCCTGAATCTGGTCACTTCACCGCGTCAGGCGGCCCTTGGCGGAAAGGTCATCACGATTTACGACGAAGATCCGAACACGGCTCATTTCAATCCGGCGACGATCAATCCCGAAATGGACAATAGATTCGCGTTGAATTACGGAAGTTATTTTGGGGAAGTCACTTATGGCACGGCTTCGTACGCCTACGTTTACGATCGGCACGTCCAGACTTTGCACGCAGGGGTGAACTACATCAACTACGGAAAATTCGAAGGTTATGACGAAAACGGCAACCGCACTAGTGATTTCAGAGGAAGCGAAGTTGCGGTTTCGGTCGGATATGCTTACAATGTTCCTTGGACAAGTTTGTATTTGGGTGCGAACGCCAAGCTGATTTCGTCTGCTTTGGAAAGCTACAACTCGTTTGGTGGCGCGCTCGATCTGGGTGCGATTTACATCGACGAGGACAACGATATCAATTGGGCGCTTTCGGTAAGAAACCTCGGAACCCAATTCACGACCTACGCCGGAGCTCAGGAACGCGTCCAGATGGAAGTGCTTGCGGGCGTTTCCCAAGAACTCGAACACGTGCCTTTGCGCTGGCATCTTACGTTGGAAAACCTGCAGCAATGGAACGTTTCGTTCTCGAATCCGGCGCGTGCCGAAAACGACATCGAAGGCGGATCGACTCCAGAGAAAGTCTCGTTCTTCAACAATGCGTTGCGACACGTGATCGTGGGCGCGGAATTGTTTCCCAAAAAAGGATTCAACATTCGGCTTGGTTATAACTTCCGCCGTTCCGAAGAACTCAAGATACTTGAAAAACGTACCTTCGCCGGATTGTCGGCAGGTTTCGGTCTCAAACTGGGCCGACTCAAATTCAACTATTCCTATTCCCGATACACTTTGGCTGCCAACACCAGTCTTTTCGGGCTAACCATCAACTTTGGAGACGAATTCTAAGTGAACAAGAAAATTACGATTGCCATTGACGGTTTTTCCTCTACCGGAAAAAGTACGATAGCCAAACAACTGGCCAAGATCCTCGGATATGTTTATGTCGACACGGGTGCGATGTACCGCGCGGTGACGCTTTATGCCATGCAACACCATTACATCGACGGCCATCATTTCGATGTGGAGAAACTGGTTTCCGACCTTCCGGATATAAAACTCACTTTTGTTTTTAATGCCGAATTGGGTTTTGGCGAGATGTTTCTCAACGACCGCAATGTCGAATGGGAAATCAGGACGATCGAGGTTTCCAATTTCGTGAGTCGCGTGGCCGAAATTTCCGAGGTAAGGCACAAACTTGTCGAACAGCAACAGGAAATGGGCAAGAACAAGGCGATCGTCATGGACGGACGCGACATTGGAACCGTCGTCTTTCCGGAAGCTGAACTCAAGATCTTCATGACCTCGAGTGCCGTGACGCGCGCCCAACGCCGTTATGACGAACTTCGCGACAAAGGCCAGTCGGTCACTTTTGATGAAGTGCTCAAAAACGTGGAGGAACGCGATTACATCGACACGCACCGCGATGATTCGCCTTTGCGCAAGGCTGACGACGCCATCGAAATCGATAATTCGCATCTGTCAAGGGAAGAACAACTCGACAAAGTGCTCGAACTCGTGTACGAAATCTAAATCGATTTCATTAGCTTTACCGCCAAACCAATCACATCTTTATGAGTATCAAATTACGCTTGACGGCCATGAGTTTCATGCAATTTTTTGTTTGGGGCGCTTGGTTGACGACTTTGGGAACTTACGGCTTTGTTTTTAAGAAATGGTCCGGCCAGGAATTTGGCGCGGTGTTTTCCACGTTGGGAATTGCCTCGATTTTTATGCCGGCACTAATGGGAATCATCGCCGATAGATGGATGAATCTCGAAAAACTCTACGGCGTACTCCACATATTGTACGGAGCGACTTTGTTCGTTTTGGCCGGAACCGACAATCCGGTGACTTTCTTTTGGATATTGCTCGGCGGAATGTGCTTTTACATGCCTACAATTTCGCTTTCCAATGCTTTGTCTTACAAGATATTAAAGGATAATGATTACGATGTGATCAAGGTTTTTCCACCGATTCGGGTTTGGGGAACGATCGGATTCATTGTGGCCATGTGGATTACGAATCTGTTCAGCGACACGTTTTCTCCTTTGCGCTTCGGAATCGACCTTGGCACCAAATTCGCCTCGATTTTTGGGAATTCCCTCAACGCGAACCAGTTCTATTTCGCCGGAATCGGAGCCATCTTGTTAGGACTTTATTCTTTCAGTTTACCGAAATGTCCGCCGATGAAACTTATCGACAAGGACGCGCCACTTTCTAAAAAGCTTGGTCTGGATGCATTCCGATTGCTTGGCGATTCTAAAATGGCGTTGTTTTTCTTTTTCTCGATGTTCCTTGGCGCCGCATTGCAGTTGACCAATATGTATGGCGACACTTACCTCAAGGATTTCAAGAATATTCCCGAATATGCTGATTCCGTTGTTGTGCGCTATTCCACGATGATCGTTTCGATTTCCCAGATTTCCGAAACGTTGTTCATCCTGGCCATACCGTTTTTCCTGAAGCGATTCGGAATCAAGAACGTAATCCTGATCAGTATGTTCGCCTGGGTTTTGAGGTTCGGATTCTTCGCTTTCGGTGCTCCTGAGTCTTTCGGGCTTTTCCTGATCGTACTCTCGAATATCATTTACGGCATGGCTTTCGACTTTTTCAACATTTCGGGTTCGTTGTTTGTAGAAACTACAACGGATTCAAAAATAAGATCGTCCGCCCAAGGTGTATTTATGATGATGACAAACGGTTTCGGCGCGATTTTAGGAAGCTCGATAAGCGGATACGTGATCCAGAACTATTTCACCGTAAACGGACTCAAAGACTGGCATGGGATATGGTTTTCGTTCGCGGTTTACGCTTTGGTTGTCGCAGTGGCTTTTGCCGTTTTGTTCAAGCATAAACACGATCCTGCCGATGTGGCGGAGGTGGCTCATTGAAAGGGCTTGAATTTGTTATATTTTGCTTGCTATATTTACTTTTCACAAAACACAAGCCATCTGACAAGGTGGCTTTTTTATTTAACAAAAACTACAGAAAATCTGTAATGGTGGAATTTTGGTTTACGCGACATTTGTATTTTGCAGATAAACAAATAAGGTCAAAAAAAACAACCTTCCAAGCTATTCGAATATGCGAATCGCAAGCGCTGAACATAAAAAAAGCGATGGGACAAAATGTCCTGCATCCGAACAACTACAAAATGGAGGAGTACTAACGTTTCATCGCGAAATGTCCACGCAGCTCGCGTCCGTCCTGGCGAATCACCACAAACCAGTAGTCGGTTGACGGAAGCAGTTTGCCATTGTAAGTGCCGTCCCAACGTCCACCGACGGGAAAACCTGTGATGAGTTTACCGTATCTGTCGTAAATGAAAGTTTGGATATTGGGTTCGAACTCGTCGAACTTTACCTTCCAATAGTCGTTGTAACCGTCGTCGTTTGGAGTGAAAAACTTCGGATACATCAGCAAATAAACCACATCATCGTCTGAATCGCATTCGCCCAAATCTTTTACGACCACGTGATACTCGCCGGGAGCAAGTCCGTTGAAGACATTTGACGATTGAAAAGTCATGCCGTTGTCGACCGAATATAGGAAATCGCCAGTGTCGGATTCGTTCGTATGGACGATTATCGTGTTGCTGTCGTCGGTCCAATCGCGATAGTCGATGTGATGGATTGTCGGCGTAACGACCGGGAAAACCTCAATTTGGTAAACGCCCGTGCAAGTAATTCCATTTGTGGTTTGACTCACCGTGAGCGTATAAGTTCCGATGGTGTTTACGGTGATGTTTTGCGTCGTCTGACCCGAAGACCAAACGTAGCCGTCCATTCCTGAATCTGCGGTAATTGTCACATTTCCGTTCGGACAAAGCGCATAACGCAAAGGCATATTCAAAATCGGATAAGGATTCACGACCAATTCGATTTCGACCACTTCAAAACAAGAACCAGAATTGAGTTTGAGTCTTCCGTAAATAGTTGAAGTCGTTCCGTAATAAGTTGTCGGCAAAGGATTCGTGCCGTTTTCAGCTTCCGATTCGCTTTCGTGATAAGTCACGGTAAAATCAGCTGGATTTTGTGTTCCGACGATAATCGCATTGAACTGCGCCAAATTGAAGTTCGCCTTTCCGTCGTTGTCGTCCCCGTCGCACTCGTAAATCGGATTTGTCGGATGCACGGCCTGGATCAGCGAAGGGAGCGAGGCGATATCGACGATCTTGGTCACGACCTGTCCGCAGGAATGCTCTACCGAAAACGTGTAAACAGCCGGATCGAGATTCGTAAAAGTGTCGTTCGCGACATTGTCTACCACAAAGGGCTGTCCATTTTTTTCGATGATTTTGTAATAATACGGCGGAACTCCATCGGCAATCACTTTTACGTCAATCATCGCGCCGTCACAGGTAAGTTTGACGATATCGACAATCTCGACGCCGCCCGTGTTGTCGAATTCTTCCAATTGCTCGATGCAAATTTTTGTGGAACTGAGCGGAATCGTGTTTCCGTATTGAAACGATTGAAAAGTCTTCAACACGCGAAAGTGTCCCATGAAAAGTTGGTTGATGTTGTTGGAATTGTTCGTGAGCTGTATGGCGTTCGTGGTGGTAAGCGGCGATCCGTCGGTGTAAGGCGAACTCGTAGCCGGATGCATCCATTGTCCGGTGTTGTCATCGCGCTTTTGCAGCCAGTAAGTTGTTCCCGTTCCATTGGTAGTGTGGGCCAGGGCAACGTCGAAGGCCGAGCATTGTTTGGTCACGGTAATGTCGGCGCTTTGTTGTGTCTGATACGCAAAAATCGTGTAATTCTGTAGATACGTGTTTCCGCAATTGTTGGTTAGTTCAAAAGTGTAAACGCCGGGCGGAAGTTGTTCCATCGAAAAAATACCGCTTGTCGGACCGATGTACAAACTCACGTCATGAGGTAAAGTTTCGTTATAAGCGGTCGGTGCCGAAGTGATTCTAACCGAAACCAAAGTGGTGGAATTGCCGCCGCGAATCCGGATGCTTCCGAGACCTTCGTTACAATCGGCCCAAATCGTCCCGGACGGCGTGTTGTTGAACGTCATCCCGTCTATCGTCTGGTCGTATTCGTGGGCGATGCCGCAAGTGTCGTAAATGATGATGTGGTAATCGCCGACCGGCAAATCGTAGATCCAGATTTCCTGTTCGTCTATCTGGTTCGGAACTTCGGGAACGGTGTGGGGAATCGTCTCGATATAAGTCGATGGAGCCGATGTCACGACCACGTAGTCAATGTCAAAACTGATAGTCTGTATCTGAAGATCGGACATATCACTGGTGCAACCCGGATGCGGATGAGGCGTAAAGGTTGGCGGCAACTCGTTTTCCTCGATTTCCTGTTCGAAAGATGCCGTGTGTCCGCAGGCGTCGGTGAGCGTTCCCTGATAATGTCCCATAGGAACGGTGTTGGTCGGTTCCCCGAAAAACGTTTGGCCTGACAGGAACGGTCCGGGATAATCGGCATTGAAATCGGTGGCAACGAAACCGGCCGGAGCATCTGTAAAATTGATGGTGTAAGGCGGCATGTAAACCGAAGGCATGATCGAGAAGAAAAATTGCCCGCATTCGCCGAGTTCCGGCGTAAGGCCGGCGCTGATCTCGAGGTCGACGGGAATGTTCGTCCAGCCTTCGCTTTGTCCGCACCGGTCGATGACCTGCAGATCATAAAAATAGAGTTGGTCGTACCAAAACGGCAAAGTGTGCACCGATGTGTAACCCATGGTATTTCCCGTCACGTCGACAAAAGTGTGGGTTTGGGGCGCTCCATTATTTGGCGGATAAATAGTGTAGACGAAAGTAAGCGGAAACAACAAAGCGTCGTTAGGATCAGGCACAACTGCGATAGGATGCGTCAACATGATCTGGTTGCACGCCGGAAGTTGGGGCACGAATCCCATCGTCCCGACAGTGAAAGCCACGTCGTTATGTGGAACTGTGTAAGAATGCGCTTTCACGTTTCCGCAAGCGTCTATGGCGTGTACGACGTAAAGTCCGTCGGGAAGATTCCCAAAAAAAGGTGTCGCTTGAGGCGCGGCAGTCACGGGTCCGGAAAAAAGGGCGTATTGCGTGGCGAATCCCGAGGTGACGCTTATCGTCATCGTGCCGTCGTCGCAATGTTCGTCTGTGTGCGAAATCACGAAATCCATCGGTTGGATCTGGTTGGCGATAGTCACGTCCTGGAAAGGCAGCGTGTTTGTGATTCCGCCGATGGTTTCGGTAGCGACAATCCGATAATTTCCGGCGTCTACCGTGAGTTGGTTGTTTGCCGGAGTGAGAACCGAAATGCTCGTGTTCGTATTCGGAAGCAGGTAAATCCGGAATTCTATTGTCGAACCGGGCGTCGCGCCCTGCAACTGGCATTGTATGATTCCGCCGCCGTCGCAGTATTCGTCCACGGTAGTGACAATCAGTTGCGGTGGAAGTATTTTGGACGGAATCGCATCCGCGTAAAGCGAAAAACCTGACAATAAAAGGAGTAGAAAGAACGCTCGCTTTCGGGTATGGGAAAAGAGTCGGGAAAAGGGTAGTGATCCTTTCACGCTTGGGGCAGTAATTTGTTGTTGTGCCGGACAATTTACAAAAAAAATACCGGCGATTCGGGTTTAACATTTAAGACAATATTTGCTGTATCGGTTTGGCAGATAAAGAAATAAGCCTTACTTTTGCGCACCTTTTCGACAGATAGGATTTCGCGGGAAGGTATTGGTAAAAACACAAAAGAAACCCTTCTGTTTTTATTCTGGTAAGAAATCCGGTAAATGCAGGATACAAATGATTAATCAGCATGTCTGAATTATTAAAAACACAAGAAGACTTTTTGAACAACTTCAACTGGGACAATTACCAAGAGGGAATTGACGCTGTTGACGCTACGAACCTTAAGGAATTTGAGGATCTTGTATCAAAGACCTTCATCGCAACAGATCAGGAAGAAGTAGTGGACGGAACTGTCGTCCGCATGACAGACCGTGACGTTATCGTCGACATCAACGCCAAATCAGAAGGTGTTATCTCGTTGAACGAATTCCGTTACAACCCGAACCTGAAAGTTGGAGACAAAGTAGAAGTTTTGATCGACGTTCGCGAGGACAAGACAGGACAACTTGTACTTTCTCACAGAAAAGCTAGAACTATCAAGTCATGGGATCGCGTTATCGCGGCTCACGAAACTGGCGAAATCGTAAACGGATTCGTGAAATGCCGTACCAAAGGTGGTATGATCGTGGACGTATTCGGAATCGAGGCCTTCTTGCCAGGTTCACAGATCGACGTCAAGCCAATCCGTGACTACGATGTATACGTCAACAAAATGATGGAATTCAAGGTCGTGAAAATCAACCACGAGTTCAAGAACGTTGTCGTATCGCACAAAGCGCTTATCGAGGCAGATATCGAAGTTCAGAAGAAAGAGATCATCGGACAATTGCAAAAAGGTCAGGTTCTCGAAGGTGTTGTCAAAAACATCACTTCATACGGAGTATTCATCGACCTTGGCGGCGTAGACGGTTTGATCCACATCACAGACCTTTCTTGGTCTCGTATCAACCACCCGAGCGAAGTATTGGAGCTTGATCAGAAATTGAACGTCGTAATCCTTGACTTCGATGATGAGAAAACACGTATCCAACTTGGTTTGAAGCAGCTTAACGCTCATCCTTGGGACGCTCTTGACACTAACTTGTCTGTTGGTGACAGAGTGAAAGGTAAAGTTGTTGTTATCGCTGACTACGGTGCTTTCATCGAGGTTGCAGAAGGTGTTGAAGGACTTATCCACGTAAGCGAAATGTCTTGGTCTACGCACTTGCGTTCGGCTCAGGATTTCGTGAAAGTAGGAGATGTCGTAGAAGCACAAATCTTGACTTTGGATCGCGAAGACCGCAAAATGTCTCTTGGTATCAAGCAATTGTCGCAAGATCCTTGGACAGACATCACGTCTAAATATCCTGTAGGTTCAAAACACACAGGTATCGTTCGCAACTTCACTAACTTTGGCGTATTCGTTGAATTGGAAGAAGGAATCGACGGATTGATCTACATCTCTGATCTTTCTTGGACGAAAAAAGTGAAACACCCGTCAGAATTCGTGAACGTCGGTGATAAATTGGAAGTAGTTGTTCTTGAACTAGATGTTGACGGACGCAAACTTTCTCTTGGTCACAAGCAAACACAACCGAACCCATGGGATAAGCACGAAGCAGCTTTCGGAGTTGGAACCGTACACAACGGAACTATCGCTGAAATAGTTGACAAAGGTGCTACCGTAGACTTCGGAGACGATGTTGTAGCGTTCATTCCTGCTCGTCACCTTGAAAAAGAAGACGGCAAGAAATTGAAAAAAGGCGAAGTTGCCGATTTCAAAGTGATCGAGTTCAACAAAGAATTCAAGCGCGTTGTCGCTTCCCACACGGCTACTTTCCGTGAGGAAGAAGAGAAAAACGTACGTCATTCACAGGAAAATTCTTCAAACAACAACGCTTCGGCGCCTACACTTGGAGATAACAATGACATCCTTGCTGGCTTGAAAGCTAAAATGGAGAAAAACGAGAAGAAGTAATTCCCAATCGTTTTATGATAGAAGCCTCGTAGAAATACGGGGCTTTTTTTTGGGATAGTGCCGGAGAATTTATGCACCATAGTTTTTCTCGCTGCCGCGGATGTGAGAATGTTTTGGACTTGAGATTTCTGGAGAAGATTGTGTCACCCGGATTTAACCGCGAATTCGCGAATTTAAGCTCGTAGTGAGAGAATTCGCGAATTCGCGGTTTGTAATATAAACCAAGGTCGATGCGCAAACCTGTCGGAAGGAATTAAATGAAGAAGATTGCGTCATCCAAGATTTTACCGCGAATTCGCGAATTTACGCTCGGCATGACGGAATTCGCGAATTCGCGGTAAAAAAAAGAATCAGCACTAGTAATAAAGCAAACTTCAAGATTCGCGCCGCAAAACTCGACAAAGCAATCGGCACAGCTTTGGGATTTGGAATTTGTGATTTGGAATTTTTTTTAATTGTCCAAAGAATTCTTGGCCTTAATGAAATCCGTAAGCAAATAACCGATAAGTTTCCCGATGAGGTGCTTGTTCTTTTCGTCTCCCAAATCTGGTGCGCCTTCGCAAATGTGCAAATAAGCCGCGTTTTTGTGTTTGGCGAAAAAGTGTACGAAACGACGCGCTTTGGCCACCGAAAATCCGCTGTAAGTCATTGTCGAACTCGCAACGTCCGGAATGGCGTCGAGGTCGATCTCGATTCCGTACGCATCTGACGATATGAAACGCGAGGCATTGTGCATTTCCGAGTCGAAATCCTTTTCGGCTCTTATCGAAATTTCGTCATAAGTCGTGTACTGGATTCTACCTTCGAGTTTCTTCACGTTTTGGAGCACGTTTTTGGAAACGTAGTTCTCATGAAGCCCGAAGATGAAATATTTCTTGAGAAAACCTTCCTCGAAAGCGTAGTGGAACGCGTTGCCGTTGTGTCGGCCTTCGAGAATCCTGAAATCGGACTGGGAATCGAAATTGATCGCATTCACGGGTTTTCCCTTGGCGAGCGCCGTGCCCTTGATGTTTCCATAAGCGTTGTTTTGTCCGCCTCCGACGATTATCGGGATCTTTCCGGCTTTCACGATCGAAAAGATCAGATGCGAAACTTCCTTATCGATGCTTTGTACAAGTTTGCTGATGGCGAGCCTGTCGTCGATTTCGGCAAAATTGAAAGTTTCCGCCTGACGCATTTCGTCGGAAACATCCAAATGTCCGAGCGCCAGGATATCGCTTCCTTTGCAGAATTTGTTGTGTTGCAGATTGGCGATACTTTCCAAAGCGTTCTGCCAGGCCGATGCAGCACCGGGACGACCGGAATTGGCGCGTATCCCGATGTCTTCCGGAATTCCGAAAAGCACGAAACGCGCCTCACAATTGCTCATGAAAACAAGCGGATCGACCGTTTTGGGAACTGTCAACATCTTTTCACCAAAGCGTACTTCGCCACTCCTTTGTCGGGTGAGTTTGGCCAATTCTGCCGCGCGCAACGCCACCAATTTTTCCATCAAAAAGCAATTTCGCCCAAAAATACGACGTTTATATAAACTTTCGTTAACAAGGTTGCCCAACGGCTTTAATAATTTAAATTTGTTAAAATTTAACATTTCAACCAACTTAAACCCAATAGTATGGAAAATCAGAACAGCAACTCCAAATTAAAGGCGATCGTAGTGATACTCGCGCTTTTACTCGCAGGAAGTTTGGCGTATATGTATAAGATGAGTAGCGATGCGAAGTCTACGCAAACCGTCTTGGTGAAGGAAAAAGACGATGTCATGAAAGATCTTCAGGCGTTGAAAGCGACCTATGACACCGCGATTGCAGAAAATACATCCATGTCTGACGAACTTATCGCCGAAAGGGAAAAAGTAGTGAAATTGATGGCCGATCTTGAGAAAGCCAAAAACGATGTCTCGGCGCTTTCGAAAATCCGTGACCAGTATCGCAATCTCGAAGGCCGGATGAAATCAGTGATGGCGCAAGTGGAAGTGCTTAAGAAAGAAAACGCCGGACTTGTCGTGCAGCGCGACAGCGTCCAAAAAGCATACGGCGAACAAAAGCGTTTCAACGACACTTTGGTCGTACAGAATGAGAATCTTGCCAAAACGGTCGAAAAAGGCTCCAAACTTTCGGTCATGAACTTGCGTACGCAAGCCATCAAGCAACGCCGTTCGGGAAAACAGATCGAAACAGACAAAGCCAGCCGCGCCGACAAACTGAAAGTGTGCTTCTCGATTGCCGAGAACAAAATCGCAAAATCAGGAGAAAAGACCTATTACGTTCAGATCATCGACTCAAAAAACAACGTCTTGGGCGACAAATTGACCGAGACATTCGGTTCCGATACTTTGACTTACAGCTTCACGACTACCGTGGCTTACGCAAATGCTTCGGTCGACGTTTGTGAATTCCTCGATGGAAAAGGCAAAGATTTCGAGAAAGGAACGTACTTCGTGAACATTTTCGACAAAGGCGAATTGGTGTCAAAAACAAGTTTCAACTTGAGATAACCAATTTCTTACATAAACAAAGAGCTCGATCCGTCGGGCTTTTTTTATGGAAGGAACTCGCCGTTTATTACGACAGCATCGATGAGGTCGGTTCCGAAGTTGTAAGGCAGTTCATAAAACGAAGTCAAAGGTTTCGTGATGATGAGGTTGGCTTTTTTCCCGACGGTGATACTTCCGTGAGTCGCCTGTAATCCCATTGCGTAAGCGCCGTTCAAAGTGGCTGCGTTTATGGCTTCCTCGGGCGTCATCTTCATTTTGATGCAAGCCGTGGCCACGACAAGATTCATGTTTCCCGAAGGCGTCGTCCCCGGATTGAAATCAGAAGCCAGTGCCAGCGGCAATCCGGCATTGAGCATTTGACGCGCCGGCGTGTAAGGAATGCTGATGAAATACGAACACAAAGGCAAGGCAACGGGCATCGTGCGGGTATTCTTGAGCATTTCGATGTCCGAATCGGTAACTACCTCAAGATGGTCTACTGAAAGCGCACCGTGTTTCACGCAAGCCTCGATTCCGCCAATGGCATTGAATTGGTTGACGTGGATTTTGGGTTCGAGCCCGTATTTTTTTCCTGCTTCCATAATCCTTTCGGTCTGTTCCACCGAAAAATAGCCGACTTCGCAAAAAGCATCGATGTAATAGGCGAGGCCTTCTTTGGTAATTTCAGGTAGCATTTCATTGACGATAAGGTCGATGTAAGCGTCAGGATCCGATTTATATTCGGTCGGGAAAGCGTGCGCACCCAAAAAAGTCGCCTTGATCGCAACCGGATAATTTTCCTTCAACCGACGGATGACGCGCATCATCCTGAGTTCGCCTTCGACGGTCAAACCATAACCCGATTTGATCTCAACCGCGCCCGAACCTTGATGCATGACTTCGTCGAGCCGCTTTTTAGACTGCTCGTAAAGTGCATCTTCGGAAGTTTCGTTGAGCTTTTTGGCCGAATTCAAAATGCCGCCGCCGCGATTCGCGATTTCTTCATAACTCAAACCGTTTATCCTGTCTACGAATTCCTGCACGCGGTTTCCGGCATAGACGATGTGTGTGTGGCTGTCGCACCATGCGGGAAGTACGACTTTTCCGTCGAGGTCGATCACTTTCGCACCTGCATACGACGGAAGTTCTGACATTTTCCCGAAAGCCGAAATCAACTCGCCATCGGTCAAAAGCCACGCATTTTCGATCATTGGAAGTTCGGCCATTTCGATTCCGGAAACTTTCGCGACCGAAACGTCGCGAATCTGGAGCAGTTGTTTGATATTGGTGTAAAGTGTCTGCATTTTACTCGAAGGATTGTTTAGGGCAGATAGGCGTCGCTGTCTGTTTTGAATCCCAAAAATAAGAATCCTAAATTTTCCTTACCGACAATGAGCCCTAAAATCTGAATCTTTTATCTTTAGTTCAAATTTCGCCAAGTGAGACGCATCAAATACAAGAAAGTCAGAAAAGTCCAACCGAATTTTCTCGAGTACAACGGCATCTACAACGACGATCCGGTCGATGTGCAGCTTTTTGTCTACAACGAAGAAGGTTATGAGGAATACAAATCGTGTTCGCTCGATCGAATGGAGAAGGAGTTGCGCGATCCGTCCCAAACCAACGATGTCAAATGGCTCAACATCCACGGGCTTCACGATACCGAACTGATTCGGCAGATCGGTACTTTTCTCGATATGGAACCGGCGATCATCGGCGACATCCTTAACGTTACAAGACGTGCGCGAATGGAAGAAGCCGACAACGTGCTGTTCTTCAGTATAAAATCAATCTTGGCAGAAGATGACCTGACGAATCTTCGCGTCGAACAGATCAGTTTCCTGATGAAAGACAATCTATTGGTTTCGTTCCAGGAAAAACGCAGCGACTTTTTTGCCCATTTGCGCGAGAGAATCCGCACGGGAAGTGGAATCGTAAGAAAAAGAGGAAACGATTACCTGCTGTATTTGTTGTTGGATGCGATCATGGAAAACTTCTTCATCACTTTGGAAGCTTTCGAGGAAGACGTAGAAAAATTGTTCATGGAAGCCAAAATCGCCGAGAACACTTTCGTGCTTTATCGCATCGAAAAAAGTCGTGAGCGCTTGAATTTCCTGAAAAAAGCTGTCGTTCCGTTGAGGGATGCGCTTTATAATCTCAAGAGTATCAAAGACGATGCAGATTACGACGGCATCGAGCGTTCGAACTACACATTTTTCGCGCGTCTGCACCAGAAATGCCTTGAGATTCTAGACCAGATCGACTACGACACGAACACTTTGGAAAGCGCCTCGAACATGTTTTTTTCGTCACAAGGCCAACGCATGAACCAGATCATGAAAACGCTGACCGTATTTTCGGTGATTTTCATGCCATTGACGTTCATCGTCGGAGTTTACGGAATGAATTTCGAGAACATGCCCGAGCTCAAAACGCAAAACGGTTATTATGCAGTGTGGGCCGTGATGATCGTAATCGCGATCGGGATGGCGATTTACTTCAAGCGCAAGAAATGGTTCTGACGGAGTGCAAGACGGTAAAATGTATTGACTTTAGTTTTTGATCGGATCGTATTTGTCGACCCAATCCGTAGATTTTATCGCGACCAATTTGTTGTCGTCATTCATGATCACGCGCAGTTCCTTGTTGGCGATTTTCTTCGAATATTCGGCTTTGTAGCGGTAGACGTTCGTCTCGTCTTTCTTGTTTCTCACAACTTCCACCAAAGTCATTTCCCTGAATTCTCCATATTTGAGGCGGAATTGGTGACAGGTTTTGGTGATTTTCGACTCGGTCACGTTCTTGATTACCGACGGCGTTGCTTCGCTCGAATTGAACGGCTTGAATCGCGAGGTGTTGCACGCGTTCAGAATCCTGTGCCCGAATTCGTAGGAACGTTTCTTTTGGTCGGCGTCGAGTTCGTCAAGCGGAACACGCGCATCTGTGGCCACTTCAACCGGTTTTGGCTTGTTGGCGTTCGCAGCCGATTTTTTCGATTTACAGGACGCCATCACGGCTATAAGGCTGAATAATAAGACTACTTTTCTCATGTTGTGTGTTTTATTTGTAGCAATAAGTTGGGGTCGGGGCAATTTTTGAGATAGAAATCAAGGTCAGATGCCGAACAAACGCCGGGATGATCTCCGAAATAATCGTCAATGTCGTCGATAATCTGAAAGTGCAAGTGAGGCGGATAATCGCCATTCACGGACGCATCGCCCAAAAATCCGATTTCCTGTCCTTTTTTGAAAACGTCCCCGATTTCTATGTCTTCGATGCTCTCCACCGACAAATGTCCGTAAAGCGTGTAGAACGTTTTTCCTTCGATGTTGTGTTCCAGAACGATTGTCGGGCCGTAATTTCCGTGTCCGGAATTGAAGTTGAAACTGTGCACTTTCGCGTCCAATGCGGCCAGGACTGGCGTTTCGGCTTCGCTCCAAATGTCCAATCCGATATGGATGTCGCGTTCCTGGTCTTTGTCCGAAAACAGATCACTGCGCTTATACAACTGACGTTTTTCATTGTAACCGCCGTAAGCGACCTGCGCTTTTCCATTGGCGATGTAGGTTTCGACGTAAGCTGAAAATGCATCGGAATCCGATACCAAATCTTCTGAAATGTCGTTGTTTTCCGGCGAAAGATCCAAATGCACATAATCTTCATAAGAAATACCGCGGTCGATGACGTGCACGTCGTTTTGTTTCAGGAGCAATTCGGTCAAATCCATCAAAAATCTTCGTTTACTAATTCGTGGTTGATGCTGATTCCGGCTGTGTTTCCCGCTGCGATCGAACGTGCGAGCGAGCGCATGGCCATCGTGTTGTCTCCGGCGGCGAAAAGTCCGGGAATGTTCGTTCTTTGGTAATCGTCGACGATCACGAATCCGTGGCGGTCGAGCTCACACCCGATTTCTATCGGAATCATCGTGCTTTGGCGCACGCCGGCTCTGGCGTAGATCGCGTCGAACGGCTCTTTCGTCCCATCGGTGAAAACCACTTTCGAAACCTGTCCTTGCTCGCATTCGAAATGTCCGATGGCTTTCGGATGTACAGGAATTCCCTTGTCTTTCAGAATCTTGAGTTCCTCGAAAGTAAAAGGTTCATTGTCGTTGGTCAGGATCGAAATGTCCTTGCTCCACTGACGCATCAGTTTCGACATCTCGAATCCTGCCTCGCCATGGGCCAAAATCCCAATCTTTTTGTCTCGGATTTCGTAAGCGTGGCAGTAAGGGCAATGGATCACCGTTTTTCCCCAGCACTCCGAAAAACCTTCTATGTCAGGAATTATGTCGGTCACGCCTGTCGCTAGAAGCACTTTTTTGGTCAGGAATGCCTCGCCGTTATCGGTTGTGACCTCGAATTCCGAGTCGCGTCCCGAAACCGCTTCGGCCTTCCCGTTGAAAAAAGTGACGGTGTGGTATTTCAAAACCTGTTCTTTGGCTTTGTAGGCGATGACTTCAGGTGAATCACCGTCGAATCCTATCAGGTTGTGGGCGTGGGGCGAATTCCTGTTGCAAGGCGTTCCGGTATCGATCACCAAAACGTTGCGAAGTGAACGCCCAAGCGTCATGGCAGCCGAGAGTCCGGCATAGCTTCCACCGATTATAATGACTTCGTAAGACGGGATTTCTTCCATAAAATTGTTCTCGTCTTAAAGTTATTTGTTAAAAAACGAGTTTGCGATTCTTTTAATATGTTTTTAACGACAAATCCGGACCAAAGCCGGATTGTTGTCTCAAATTATCGAAGTGGTGGCGGAAGCGGTGGAGGCGGAGGCGGCGGTGGCAACCTCAGCTTCGGTGGATGGGGCGGAGGCGGCAAGCGTCGTGGCCTTGGCGGGTGTTTCGGACGCGGCGGTGGCGGCGGCCCGGGAACTACAATTTCCGCTCTTCCATCCGGTGATTGCACTTCTGCAGCCTCTCGAGGTTCCAATTGATCGGGCGGTAGTGACGGTCGATCGACTGACATCGTATCTACGCCAAGCGCGCCTTCGGCCAAAGGATCGTTATTGTCCTTACACGAAGCGAGCAGTAAAAGCGCGATTCCGCTTGTTAACAGGATGCGTTTCATATCTTGAATTTTATACGCGACACTTGCCGTGTTATTTCACTTTTACTGTGGGAGGCGGTGGAGGCGGCGGCGGCAAGTTCCCGGGTTTTGGTGGCGGTGGCGGAACCGGGACATTCACCTCGACTTTTTTCCCGTCTGGCGTTTTTACCTCGATCTCTTTCTCTTCGACTGGAGGCGCTGGCGGCGGATCGACAGTCATAGTATCCACAACGGGTTCGCCAGGAGCGGCCGGATCGTTCTTGTCCTTGCACGAGGCAAATGTCATCAGCGCAAGTCCTGCTGTAAGCAATAGAATACGTTTCATGGCTTTATTTTTTTACTTCGACTTTGGTTTTTCCGTCCTCGACCTTCACGTCAGTTGTTTTCGAATCGACACTTATGCCTTCTTTTCCGACTTCAACCGATGTATCGCTTGTATCCGCAGGAGTTTCCACAGCCGGTGGCGGAGGCATAACGACAACAGTCGTGTCTTTGTTCTCGATCGTGGTTTCGGTTTTTTTCTCGCATGAGGCCAACGCAATAAGCGAAAATGCTCCCAAAAGAATTGATTTGTTCATGATTTCTGGATTTTAGGTTGTAATGAGAACTGAATTTCGTCAGATAAAACGAAAACGCAATACAATTGTAGAAACCATGTAAGATTTAAATGTTAAACAAAAAATCCGACCACTTTCGCAATCGGATTTTGTTGTTTTTTGTTTTCGGATATTAGTAAAGTGAAGGATATTTCGTCGGATCGAGTTCGTTGAACATCGCATATACTTTCTCATAAATGTCTTCGGCTGACGGTTTCGAAAAATAATCGCCGTCAGTTCCATAAGCCGGACGATGCGCCTTGGCAGCCAAAGTCTGAGGTTTGCTGTCGAGGAAATCATAAGCGTTCTGATCGTCGATGACCTGTTGCAAAATATAGGCCGATGCGCCACCAGGAACGTCTTCGTCAACAACCAAAAGTCTATTTGTGAGATCGATACTTTTAGCGATGTCCTGGTTCAAGTCGAAAGGCAAAAGCGATTGACAGTCAATGATCTCACAATCGATCCCGACAGACTGAAGTTCATTCGCCGCCTGTTCTATGATCCTCAAAGTCGAGCCGTACGATACAATCGTTATATCGGAACCTTTTCGGATGGTTTCCACAACGCCGATCGGGGTTTTGAACTCGGCCAAATTCGTCGGCATCTTCTCTTTAAGACGATAGCCGTTCAGGCATTCGACAATCAAGGCAGGTTCGTCGCATTCCATCAAAGTATTGTAGAATCCGGCGGCTTTTGTCATATTTCTCGGGACCAGAACGTGGATGCCTCGAATGGCATTGATGATCATGCCCATAGGCGATCCCGAATGCCAAATGCCTTCGAGCCTGTGTCCGCGCGTCCTGATGATAAGCGGCGCTTTCTGTCGCCCTTTCGTGCGATATTGCAAAGTTGCCAAATCATCGCTCATGATCTGGATGGCGTATAATAAGTAATCGAGATACTGGATTTCGGCAATTGGGCGCAAACCTCTCATGGCCATTCCGATACCTTGTCCCAAAATCGTCGCTTCACGGATTCCCGCATCGGAAACACGCATTTCACCGTACTTTTCCTGCATGCCTTCCAAACCTTGGTTCACGTCTCCGATATTTCCGGAATCTTCGCCAAAAATCAGCGCGTTCGGATATTTCGTAAACAAAGCGTCAAAGTTGTCGCGCAGTACCAATCTCGCATCGGCTTCTTCCGAATTGTCGTCGAACGTCGGCAAAACTTCCTGTACCGAAGCCACGCCCTGAGCCGATTCAGAGAATAGGTGAGAGCTGAAATTCGGTTGGATTTTGTTCGTGTAAGTTCTTATCCATTCGGCCAATTGCAGTCGCAGCGCATTTTCCTCGAGCAACATCCGCAACGCTTTTCTGGCCAAAACCAGCAAATCCTTGCGGATCGGCTCTTTGATGGACGAAAGGTCGGCGGCATATTTTTGGATGAAAACCTTGTTGGCGCTTTGTTCCGAAATCGAATTCAGCAAATCGACCAATTCCGATTGTTCTTGTTTGATCGGATTCAGATAAGCCGTCCAGGCAGCTTTTTTGCCTTCGAGCACTTCTTTTTTGATATCCGATTCCATCCCGTCGAGGACTTCGGCCGTGGAAAGATTGTTGCGCAACATCCATTCGCGCATCTTTTTGATACAGTCGAAATCAGCTTCCCATTGCAGGCGATCGGTGTTTTTGTAGCGCTCGTGCGACCCGGATGTCGAATGGCCTTGCGGTTGCGTGACTTCGGTAACGTGAATCAGGCAAGGCACGTGTTCGGCTCTGGCGAGTTTCGAAGCTTTGTCGTATGTCGCTACCAAGTCGGCATAATCCCAACCTTTACAACGGAAAATCTCGTAACCTTTTGCGTTCTCGTCCCGTTGCAAACCTTTGAGGATTTCGGAAATGTTCTCTTTTGTGGTCTGGTGGCGCGCGTGAACCGAAATTCCGTATTCGTCGTCCCAGACCGAAATCACCATTGGGACCTGCAAAACGCCGGCTGCATTGATGGTTTCGAAGAAAAGACCTTCGGATGTACTCGCGTTGCCGATCGTTCCCCAAGCGATCTCGTTCCCGAAAATCGAGAAATTGGTCGCACCGTTTATGTTTTGTACGTTTCTGTAGATTTTGGATGCCTGCGCCAATCCGAGCAATCGCGGCATTTGACCGGCAGTGGGTGAAATGTCTGACGAGGAATTCTTTTGGATCGTAAGGTTTTTCCAGCTTCCGTCGGCGTTCAGGCTGTGCGTGGCAAAGTGGCCGCCCATTTGTCTTCCGGCCGACATCGGTTCTTGCTCGATATCTGTGTGTCCATACAATCCGGCGAAAAATTGCTGGATTGAGAGCTGGCCGATCGCCATCATGAAAGTCTGGTCGCGATAGTAACCGGATCTGAAATCGCCATTCTTGAAAGCCTTGGCCATCGCGAGTTGCGGCACTTCCTTTCCATCGCCAAAAATCCCGAATTTGGCTTTTCCGGTAAGGACTTCGCGTCGGCCTAAAAGACTGCATTCGCGACTTGTCAGCGCGATCTTGTAATCGTGCAGGACTTCGGTCTTGAAATCTTCGAAAGTGAGCGTTTGGGCGGTTTCAGATTGCGTCATGGTAAGAAATCGGTTAGGAAACAAAGGTAAGGAAATTAACGTTGAGTTTGGAATCCGATCCAAAAAAGCGGACGGCTTTTCTCAGTGAATCATCTTTTTGTGAAGTTTATTTTGTTGAAAATGTATTTTTTGCGTCGGATGTGTGAGAATCGGTGAATTTTAAATTCCAAATTCCAAATTCCAAATTCCAATCCGATAGCTATGGGGACGAATTTAAATGCTGATAGCGATTGGAGTAAATTCTTTTATCAATTTGAAATTGCAATTGTTCCTGAAAAAATGAACCCTGTCACCGTTTAAAACAGTGACAGGGTTTATAACCCTGACAGGGTGTCCCTTTTTTTGTAGGAATTTTAGAAAAAAACACGAAATACCAATTGCCAAAAAAATCAGTGTGATAAGTGCGATCAGACCAATCAGGCCAATCAGGCCGGATACCGTCTGCGCTGATTTTCCTCCGTCAGCAATATGAAATCCGAAAAAGCAAGAATCTGCGACAATCCCGAAAATCTGTCGAAATTCACGTCTGGAGAATCCGAAAATCCGCCAATCGGAGAATTTGAAAATCAAAAGTCATCTTTCCGTCCATCATCCTTGATCCAGCTCAAAACCACTTCCGAGTAAACAAATTGATCAAAGTTTTCGGATCCAAAGTCACGATATAACGGATTTTCTCGTTGTAGTTCGGCTGCGAAACTTCCCAGCCCAAATTCGAGTAAACCGGAAAGTAAAGTTCGAATTCTGATAGCGGTAAGGACAAGTCCTAATTTCAATCAGAAACTTCGATCTCTCCTTAAAAATGAACCCTGTCACCGTTTAAAACAGTGACAGGGTTTATAACCCTGACAGGGTGTTCCTTTTTTGTAGGAATTTCAGAAAAAATGCGATATGCCAATTGCCAAAAAAATCAGTGTGATAAGTGCGATCAGTAAAATCAGGCCGGATACCGTCTGCGCTGATTTTCCTCCGTCGGCAATATGAAATCCAAAAAAGCAAGAATCCGCGACAATCCTGAAAATCAAAAGTCATCTCTCCGTCCATCATCCTTGATCCAACTCAAAACCACTTCCGAGTGAACAAATTGATCAAAGTTTTCGGATCCAAAGTCACGATAAAACGGATTTTCTCGTTGTAGTTCGGCTGCGAAACTTCCCAGCCCAAATTCGAGTAAACCGGAAAGTAAAGTTCGAAATAATCGGTTACGAGATTCAGACGAACGCCGCTGTCGTAGACAAAATTGGGGTTTGAGCCATGATTTTTGACGAATCCGAGGTCGCCGTAAAGCTCGATCCAATTCCAGACATTGAAACTTCCATTTACGGTCGAAATCCATTGGTTGGCGAATGCTGGCGTAATTTTCGACTTGAAACCGCCTTCGGACATGATCAATTGTTGGCTGTACAAACCGCTGCTTTCGGAACGTCCGTAATAGTTGTAGTCGAAAAGGTAATCGGTAGGACGGTCGAGCGCAAAGCTGAAGAAGTCATTAGAAGTTTTGTTGTACAGGAACATTCCGCCGTAAAAACGCAGGTTGAGTTGCCTGTTGTTCTCGAAAAGCTTGCGGTATTCGAACTCCACGGCCGTTTTACCGAATTTGTTGGCGAGTTGCACATCGGTCGAAAAGAAAACCGTGTTCGTCGCTTCCTGACGCGAATTGGCGTATCTGAGATTGAAAACCGAATAATTCTCGTTCTCGTCCAGATCGTCGAGCACCAAATCTGTGCGTTCGCGATACACGATCACGTTTCTGGCCATGAGCGATTCCTTGCGGTTGTCGCGGAAGTTGTCGTTGTTGCGAAAGCTCATCCGGATCATCGGATTCAGTTTCAGATAAGAAGCTTCGGGTGCGTAATGGAAATGATTGCCGCTGATCGAATACCGAATGTTGTAAAGATCGGAATTGCGAAGGTTTTGATTAACTGCAACGGCGTAACTTCCTGTAAGAGAATTCGTTTTTGGGGAATAAATCGGATTCACGTCAAAAGTGAAAGGCTTGTCGAGAATCGTTTTGTTGTGGAAGCGCAAGCCGGGCGAAATCCCGTCGTAAAGGTTGTACGAAATCGACGGAACGTACAGAATCTGGTTGTAATCGGGATCTTCGAGATCTTTCATGAAGTTGAATTTGATCGGTCGGTTGCCGATCGAAAAGCCCCTCAAGGACTTCCAGTTGTTGCGCAGGTTGTATTCCGGAACCTCGTTTTTGTAGTTGATGACGATTTTGTCGGCTTCTTTCCTTTCGAACGTAAAAGTGCTGTCGCGGCTCACGTTCTCGATCCATTGCTTCCAGACGACTTCGCCTTTCTTGAGTCCGTAAACGGGAATCGGAACGGTTGTTCCGGTGCGGTTGTGCAGGTTCACTGTCACCGAATCTTTTGTTTTCGCAACATCGGTAAACTTGTAGTCAATGATGTCGCGCGAATTGATCACGGTCTCGAGAAACCAGTCTATGTTTTTATACGCTTTTGTCTTGAGCAGGAATTCGAAGTCTTTTCCGTCGGTTTGGTATTTCGTGGCCAACGCGTAAAATTCCTTGATCGTACCCGGAACCACGTCGCGCTCGAGAAAATTGTCGAGGTATCGAAAACTCAGTCCGGCGCGGTATTTTCCGGCAATCTGTTCGTTGAACTTGATGAGCTTGTTTTTTGAAAAACCGATGGGCTGATCGAGATTCTTGCGCGCCATCAACATGTAGAAATAGCTGTATTGTTCGTTGAAATCGAGGTTTATCAGCCGATAGCCTTTGAGCAGTTTTAGGTTGGAAATCACGCCCATCATCTTGGCGTTCGGATAGTTTTCGTCGATGTACTTGGTCATCATGTAAATCTGGATGCCGTCGTATATCCAGTTGTCGCGCCTCGGATCCAGCCTCAAACTCGTCTGGAGATAATTGTGCAGATACGTCTTGAGGAATTTGATCTCATACAAATATTGATCCGGAAACGGACTGATGAAACTCGGCAACTGATTGAGTCCATAGAAAGGATTCCGGGCATAATCGGCTTCCGAAACCGTAATTTTTTCGAACGGATAACTTCCGACATTATCTTTCACGAAATGCACGATGCGATCCACGATCACGGCCTTTTGGATGTCTGTGACTTTGCTGCTTTCGATGCCATTTTCGATACTGACGATCTCGTTCTTGAAGCGATGGAAGGTCGGGAAAGGCGAAATATACAGGTTGAAGCTGTTTCGGTTTTTTCCCGAAAATTCTTTTTTGGTTGAATTGGCGTCGGCAAACGATTTCCTCTCGTCCAGATCGCTGTCGATCTCGACTTTCCTGGCGACGTTGAACTCGATCTCATAATCGGAAATCCCGTTGGCGATATCGTCGATCCCGACGTTGGAATAGCGCACAAATTCGTGGTTGTCGTAGCGCGCCGGCGTCAGGAACCAATCTTTGAGATAGTATTTTCCGTCGTTCGAATAGCCAAAACGCGTGAATTTGTTCGATGGGATTTTACTGACATAATTGAGTTTGACGACGGTTTTATCGCCCGGAGCCAATTTTTCGCGCAAATAGATCTCGACCAGATCGGGATGTTTTTCGGGTCGGAAGAACTGTAATGTCTGGTTATCGAGAGTCGCGATCGATAAATTTTGCGTGCTGCCGCGGTCGAAAGTCTTTGCCAGATGGAACGACCTTACGAATTCATCCGAAAACCTTTTTGCCAATGGCGTCGATTTGTTGGAGTAGGCGTGGTTCCAGTCGTTGAGGACAATTGTCGTAAGAGTGTCAGACGTTTGATTGTAAATCGTGAGTTCCTGATAGACGACGATTTCCTTTTTCTCGTCATCGAGTGTCGCCACAACACGCGAGTGATGCTGGCCGAATACCCAAACCGGCAATCCGACCAACGTGAAAATCAAAATCCGCAAACGAGAAATAGGAGGCAATTCTTTGATAGCAATTGAAGTTATAACGTTCGGGAAAGATACATATTGCCGTGTTTGGTTGCGCAATGGCCTCGGAAGTTTAAGCAGAAATTAAATAAGTTGCGGATGATAAGCCGTGGTTTGGGACAAACAACGAGGTGACTTGGCATTACTTTCCGGATTTCCTCACATCGCTTGCGGCCGATTTTATTTCGGATAAACCTTTGAGGTTTGGAATCCCGAAGTCTTTATCGGACAAATCCAAATGAGCGTCGCCAATAAATAAAGCCACGAATTCACGAATAAAGCGCATTCGTGAATTCGTGGCCAAATTGTTTGCGGCTCAAGCTTAAAAGTTAGGGCTGAGCGTGTATTTTTTGTAGAAATTGTCCAAGACCGCGACCACTTCGTCGGCGGTGTCCACGATCTTTACCAAGTCAAGATCGGCGGGTGAAACGTTCGCGTATTTTTCGACCAGGACGTCTTTTACCCAAGTCCAAAGTCCGCCCCAGAAATCGCGTCCCACCAATATGATCGGGAATTTGGCGATTTTTTTGGTTTGGATCAAGGTGATCGCTTCGAACATTTCGTCCAAAGTCCCAAATCCGCCAGGCATGACCACAAATCCTTGTGAATACTTGACGAACATGACTTTTCTGACGAAAAAGTAATCGAAATTGAGGTTTTTGTCGTGGTCAATGTAAGGGTTAAAGTGCTGCTCGAACGGCAATTCAATGTTCAATCCGACCGAAGTTCCGCCGCCCAAATGCGCGCCTTTGTTTCCGGCTTCCATGATTCCCGGCCCGCCGCCTGTGATCACGCCATAGCCCGCTTTCGAAATCTTGAACGCGATCTGTTCGGTCAAGGTGTAGAATTCGTGATCCGGTTTGGTTCTCGCCGATCCGAAAATCGACACGCAAGGCCCAATCCTTCCCATGCTTTCGTATCCGTTCACGAATTCGGCCATGATCTTGAAAATCGCCCATGAATCGTTCGAGCGGATCTCGCTCCAAGTTTTTTGTTTCAATCTGTCGCTTATGATGCGATCGTCCTCGTTCTCAAAATCTTCTAAACGCATTTCTCTGTTTTTAAGTTCGAAGTTCCTGAATGCCTGAATTTTAAGGCAGATCGAGGTACATTCGAAATTGTATTTGTTATCTTTTATATTTATTTACTGGAACTATTTTCCTTGCTGAATTCGGTATTTCAGGCAGCTCAGTCACTCCGTCTTTCAGGCACTCCAAAGCAAACCCGGCTAAAGTAATCCATTTTCGGCAATGGTCGACAAACTTTCAAAAATCCTGTAACAACGAATCGCGATGCATTGGTTATCTTAGGGTAAATTCTCAATTTATGGACACGACTTACACCAAATTTCAACTTTGGACAAAAAACATAATCGGTTTTGCAATGGTCATCGCCGGAACCGGACATTTGACTTTTGCAAGGATCGAATTCCAGGCGCAAGTGCCAAATTGGGTTCCGATGGACAAGGATTTGGTCGTGATTTTGTCGGGAATCGTCGAGGTCGCTTTCGGGCTTTCGCTGATTTTTTGGGCCAAATACAGACGCGAGATAGGAGGCGCGCTCGCCATTTTCTTCGTACTCGTCTTTCCGGGAAATATTGCCCAGTATTTGAACAGATATGATGCCTTCGGACTCAATTCGGACAATTTACGCCTCGCGAGATTATTTTTTCAACCCGTTTTGATTCTCGCGACACTTTGGTCAACTGGCGTGTGGCCTAATAAGTCCCGAAATGCGTGAGATTTTCGTCGAAAAATGGAACTTCGGGAAATAACCGCAGAGCCTCGAAAATCGATTTGTTCACCACAAAAAGTCGGTAAATCCGATCGTTTCTTTGGCTATAATCGGGAAGGTCATTCTGTATCGTTTTGATCCTGACTTTCTCCAAACCGAAGCGATATTTTTCCAAGACATCGGCTGAGCGCGTGAAAGCGATCAAATGCCAATGCTCGATAGAAAGAATATGCTTCCGATAGAAAGCGATCGCCTCTGAAATGTCGGGAGTAGACAAAAACACTTTTCCTTTTTGACCGCGCTCGCTGTAATAAACTTCCCAATTCGGATCGAAAAATCCCAGATGCTCGACATCGCTGTCGATCGGACCGCCGATTCCGTCAATAAAAAACAGATTGCAACCTTTGGAAATCAGTTCGTTGTGTAGGTCTTGCAGCTTGCGATTCACTGTATTTGTTTTTCGGATCCGGTATTTTTCTATTTGTAGGATTATCGGAACGTTTGCGTGGAATTCCTACAAAAAAAGGTACACCCTGTCAGGGTTATAAACCCTGTCACTGTTTTAAACGGTGACAGGGTGATTTTGTAGGATCGGGATTTTGGGATTTTTTCGAACCCTTCGGCAGTGGAATTTGGTCCCGATAGCTATCGGGATGGAATTTGAGTTTTAACTTTTCACCTAAGTTCCTTCGCCAAAAACCGAGCAGTATGACTCTTTTTAACCTTAGAAACCTGCTCCGGAGTGCCGGTAGCCACGACAGTTCCGCCGCCTTGACCGCCTTCCGGACCAATATCGATGATGTGATCGGCAAGCTTTATGACATCCATATTGTGCTCGATGATCAATACCGAATTGCCTTTGTCGACGAGTTTGGTAATGACTTCCATCAATACGCGAATGTCCTCGAAATGCAGACCAGTCGTGGGTTCGTCCATAATGTAGAACGTATTTCCCGTATCTTTTTTGGACAATTCCGTGGCCAGTTTGATCCTTTGCGCTTCACCACCGGAAAGCGTCGTCGATTGTTGGCCAAGTGTGATATATCCAAGTCCGACGTCCTGGATCGTCTTTACTTTTCTGTAGATTTTTGGAATATTCTCGAAGAAATCCACGGCTTCGTCAACGGTCATGTTCAAGACGTCCGAAACGGATTTTCCTTTGTACCGGATTTCCAACGTCTCGCGATTGAAGCGCTTTCCCTGGCAAGTCTCGCATTCCACATAAACATCCGGAAGGAAATTCATCTCAATCGTTCGTACACCTGAACCTTCACAAGTCTCACAGCGTCCGCCTTTTACGTTGAACGAAAAACGTCCAGCCTTGTAACCGCGAATCTGTGCTTCCGAGGTCATCGTGAACAAATTCCGTATCTCCGAAAAAACGTCGGTATAAGTAGCGGGATTCGATCTCGGCGTCCGTCCGATTGGACTTTGGTCGATGTCAATGACCTTGTCTATATGTTCCAGACCTTCGATTGATTTGTAAGGCTGCGGTTTCTTGACGCCGTTGAAATAATGCGCGTTCAAAATCGGATACAAAGTCTCGTTTATCAAAGTCGATTTTCCGCTGCCCGAAACGCCTGTGACGACAATCAGTTTTCCAAGCGGAAGATCGATCGAGACATTCTTGAGATTGTTTCCGGTCGCGCCTTTGAGTTTCATCGCGTTTCCGTTGCCTTCGCGTCTCTTTTTCGGGATTGCGATCGATTTTTCGCCGTTCATGTATTGAGCGGTCAGCGTGTGTTCGGCCAGCATCTGTTTCGGCGTTCCCGCAGAAATGATCTCACCACCGTATTTTCCGGCTTTCGGCCCGATGTCAATCACGTAATCGGCACGTTCGATCATGTCCTTGTCGTGTTCGACGACGATAATCGAGTTGCCGATGTCGCGCAAAGACTCGAGCGAGTGGATCAGTTTTTCGTTGTCGCGCTGGTGCAATCCGATGCTCGGTTCGTCCAGAATGTAAAGTACGCCCACGAGTTGTGAACCGATTTGTGTCGCCAGCCGGATGCGTTGTGCCTCGCCTCCGGAAAGTGTCCGTGAACCGCGACTCAAGCTCAGGTATTCCAATCCGACGTTGACCAAAAAGTGCAACCTGTCGCGAATTTCCTTGATGATCTCGACGGCGATGATTTTCTGTTTTTCGGATAGTTTGTGCTCGATTCCATCAAACCATTTCGTGAGGTCGGAAATGTCCATGTTTGAAAGTTCGGCAATGTTTTTTTCGTTTACACGGAAGTAAAGCGCCTCTTTTTTGAGTCGCGTTCCCTCGCAAACCGGACATTTCACCTCGTCCATGAACTCTTTCGCCCAACGTTTTATCGAAGTCGATTCGGTTTCCTCGAACTGGTTTTTGATAAAGTTCGAAATGCCTTCAAAGTCGATTTTATATTCTTTGGTAACGCCCGCCGATTTCGATTTGACCTCGAATTTTTCCTTTCCGCCGTTCAGGATCACGTCCATCGCTTCGGACGAGATTTTGTCGATGGCATCGGTCATCTTGAACCCGAATTTTTCGCCGATGGTTTCCAGTTGCTTGAAGATCCAACTCGCCTTGTATTCGCCAAGCGGAGCAAAACCGCCTTGTTTGATGGAAAGTTTCGGATTCGGGATTATTTTCTTGATGTTGATTTCATTGACCGTTCCGAGTCCTTTGCAATGCGGACAAGCGCCTTTGGGAGAGTTGAACGAGAACAGGTTCGGTTCCGGATTCGGATAAGAAATTCCCGTTGTCGGATCCATCAAAGTCCGGCTGAAAAAACGCGCATCGCCGGACTCGTGATCCATGACCATCAAAACATCTTCACCGTGATACATCGCGGTCTTGATGCTTTCGGTCAATCTTTTGTCGGTTTCTTCAGAATCGTCGATTGCCATGCGGTCGATGACGATTTCTATATCGTGGGTTTTGTAGCGGTCGAGTTTCATGCCGGGCGTGATCTCAACGACTTCTCCGTTCACGCGAACGCGCAGAAATCCTTGTTTGGCGATCTGTTGGAACAATTCGGCGTAATGACCTTTTCGCGCGCGGATTACCGGTGCCAAAATGTTAATGCGTTTGCCGTCGAAATCGCGTTTGATCAAATCCTTGATCTGATCATCCGAATAACTCACCATTTTTTCGCCCGTGTTGTACGAATAAGCTTCCGAACCACGAGCGTACAAAAGGCGCAGGAAGTCGTAAATCTCGGTAATCGTACCAACTGTGGAACGCGGGCTTCGGCTGGTTGTCTTTTGTTCAATGGCAATTACGGGAGAAAGCCCGTCGATCTTGTCGACGTCAGGACGTTCGAGTCCGCCCAAAAATTGTCTGGCGTAAGCCGAAAAAGTCTCTATGTAACGACGTTGTCCTTCGGCATAAATCGTGTCGAAAGCCAGTGAGGATTTTCCAGATCCCGACAATCCCGTGATGACCACGAGCTGTTCTCTGGGAATACTGACGTCTATGTTTTTGAGGTTGTGTACGCGTGCGCCTAGCACTTCGATCGTCTCGTCTGTCTTCTGCATATGATTCTTCGCGGAAATGAAGCTGCAAAAGTACGATTTTGGCGCTGATTTTCAGGTGGACGTTCTACAAGATTCTGTTAAAGCGAGCAGTTAGAGACCGTCCGAAAAAACGCGTAAAGAATGAAGGCTGAAACCGCGGCGATAGCCAGCGTGAAAAGGCGAAGCAGCACAATTTTCGGCTTTTTGCCCTGAAATGACTTAATGAAAATAGCGATACAGATTATCAGAAAAGACATGCCGCTCATCGCCGAACACAGACCTTTTCCTTCCAGGTCGTGGCTTCCGCCTGCGTAAAGTCTAAGCGAGAGATCGTTAAAAAGCAACAGCAAGAAAGCGAAAATGGTGGCGATGTGGAAATTCCACACAAAAAGGTCTTTGTTTAGGAAAACGACAATCAAGGTCAGATAAAAAGGAGTCGTGAATAAAGAAATGGGCGGCAGATAATGCCCGAGCAAATTCATGCCCACGATTATCGCAATTCCAAATGGCATCGTGATGTAAGGATTTGGCATCGTCATTCGATCACCATCTGTTTGAGTTGTTCGCGATAAGCCTCAAGTACGTTGACTTCGGATAAAATCCCGAAATACTTGCCGTTCTTGATAACAGGCAAAGTCTTGATACCCGAACTTTCGAACTTGTGCACGGCATTGGCGATTCCTTCCTCGAGCGAGATCACTTCGGTTGCAGGCTGGATGATTTCTGGCAGCTTGGTGAATTTGACGCGATACGAATTGAAGATCATCGGTCGGATCTCGTCCAGGCAAACGATTCCGACAAGGTTGAACTTATCGTCGATCACCGGAAAAATCTCCTGTTTGGTTTCCGATAGAAATCCGACCAAAGTTTCCATGGAATCTTCGGGCTTGAGCCACTTCGCGTCGTGTTGGACAAGTTTGAGGATGTCGATGCTCAGCAAGATGTTTTTGTCTTTGTCAGACGTGAAAACCTCGTCTTTGTCGGCCAGCGATTTCACGTCCATCGAGTGCTTCTCGAAAGATGTCGCCACGGCGTAACTTATCGAGGAAACTATCATCAGCGGAACCATCAAACCATAACCGCCGGTAATTTCCCCGATAAGGAAGATCGCGGTAAGCGGCGCATGGAACAATCCGGCCAAGATGCCCGCCATTCCCACAATCGTGAAATTCCCCACCGGAAGCTGATGGTTCATGAATCCCGTCAGATTCACGAATTTCGAAACGAAAAATCCAAGGTAAGAGCCCACGAATAGGGAAGGAGCGAAGTTGCCACCGTTTCCGCCGCTGCCCAAAGTGAGTCCTGTTGCGAAGGCTTTGAGAAACATCGTCACGCCAATGAAAATCAGCAAAATCCAATCGCTGTTGCGGAATCTTTCGAGCAAAGTGTTGTCCAAAAGAACTTTCGGATTGTCGTTTGAAAGCGTTTTGATGCTTTCGTATCCTTCTCCAAAAAGCTGTGGGAAAAAGAAGATCAGGATTCCCAAAATTGTCGCCCCGAAAAAAGCGCGTTTGTAAGCCTTGTTTTTCATTCCCGCGAAATAATGCTCGACGCGCTGGAAGGCTTTTGCGTGATATAACGAAGTGAATCCGGCCAAAATTCCGAGCAGCACATAGAACGGAATGTTGTGGTAATCGAAAGTGTTCATCTGTTTGAACGACAGCAAAACTTCCTCGTTGAGCAAAATCGTCGAGACAAGTGCGCCGGTCGCAGCCGAAATGATGATCGGCACGAAAGCTGAGATCGTCACGTCGGTCAAAACGACTTCGATGGCGAACAAAACTCCGGCGATTGGCGCGTTGAAAGCCGCACCGATTCCGGCCGCAACACCACAGGCCAAAAGCAGCAAACGGTCTTTTTGGGACAATCTGTATTTTTGGGCGAAGTTCGATCCTATGGCCGCTCCGGTAATCGTGATCGGGCTTTCGAGTCCGGCCGATCCGCCGAGTCCGACAGTCAGGGAAGACGTTACGATTTGCGCGTACATCTGTTTTCTCGGCATGATTCCGCCTTTCTTGGCTATGGCATACAGAATGCGCGAACTGCCTTTTTCGAGACTTCCGCCAAGGAAATTCCGGATCACGAAAACCGTAAGCACGATTCCGATGATGGGAAAAATCGAGTTGATGTAAGGCAATTTGACGTAATTGTTCACATAAGTCGCGAAAACGAAAACGTTGTGTGCGAAACTTTTGAGGATGATAACGGCCATCGCGCACGTCAAAGCCACGACGATGCAGGCCAAATAGATGAAATGCCTTTCGGACAAAAGCGTCTTGGCCACGAAAAACAGTCGTTCGAACTGTCTCGAGATTTTTCTGAAAAATAAGATTATGGAAGAAACTTGTCGCGCCGGCATCGTTCAAAAATAGGTTCGCTAAGATACGTTATCGAGCGGTTCGCTACAAGTGTTTGCGGCATTCATCCAAATGCGGAAAAAATCCGTGCCTGACACGAATTATTCGCCCATCGGTTCCCACAATTCGACCTTGTTGCCTTCCAGATCGAGGATGTGCACGAATTTTCCGTAGTCGTAAGTGGCGATCTCGTCCAATATCGCAACGCCTTCTTTTTTGAGTTCTTCCACCAAGGCCTCGAGATTTTCGACGCGATAGTTGAACATGAAATCTTTCTCGGACGGCTCGAAATACTTAGTGTTTTCGGCAAACGGCGCCCATTGTGTAATCGCTTTTTTATCCGAATCTTCGTCTTTGGAAACGAAACTCGTGCCGTAATCGGTCGTGTCGAATCCCAAGTGCGTCTTGTACCATTCGTTGATCGCTTTCGGGTCTTTGGCCTTGAAAAATAACCCGCCGATTCCTGTAACTCTTTTCATTTTTATCTGATTTTTGGTTGGTTTGATTTGTTGTTCAGAAGCCGGAAGCCGCGTCGTCACCGCGTTTATCAGCCCCGGCTTCGAGCGATTTGTCTTTCCTGACGAGAATCGCGTCGACTTTCCCGATGATCGGCCAGAACTTCGCATCGACTTTGTAGCCTTTCGCTTCGAGATTTTTGGTTTTTTCGTCAGACAAGGCGCCCGGTTCGGCAATGATCACGTCCGGAAGCCACTGATGATGCAACCGTTTCGCGTCCACGGCTTGTTGCATATCCATTCCAAATTCGTGCACGTTCAGGATCGTTTGCAAAACCGAGGTGATGATCGTCGAACCACCGGGCGTTCCCAAAACGAGAAATAATTTCCCGTCCTTTTCAATAATTGTCGGCGTCATCGAGCTCAACATGCGTTTTCCCGGCGCGATTGCGTTGGCTTTGCTTCCGGTCAAGCCGAAATAATTCGCGACGCCGGGTTTTGCCGAAAAATCGTCCATTTCGTTGTTGAGGAAAAAACCGAGCTCGTCGCAATACAGTTTCGATCCGAAAGCGCCGTTTAGCGTCGTCGTCACCGAAACCGCGTTCCCGAATTGGTCCACGATCGAGAAATGCGTCGTTTCATCACTTTCTGAAAATGCGATCTCGCCGTGGGAAACGTCGGTCGATGACGTCGCTTTTTCGAAGTTGAACGAATTCATGCGACGCTTCAGATATTTTTTGTCAAGTAATTCAGCAACAGGAATCTTGACGAAATCCGGATCGCCCAGGAAATGGTTGCGATCGGCATAAGATCGGCGTTCGGCTTCGGTCAAAAGCTGGATGTATTTTTCGGAATTGTGACCAAGTTTTTTTAGGTCGTAATCCTCGATCGATCTAAAGATCTGGGCAAGGCAAATTCCACCGCTGCTAGGCGGACGCATCGTGATGATGTTGAGATTCTTGTACCGGAAAGCGATCGGTTCTCTCCAGACGGTCTTGTAATCCGACAAATCTTCAAGTGTCATGATGCCGCCTTTTTTTGAGATGTATCCGATGAGTTTTTGGGCCGTTTCGCCTTTGTAGCATTCGTCCCGTCCATTTTTCGAGATACGTCTCAAAGTCTCGGCCAGCGCCGGAAATTTGATCACGTCCCCAACTTTGTAGCTTTGGGCGTAAATCGTTTGGTTTCCGTTCAAACGGATGATGTCTTTTTGGTTGGCCTCGATCTGGTCGATGTCTTTTTGGGTAAGCACGATCCCTTTTTCGGCCAAGGCGATCGAAGGCGCGATAAGTTTTTCCATCGGGGTTTTCCCGAACTTTTCATGCACGTCGAAAATCGCGGCCAACGACCCGGGCACGCCAACCGAGAACGCGGTTTCGGTACTTTTTCCGGCGATCACATTACCATCGGAATCCAAAAACATGTCCTTGTTCGAAGCTTTTGGTGCGACCTCGCGGAAATCGAGCGTTCCGGTTTCGCCATTCGCTTTTCTGTAAACCATGAAGCCGCCGCCCGAGATATTTCCTGCGTAAGGATAGGCGACAGTCAGCGCGAGTTGTGTCGCGATCATCGCATCGAACGCGTTCCCGCCGTTTTTCATGACTTGCAAACCGATGTCCGAGGCTTCTTTCTTGGCCGAAACGACCATTGCTTTTTGGGAGGATGCGTATTGGGGAAATAGTGAAAGTAACAGTAGCAAAAGTAGTTGCAGACGGAATTGCAAAAAAAACCGGATCATAGCGAAAGTAGTTTTTCTTTTGCGTTCTTTCTCAAATCCTCGAAAAATTCGGTGAATTCGCGCTCGAAATCTTCGTAGAATTCGTTGAGTTCCTCAATGGCGAACTGCATTTTGGAGTTGTTGCGCGTCCGTTGGTCCATCTGATATAAAATTCTGGCGATGCCGTCCTTGAATTGGTAGTTGAAAAGCCAGTTCGACCGAATCATGTAAGGCGCCATTTTTTGCGTTTTCTCGTTCAGCAGTTCGTGGTAAGTCGTGAGCGAATCGTAAAATCGGTCAATGAAATCGGCTAGATTCTCATCGGAATATTTCTTCCAGTTCTTGGCCAGGAAATGATCGTAAACCACATCGACGATAACGCCGGCATAATGGTGATAGCGCTCGTGAAGCCGCTTGGTACTTTGCCTGAAAACCGGATGATTGTCAGTGTAAGTGTCGATGAACCGATGCAGCAGAATGCCCTTCTGGATTTGCGGATGCATGGTTTCGTAATCGCGTCCGCGCACGCCGTCGGCCATGAAATTACCTATTTTTATCAGGTCGTCGTTTTCCGAAAGATAGATGTGGGCGAGAAAGTTCATTCGTTAAATGTAAGGAAAAGTGGTGAATGTGCCGGAGGAAGAAGTACGCAAATACAGCCGCAAAAAAACCGGACACTTTTGGCATCCGGTGAAGTTTTTGGCAAAATATTGGTTTTAGGCGACTTCTCCGCAACCGTTGAACTGGCTGTTGAAAATCTCCTCGACCTCGTCCAGTTTGCTTTGGCTCAAAGGTTTGTTGATGTAATCCTTGACGATCGTACTTCTGGAGGCGCGATCGCGATCGTCGGGATTCAACGACGACGTCAGCATCACGATACAGCACGTATTCTTGATCACGTTCGACAGTTTCGAGGCTTCTTCCAGGAATTCGAATCCGTTCATGCCCGGCATGTTGATGTCGAGAAAGATGATTTGCGGAATGTTCTCGGGAATGTGGGCATTTTCCTTCAGGTAATCGAGCGCCTTGGTCGCCATGTCGAACTCGAGCACGCGTTTGGCGAAGTTGAACTTTTTGACGATCGTCGAGCAAATGTAGCGGTCAATGGCGTTGTCATCTACCGATAGTACCAGCTCGTAAGGTCTGTCTTGTGATTTTGTCATGTCGTAGGTTTTTGTTTTGCGTTTTTATGAGGCAGCGTTGTTGGGCAATTTTATGACGAATGTGGTTCCGGTTCCCACTTCAGATTCGAGGCTTATCGAACCTTGGAGCACGTCGACGGTTTCCTTCACGATGTAAAGCCCGAGGCCGGAACCTTTCGATTGGTCCGAAACGCGGTAGAACATATCGAAAATCTTGTGGTAATTCTCGTCGTTGATGCCGATGCCGTTGTCTTTGACGGTAATCGTGGCATTTTCGGGCGACATCGAAACCAATACTTTCACGAAAGGATTCTCGTTCTCGATGTTTTGGTAGCGGATGGCGTTCGAGACCAGGTTGTTCATCACCATTTGGACGCGATATTTGTCCGATACGAATTTGTGTGAACTGTCGACGGTAACCTGGATGTCAACCGGACGCGTGCCGTTCATGTAAGCCAATTGCTGGTTTACGCCCGAGAGCAAATCCTCGAAATCGATCGGCTCGAGTTTCATGGCCATTCGCGCATTTCGGCTGTAATGGTGGATATCCGAAATGAAAGTATCGAGTTTGCCCACGCTTTCCATGAGCATTTCCATGTGTTTTCTCGTGAGTTCTTCTTCGGTCGAAAGTGAAGTCAGCTCGACAATGCCTTGCATCGACAGTAAAGGCGCGCGCAGATCGTGTGAAACGCTATAAGCGAATTTGTCGAGTTCGAGGTTCGTCTTGCGCAAAAGCTTGTTCTGTTCCTCGTTTTTCTGGAGTTTCCCGAGTTCGTACGTGAGTTTGATATGGCGATTTGCATATTTGCTCATGTCGTAAGACCAGGCGCCGCAAAGTACGAAGATCACCGAGGCCAGAAAACCGTGCACGGCGAAAGTCTCGATGTCCATGAAATCGAGTTGGGAAAAATAGATGGCGTCCATTCCCGAATATTGCAGATAACCGAAAATCGCGTGGTGAGCGATCACGACCGTCGCGATCGTAATCTGGAGTTTCCAGTTCTGGTAAGTGATCAGGATCGCGCTTCCTATGAAAGCGAAAAAGTGCATCTCGAACATGCCGTGCATCTGATAGATGAACTGCGCCATGAAAAGTCCCAGAACCGATCCCAAAACATATTGGTACAAATTAGAATCGGGCAACAGGAGTTTTGAGATGTAATAAGCCGACAAAAGCGGAATCCCAATGCCCAAGGCCACATTCCAGGTGTCGTAGACCGGCGCAAGCAAAAGTCCGGTCGCGAAAAATGCGGGCAAAAAGTAATTGATGAGCCTATCCGATTTCAATTTGATCTCGTCCTCGAATCCCGTAGCGTGCGCGATTTCTTTTTCCGAAGGTGCGGTGATGTCGGTCATGCGTCAGTTTTTACGGCAGGTTTTGTCCGAAGGCAAAGCGCAGCCATAAGCTACGTGCGCCAAAGGATTGAATTTGGGATCGGTTTTGTGCTTGAGCAGGGAATCGATGGCCATTCTCGCGTAATCGCTTTTGGCATCGGTGCAATAGCGCGCCTTGTTGTAATTGCCTTTGAAGAACAATCGGCTTTCGGCATCGAGAATGACTGCTTGAGGCGTCGAAATCACACCACATTTTTTGGCGATGTCCTCGTCGAATGAAATTTGTAGGTCAAGGCCGAATTTGTCATTGATGTCAGATGCGTCGTATTTGCCTTTTTCCGAAAGCACGACAATCGCAAAATCAAAGCTATCCTTGTATTTGGAAACCAATGACTTGACGTGTTTGATGTTGAATTTGGAGCAAGGACAATCGGGGTTGAAAAAGTGGATCAATATCGGTTTGCCCGATGATCTGTCGAAAGTTTGGGAAACGTCGATCGCACTTCCGGCCGACACTTCGCGGTAATCGGATGGAATCGGAGTCGGTTTGGCATAAACCAGCTCGGTACTCCAAAAAATCCAGCAAACGCAAGTCAAAACCAGCAAAAGCCAGCTTGTGACAAGCCATTTTCGAGCGCGTTTTCCCATGTAATTTTTCTTGGAAATGCAAAGCACTTTGTGGCGTGTGCTTCCTACATTTTTGGCGAATCTAGGAATTCCTTCCAATCCGGCAAAATTTTTCGGCACAAATATTCCGATTAAGTGTATATTTTAATCGATGAAATACATGTAACGATATAGTTAATAGTATTTGGACTACAAAATAGCATTATTAATGTGCGATAATGTTACGGTTTATAACCCATGCAAAATTTGTATCCAAAATAAAAATAGTGGCGTACAAATGGGCTCAAGGTCAAGACGGAACAAGGCAAAACAGTATATTTGCGCGCTAATCATTAAAACCAGACAAGTGACACTTATAAAATCGATTTCAGGCATCCGCGGAACGATCGGAGGAAAAACCGGCGACAATCTCACTCCGGTAGACGCCGTAAAATTTGCTTCGGCTTACGGAACGTGGCTCAGGAATTACAGCAAAAAAGAAAAACTGACAGTCGTGATAGGCCGCGATGCGAGGATTTCCGGTCCAATGATCCATAACCTCGTGGTAAATACATTGGTCGGCCTCGGAATTGACGTGATCGATTTGGGACTTTCCACAACGCCTACGGTAGAAATTGCCGTTCCGCTCGAAAAGGCCGATGGCGGCATCATCCTTACGGCTTCCCACAACCCGAAACAATGGAACGCGCTCAAGCTTCTCAACGAGAAAGGCGAATTCCTAAGCGGAGCCGAAGGTGCGAAAATCCTCGATATTGCAGAAGCCGAAGCTTTCGATTTCGCCGATGTCGACTCACTTGGTGAAATCATCGCCAACGACGCTTATATGGACATTCACATCGACGAGGTCCTGGAATTGGCTTTGGTCGATGCCGACGCGATCCGCGCCGCGAAATTCAAGGTCGTCGTCGACGGAGTCAATTCGTCCGGCGGCGTGATCATCCCGAAATTGCTCGAGCAGCTCGGAGTGGAAACCGTCAAATTATACTGCGAACCGAACGGACATTTTCCGCACAATCCGGAACCTTTGAAGGAACATTTGGGCGACATCTGCAAGTTGGTCGTAGAAGAGAAAGCCGATTTGGGAATTGTGGTCGATCCCGATGTTGACCGTTTGGCGTTCATCTCGGAAGACGGTGAAATGTTCGGAGAGGAATACACTTTGGTAGCTGTCGCAGATTATGTACTTAGCAAAACACCGGGAAGTGCGGTTTCGAACATGTCGTCATCTCGCGCCTTGGCCGACATCGCCGCAAAACACTCAGGTTCATACGAGGCAAGCGCCGTCGGTGAAGTGAATGTGGTCGAACTTATGAAAAAGAACATGGCCGTGATCGGAGGCGAAGGAAACGGAGGAATCATCTATCCGGAATCGCACTACGGACGCGACAGTCTGGTTGGCGTCGCTTTGTTTTTGACGCATCTGGCCAACAAGAATATGAAGGTTTCGGAATTGCGCGCTTCGTATCCGGAATATTATATGAGCAAAAACAAGATCGAATTGACACCGACTTTGGATGTCGATGCGATTTTGGTTGGAATGTCCGATAAATACAAATCGGAAAAAATCTCGACGATCGACGGCGTGAAGATCGACTTCGCCGAAAATTGGGTGCATTTGAGAAAATCGAACACCGAACCGATCATCCGGATCTACACCGAAGCCAAAACCCAACAAGCCGCCGACGAATTGGCGCTTCGAATCATTGACGAAATCAAGGCCGTAGCCGGAATATGATGAAAAACTGTTTCGCGGCACTTTTGCTGCTCGTCGTCATTTCTGGTTTTGCCCAGGACAAAGCCTGCGGTTGGTACGGAACGCTGTCTGCCGACAAGCGCCGTGCGATGCCACCGTTTTCATCTGCCAGGAAAATTGTGCTTATTTCGTTTTTCTCGACGGCTTACTCCGATAAACCGATCGTGGACGAGAAAGGCGAGGTCATTACCGCCGAAGACAGCGCTTCGGTCGCCTCGAAAATGCACATGAAAGTCGTCAGGGAATTCGACGTTTCGAACATTTTGGGCGGACGCGTCAAGAAATTCGCGGCGCTTGAAGTCGCCGAACTCACGTCTTCGGAAAAAGATTCATTGAGCCGATGGTTTTTCAACTACCGCACAAAACCCGAATCGAAAGAATTCAATATGCAGACGACTAAATGTTACACGCCAAGAAACGCGGTGATGTTTCTCGACGCGTCGAACAAGGTCGTGGCTTACATCGAAGTCGCTTTCGAGTGCAACCGATTCGTAATTCGCCCGGACGTGGACTGGTTCAACAAAATGAGCCTGCTTTCAGGTTGCGACGGCAAGTATTCGATCTTGCGCGATATTTTCCGTCGGAAGAAGATTGGGTATGGGATTAATAGTTTGAAGTAGCAATTTTTTGGCAGTTGCAGTAGCAGTAGCAGTAGCAGTTGCAGTTGCAGATGCAGATGCAGATGCGGATTATGCCGAATTCCTATCATAAATTAGATCCGTCTCAGGTTTGGGACGGATTTTTTTATGCTGCTGTTTTTCGGGTCTTGTTTCCTGATGCGTTTGCCGATGTGCTTCGATATTTCTGGAACGCTGATTGAACGCTCAATACTAATGACTTCAATCTTTTGTATAGGCCATCAATTCGAAAAGATAAAATCCGCGAAAATCTGAGAAATCTGCCAAAATCCGCGTTCCATTTTTTGCGCAACGAATGGGAACACGGATTGCACGGATGTAACGGATGATACTAATCTCTTGCGTCAGATGGTCAATTCAGAAAAGGTAAAATCCGCGAAAATCTGAGAAAATCTGCCAAGATCCGCGTTCTGTTTTTTGCAAGCGAGTAGGAACACGGATTGCACGGATAACACTGATTTCTCGAATCTGGGCATCAACACTGCAACTGCTACTGCAACTGCTACTGCAACTGCTACTGCAACTGCTACTGCAACTGCATTAACTAAACTGCAGCGTACTCAAACTGCGATAAAGTCCATTCTCAACCGACATGAGTTCAACGTGAGTGCCTTGTTCGATGATTTCGCCTTTGTCGATGACCAAAATTTTATCGGCCGTCCTGATTGTTGACAAACGGTGGGCGATGATGATGCTCGTGCGGCCTTCCATCAATATTTCCAAAGCTTCCTGAACCAGTTTTTCGCTTTCGGAATCGAGTGAGGAAGTAGCTTCGTCCAAAATTAGGATTGCCGGATTTTTGAGTAAAGCTCTCGCGATGGCGATGCGTTGTCTTTGTCCGCCCGAAAGTTTGATGCCACGTTCGCCCACAATCGTCTCGAATTTCTCCGGAAAACCGATCACGAAATCGTACGCATTGGCGCGTTTGGCAGCGGTTTCGATCTCTTCTTCGCTGGCTTCGGGTTTTCCGTAGGCGATGTTTTCGCGAATCGTTCCGCCAAACAGGATCACGTCTTGAGGCACGATGCTCATGTTTCCTCTCAAGGTTTCGAGGTCGTATTGGGAAATGTCTTTTCCGTCGATGAGGATTTGTCCGCCTTCGATGTCGTAAAACCGAAGCAACAAAGACGCAATCGTGGATTTTCCGACGCCACTTGGCCCGACGAGCGCAATTTTCTGTCCGAAGTCAGCTTTGAAATTCACGTCTTTCAAAACCTGGATTTCCTTGCGCGACGGATAACTGAAAGCCACGTGGTTGAATGCGACTTCTCCTTTTATTTTCGGGATGTCGCTTTGGGGAACGAACCTGATTTCTTCGGGCGTTTCGTCCAAAAGTTCGAAAACCCTTTCGGTCGCTCCGATGGCTTTCTGGATTTGGGCGTACAATTCGGCGATCCCACCAAAAGAGGCTCCGACGAAGATCGAATAAAGTACGAACGATATCAATTCGCCAATTTCCATCTGTCTGTCGATTATCAAAGTCACGCCAAACCAGACCACGGCGACGATCGATCCGAAAAGACAGAAAATGATGAAAGACGCGAAGTAGCCGCGATATTGGCCGCCTTTGATTCCGAGGTCGATGATTTCCTTGATCTTTGTGGTGTAGCGCGCCGTTTCGTACCATTCGTTTGCGAACGCTTTCACATTGCTGATGCCTTGCAGCGTTTCCTCGACGATCACCTGGCTTTCGGCCACAGTGTCTTGTGTTTTCTTGGAATACTTTCGGATGAATCGCCCAAAAATGACCGCGGCAACGGCCACAAGCGGAACGATCGCCAACATCATCGCGGTGAGTTTGATGCTCATCACGGCAAGTAATATGATTCCTCCGATGATCAGGATAAACTGACGCAGGAATTCGGCGATTGTCGTGGTTAGCGTGTCGTAGATTTGGGAAGTGTCGGCACTCAATCTGCTGTTCAATTCCCCGACGCGTTTTTGCGAAAAGAACGTCATCGGCAACTTGATAAGGTTCGAGTAAAGCGCCAGACGCAGGTTTCCAAGTGTGTGTTCGGTGAAATTCACGAAAAGCGAAAGTCTGAAAAACGAGAAAAAGGCCTGGCAGAACAAAATCCCGACCAAACCTAACGCAATCGTATTGGCTTCGGCCAGATTTCCGGCTTTGGCGCAATCGACCAATTGTCCCAACAAAGTAGGAAAGGCGAGAGCTGTCGCGCCAGTCAAGACCAGAAAAACGAGTCCGAGGTAGAATTTCCAACGATGTTGGCCCGAATATCTGAATATCTGTAAACCTCTCTGAAGTGATGAAGTGGTGATCTTGGCTTTCGGAAGATCGTTTTCGACGCGGCGTGGCATGGTTGGAATTTGCGCAAAAGTACGAAATGGAACTGTTAAGAAATCTTAATACGCAAACACGATTTTATGATTCCTTGAGTCAATTTTTCGGGATAGAAGTCGCGTGAGGGATGCTGGCTTTGTTTGAGCTCTTTTGCCCAGCCGAATGCTCAACCTAATCCCAAAAGGAAAGGCAAAAAGCGAGTGCCTGCAGCCCGACGGCGGCTTCTGGATTATAGTTTTGGAATGGAGATTTTTTTTTGACGGTAAAGTCACTTTCGGGCCAGCCGCCGGCACGTCCAAAAATTATTTGTCTGAAACCGCTTTGACCGAACGCAAAGTTGCCTTGTCTGTCTGATTGACGACTTCTAGAACCACGGCCTGGTTTTTGGCCGTCTCGCCTTCGATTATGTATAGTTTTCCGCCATTTGTGTTCTTGTTGCTTTGGGAAAAATCGACATCGCCGTTGGTTAGGATCATCTTGATCTCGTCTTTGGAAATCACGCCTTTTGCGATTGCGCTATCTGCCGCGGGCGAGTAGTAGAAAGGTTTCTGACGGATGTCGTTCAGCACGCGGGCATTCGGGAAATAGTTGCAGCTCGTGCCTTTCTGGCTCCAGATCATGGACACGAAAAAGATGCCGATGGCGAATCCGAAAATGTAGTAGGCGAAACGGGCGTAGAATTTCATTTGTTTGATTTTGCCCGCAAAAATAAAGCTAATTGTTGATTTGGGAACGCTTTCGCGGATTTAAAAAACGATTAGGTTGATGTCGTTATCGGGAAGATTGAACCACTCACTGATTGTCTTGTTGGTCAAAATCCCGTGATACAGGTAAACGCCGTTTCTCAGGCCTTTGTCCATACGGATTGCGGGTTCGATTCCGCCGTTTTCAGCAATTTGCAGCAAATAAGGAGAAATGATGTTGCTGATGGAAAGCGATGCCGATTTCGAATAACGCGAGGGAATGTTCGGAACGCAATAATGGACGACATTGTGTTTGATGAACGTCGGTTTTTCGTGCGTCGTGACTTCTGACGTTTCAAAACAACCGCCCATATCGATAGAAACATCGACCACGACAGCGCCGCGTTTCATGTGCTCGACCATGGTTTCGCTCACGACGACCGGACATCGGTCTTTTCCTCGCATCGCTCCAATGGCGACGTCGCAACGCCTTAACGCTTTGAGTAGGCTTTTGGGTTGTATCGTCGAAGTGAAAATACGATTTCCGAGATTTTGCTGCAAACGACGCAATTTGGTGATCGAATTGTCGAAAACCTTGATGCTCGCACCGAGCCCCAAAGCGGAACGCGCGGCGAATTCACCCACGGTTCCGGCGCCAAGGATCACGACTTCTGTCGGAGCGACTCCAGTGATGTTTCCGAAGAGCAATCCTTTTCCGAAGTCGTTGTTTATCATGAGTTCGGAAGCAATCAAGATCGAGGCTGTTCCCGCGATTTCGCTCAAGGTTTTTACTGCCGGATACGATCCGTCCTCGTCCTTGATATATTCAAATGCCAAACCCGTGACCTTTTTCTTGGCCAAAGCTTCGAAATATTCCTTTTTCCGGGTTTTGAGTTGGATGGCCGAAATGACGATCGTCGATGGATTCACCATTTCGATTTCCTTCATCGTCAAAGGCTCGACCTTGAGCAAAATCGGGCAACCGAAAACCTTTTTGGTATCGGCTGTGATTTCGGCTCCGGCATCGCTGTATTCCTTGTCGCAATAGCTCGCGGCAATTCCGGCTCCGGATTCAATCATGACGCGATGTCCGTGCGAAACAAGCGAACTTACGGCGTCGGGCGTAAGACAAATACGTCTTTCCTGATAAGAAGTTTCTTTCGGGATACCGATAAAGAGGTCGCTTTTTTGAGGCGTGACCTCAAGTGTTTCTTCCTGCGGTAACAGTTGTTGCTTGGTAAAAGGCGTCAGTGCCATGGTTCTGGAATTTGCTTGCCTAAATTATGCAAAATGTTCGAAACGCCTAGCGCGTTTTTTAAAAATAGTGGAAACGGTGGTTGGATGTCAGTGGCAGTTGAAGTTGAAGTTGCAGTTGCAGTAGCAGTTGCAGTAGCAGTAGCAGTTGCAGTAGCAGTAGCAGTTGCAGTAGCAGTAGCAGTAGCAGTAGCAGTAGCAGTAGCAGTAGCAGTAGTAGTAGCAGTAGTAGTGTTGTGCCGAAAACGAGACTTTATAATGGCCGAACTACATATGGACTTTATGAAAGCCGTTTCTTTGGCGAAGCAATTTCCGGTTAGGACATTCTGCCATTACTACTGCCACTGCCACTGCTGCTGCGAACTGCTACTGCTTCTGCTACTGCCACTGCTACTGCGAACTGCCACTTCTTCCGCAAAGCAGTTACTGAAAATTCCCAAACTCCAAACGACGTCGTCCATCGTCCAAAATCGAGATACTAACTTTAGAATGTTCTTCGGGAATCAGGTTCGGAATCATCTCCGGCCATTCGATAAGACACCAACTTCCCGAGTAAAGATATTCGTCCATTCCCATATCATAAGCTTCGGACTCGTTTTTTATCCGATACATATCAAAGTGGAACAACTTCTCGTGCGGATTGATGCTGTATTCGTTGACAAGCGAAAAAGTCGGACTGCTCGTTGCGCCTTCAACGCCCAAAGCGCGTGCGATTTCCTTTATCAGCGTGGTTTTTCCGGCGCCCATTTCCCCGTAGAAAAGCAGGGTCTTTTTGGGTTCGGAATCCAGGATGGCACGTGCGGCCAGGTGGATTCCGTCTAGATCAAATTCAAAAATCATCTCAATTGAATTACTTCGGATTGAACACCAAAAACGGAACGATCATTTCCTCCAGCGAAATTCCGCCGTGCTGGTACGTGTTGCGGTAATAACTCACGTAATGGTTGTAATTGTTGACGTAAGCGAGAAAATCGTCGTTTTTGGCAAAGATGAACGACGAGCTCATATTGATCTGCGGCAACCCGATTTTCCTCGGATCCTTCACCGCGAAAACCTCTTTTTCCTCATAAGACAAACTTCTCCCGGTCTTGTAACGCAAGTTCAGGCTCGTGTTTTTGTCTCCGATCACTTTCGACGGATTTTTGACGTTGATCGTGCCGTGGTCGGTCGTAATAATGAGTTTGAAACCAAGAGATTGCGCCTGCTGGATAATCTCTAGCAAAGGCGAGTTCTTGAACCAACTCAAAGTAAGCGAGCGGTAAGCCTTGTCGTCAGATGCCAATTCTTTGACGACATCCATTTCGGTCTTGGCGTGAGACAACATGTCGATGAAATTGTAAACGACCGTCACCAGATCATTGTCTTTATACGACTTGAACGTTTCTGACAGTTTTTTTCCGCCGGCAAGGTTCGTGATCTTGAAATAGTCTTGTTTGATGTTGAGTCCGAGGCGTTTCAATTGAGCTGTCAAAAACTCGGCTTCGTACAGGTTTTTCCCGCCTTCGTCAATGTCGTTCTTCCAATATTGCGGAAACTGTTTTTCCATTTCCGTCGGAAGCAGTCCCGAAAAAATTGCGTTTCTCGCATATTGCGTCGCAGTCGGCAAAATAGAGTAGTAGGCCTGTTCTTTCTCGAGTTTGTAATGGTTGGAAACGACAGCCTCGAAAGATTTCCATTGGTCGTAACGCAAATTGTCGATGACCACGAAAAGTATCGGACGGTCTTTTTTCTTGAGTTCGGGAACGACCAATTCCCTGAACAAAGCGTTCGAAGTCACAGGCTTGTCGGCTTTGGGTTCGAACCAATCCTCATAATTGCGTTCGATGAATTTCCCGAACTGCGAATTGGCCTCGGTCATTTGCGATTCGAGGATTTCGACCATGCTCTGGTCTTCGATGTTCTCGAGTTCAAGTTCCCAGAAAATAAGCTTTTTGTACACGTCTATCCATTCTTCCCACGAATTCACCATAGCCATTTCCATAGCGATCTTGCGGAATTCCTTTTGGTAATCGAGTGTCGTCTTTTCAGAAACCAGACGCGAATTGTCGAGATTTTTCTTGAGCGACAACAGGATTTGGTTTGGGTTCACAGGTTTGATCAGATAATCGGCAATCTTGGAGCCGATCGCTTCTTCCATGATATATTCTTCCTCCGATTTCGTGATCATCACCACAGGCACCGATGCTTTTTTCTCCTTGATCTCGGCAAGCACCTCAAGGCCGTTCATTCCGGGCATGTTCTCGTCCAGGAACACGATGTCGAAATTCTTTTCGTCGAACACGTCGATCGCGTCCGGACCGTTGTTTCTGGTAGTGACCTCGTAGTTTTTTTTCTCCAGAAAAAGAATGTGGGGTTTGAGCATGTCGATCTCGTCGTCTACCCAAAGTATCTGAATTTTATCCATAGTTGTGGTTGAATTAGCGAGGGCAATTTAACATTTTAACATTGCTGGCGCTCCTAAAATTTTGGTAAAAGTCGCGGGGTTTGGGTTTTGTTTTTTTTGGAGCTTTTTCCGGCTGACTGGCACTAGCTTTTTTGTAAAAACCGGTTTTTCTAGGGTTTAAAACGAGCTTCCGGCGGTCGCTGTTTTAAACTTAGAAAAATTCGGTTTTTTCTGCAAAAGGCTAGTTGCCGTCATCCGGGCTAGGGATTGTTGTAAGACGATCCTTTTTTCTTTAAGAAATTTATGTTTTTCCCTGAACCAATCTCACTCTCGAAGCCTGATAAAAATGAGCTTCGCTCATTTTGCTTCTTTCGGCAGCTGCGCTGCCGCAGGCCTTGATTTTGATTCGTCGCCTGCCAGCGGGGCTTACTTTTGCCTCGCCGCAAAAGTAACAAAAAGGCTCGCGGCACGACCGATTTTGGCGACCTGACAGCCTTGGAAATTCGGGAATTAAAGGAACTCGC
>NZ_SEBR01000040.1 GCF_004295795.1 Flavobacterium sp. | reverse complement strand
GCGAGTTCCTTTAATTCCCGAATTTGCAAGGCTGTCAGGTCGCCAAAATCGGTCGTGCCGCGAGCCTTTTTGTTACTTTTGCGGCGAGGCAAAAGTAAGCCCCGCTGGCAGGCGACGAATCAAATTCAAAGCCTGCGGCAGCGCAGCTGCCGAAAAGATGCGAAATGAGCGAAGCTCATTTTTATCAGGCTTCGAGAGCGAAAAAGATTTCCGGTTACACAGAAAATTATAAAGAAAACAGGTTTTGCGGTTGAAAGGAAATAGCCCGGATGACGGCAACTAGCCTTTTGCAGAAAAAACCGCATTTTTCTAAGTTTAAAACAGCGACCAACGGAAGCTCGTTTTAGACTTTAGAAAAACTGGTTTTTGCAAAAAAGCTAGTGCCAGTTAGCCGGAAAAAGCTCAAAAAAAAAAAAGACCGCGACTCCTCGCAAAAAAAAACCGCCAAACTTTCGCTTGACGGTCAAAAAAAAGTATGCGTTATTTTAAACGGTGTGTTTCGTAGTAAACCCATCATCACTAAGCTCAGTCGGAGTGTAATCCTCGACAATAAGTTCGTCATAATTAGCAGGCGTTTTGCCTTTATTTACGCGAGCCAGGATTCCGTCGAAGATCGAGTACACGACCGGTACGATAACGAGCGTCAGGAACAAGGACGAAATCAAACCTCCGATGATGACCCAAGCCAAACCGTTGTTCATTTCGGAAGCACCGCCTGATGCCATCGCGATTGGAACCATACCGAAAACCATGGCGATCGTCGTCATCAAAATCGGACGTAGACGCGCGTGGTTGGCTTGGATCAAAGCGTTGAAAGTAGACTCTCCGGCTTCTTTCCTGTGATTGGTAAAGTCGACCAAAAGGATGGCGTTCTTACACACGAGTCCGATGAGCATGATCACACCCAAAATCGTAAAGATATTCAGCGTGTTATTGGTCAAGGCCAAGGCATACAAAGCTCCGATGAACGAAAGCGGAACCGAGAAAAGTACCACAAAAGGATAAACGAAACTGTTGTAAAGCGCGACCATTACCAAATAAACGAGCAAGATCGCGGCCAGCAAAGCGATTCCGAGCGTTCCGAAACCTTCCTGGCTATTTTCGATATCGCCTCCCCAAACGTAATCTACGCCCGCGGGTCTTGGCAATTTCGAGAAAACGGCTTCCCATTCGTTAGCCACGGCCTGAACAGATTTACCGACGGTTTGTGCCTGAACCGAAACCGCCGCACTTTTGTCGCGTCTTTCGAGCAAACTCGGGCCGGAACCTTCAGTGATCGTGGAGAATTGCGACAATTTGATCTGTTGGCCTTGGTCGTTTACAAAAACCAGATCTTTTACGTTGTTGATGTTGTTTCGGTCGAATTCGTTGAATCTGATGTTGATGTCGTATTCGTATTGACCCGAGCGGAATTTTCCATCGGTATTTCCGTTGAACGCGGTTTGCATCGTCAATCCGACGGTTTGCAAAGTCAGTCCAAGCGCGGCCATTTTATCGCGATCGACCTGGACGTTCACTTCCGGACTTCCGTTTTCAGAGGTCAGTTTGATCTCGGTCGCACCCGAAATCTTTCCAAGTTCGGCGGCGGCGGTTTCCGCGAATTTAAGCGCGCTTTCCTGATCGTTTCCGGTAATTGTCAACATCAATGGCGCTTCATCGGCACCACCCATGATACTTACGGGAACGGTTTTTACTTGTGTTCCGATGAGGATTTTCTGGAGTTCACGTTTGGTTTTCGCCGCGTAGATGAACGTGTTGTCTGTTCGGTCGGCGCGATCTACCAGCGTAACGGTGATTTCAGATTTGTAAGGAGTCGTTTGCGAACCCGAGAATCCGCCGGAAATCTGTCCGACAGTCGTGATCAACGTCGTCACTTCTTTTTGTTTGCTCAGGAATTCCTCGGCCTTTTGCGTGACGAAATTACTTTGTTCTACAGATGCGTCTTTCGGAAGTTCCAATTGCACGATGAACTGACCGCGATCCATTTTCGGAAAAAAGTCTCCACCGATGAATCCGGCTACGACCAACATGATTGAGGAAACGAATAAAACGATGATGGTCACAAGCGAGATCACTTTGTTTCTGCGACGTTTCAGCGCCCATTTCAAGATGCCCGAAACCCAATCTGTGAATTTGTCCAAACCTCTTTCGAATCCTAGGATGACGCGTTCGAAGATGTTTTTGCCCGTAAGATGTTCCAGTTTTCCGAAGCGCGAACTCAACCAAGGAATCAGCGTAAAGGACGAAAGCAACGAAAGCGAGGTCGCGATTACTACCGTGACGCAAAACTGCGTGATGATGTTGGCCACGAAACCTGTACTCATCGCGATTGGAAGGAAAACCACAATGATTACCAAAGTGATCGCCGTTACCGTAAACCCGATTTCCTTTGTTCCTTCATACGCCGCACGGGCGCGGTTTTTACCCATTTCCATGTGTCGGTAAATGTTCTCGAGAACGACGATCGCGTCATCCACGAGAATTCCGACCACGAGCGAAAGCCCTAGTAAACTCATCAAGTTGAGCGTATAACCCATGAGGTAAATACCAATGAAAGTCGCGATCAACGACGCCGGAATCGAAACCATTACGATAAACGCGTTCCGGATCGAGTGCAAGAAAAACAACATCACGAATGCCACGAGAATTACCGCGAGGAACAAATCGTGGATTACGCCATCGGCTGCGACCAATGTAAATTCAGAAGTGTCGTTCGCCACCTCGAGTTTCAGGCCTTCTTTGGAATAATCTTTCTCGATTTTCGAGATTACCGCGCGAACTTCCTCGCTCACGGTTACCGCGTTGGCATCGGTTTGCTTGATGATCTGGATCGCGATCGCGTTGCTTTGGTTGACGCGCGAGATTTTCTCGACCTGTTTCTGGGAATCCTGAACGTCGGCAATATCGCCCAAACGCACCTGAATGCCGTTGTTGTTCGATACGACAAGGTTGCGAAGTTCGTCGACTGTTCTGTATTTTCCCGACAAACGCACGAGCATCTTGTTTTCACGCGTTTGGATGTTTCCCGTCGGGAAGTCGAGGTTCGAACTTAGCACTGATTGCTGCACGTTCGGGATCGACAGTCCGTAACCTTTGAGTTTTTCCTGATCTAACGAAACCTGGATCTCGCGTTCCTGTCCGCCTACGAGCGTAATTTGTGCCACACCGTTGACACGTGCCAAAAGCGGTTCGATCTTTTTGTCGAGCAGGTCGTAGAACTGCACTTCGTCCATTTTTGCCGTGGCGCCGAGTGTCATAACGGGCAAATCGGAAATCGAGAATTTGGTAAGTGAAGGCGGATCGACATCTTCGGGCAAATCCTTCTCGATCGCGTTGATCTTGCGCTGTGCGTCGTTCAACGAGTAGTCGGCATCGGCTTCCGCTTCAAGCGTGACCATGACCAGCGAAAGTCCTTCGTAGGATTTCGACTCTACTTTCTTGACCAATTCGAGTGAGGAAACCGCGTCCTCGACCTTTCTCGTGACCGTATTTTCGACCTCACTTGGCGATGCTCCGGGATAAACCGTGGCAATCGTGACGACGTTGATCTCGAATTTCGGGATCAATTCGTAGCTCAGGTTCGAGAAGCTGAAAAGCCCGCCGAGCGTGAGTATGATAAACAGCACTATGACTAGCGTAGGCCGTTTTATGGAAATTTCTGCTATTTTCATTTTCGTTGATTTAGGACTACTTGATGATCGAAACTTTGGCGCCGCTGGTCAGGTTGATCTGTCCGCTTGTCACGACGATTTCGCCATCGTTAAGTCCGGCGAGTACTTCTACGTTCGTTCCCAGGATGCGTCCCGGAGTGATTTTCTTCAAAGTCGCGACACCGTTTTCCACCACGAAAACTTGTCCCGAATTCACGCCGCCCACGAATGAAGTGCGCGAAATAACCTTTATTTTTTGTTTGGCTGCCGCCGATGAACCGAATTCAGCCGTTCCGTACATTCCGGCTTTGAGCTCGTTGTTCGGATTGTTGGCAATCTCGATCTCGACAGGGAAATTCAGTGATGCGTCGGCTTTTGGAGCGATGAACGTGATCTTTCCTGCGAATTCCTTGTCAGGATAAACGCTGGCCTTCACCTTGACGGTATTTCCGAGTTTTAGCGCCGGAATCTGGCCTTCGTCAACCGTAACGGTAAGTTTCAGCTTGGAAACGTTCACGAGTTCGAACAATTCCGTTCCCGGAGAAACGACCGTTCCCGGCTCGACCATTCGCTTGTTCACGATTCCATTGATCGACGATTTGATTGTCGCGTCTCCGTAAGAAATGTTGGCCTGGTCCAATTTGGCTTTCGCCGTGGCAAGGTCGAGTTTCGCTTTGTCGACTTGTTGTTTGGTAACGCCTCCGGTTTTGAATGCGTTCTCGTAGCGATCGTTGTCGGCTACCGCGTTTTGGTAAGCGGCACGTGCGCTGGCAACGTCTACCGAAAGTTTATCGCCCTTGATCACGGCAAGCGTCTGCCCGATTCTCACCGACGAACCTTCGTCGACCAAAACCTTGACGACACGCCCGGCGTTTTCTGCCGAGAATTTCAATTCCTGAGACGGCATGAAGTTTCCGTTCGAAACGAAATCGGTTGAAATATCTTTGGTAGCGACCGTGTCGACGCGAACCGCAACAGTTGGATTTTTTTGGGAAACGACGGCTTGTTCTTCCTCGTTTTTCGCCTTGTTTTTCGTAAGTACAAACGCGATGAGTGCAATGACCGCGACCGTTACGATGATATAGATAAGTGACTTTTTCATGGTTTTATTGGGTTAGTGTCTTTAATTCTCCTTTTGATTTCATGAGTTGTATTTCGGCTTTCTTGTATTCGAGCAAAGCCGTGTTGTAATTGTTGCGCGCGGTCGTGAGTTCGTTTTCGGCGTCGAGCAAATCTGTCAATGGAGCGAGTCCGTTGTAGTAATTGTTTCTCGTGTCGCTCAAGACCGATTCGGCCAAAGTCACGTTCTGTTTCTGGCTTTCGAGTGTGGCCAGATTGCTTTTGATATTTGTCGCCGCATCTTCGAATTCCTTGGCCAGACGCAGTTTCGTGTCTTCCATGTCGACTTGGTGCTTGCGAAGTTCGACATCGGCTTTGCCCACTTTGGCTTTGTTTCCGAGGCCCGAAAAAATCGGAACTTTCAAATTCAATCCGATAGAAGAATAATCTGACCAATAAACACCGTTGTCAGGCGTCTCGAACCAAGGAAATTGATTCCCGAGACCTTGGTAGTTGTAGTTCGCGGCCAACGCCAAAGTCGGATAATAAGCCGCGACCTTTGACTTTTTCTGGAAAACGAGCAGTTGTTCTTCCTTTTGCATGAGTTGGAATTCTGTGCGCGTTTCCACGTTCGGTTTCGCTTCTTCGGATAAAATCGTCTTGACGTCCATGTCGCTTTTGGCCAACACGATCGCAGTCGAGATAGGCATTCCGATAAGGAATTTCAAAGCGTTCTCGCTCAAAATCACCTGATTGGCCGCTTTTTGGCGTTCGGTGTCGTTGTTGTTGAGTTTAACGATCGTTCTGTCGAGGTCGATTTTCTTGGCCAATCCGTTGTCGAATTGTCCTTTGATCACGTTTCTGGTCTTGCTCGTGTTGTTGTAAGTGCTGTCGCTAACGGCGAACTTTTCCTGAGCCACGAAGACTTCGTAGTAAGCTGTCGCCACGTTTTCGATGATTTGTTCATCGGTTAAAGAGGAATTGATCTGGTAGAATTCACGAGTCGATCTCGCGGCTCTCAGTCCGGTGAAAACCGCCATATCGAAAATGTTCTGCGTAAGCGAAAGTCCCGCTGTTGACGCCCATTTTTGCCCAAACGGAACCAAAACGATCGATCCCGGCGGCTGTCCGAAGAATTCTCCGGGAAGCGCGCTGTTCTGCAAAATCGGGTTGTAAGTAAGGTTTCCGTTCGCCGACAAATTCGGCAAAGCCTGCGATCTCGTATCCTGGATTTCGTATTCGGCGTTTTCGATATCCAGTTTGGCCTTCTTCGCATCGGCTTTGTTCTGAAGCGCGAAGTTGATGGCGTCTTTGAGCGACAGGTTTTTGGTTTCCTGCGCAAATCCGCCAAAACCAAGGCTGAGAATAGCTATTAGAAGGATTTGTTTCATGTGAATTAGGTATTGATTGATAATTGTCGTTCGAGTTCCTGCACGCCTTTTTCGGTTCCGATGGCGCGAGTGTGGTAAATCAACGCCGCGAGTTCCAGCTTGTAAGCTTCTCTCTCGAGTTGGGTATTTTCGTTGATGTGAAGGCTTATCGTCCAATAAAAGTTGATCGCGTTCTCGACATCTGTGTCTTTTCGGTAATAATCCAACTCCATTCCGCGAACCACGTTGTGTCTCATGTACCGCAAACACTCGTGTTCTTCGCGTTTCATTGTCTGTTCGTAGATTTCCGGATAGTGTTTCTTGAGTTGGTAAAGTGGCGAGGTGTCAGATAATTGGAAAAGTCCTTCAAAGACTTTCCGGATCTGGAAATTCTCTTCGACCGGATTGAAATCTTGCGCAATTACCGATTCTATCGTTTTGAGCACGCGATCTTCAACGGCTTGTGTCGCCTCGACAATCAGAACTTCCTTGTTGATGAAATACTTGTAAATCGTCTTTTTGGAAATGCCCATGTCATTGGCGATGTCGTCCATGGTCACGCTTTTGAACCCGTATTTCAGGAACATTTCAGACGCTTTGGCGATGATCTTCTCTTTCATTTTTCGGATTAAAAATCAGGGCAAATTTAGAACGGAAACTTTCAACACACTAAAAGTTTCCAAAGTATTTGCATTTTTTTAACATTGCAACCGATTTCGCCCATAACTCGCAAAGACTTACCTTAGCGCGAAATTTTGAAAATGCACACCATAAGCGAGTACCGCGACTTCTTTATCGACTATCTCGGTGAGCAGACGCTTTTGAAAGAGCCGTTAAATCTTTATGAACCAGTCGATTATATAATTGGTTTGGGCGGAAAACGCATGCGTCCGGTGTTGACGCTTTTGGGTGCGGAAGTTTTTGAAGCCGATTATCGCGAAGCACTTCCGGCGGCTTTGGCTGTGGAAATGTTCCATAATTTTTCGCTTGTCCACGACGATATTATGGACGATGCGCCGCTTCGCCGAGGAAACGAGACCGTTCACGAAAAGTGGAATATCAATACAGGAATTCTCTCGGGCGACGCGATGCTGATCCTCGCCTACCAATATTTCGAACAGTACGAACCCGCGATTTTCCGAGATTTGGCCAAGCTGTTTTCCAAAACGGCTCTCGAAGTTTGCGAAGGCCAGCAATGGGATGTCGATTTCGAGACGAGAGACGACGTGACGATTCCGGAATATCTTAAAATGATCGAGTACAAAACGGCTGTTTTGGTTGGTGCGGCTATGAAAATGGGCGCGATTATCGCCAAGACGTCTGAGGAAAACAAAAAATTGATCTACGATTTCGGCTGCAACCTCGGGATCGCGTTTCAATTGCAGGACGATTTTTTGGACGCTTTCGGAAATCCGGAAACTTTCGGCAAGCAAGTGGGTGGCGACATCATCGAGAACAAAAAGACGTATTTGTATTTGAAGGCTTTGGCTTTCGCCGATAAAAAGGAACAATTGCAACATTTATATTCGATAAGTCCGAAAGACAATACCGACAAGATCGCGTCCGTAAAACAGATATTCGATCAAAGCGGCGCATCCAAAGCAACGCAAAAAGCGATTCGCGACTACACGTTCAAGGCGTTTGAAACCTTGGACAAAATGGATATTTCGGAAGACAAAAAAGCGATTTTGCGCACTTTCGGGTCAAAACTAATGGACAGAAACGTATGAGTTTTATCGCCCCGATTTCTACCGATGCCTTGCTCTCGGAAGCCGAAAACGAAAATCTGTACCAAAAGCTGATCGAACAATTAAACAAGGATTTCAATTTGGCGAACGATGCTGTCGATTTTCCGAGAAGCACGACTCCGAACGAGCTCAAAGTACAATTGCACGAAAAAATCTATCGCCTGATCCAATACAAATTCGCGGAATATCTGAATTTGCTATACATCATCGACGTTCCGGAAAAGGAAGTGAAAAGCCTCGACGGATCTGACATCGTCGAACTTTCACAACAGGTCGCGTTTTTGGTTTTGAAGCGCGAATGGCAAAAAGTCTGGTTCCGGAACAAATTCTAAAGCGCTTGCCAGTTTCTTTATCGACCTATTTTTTGATAGGATTTTTCGTATATTGGAGACTTGCCAACATCAAATTTCATGAACAGATTTCATTTTTTCAGATTCGCTTTCGCAGTAACTTTTGTAGGTTTGACAGCAGGTTTGGCCACTTACTGGCTGATCACGAAATTCCTCGCCGACGAAGAATTGGACATTCTCGACACTTTGCTCAAAAGCGCCTTCGTCGGATTTTTTACCGCGATCGTCATGGGAATCCTGAATGCCGTTTTACGCGTTTTTCCAAAGCGTCGCGAAGCCTGAATTTACTTCGATAGCGCTTCTTGCAGGAAAACCTCGGCCGGAATGTTGAAGTAGTCCTTGAGTTTCTTGGCCATTTTCAGCGTGATTTCGCGTTTCCCTGAAAGCACAGCCGAAATGTGGCCTTTGCTGCCAATCAACGGCTCGAGATCTTTGGCCTTGATTCCCATTTCCTCCATTTTGAATTTTATGACTTCCAACGGATTTGTCTCGGGCAATTTGTGGTGTTTTTCGTCGTAGTCTTTTATCAAGACCATTAAAAGTTCCAATTCGTCAGCTTCCGGGGTTTCCGGTTCAGCGTGAAAAACTTCCATGAGTCGCAAGGAAGCTTTTTTGTAATCGTCTTTGTTTTTGAGGACTTTCCAGTTCATGGCAAATTTCAATTGAGAATGTTCGCATCGAATGCTATCGTTTTCACGTCTATCTTATCGTACTGCCGATGTGTTCCGAACCAAATCACGTAACAGGCTTTGTATCTGAAATTTATCGATACAATAAGCCGAAACTCATTCCCTTTGATATTGAACACAACTCGTTCGGTGCCGACGACACTCGCGCTTCCATAAGTTCTTTTCAGCTCATTGAAATTTGCGAAATCCTGTTTCGAAAATTCGTCGAACCAAGTAAAAATTTGCGTTGACGCGCTTGGATAACGATTTGAATAATGAAGAATCGTCTTTTTTACAAGAATTCTCATTGGTGTAAAAATATTAAAAAGTTTTCAATTTGCAAACTTTGCCGTAAAAAAATTATTCCGCGGCAAAAATCGTTTCCTCACATTCCGATTCTTCCGTTTGGGATTCACAAGTCCATTTTTTGTCGACCAGCATCGGACGGCCTTCCAAACAAGAGCAAACAACAAACTCCATACTTTTGCCGGCGTAGAAATAATTGTTTCGCCTGATCAACAAAGTCGCGGCTTTCGTAGAATTGTCGTAAGATTCGGCGGATAGATAGTAATAAGGTTCGTCGGTGATTGCGTCGCGGTTTTTGGCGATTTTGAAGATGGAAAGTCGCGTCCCGATCCCGTGTTTCTTAAGGATTTTGTTCCACTTGTCCGAGACCGCGGTCTTGTTCAGGATTTCAAAGTGTCCGGCGTAAACGATTCCGGTTTTTTCCGAAGTGAGCGCCTTGCATCCAACGAGAAACAAGGCCAAAGGCAGATAAATTGATTTCATGGCGTATAGAGTAAGCCGTGAAATTACGATCGGATTTTTTGGGTCGGTTACAGATTTTCCGTAAAAAAAGTTAAATGAAGGTCTGCCTGATTTCCAACGAATAAAATGCTGGCAACGCCTCTATATCACCACAAAAAAAGCCCATCCAAAAAGGACGGGCCACAATCAAATCAATATAAATACAATCAAGAGTTTCCGTATAAATTCGACTCACCACCGTCAATGGCGATCGTTTGCCCGTTCACGTAATTGCAGTCGTCGCTCAATAAAAAGGCGACAAGTTTCCCTACTTCTTCGGGTTGTCCGAGGCGTCGCGTCGGGTTGCGTTGGGCGTATTCTTTTTCGGCCGCGGCTGGATCTGACGGATTGACTTGCTTGAAGGCTTCGGCGACCATCGGAGTCAAAATCGCGCCCGGAGCGATCGCGTTGGTAAAAATATTGTCCTTTCCGTATTCGATTGCCGCGTTTTTCGTCATTCCTGAAACTGCGTGCTTACTTGCCACATAAGGTGTTTGGTTCACGACGCCGCGAATTCCGCCTACCGAGGCCACGTTCACGATTCGTCCGCCACCGTTTTTCTGCAAAACCGGAATCACGTATCTCAGTCCGAAATAAACGCCTGTCAAATTGATATCCACGACTTTTTTGAAAATATCGACGTCGTATTCGGTGAGTGGCGCTTGTTTTCCTTCGATACCAGCGTTGTTGTAAAAGCCGTCGATCGTTCCGAATTCAGCGACTGTTTTCCCGACATAACCTTTTACGGCTTGCTCGTTTGACGTATCGGCCACGACCGTTAGAATTTTGACTTCGGGGAATTTGGAATTGATGTCGGTTTTTGCTTTGTTCAAAGCTTCTTCGTTATAATCGACAAGCGACAAATTCGCGCCTCTTTCGGCCAAGACGTTGGCAGTTACGAGGCCTAAGCCCATTCCGGCGCCTGTGATGACTATGGTTTTTCCTTTAAAAGAACTCATGGTTTTATGTTTTATTCCATAAAGTTCGGCACTTGAAATTTATCCGGTGTTAACTTGGCCTTAATTACGATTTAATTAACGCTTCATTTTTAAGCAATAAAGCAAAGTCAGTAATTTTTTGGTGTTTTCTATCGGATGATCAGTCGTCGGAAGTTTCGACTTTTCCTTTGGCGACAGTTTCCAGAATGCTTGTAAAATGCGGATTGCTTCCGGATTCCCATTTTCCATTCCGGAAAATAAGGTCGAAATATTCATACCCTGATTTTTGGGAAGAAACTTGAAGGCTATCGTTTTCCGACGGATGATACTCTAAGTCGAAACAATTTCCGGAGTTCATCTGACGCAATAAGTCCGAAGCCGAAATCCCGTTTTCAAAAATTTCTGACGGAGCTACGATCGAACCCATGATCTCAAGTTCGCTCAATCCTAGAAATCGCGTCAGTCGCCAGATTGTTTCGGCTTTATCCAATTCGCCTTCGCAAGTGCAAAGTTTGTAAGTGTTCGAGGTTTTGCACATACTTATCAGAAATAAACCCGGACGAAAGGCGACCAGGAATCGGCGTAAACCGTTTTGTCGGGATCGAAAAGCAAGTTATAGCGCACTCCAATAGTGACGTTTTGGTTCCGATAACCGGCGCCCACAAACAATCCGGTGTTCCAGAAATCGTTGTGGATCGTGCCTTCCTCGAAGTGTTCCAGACGCGAATTCACGCGCAATTGCTCGACCTCGACCGAAAGTTGCACAAACGGAACCGGACTGAAAAGCCCAATGACGCTTCCGCCGTAAATCCACGAACGATATTCGTCGATCGTCGAGGAATAGTCGCGAAAACGCACGTAATTTCCTGTGAGTCCGACACCGGCCGCGACGTATTGGTTGAAGTTGTAGATTGCGCTCGGAGCAACGGCAATGTCAGTGTAGCCGCTTCCGAAACCGAGTCCTAAACCACCGCCGATCTGCACGCGTTGCCAGAATTCCGAAGGCATTTTCGGGGCTTGCGTATATACGCTGTCTGACTGGGCAGAAATCGCACCCGAAAACAGCGTGGCGACGAGCGCTAAAACACTTCGGCTAAATCGATAGAAGGCAGGGATTTCCATGGTTCGCGGTAGCTATATTTAATAACCATAAAAGTATCTAAAAAGATAGAGAAATTAAGTTAAGGTTCGTACTTTTGCGGAACTATTCTCAAAACGTAGTCACATTCCAAAAATTATGGATAGGTTTTCATTCCTGAACGCAGCACACACCGAATTCTTCGCCGATCTTTACGACCAATATCTAGAAAATCCAGACAGCATCGAACCCAGCTGGAGAAGCTTTTTCCAGGGTTACGATTTTGGCGCGAGCGCTTATGGCGGAACTTCAGATGTAGCGCAATCGGCTTCTGCGCCTGCGTCCAATCAGGATTTCAGCGAACAATCGGCCAAGATCCAAAAGGAATTCGCCGTATTGAAATTGATCGAAGCTTACCGCACTCGCGGGCATTTGTTTACCAATACGAATCCTGTTCGCGAGCGACGCGTTTTCTCCCCATCGCTTGAGTTGTCCAACTTCGGACTTTCTGATGCCGACTTGCAAACGACTTTCGACGCGGCAAAAGTGATGTATCTCGAACCGACTTCGCTCGAAAACATCCTCAAGCACCTCAATAGGATTTATTGCCAATCGATCGGTGTCGAGTACATGTACATTCGCGATCCGGAAGTTCGCACCTGGATTCAGGAACGAATCGGAGTGAACGACAACCGTCCGAAATTTTCGGTAGAGCAAAAAAAACACATCCTTTCAAAATTGAACGAGGCAGTTTCTTTCGAGAACTTCCTTCACACCAAATACGTCGGCCAAAAACGCTTCTCTCTCGAAGGCGGAGAATCGCTGATTCCAGGAGTTGACGCGCTAATCGAGGCTGCGGCCGAACAAGGCGTAGAACAATTCGTGATGGGAATGGCGCACCGCGGTCGTTTGAACGTGTTGGCCAATATTTTCAACAAACCGACTCAGGACATTTTTTCTGAATTTGACGGAAAAGACTACGACGACGACGCTTTGTTCGACGGTGACGTGAAATATCACTTAGGACTTACGGCCGATCGTCGCACGCAAACCGGAAAATCCATAAACGTGAACCTCGCCCCGAATCCATCGCATTTGGAGACGGTCGGAGCGGTTATCGAAGGCATCACGCGTGCCAAACAGGATCGTTATTTTCCATCAGATGCATCGAAAGTCTTACCTATCGCAGTTCACGGAGACGCCGCTGTCGCCGGACAAGGCATCGTGTACGAAATCGTCCAGATGGCCAAACTCGACGGTTACAAAACGGCCGGAACGATCCATATTGTGATAAACAACCAAGTCGGCTTCACGACAAATTACCTCGACGCTCGTTCGTCGACCTATTGTACGGATATCGCCAAAGTCACGCTATCGCCCGTTTTGCACGTCAATGCAGACGATACCGAGGCGGTCGTTCACGCGATGTTGTTCGCACTCGATTACAGAATGAAATTCGGAAGCGATGTTTTCATCGACCTTCTCGGATACAGAAAATACGGCCATAACGAAGGTGACGAACCGCGTTTTACCCAGCCGAAACTTTATAAGGCGATCTCGAAACACAAGAATCCGCGTGATTTGTATGCCGAGCAATTGCTGGCTGACGGAATTATCGATTCTGGCTTTGTAAAAGGTCTTGAAGACAAGTACAAAGCCAAACTCGAGGAAAATCTCGAGGCTTCGCGCAAGAAAGACCTGACCATCATCACGCCTTTCATGCAAAACGAGTGGCAAGGTTTCCATCAGGCCGGTCAAGCCGAAATGCTCGAACACGTCGATACGACTTTCGACAAATCCGCTTTGACGGAAATCGCCAAGCAAATCACTGAATTGCCGTCTGACAAAAAGTTCATATCCAAGATCACCAAGCTTATCAACGACCGCAAAACCATGTGGGAAAGCGATAAACTCGATTGGGCGATGGGCGAATTGCTGGCTTACGGAACGCTTATTTCCGAAGGTTACGACGTGCGTATTTCCGGACAAGACGTAGAACGCGGAACCTTCTCCCACCGCCACGCAGTCGTGAAAGTGGAAGATTCCGAAGAAGAAGTGATCCTGCTCCAAAACCTCAAGGAAGGAAAAGGCAAGTTCAATATTTTCAACTCACTTCTGAGCGAGTACGGCGTGGTCGGTTTTGACTACGGATACGCGCTTGCAAGCCCGAAAACACTTACGATTTGGGAAGCGCAGTTCGGGGATTTCTCCAACGGTGCCCAAATCATGATCGACCAATATATTTCGGCCGCCGAAGACAAATGGAACAACCAGAACGGACTCGTGATGTTGTTGCCACACGGTTACGAAGGTCAAGGCGCCGAACACTCGTCCGCGAGAATGGAGCGTTATCTTCAGCAATGTGCCAACGAGAACATGTTTATAGCCGATGTTACGACGCCGGCCAACTTCTACCACTTGTTGAGACGTCAGATGAAAACGACGTTCCGCAAGCCTTTGATCGTGTTCACACCGAAGAGTTTGTTGCGTCATCCGCTAGTGATTTCAACACAAGATGAACTCGCCAACGGACATTTCCACGAAACTTTCGACGACATTACGGTGAACAAAAAAGACGTGAAAACACTCGTCTTTTGTACCGGGAAATTCTATTACGACCTGCTTGCCGAAAGAGAAAACCTCGGACGTAAAGACGTTGCCTTGGTTCGAATCGAGCAATTGTTCCCGCTTCCGATCGAGCAACTCAAGGAAATCATCGCCTCTTACCCGAGCGCCGACGATTACGTTTGGGCGCAGGAAGAGCCGAGAAATATGGGCGCCTACAGTCACATGCTGATGAATTTCGACCTGGTCAAGTTGCGGGTAGCTTCACTGAAAGCCTACAGCGCGCCGGCCGCCGGAAGTTACGCACGTTCCAAAAAACGTCACGCCGCTGCGATCGCAATGGTGTTCGACAAGAATCTATTCAATTGATTACAATAGTTACACAACATAAAATTCTATATCGATGATTTTAGAAATGAAAGTTCCTTCGCCGGGCGAATCGATTACCGAAGTGGAAATCGCAACCTGGTTAGTGAAAGACGGCGATTACGTCGAGAAAGACCAAGCCATTGCCGAAGTTGATTCAGACAAGGCAACCCTTGAGCTTCCAGCCGAAGCCGCGGGAATCATCACGCTTAAAGCTGAAGAAGGCGACGCGGTAAAAGTTGGGCAAGTAGTTTGCCTGATCGACACAGACGCAGCAAAACCAGACGGAGGCGAAGCTCCAAAAGCCGAAGAGAAGAAAGAAGAAGCTCCGAAAGCCGAGGAAAAGAAAGAAGAGCCCAAGAAAGAAGAGCCAAAAGCGGCTCCTGCTTCTGAATCTTATGCATCAGGTTCGGCATCTCCGGCTGCCAAGAAAATCCTCGATGAGAAAAATATCGATGCCAAGTCGGTTTCCGGAACAGGAAAAGACGGCCGTATCACGAAAGACGACGCAGTAAACGCTGCGCCATCGATGGGCACTCCAACAGGAGGAAACCGCGGATCGCAGCGCACCAAATTGTCGATGTTGCGTCGCAAGGTTGCCGAAAGATTGGTAGCCGCCAAAAACGAAACGGCCATGCTCACCACTTTCAACGAGGTGAACATGACGCCGATCAACAAAGTGAGAAACGAATTCAAAGACGCGTTCAAAGCCAAACACGGCGGCGTTACTTTGGGCTATATGTCGTTCTTTACCAAAGCTGTAACCCGCGCGTTGCAACTTTTCCCGGACGTCAATTCGATGATCGACGGCGACCAAAAAATCGCTTATGATTTCGCCGATATTTCAATCGCGGTTTCAGGCCCGAAAGGCCTGATGGTTCCGGTTGTGAGAAATGCCGAAGTGCTTTCTTTCAGAGGAATCGAATCTGAGATCAAGCGTTTGGCCTTGCGTGCCCGCGACGGACAAATTACCGTCGACGACATGACAGGAGGAACGTTCACGATCACGAACGGAGGCGTTTTCGGATCGATGCTTTCCACACCAATCATAAACCCGCCACAATCTGGAATCCTTGGGATGCACAACATCATCGAGCGCCCGATTGCGGTTAATGGACAGGTTGAAATCCATCCTATGATGTATGTAGCTTTGTCATACGATCACAGAATCATCGACGGACGCGAGTCTGTAGGTTTTTTGGTGGCCGTAAAAGAAGGATTGGAAAATCCTGTTGAGCTTTTGATGAACGGCGATGCCAAGAAAGCGCTTGAATTGTAGATTTCTATTTAGTTCATAATGAAAAAATCCCGTCTCGTCAGAGCGGGATTTTTGCTTTTAATTGCAAATTTTTCTTGGTTGAGAACGAGCTGCGCTCGTTTGGTGTTTGCGGCAGCTGCGCTGGCGTGTGCTGTATTTCGTCGCCTGTCCGGCGGGGACTTCTTTTGTCTGGCAACAAAAGAAGCAAAAATGCCTTGCGGCTCGAACCAAAAACGCGACCTGACAGCCTTGAAATTTGGAAAAGAGGCGAACAATGCGCTGTACCGTTGACGCCTCTTTTTTCCCAAATTTCAAGATGTCAGATGCCCGCGTTTTGTGCTTAGGCCGCGGACTAATCGGAAGTGTTTATTTGCTTTCCAGCTTGCTTCGCGGCGCTAAAAACGGCTCCGTAGCGAAAAACAGGTGTGTCTTTGACGGAGACAATCGGTTGGCATTGACGGGGAATCTTGGGTTTTTGAAAACGTGGCTTTGAAAGAGTTTTGGACGTTTTGGAACGAGGATTTTCAACGCCAGAAGTTTCCTGTGACGACGTTATGGAAACGATTCTGGCGATTGAGGAAATTTGGTGTTCGGAGACGCATTTTTCCAAAGCGACAGCGGAGGAAAAATGTCAATAAACACTTTCCGATCAGTCCGGCATTTGAGCGTTTTGGCGGGCACCTGACGTCTTGGAAATTCGCGGAATTAAAGGCTGTTTGAGCGACCTTAAAACGAAGTCGTTTCGAGCGAACGTTCCCGCGAGTTCCTTTAATTCCCGAATTTCCAAGGCTGCCAGGTCGCCAAAATCGGTCGTGCCGCGAGCCTTTTTGTTACTTTTGCGGCGAGGCAAAAGTAAGCCCCGCTGGCAGGCGACGAATCAAAATCAAAGCCTGCGGCAGCGCAGCTGCCGAA
>NZ_SEBR01000019.1 GCF_004295795.1 Flavobacterium sp. | reverse complement strand
CCTGCCAGCGGGGCTTACTTTTGCCTCGCCGCAAAAGTAACAAAAAGGCTCGCGGCACGACCGATTTTGGCGACCTGACAGCCTTGGAAATTCGGGAATTAAAGGAACTCGCGGGAAGCCTTTCTCGAAACGATTTTCTCTTGGGGCGCTCAAACAGCCTTTAATTCCGCGAATTTCCAAGACGTCAGGTGCCCGCCAAAACGCTCAAATGCCGGACTAATCGGAAAGTGTTTATTGACATTTTTCCGCCGCTGTCGCTTTGGAAAAATGTGTCTCCGAACACCAAAATTCCTCAATCGCAGGAATCGCTTCCATAACGTCGTCATCGGAGACTTTTGGCGTTGAAAACCCGTGCCTCGAAACACCCAAAAAACATGTTGAAAATCCGTCGCAAACCGCAGTTTTCTAAGACCTAACAAATCTCGGAGATTTGTTAGGTCTGGCCGAAGTTCGGGGAAAAAACCGGGAGTTGATTACAGATTTTCTGTAGAAAAAGTTAAGGTTTTTGATCCTGGTGGTTGTTTTGAGCCAATGCCAAAACTGAAGATTTTCAATTGATGCCAACCGATTGTTTCCGTTAAAGACATAGCTGTTTTTTCCTAGGGAGACAAACGGAAACTTTTGGCGTTGAAAACCCGTGCTTCGAAACAACCAAAGAATCAGTCAAAAATTGGCGGGAAAACGCATTTTCCTAAGACCTAACAAATCTCCGAGATTTGTTAGGTCTGCCGAAGTTCGGGGAAAAAACCGGGATTGGATTACAGATTTTCTGTAGAAAATGTTAAGGTTTTTGATCCTGATGGTCGTTTTGCGTCAATGTCAAAACTGAAGATTTTCAATCAATGCCAACCGATTGTTTCCTTTAAAGACATAGCTGTTTTTTCCTACGGAGGCAAACGGAAACTTTTGCCGTTGAAAACCCGTGCTTCGAAACAACCAAAGAGCCAGTCGAAAATTGGTGGGAAGCCGCATTTCTCTAAGACCTAACAAATCTCCGAGATTTGTTAGGTCTGCCGAAGTTCGGGGAAAAAACCGGGAGTTGGTTACAGATTTTCTGTAGAAAATGTTAAGGTTTTTGATCCTGATGGTTGTTTTGCGTCAATGTCAAAACTGAAGATTTTCAATCAATGCCAACCGATTGTTTCCGTTAAAGACATAGCTGTTTTTTCCTAAGGAGGCAAACGGAAACTTTTGCCGTTGAAAATCCTCGCTTCGAAATAACCAAAGAGCCAGTCGAAAATTGGTGGGAAGCCGTATTTCTCTAAGACCTATCAAATCTCGGAGATTTGTTAGGTCTGGCCGAAGTTCGGGGAAAAAACCGGGAGTTGGTTACAGATTTTATGTAAAAAATGTTAAGATTTTTTGAATCAAATGGTTGTTTCGCGCCAATGTCAAAACTGAAGATTTTCAATCGATCCCAACCGATTGTTTCCGTCAAAGACACACCCATTTTTCGCTACAAAGCCGATTTTAGCGCCGCGAAGCAAGCTAAAAAGCAAATAAACACTTCCAATTAGTCCGCGGCCTAAGCACAAAACGCGGGCACCTGACGTCACGAAAATTCGCTGACCCGAGCAACGCGAATTGACGGAGCTTTGCGGAGTAAATGAAAAACTGTTTGAGCCAGAAAAGAGTTTCCGGCGAAAAAGCAGTTTCCGGCAAGTTTTTTTCATTTCCGAATTTTTGGGGCTGTCAGGTCGCGTTTTTGGTTCGAGCCGCAAGGGCCTTTTTGCTACTTTTGCGGCCAGGCGAAAGCAGTCCCCGCCGGACAGGCGACGAAAGAAATTCGAAGCAAGCGACGGCGCAGCCGGCGAAAAACCCCAAACGAGCGCAGCTCGTTCTTTGCGGCTCGAGAGTGAAAGGTTTCGGTTTCACAGAAAACAATAAAGGGAAAAGATTTTGTGATAAAAGAAAATAGCCCGGATGCGGGCAACTAGCCTTTCGCAGAAAAAACCACCTTTTTCTTAGGTTGGCTCAGCGACCGAAGGAAGCTCGCGCCAACCTCTAGAAAAACTGGTTTTTTAAAGAAAGCTAGTGCCCGGCAGCCGGAAAAAGCTTCAAAAAAATAAAAACTTGTAAATTCCCGCATTATTGCGAATTTTGCCATCAAACCCTCAAAAAATGAACGAACAAAAACTATTAGAACTCGCTGCCTATTGCATTCCCGCCATTGTCGTCGGACTCGTAGCTTATGGCGTGATGAACAACTTCATAAAAAATGACGAGAACAAACGCCGATTTTCGTTGCTGAGACAAAACCGACGCGATTCACTTCCGTTGAAATTGCAAGCTTACGAGCGCATGACTTTGTTTTTGGAACGCATCGATCCGGCGAAATTGCTTATTCGGGTCGCTCCTATTTCCGAAGCGAAAGAAGATTATGCGTCGTTTGTCGTGGCTCAGGTCGAGCAGGAATTCGAGCACAATCTGACACAACAGATCTACATGAGCGACGAATGTTGGGGAATCATCGTCACGGCCAAAAGCGCGACCGTGCAACTTTTGAGAAAATATGCCGCCCAACCTGAAATCACGGACGCCGACAATCTGCGCGAACACGTAATAAAGGATTCATTCGACAATTCGAGTCCGAGTGCCGCGGCTTTGGCTTTCATCCGAAACGAAGTCCGGAATCTGATCTGATACCAATCTCACCCAAATAAAAAAGCCTTCCAACTGCGGAAGGCTTTTTCGTTCTAAGCTTCTTTTTCATCAAAAACTTCGAATGGCGTGAGCGACGCCCGTAATGGTATGGGTTTGTCCGTCCTGTCCGACGTAAGTTCCGCTGAAATTCAGGTCGACGTACTCGCCTACCGCGCCAACATGCGTAAGATTGAACACAAGGTCGTTAGTAGTTTGGTTTCCGATGTAACCCAATTGTCCGCTTTCAAGCGAGAATTGAGCCGTCGAATAAACACCGACCGTATTCGTATTTTGGCTAAAAATGTACAAAGAAGCACTTCCTGTCGGCGTTTGTTCGTTGTATCCCGAAATCGTAAGCCCGTTAACCTGGCCTTGTGATCCAAGTGTCGCATTGACTTCCTGCGTAATTACATAAACCGTGTCGTTATCGATTTGGTAGCTGATGAATTCGTCTACCGCGGTACAGGCCTGGAGGTTTCCGATATTCGTCTGCGGAGCCGTGAAATTATAGTTGATTTCTCCGGTTTCCTGAAGGTTGTCAGCATCTATGCCTCTCAAAGTAAACGGCTGGTTTGGCGAGCAAGTCAAGGTATTGAAGCTGAAATTCCCGTTCGTCACCGGGTAAAAATCGCGATTGTTTCCGTAAGTCATCATCACATAGCCGTTCGTCACCGGATTCCCATCACAAGCAATGAGATTCCCGTCGACCAGAACCGTTTGGGCCGAACCCGAGGTAGCCGTGATAGTAAGGCTTGAAGCCGATGAGAATGGTCCGATTGTCGAAGAATAGGCAACTTCATTACAAATGTTGAAAATGTTGACGGTGAGTGTTTCGTTTGCCGGAACCAATCCGCTTACGTGTCCGTTTTGGTCTGTGTATCCATAAGCCGGCCAAGGATTTCCGCCAAATGAGATTGCCACGGAAGAATTCGCGATCGGATTCCCATCGGCATCGTTCACGGTAAGTTGCAAATGCACTGTAGGAAACGGCGCATCGCAATTCCACCAAGAAAAATGAGAGGCTTCTCCTACGTATTTGTTGCCTTGGCGCGTCGCGATCCCATCTTCTTTCCACCAGCCTTTAGCCGAATCGAAATGCCACAAGGGAATGCTGCTTGGAGCCAAAGATGCTTGCGTGGCGTCGATTGCGAATTCGATTGTCGCCGGATGACCTTCGGCAGGTTGCAATTTTTGTCCGGCGCTTCCGCGGAGCTCGACGTTCAACATCCCGAAAGTCTGCAAAGCCGCTTCGTTCCCGTTTTCTCTTTCGGCATACAAACTTCCCGGCATCAGACTTGAAATGTTTTCATCCGATGGTTTCAGATGGAAAACCGATACCGCAACCGTTCCGGAATAAGCCGCTCCGTTTTCGTCCGCAAACGATCCGTCGAAGATGATCTTGCTGCCTGAATCTGTGGTGACTTCGCTCGAAGCGCCCGAATTTACGGTTGCCGTCGGCGTATTCGGAATCAACATGATCTTGACTTTGTTTTTGCCCGATGTAGGCGCAAGCGTGCGTGAACCTTGAAAAAATCCGGCTTTGTCAACGGTGATGTAGGCGAATTTGTCTTTTACCGAAATCTCGTTGGCGAAGAACATTCCGTTGGAATCGGTAGAAATCGTGGTCGAACCGATGTTGACCGAAGCGCCAACGACAGGCTGGTTGTTGGTATTGACGACCTGTCCGATAAAATCGCGCGAAACGGTCGATCCGAAATTCTGTTCGAAATTCGAGCCCGACGGTCCGCCATTGTTGTTGGAATCGTCGTCCTCGTTACAGCCAATCAACAAAGCTGAGGCGCAAAAGCAGGCTAAGAGTAATTTGATCTTTTTCATGATTTATGGTTTTAGTTGATGTGGCTAAAACAGGTGAAAAAGAAAATACCCTACTTAGAAGTTTGTTTTTTTATTGTTTTGGGGATTTCGGATTCAAGGTTTTCACAATACTCGCCAAGCGGCTTGGAAAAGCAATTTGCCTTAATGCCCTTAATGAACTTAATGGTTCGAAAATTTCCGATGAAGAATTCCCATTCAGCGATAAGCAATTTGTCTTAATGCCCTTAATGAACTTAATGGTTCAAAAATTTCCGATGAAGAATTCCCAGTCAGTAATAAGCAAGGCACGTAATGCCCTTAATGAACTTAATGGTTTGAAAATTTCCGATGAAGAATTCCCAGTCAGCGATAAAAAAGGCATCTTAATGAACTTAACGGTTCAAAAATTTCCGATGAAGAATTCCCATTCAGCGATAAGCAATTCGTCTTAATGCCCTTAATGAACTTAACGGTTCAAAAATTTCCGATGAAGAATTCCCAGTCAGTAATAAGCAATTCGTCTTAATGCCCTTAATGAACTTAATGGTTCGAAAATTTCCGATGAAGAATTCCGGTCAGCGATAAGCAATTTGTCTTAATGCCCTTAATGAAATTAATGGTTTGAAAATCAGGTTCAGCGACAAGCGAAGCGCCTTAATGCTTTTAATCGACATACTGGTTTTCGCAACCGGTCAATTTGCGGAGTTCGAAGCAGTCCCATAGTCTGATAAAATCAAAGTTTTCCTTCGACTTCAGAAGCGGAAATCCCGCCGTGCGACTCATGGTAAACCGCTTTCCCGCCTTTGATCAAAAGCAATTGAGGCGATTCGTGATGCACTCCGAACTTCTCGGCAATTCCGTTCGAAATATCGCGGTGGTTGAGCAGATCGAGAAAATACGGTTTCGCCTTTACCGGATCGATATTGTATTCAGATTCGAAACCTTTCAACGCCATCCGTGAAATGCCGCAACGCGTGCTGTGTTTGAAGATAATGACCGGAATTTCAGCCGATTCGGACGCGATCTCGTCCAACTGCTTCAAATTCGTTAAATCGTTCCAGCCGAGAGCATTCGCGTTCGTATCTTTATTGGAGGAATCGTTTGGTGTTTTGCTAAAAAAGCCCATTTTGTCGTGTTTTAGGTCAAGATGTCATCGAAAAAAGTGTTCCGACTGAATTTTTGTCAGAAAAATTGTATCGGAATAGCTTTTGACAGCTGAAGTCCGATTCCAAAAATAACGAAAATCAACGCAATCATCCGTTAAGGAAAAGACAATATGAACATCAATAAATTTACCATCAAATCTCAGGAAGCTTTGCAGCAATCACAGCAGATCGCGCAAGTTCTTGGGCAACAGCAAATCGAGAACGAGCACATCCTCAAAGGGATTTTCGAGGTGGACGAAAACGTCGCACCTTTCCTTTTGAGCAAACTCGGCGTGAACGTTCCGTTGTTCCGACAGATTCTCGATTCGACGATAAACAGTTTCCCAAAAGTCTCGGGCGGCGACCTGCAATTCTCTCGCGAAGCCTCGAAAACGCTGAATGAAGCAGAAATCATAGCCAAGAATATGAACGACGAATTCGTCTCGATCGAACATCTGGTTTTGGCCATTTTCAAATCGTCGAGCAAGGTTTCGCAAATCCTCAAGGACCAAGGCGTAACCGAAAAAGGCCTCAAAGCCGCGATCGACGAACTGCGAAAAGGCGAACGCGTGACATCCGCATCGGCCGAAGAAACGTATAACTCGCTTTCCAAATACGCCAAAAACCTCAACGAATTGGCCAGAAACGGCAAACTCGACCCCGTAATCGGACGCGATGAGGAAATTCGCCGCGTTTTGCAGATCCTGACGCGGAGAACCAAAAACAATCCGATGCTCGTCGGTGAACCCGGAGTCGGGAAAACCGCGATCGCCGAAGGTTTGGCGCACAGGATCGTCGACGGTGACGTGCCCGAAAACCTAAAAGACAAGATCATTTTCTCGCTCGACATGGGCGCGCTGATCGCCGGAGCGAAATACAAGGGCGAATTCGAGGAACGACTGAAATCTGTCGTAAAAGAAGTCACGACTTCAGAGGGCGACATCGTGCTGTTCATCGACGAAATCCACACTTTGGTTGGAGCCGGCGGTGGCGAAGGCGCGATGGATGCGGCAAACATCCTCAAACCGGCTTTGGCACGTGGCGAATTGCGCGCTATCGGAGCCACGACGCTTGACGAATACCAGAAATATTTCGAGAAGGACAAAGCGCTCGAAAGGCGTTTCCAAAAGGTTCTGGTGGACGAACCCGATACCGAAAGCGCGATTTCCATCCTTCGAGGCATCAAGGAAAAGTACGAAACGCATCACAAAGTCCGTATCAAGGACGATGCTATCATTGCGGCGGTCGAACTTTCCCAACGCTATATCACGAACCGTTTCCTTCCGGACAAAGCTATCGACCTGATGGACGAAGCCGCTTCGAAACTTCGCATGGAAATCAATTCCAAACCCGAGGAACTCGATGTTCTGGACCGCAAAATCATGCAGTTGGAAATTGAGATCGAGGCCATCAAACGCGAGAACGACGAAAATAAACTCAAGATTCTCGGAATGGACCTGGCGAATCTCAAAGAGGAAAGAAACGAGATTTTCGCCAAGTGGAAATCGGAAAAAGACGTGGTCGACAATATCCAGAATGTAAAACAAGAGATCGAAGATTTCAAGGCCGAAGCCGAACGTGCCGAACGCGACGGCGATTATGGCAAAGTAGCCGAATTGCGCTACGGAAAGATCAAGGATGCGCAGGAACGCTTGGAGCAACTACAAGTACAACTCGCAGAAAACCAGAGCGGTACTTCACTTATAAAGGAAGAAGTCACTCGCGAGGACATTGCCGAAGTCGTGGCCAAATGGACAGGCGTTCCGGTGATGAAAATGATGCAGGGCGAACGCGAGAAATTGCTGCATCTCGAGGAAGAATTGCACCGACGCGTCGTGGGTCAGGAAGAAGCGATAGAAGCGATTTCGGATGCGGTTCGCCGTAGCCGCGCGGGTTTGCAGGACGTCAAGAAACCTATCGGATCGTTTCTTTTTCTCGGAACGACGGGCGTCGGGAAAACCGAATTAGCCAAAGCGCTGGCGGAATATCTGTTCGACGACGAGAACGCGATGACGCGAATCGACATGAGCGAATACCAGGAAAGACACAGCGTGAGCCGATTGGTTGGAGCGCCTCCGGGCTATGTGGGTTATGACGAAGGCGGACAATTGACCGAAGCCGTGAGACGCAAACCGTATTCGGTGGTGCTTCTGGACGAGATCGAGAAAGCGCATCCGGACACGTTCAACATCCTTTTACAAGTCCTGGATGAAGGCCGACTGACCGACAACAAAGGCAGACTCGCCGATTTCAAGAACACGATCATCATCATGACCTCGAATATGGGAAGCGCAATCATTCAGGAGAAATTCGAGAATCTGCGCGGTTCTGTCGAAGCGGCGACCGAAGCGGCGAAAGAGGAAGTTCTTGGCTTGCTAAAACAAACAGTGCGTCCGGAATTCATAAACCGAATCGACGAAATCGTGATGTTCACGCCTTTGACTGCCGAAAACATCAAGCACATCGTGAGTTTACAGCTCAAAAGCGTTACCAGAATGTTGGCGCAACAGAACATTACGCTCGATGCGACACCTGAAGCCATCGATTACCTTTCGCAAAAAGGATATGATCCTACTTTTGGGGCGCGTCCGGTGAAACGGGTTATACAGCGCGAGGTGCTTAACAAGTTGTCCAAAGAAATTTTGTCGGGACAAATCAAGACCGACAGCATTATTCTGTTGGACAGTTTTGACGGCGAATTGGTTTTCAGGAACCAGACGGAGCTCGCCAATAATGACTGATATTTTCTAAAAAATAGTTGGACGCCAATCGGAAACGGTTGGCGTTTTTTTTGTCCGAAAATTTAAGTAGCCGTTTTTATGGATTTCCGTAAAACCCAGATTCGGGATGCGCTTATGTTTGACAAAAAAAAGAATGAGAAACCTGTTGCTCCTGGCACATTTCATTTCGTTGTCTCTCGGAGCGCTCATTTACCTGTTCTTCCGTCCCGGTTCCATTAGGTTCTTCAAGTGGATCGCCTTTTTTGGTTGGGATTTCCAAAGCTTTGGATGGCGAAAATTAGCGTTGGAGCAATCAGCGAAATTGCCGCAATGGACAATTTATTCGCTACCGGACGGATTGTGGTCGTTTTCGTATGTGTGCCTGCTTTTGTGCCTGTGGAAACACGAGATCGGAACTGCCGCACTTTTTTGGATTTTGCTCGCTCCTTTCCTGGCCATCCTGTCGGAATTTGGGCAACTGTTTCACATCGTTCCCGGCACTTTCGACCTCGTCGACATCCTCCTTTATTTGACTGGCAGCATTTTGCCATTCCTGATCTTCCGTAATAATTCTAATCGCAATATTTATGAAAACCATTTTTAAAATCGCAGGTTCGATGCTTGCCGTCACTTTCTTTTCAATCCTCGCAGTCGGAAGCGCCGATGACAAAAAAAGCTCGGACGTAGACAGCACTTCCGTGCGCAAAGTCGGTGAAACACTGTCGACCGACTATTTTGACGTGACGGTAAACGAGGTTGGCGTCTTCGACAGGATCGCCACGGGAAATGAATTTGCAGACCTGCCGCGACAGGAAGGCATAAAATACCTGGTGTTAACGACTACTTTCAAAAATACCAGTAACGAAAGCCGCATGTTGATGGACGGAGAAGTCCTGATAAACTACAACGGAAAAGATTACAACTACGACAAATCAGAAACGATAATGTTGGAAGGTTGGGGATTGATGCTGGACCAATTGAATCCCTTGACAGCCAAAAAAACCAATCTCGTGTACAAACTTCCGTCGGAATTGGTGGGCAAGGCTTACTATCGACCGGGCCGATCGGACGGTGATCAAATGATTGACTTGGGAGAAATCAAGTGATCATCGACGGAAAATAAACGCCAATCGGAAACGGTTGGCGTTTTTTTAATTAATAGTTAATAATGAATAGTTAATAATTAGTGGTGAATGGTGAATAATGGCGGAAATGGGTAACTAGGGACAATTTTGCGCGAAGGATAATGGCATTTGTCTAAGCTCTTTTGGCTTTCGCCGATGTGTGTCGAGACACGTCATTCTCCAAGCCAAAAAGCGAGTGCCTTTAGCCTGACGGCGGCTCCCGATGTTTTTTTGCGCACGACACTGCGACTGCGACTGCAACTGCCAACTGGAAAAGCCGCCGGCGCGCCCAGAAAATTTTTCACAATTTTACGATTCCGTTGTGATTTGTTGGCAAAATCGCGAGCTACCTTTAAGTGTAACATCTAAAAGCAACACACATGAGCAAGCGTATCGCCATTTTGGCCACACACGGATTCGAGGAAAGCGAATTGAAATCGCCCAAAGAAGCATTGGAAAACGAAGGTTGGCAAGCCGACATCGTGAGTCTCGAGAAAGGGACGATCAAGTCCTGGGCCGATGGGAATTGGGGAAAAGAATACACGGTCGATTATACTCTGGACGACATAAATTCGGGCGATTACGACGCTCTGGTCTTGCCTGGAGGCGTGATCAATCCCGATAAATTGCGCACCAAGGAAGGCGTCCTGAATTTCATCCACGGATTTTTCAACGACAAGAAACCAGTTGCCGCGATTTGCCACGGTCCGCAGACGCTGATCAACGCCGAAGTGGTCAGCGGACGCGAAATGACATCGGTAAAAGCGATTTCAAAAGACCTTATCAACGCCGGTGCGATCTGGAGCGACAAGGAAGTGATCGTCGACAACGGTTTGGTTACGAGCCGAACGCCCGAAGATTTGCCCGCATTCAACAAGAAAATGATTGAGGAAATCAAAGAAGGCGTGCATTCACACGCATAAGGAATTAATTGAGGACCCGATTTCCAATTTGGAGATTGGGTCTAAAATTGAAAAAAAGCTGTTTTTCGTCGAGGGTTTTTAACAAGAATTCAATTACCGATTGCGTCTTTTCGTTTAATCGGAATTCTTAAAAACTATTTAACACAGGCGTAATTTTGTTAAAGGGATTTGGCCTATATTGCAAATACAAAATACCACAAACCTTAACCTAATGAAACGACTTTTACTCTGTCTTTTCGTCTGTACCGCACTCAAAGCCCAAACGAGCGCCAAAGCAGACGTGATGCTGTCGCAGCCCGACGACACCAAAATCTACCGAACGCCCGAGGTCGACGTAAAGCCTGAAATCAAGAACGGCATGTACACCTTGGCGCTGTTCACGAGCCAAAATCTCAAACTGCCCGATATCCACAATAAAAAAGTAAAGATTTTCGTCGGATTCATCGTCGAAACCGATGGGACGATTTCAGATGTCAAGTTCATCTACATGAGCGCCAAAGACATAGACGAAGCCAAAGCCAAAACGGTTACGGACGAACGCAAAAAATATGAGATGGCACAACTCGAGACCATGAAAGCGGAATCAGTTCGCGTACTTACGAGTTTCGACGAAAGTTGGAGACCGGCCATGAAAAATGGGAAAGCCGTGAGATGCCAATATAATTATCCGATCAATTTCGCTTTGGAATAAAGGCGAATCCGTTTCGGCATTAAATAGAAAATCCGCCTCTCGGGGCGGATTTTTCAAAATGATTTATAAATGCGGTTGATCGGGATGCCGATTCCTTTTTTGAGGATGACGCGGTTATCGGTCAAACCCCAAACGGTCGTCTCGACGACTTTCTTGGAATCGCTGTCTTCGAAATAGATACGTATTTTGGAGTGTTCGAGATTGCCAAGCAATAGTGCGCGATTTAGTTCGGATGCGCGTAAATTCTGGGCTTCACGATCATCAAGGACATCCGACTGAGGAAATTTCAACATAGAAATCGACTCCTTCTCGATGGTTTCAAACTTTGGAATCATAAGATGTAGGTTTGGTTAGTAGGATTTTGGGTGAGCGCTAAAGATAAAAAAACATCCGAAACAACCAAACAATTTGTTAAAAAAACTGAAAATATTTTGAAAAAGACGTTGTTTCATAACGGATATTCAGCGACCATACAATATAAAGGAGCCGAACTTTCGTCTTTTCTTTCGCCTGACGGACAAGAATACATCTGGAACGGAAATCCTGCGTTTTGGGGCAAGCATTCGCCTGTGCTGTTTCCTATTGTCGGCACTTTGAAAAACGACGCTTTTACTTATAAGGGCAAGGAGTATCAACTGTCGCGCCACGGTTTTGCACGCGATATGGACTTTTCGCTTACGCATCATTCCGAAAACCAGGCTGTTTTTTCGCTTCAGTTTTCAGCTGAGACGCTAGAAAAATATCCGTTCAGATTTTGGTTGCAAATCAACTATCGCTTGCTGAACAACACTTTATTGATCGGATACAGCGTAATAAACGAGGGCGAATCGAAAATGCCGTTTTCTCTTGGAGCACATCCGGCGTTTGCGCTTGACGGAAATTTCGAGGAATATTCGCTGGAATTCGACAAAGGCGACTCGATCAAAGCGACTTTGCTTGAGAACGATCTTTTGTCGGAAAAAACCAAAACCATCGCGCTCGAAAACCACAGACTCAAACTGGATTACGATTTGTTTGCCAACGATGCACTGATTCTCAAAAACATCGCATCCAAGAAACTGTCAATCCTAAAAAACGGGCGCGAAAAACTCACCGTCGAATACGACGATTTTCCACATTTGGGCCTTTGGACAAAACAGGACGCGCCTTTCCTTTGCATCGAACCTTGGTTCGGATATTCTGACAAATTGGTCGCAAGCGGAAATATTCTCGAGAAGGAAAGCATCCAGATCCTCGAGGCTGAAGCTGTTTTTAACACGAATTTCACCATTGAGGTATTTTAACACTTTGGGCTATTGCTTACATTTGAGTAAATACCACCACACTCAATGCAGCATGCCTTCCCCGCCGTCCGAAAGCTGATCTTCGGATTTTCATTACTTGTCTTGTTCACGAGTTGTGGATCTATTGTACTTCCGCACCAAAAAAAGCGTCCCGATTTTCTTCCGGAATACCTTTTCAAATCCAACAAACAAAAACAGAAATACCTCAAGGCCTACAACAAAACCTTGACTTTGTTCGACGTGCCTTATGAGGAAATCGACGTGCAGACGCGCTTTGGCCCGACTCATATCATCGTCGCCGGGCCTAAAGACGGTCAGCCGCTGGTTTTACTCCACGGAATGGACGCGAGTTCGACGATGTGGTATCCGAACCTCAAGGCTTTCGCCAAGACGCATCGGGTTTATGCCGTCGATTATATCATGGATGCCGGAAAATCGGTTCTGAAGACAGCTCCGCTCAACAACGATCAGGTCGTGCTTTATTACAACGACATTTTCGACCAACTCAAACTCAAGTCGGTCGATTTGCTCGGAACTTCCAGGGGCGGATGGATTGCGGCTTATCTGGCGATCCAACCGAACACCAAAGTGCGAAGACTCGTGCTCTTGAGTCCGGCCCAGGTTTTTGGAATGGTCGATTTCAAGATTTTCCCGGCGGTCTGGTTCAAGATGTTTCCTTCGCGGAAAAGTCTGGCGCGCACCATGGAGGCATTTGCGACGCATCCGGAAAACGTGCATCCCTATTTCAGGAACCAATTTTACATCGCCAGCAAATACGGTGACAGCCGACCTCAAATCACCAAAATGATGCCTTTTTCCAAGGAAGAGCTTGAGAAACTTTCGATGCCGGTACTTTTCTTTTGGGGCGACCACGATTGTATGAACAGCGAAAAATCAGCCGAAAAGGCAAAAGAGTACATCAAGAATGTCCAGATTTTAAAGGTCGAAGATTCCGGCCACTTCATGAATACCGACCAACCGCAGTGCGTGAACGAGGAAGTCGTAAAATTCCTAAATTAGCGCATGCTGACATTCGATTTTACCCATTTTCCAATTTTGGAAACAGACAGACTTTTACTGAGAAAACTTTCCCACAAAGACGTGAACGAAGTTTTCCAGTTGCGTTCCGATCCTGATTCCATGAAATATATTCCGCGACCGCTTGTCAAAAACAGCGAGGACGCGCATGCCCATATTGCGACAATCAACCAAGCCATTCATAAAAATGAAGGCATAAATTGGGCTGTCACGATAAAAGGCGAAGACAAATTGATCGGGATTGTCGGGTTTTACCGCACATCTTTCGAGGATTTCAGATCGGAAATCGGCTACATGATCTTGCCGGATTATTATGGACAAGGCATCGTCACCGAAGTCGTAGCGGAATTGGTGCGCTTCGGATTCGAGAAATTGGGCTTCCACTCGATCGAGGCTGTCATCGACCCTGAAAATATCGCTTCGGAACGCGTGCTCCAGAAAAATGGTTTTACCAAAGAAGCGCATTTCCGCGAGAACCTTTTACACGAAGGAAAGTACCTTGATTCTGTGCATTACGGGATTTTGAAACGCGAATTTGTCGCCCTCCGATAAGCCATAAAAAAGCCGTCTCGAAAAAGACGGCTTTTGTGTTTTTGGAAATTTCTTATTCTTTCGTGAAAGGGATTTTTTGTCCGCCTTCGTCCAGCGTTACGGTTTTCTTGTCCTTGGCGAAAGTAAGTTCCGGGCCAGGTCCGTCCGCGGTCGTGAAAACGTCGTTGCCTTTGTATTCGAGGCGCATTTCGTGTCCTTGCACTTTGAGGTAAAGTCCGTCTTCTTTTTCCACAAACACCAATTTGACCGGAATTTGTTTGTGTCCAAAAGTTCCGACGTATCCCGTCACATCCAAATCCTTGTCGATTGGGCCTTTTGCGGCCGTCCAAACGTTGTTTTCGGCATTGATGTCCGGCAATTGTCCTTTCGGATCCAAATTGATCGACTCCAATTCTTCGGTCGATTGATGCTTGAAAGTCCAAGTTGTGTTTCTTTCCCAGATTTCCACCGGAAGCTTCACGGTTTCGGTCTTGCCCGATTTGTATTTGATCTCCATAATGACCGGAGCCGGCATCTGGTTCAGGTTTTCTAGTGTAATGTAAACGCCTTTCGCAGGATTGTTCTTCACATACATGATCTTGCTCACGGCCTGGTCGAGTTGCCATTTGTTGACGAACCACGATCTCCAGAACCAATTCAGGTCTTCGCCAGCGACGTTTTCTATCGTATGGAAAAAATCCTCGGGTTGCGGATGCTTGAAAGCCCAACGCTTGATATAAGTGCGGAAGGCATTGTCGAATCTTTCTTGGCCGATTATCGTCTCGCGCAGCATTTTGAGTCCGGCCGCAGGCTTGTAATAGACGATGAATCCGATGCTGGATTCTTTCATGTTGTCGGGCGCAGTCATGATCGGCTCGAGTTTTTGCGTCATCAAGGCCACTTGCGACATTGGCGTTTCGGGCTGTTTGTACTCACCGTTGTTGAAAGCCGCCGTACTGAAATCGTTGATGAAAGTGTTGAAACCTTCGTCCATCCAACCGAACAATCTTTCGTTCGATCCGACGATCATCGGAAACCAAGTGTGCCCGAACTCGTGATCGGTCACGCCCCAAAGTCCTGCTTCGGTTGACGTATATTCGCAAAAAACGATTCCCGGATATTCCATTCCGCCCACGACTCCAGCGACATTCGTGGCCGCCGGATAAGGAAATTCGAACCATTTCTGGGAGTAATGCTCGATGGAAGCTTTCGTGTATTCTGTCGATCTTGACCACGCTTTCTGTCCGTCGCTTTCTTCGGGATAAGCCGAAATCGCCATACATTTTTTTCCGCTTGGCAAATTGATTTTGGCCGCATCGACTATAAAAGCCGACGACGAAGCCCATGCCACGTCGCGAGCGTTCCTGATCGCGAAATGCCAGTTCAGGTTTTGTTTTCCGGCCGGACGCGAATTGGCCGACGTGACTTCTGCCGCCGATCGTATCATCACGGTTTTGTCGCTTGTCTTGGCTTGGTTCCAGCGTTTGATCTGTTCGGGCGTGTAAACTTCAGTAGGATTCAGAAGTTCACCCGAACAAACCACGATATGGTTGGCCGGAGCCGTGATGTTCACGTCAAAATCCCCGTATTCGAGATAGAATTCTCCCGCTCCGAGATAAGGCGTCGTGTTCCAACCGCGGATGTCATCGTAAACGCACATTCTGGGAAACCATTGGGCGACCTCGAAAATCTTGCCGTTTTTGGTTTCTTGGATTCCCATCCTATCCGATCCGTAAATTGGGGAGACGAACGAAAAGTCGATCTTGAGCGAAACTTTGCTTCCGGCTTTCAGATCGGTCGGAAGCTGGATTTGCATCCTGGTATCGGCAATTGTGAATTTGAGATTGGTTTCGGATGTTTTTCCCTTGTCGGAAGCAACCAATTTGACCGACTTGATAGTATGTCCGCCGTTGAAAACTTCGCCTTTTGCCCCATTTCGGCTACCCGATGGCGGAATTACCGCGTTTCCCCGTGAATCTTTGGCAAAAAGGTTCTGGTCGACGTGAAGCCACAAAAAAGACAGAGCGTCCGGACTGTTGTTCGTATAAGTAAGCATTTCCGAACCCGAGATTTCGCCCGTTTTGTCGTTGAGTGAAGCTGAGAGCTTGTAGTCGGCTTTGTTTTGCCAATATTTCGGGCCGGGCTGGCCACTCGCGCTTCTGTATTCGGTTGCGTTCGTGTTGTAAAATCCGGGACCGAAAGCCGCGCGGGAGTCATAAGACGAGGTTGGCGTCTGTTGGGCATTCATCAAAGCCGAAGTGGCCAAAACGCCCAAAATGAAGGATAATCTCATGTTTGCCTGTTTAAAATTGAATCGAAATTAGGAAATTGGTCTTTCGGTTAAACAAATTGTTACCAAAATAGTGACGAAAAATAGAAAAGCCGCCTAAAAAAGACGGCCTTCCCAATATGCCATGCGCCTTACCTTTCGGCAAAGATCAACTCCACGTTTTATTGCACGGCACTCAAAACATTGATGTTTCCGTATCCGAAACTCGAATCTTTGTTTGGATAAAAATTAGCCGATTGGCGCATGCGGTTCAAAACCTGATCGCGCGACCAAGATGGAAAACGCGACCAGACAAGTGCGGCCATTCCGGCTGTAGTCGCCGTGGCCACGGATGATCCGCCGACGTAATCGCTTTGGTTGTCGTAATAACTGTCAACGGGAACGGTATTTCCCGAAGCCGCGCGTTGCATGGCCACGGTAAATTCCACTTTGCTTCCGGAGTGACAAACGTCGCATTTCGTGTAGCTTCCTTCCTTGACGCCGGTAACGGCAACGACTTCTGTCATCGAAGCCGGGAAAATCACACCGACAAACGTCGTGGCGCTAGTGGAAGTTCCGGCGGCGCAGAAAATCAGCTTTCCTTTCGAATAGGCAAACTTGACACCATCTGAGATTTTTCCGACAGAAAACAAATGTCCCATCGACATCGAAATGATTTTCACATTGGAATTGTTGCCCAAAGCCGTAAAAGCCTTTTTGACGCCTTCCTGTTCCTGATAACCTTCAAGCACGACATTTGACGCGGCTCTGTAAGTGACCAGATTCGCATTATAGGCAACGCCTACGGGCAAACCTTTGTTGTTTCTTGGCGCCGCGGCAGCCGAAGCCATGCTTGTGCCGTGGCCGCACAGATCGTTCACGCCATCTGTCGTTGTGACCCAAGGCCAAACCGAATCGATGTAAACGCCATATTTCTGGATACTTCGGCCAGAGGAAAGTCCGTTGTTGAAACTGCTTCCCAAAAGCGTTTGCTGAGGCGACGTTCCCGTATCGATTATTCCAATGGTAACGCCACTTCCCGTAGCATATGCCCAAGCTTGGGGCACGTTGTGCTGCGTTAAAGTCCAGGCGACTTTCGCGTTTGGAGTTGTGGTCGTAAAATCGGCGGCAGCCAAGGTCACGGCATCGTATCCGCAACCTGAGCCTGAACTCACATCGGAACTCGACTGGCTCAGGTCTTTCGGTTTTGCAGTATTGGAAGCGTAAGCCGAAAAGCGGTAATTCGCGGGTTCGACATATCTCACGTTTTTCATTTGGCGCAAAGCCACGATCGTACTTTCCTTGCGGATCACGACGTCCATCGTATTTAGAATCCCATCGGATATAATCAGGAAATCCTTGGCGTCGCGGCCTTCGGAAGTCCGGATCAAATCGAAGATGTCCTGTTCTATTGATTTTCCTTTAGCCGATTTTGAGCGCTCGATGTCTTTGGAATCCGATCCGAATCCTACAGAAACGATATAATCGCTGTGATGCAACGCGCTCCACACAAAATGATCGCTCGATTGCTTCCAGTTGTAATCGCCCGAAGTCTTGAGCGAATTCTCGATTTCTGCGTTGATTTGAGCAGTTGTGTAAGGTTGCAATTGACGGTCGTTGTTCAATTCTTCGTTTGCGGCTTCCTCTCGCGAACACGAAATCACCGACAACACTGCCGCAACCGCAAGCAGTTTGAGATAATTTTTCGACATATTCTCGTTTATTTAATTGGTTCTCACTAAGATACTAATTCCGTTAACGAAACTTTGGCGAAATCGTTAAAGTTATGAACAGCGGACGCTTTGCGACGTGCAAGATTTTGATGTACATTTGCCGTCCTATGCAAAAAACGGTCAACATCCTTAACAAACGCGCCCGGTTCGATTTCGAGATCATCGAGACTTATACGGCAGGAATTGTTTTGACGGGAACCGAAATCAAATCGATCCGATTGGGAAAAGCCCAGATCGCAGACAGTTTTTGCGAATTCAACGAAGCGCACGAACTTTTCGCGATCAATATGTCGATCGAGGAATATGCTTTCGGGAATACTTTCAACCACAAAGCCAAGTCTGAAAGGAAGCTTCTGTTGAACAGACGCGAACTCAAAAACCTCGAGAAAAGCGTGCAGACAAAGGGTTTGACAATCGTTCCACTGAAACTTTTCACCAATGAGAAAGGGTTTGCCAAACTCGACATCGCGCTTTGCCGGGGCAAGAAAACCTACGACAAACGCGAATCCCTGAAAGAACAGGACACCAAACGCGACATCGACCGCATCAAGAAAGAGTTCCGTTAATTTTTGGGTGCGATGCAGCAATTGTGTGAACTTCTCAAAACCGGCCGCATATCGAAAAACCTCACGGTAAAACAGGTTTCGGACAAACTCAAGATCGACAAAGCACTGATTTCTAAATTCGAGAATGGCCAAAGACGACCGACCAAAAATCAAGTAATTTCGTTGTCGCAACTTTTTGGAATTCACGAGAATGCGTCCGTGCTGGCTTGGCTTACCGAAAAAATCCTATCGGAAATTGACGGTGAAGATTTGGGTCTGAAAGCCTTGAAATCCGCGGAAGCGAAATTGACCTCAAGCGAAATTCCGCAGCAAGTCGACGACCAATTCAACAAATTGCTTCGGGAAATGGAATCGCTCAAAACAATGTTGGGCAAGAAAAACTAGCGTTTCACCATTTTTCTCGTCACCGATTTTCCTTCGGAAGTGATCGTCATGAAGTAGATTCCGGGTTTGAGGAAACTGGTGTCGATCGTGCCCGAAGTCTGTCCGATCTTGATGATTTTACCCGATGCGTCGATTATCGAGAATTGGCTTTCGGATACATTTGAAATCTCGACCGACGCATCGAAAGGATTCGGAACGAGCTGCACTTTGGAAATGTCATTTTGGTTCACCGACAAACTGCAATCGGGATCACTCGAGGCTTGCGTGTTGAAAACGCCCGCGGTTATCCACCAATTTTCCCAACTTCCACCTGACCCGCTTCCAGATTGCCACCACGAATTCGGATTTATGTCAAATGAATTCGTGCCCGCCATCGTGCCCGGAACTTTGTAGACTTTGAGCGCCTGCCCGGAATTGTTCGTGTTCCAGGTCAACGGCGCGCCCGCCTGGCAAACATCTGCCTGAACCATATTGGAACAAGGCGCTCCCACGAAAAACGCAAATTCCTGATAATTCGGATAATCGCCAAAAACGTGGGCTTGTCCGGTTTGGTCGAAACACACCGCGACATACTCGTTGCATGCGATGCCACGAACGTCCTGGACAAGATCTTTTCGCAATCGCGCGATAAAAGCCGAATGGCGGCCGCGGCGATCCGGATCGTCGTAATGTGTATCGGTGATGACGTTTTGAAGCATCGGAACCTCAAGAAAATCGCCGTTTCCGAAGGTCATGTAGTCGTTGTAAGGATTGGCCAAAGCTTCGGCTGTCGTGACCGATCCGTTTTGGGCCGAGAAATAGTTTCCGCCCAAAATCGCCATTCCGGCGCTCGTTCCGCCAATTGGCGCGTGCTTTACGTTGATGTGTTGGTTCAGCAAATCCTCGAGCGCGTTGTTCTTGAAATAGGAAACGTAATTCCATTGGTCGCCGCCCGCAAACCAGATCATCTCGGCGTTGGCGACTTTGTCGAGTACATAAGGATTCGTCGCGCCAGCCACCGAGGTGATCACAAGTGTTTCCACTGAATTCACGTTCACGCCCAAGTCAGAATATAGATAGTCATTATAACCGTTGCTGCCCGACGATCTCAACACGACGACATCGCCTCCGTTGGCTTTTTGCAGCAGCCAGATCATGGCGTTGTCGTGTTCGGTCGCGCCGCCCATCATGCAGACGCCGAATTCCGGCGTTGTGGTGATATTGGTCTGATTTCCGGTAAAATAACTGGTATACCCTTGGGAAAACGCCGAAAATGTGATAAAAAGTGTCGCGAGTAAAGTTTTGCCCATCAATTCTTGTTTTCCAATAAAGGTACGAAACGGAATTCGCCGAACTCGTGTTTCTCGAATTTGGTTTCGTCCTTGCGGATGAGCATCGTCATGATTTGGTGTTTGTCCCCGAAAGGAATCACGAGCCTTCCTCCTATCTTGAGTTGCGACATCAGCGCAGGAGGAATGATCGGAGCGCCCGCTGTAACGATGATACTGTCAAACGGCGCGAAGTTCGGAAGGCCTTTGTAACCGTCACCGAACGACAAGTGTTTTGGACGGATTCCAAGTTTTGGCAACAAGACCGATGTGGTTTTGAACAGTTCATTTTGGCGTTCGACGCTGTAAACTTTAGCGCCCATCATGCACAAAACTGCCGTTTGATAACCCGAACCTGTTCCGATTTCAAGGATTTTGTCGTCTTTGTTTACTTTCAGCAATTGGGATTGGAAGGCGACCGTGTACGGTTGGGAAATCGTTTGTCCGGCTCCGATCGGGAACGCTTTGTCCTGATACGCAAAGTCTTCGAAAGACGAATCGAGGAACAGATGGCGCGGGATTTTTGAAATGGCCGCAAGTACGTTTTCGTCTGTTATCTCTTTCTCTCTCAAGATTTTGACGAGTTGGTTGCGAAGACCTTGATGTTTGTTGGTATCTTTCAATTCGGGTTTGGTTTGGACTCGTAAAAATACGGCTTGTTTGGGTTTTGGCCAAACCTGATTTTGGTTGTTTTCACACAAAACTTCAACATTCGTTGTTCGTTGTTGTTTGTTCAACATTCGTTGTTCGTTGTTCAACATTCGTTGTTCATTGTTTATTATTCTTCAGTTCGAGTTCAGCGTTTTGACTTTTCTAACTCGCGCGGATTGCTTCGCTGCGGACGGACTTTTTACATTGACAGACCTTTTACCGCCAAGTTTTCAACCGATTTTAACCGCGAATTAGCGAATTAGCGATCAAATTTTTGCCACGGATCGAGCGATGCTAACCAAACGAGATTTCGAACGACGAATAACGAATAAGGAATGTTGAGCAGCGAATGCCGAACAACGAATGTTGAACAATGAATGTTGAATAACGAATGTTGAACAACGAATGCCGAACAACGAATGTTGAACAACGAATGTTAATGCGGGTCAGCAGGATTGGCTTCCAAAAAAAATCGATTTCGAATCTTTAAACGAACTTGTGAACTTTGCTTACATTTGTGCAAAACACAAACCAAATGCTTAAAGTTGGAGTTTTGGGCGCCGGCCACTTGGGGAAAATCCACCTGCGTCTTTTACAGCAATCCGAAAAATACGAACTGGTCGGTTTTTATGACGAAAACGCAGACTACGCCGAGAAAATAGCAGCCGAATTCGGTTACAAACGCTTTCCTACCATCGCCACTTTGATCCATGCCGTGGACGTGATCGACATCGTCACACCGACGCTTTCGCACTACAAATGCGCTCGCGTGGCCATCAAATCCGGCAAGCACGTTTTCATCGAAAAACCCATTTCGAATACGATTGAGGAAGCCGAAGAAATCATCGCTTTGGCCAATGAATATGGCGTGAAAGGCCAAGTCGGACACGTGGAAAGGTTCAATCCGGCGTTTATCGCGACTCGCGAAATGATCGAGAATCCGATGTTTATCGAGACGCACAGATTGGCCGAATTCAATCCGCGCGGCACGGACGTTCCCGTTGTGCTGGACTTGATGATCCACGATATCGACGTGATCCTTTCGGTGGTGAAATCGCCCGTCAAAAACGTGCATGCTAGCGGCGTTTCGGTTATTTCTGACACGGCCGACATCGTCAACGCTCGCCTGGAATTCGAAAACGGATGCGTGGCGAATTTGACTGCTAGCCGGATTTCGCTCAAGAACATGCGCAAATCGCGGTTTTTCCAGAAAGACGCTTACATATCGGTCGATTTTCTAGAGAAGAAATGCGAGGTTGTCAAGATGAAGGACGCGCCTGAAAATCCGGGTGATTTCGACATGATCCTGCAAAATGCCGAAGGTGTCAAAAAACAGATTTACTTCAAGAATCCCGATATTTCCGCCAACAACGCCATCCTCGACGAACTCGAAACATTCGCCGACGCCATCGTGAACAACACCAGACCAATCGTCACTTTGGAAGACGGAACGGACGCTCTGAAAGTCGCATATCGCATCATCGAGAACTTTAAGCAACTGGGATGAAAAACCTGTCTGCCAAAACAATAACAAATTTGTCAATCGGTTATTTTGCCGTTGCCGGACTCGTGGTTTTGGTAATGATTTGCGTTTCACAACCTATCGCCTACTTTATCGGATTGGTATTTTTAGGATTATCACTGCTCCCGGTATTTTTGCCTTTCCGAATTTTCAGGCTCGTTTTTGGAATTCTGGCTTTCGCGATTTCGTTCAGCTTGATTCTCGCTTTGGTTTTCCAAAGCTTTGGATGGGATTGGGATTTCGGCCAACTGCTTTCTTTCGCCCTGATCTTTTGCGCTTTGGCCGGCTATCTCGCCGCATCGCTCGGATTGGCACTTTCTGTCATCCAGACTTCCGATCCTAAAAGGTTCACCTTACTTTAAAATACAAACCAAAAACCAACTCTCAAATGAAAATTATCGCCGTAATCGGAGCCGGAACCATGGGCAACGGAATCGCCCACACTTTCGCCCAAAGCGGATTTACCGTAAAACTCGTCGATGTCTCGGAAGCCAATATCGAAAAAGGCATGACGACCATCGCGACAAACCTCGACAGAATGGTCGCCAAAGGCTCGATCACCGAAGAAGAACGCGCCAAAACCATCGGAAACCTCATTACATATACTGACTTGAAAGATGGCGTTACGGGCGTTGATCTCGTTGTTGAGGCCGCCACGGAAAACATTGATTTAAAGTTGAATATATTCCGTCAGCTAAACGAACACTGCTCCCACGGAACGATTCTGGCAACTAACACCTCATCCATTTCAATCACGCAAATCGCCTCGGTGATAACGCATCCGGAACGCGTTATTGGAATGCATTTTATGAATCCCGTTCCCATCATGAAACTGGTCGAGATCATCCGCGGTTACAACACTTCGGATAACGTGACCAAAATCATCATGGACTTGTCTGAAAAACTCTCGAAAGTTCCTGTCGAGGTCAACGATTATCCAGGATTTGTGGCCAACCGCATTTTGATGCCGATGATAAACGAATCGATCGAGACGCTTTATAACGGAGTCGCGGGCGTCTACGAAATCGACACGGTGATGAAACTCGGGATGGCGCATCCGATGGGACCGCTTCAACTTGCGGATTTTATCGGGCTTGACGTTTGCCTTGCGATCCTGAACGTGATGTACGACGGGTTCAAAAATCCGAAATACGCACCTTGTCCATTATTGGTCAACATGGTTCGCGCAGGAAAACTTGGAGTGAAATCAGGGGAAGGATTTTACGATTACAGCGAAAGCAAAAAAGCTGAAAAAGTTTCTAAACAATTTTTGAAAGGAATTAATAATTAACGATTAATAATTAATAATGTACTCCTCGGAGATTACATCGAGAGTTCGAAGCCCTACCACAATTATTCATTATTACTTATTAATTATAAAAATGCCGAAAATTTCGCCATTCAAAGCTGTAAGACCCACGAGAGACAAAGCGGCTCTGGTGACTTCGCGTTCCTACGACGACTATTCGGCGGCAGAATTGGCGTCACAACTCGATTTCAACCCGTTTTCGTTCCTTCACGTTTTGCATCCGGGTTACGTCAATGTCCAAAAGAACGATCCGGTGCGGCGATTTGGGCAGGTCAAGGCGAAATATCTCGATTTCAAGCACGAAGGCGTTCTCAAATCAGAGAGCGACCCTATATTTTATTTGTATGAGATGCGGTCGAAATCGCGCACCTACACCGGAATTGTCGCAGGCATCTCGATCCAGGATTATCTCGACGGCAAAATCAGGAAACACGAAGATACGCTTGAATATCGCGTAGAGCAGTTTGAGGAATATTTGCACATTACGGGCTTTAACACCGAACCGGTTTTGATCGCTTATCCCGAAAACGAAAAGTTGTACAACTGGATTTCTTTGGCGAAAAAACACCGTCCGCTTTATCTTTTTTCGTCTCCGAACCGCGACAGACACACGCTTTGGAGAATCAGGGACAAATCCCAGATCGATTTTCTGGTTTCGGAATTTGATGAGATTCCGGCGCTTTATATTGCCGATGGACACCACAGATCGGCCTCGGCGGCACTTTTGTTCGAGCGCTACAAAGATTCCGGAAACGACAAACTGTCGAATTTCATGGCGCTTCTGGTTTCGGAAAATGAAGTCAGGATCAACGAGTACAACCGCGTTATTCGCGATTTGAACGGACTATCAGATTCGGACTTTCTCTCCAAGATCAAAACTGCTTTCGACCTCGAAGATTTGGGACAGGAACTTTGGAAACCGACCAAAAAAGGCGAATTCGGAATGTATTTCCGACACAAATTCTACAGACTTTCCACCAAAACAACAGCTTCCGATGTCGATGCGCAATTCCTTTACGATGAAGTGCTTGCTCCTATTTTGGAAATTGGCGATCTACGAAACGACGGACGCATCGAATATCTTCCAGGAAACCAACCTTTGACCAAATTGGTCGAGCTTGTCGATTCGGAAGAATTCGAGGTTGGCTTCACCTTGTTTCCGATCGCTTTCGAGCAAATCAGGAAGTTGGCCGACGCCGGGGAAATCCTTCCGCCGAAAAGTACGTATATTGAACCCAAAATCCGTAGCGGATTGGTTATCTACGAGTTATGAAAAAACTGCTGTTTCTATTTTTGCTGATTGCCTTCAAAGGTCATGCGCAAGTCGATCCAAAGGAAGCTTCTTCGGACAAAGCCGCGATGATGGAAGGCCAATTGCGTGGCTCAAAACCGACTTTCGAAAAGAAGTTGACAGACGGAACCGAATTGTCCGTTTGGATACTTGGGACGAAAAACGCCGAAAGCCAATCTGCAAAACACATCGTGAAAGCGTTGGCGAAACGGCAAACTGCTTTGAGCGACGAAGGCAAAAAGACCGAAAAAGCCGACTTTAGCTATGAAAACGGCAAAATATCCGAAGTGCATTTTACCGAAGTCCAAATCATCCAAAAGCCGAATCCGTCGGTTACGAACATGAAAAAGGAAATTGTTTTTACCGATGGCGTGCAGACTTCGCCGACCGTTGGAAGCTTGCCTGAAATCGAGAAATTCGTGAACGAATGCCTGTCTGAAATCAACAAAATTCCACTCTGAAACTGATTTTCATCGCTTGACGAATTTGGATCGCAGCACGGAATTTCCGCCCTTGCACTCCAAAACATAAATTCCCGACGTCAGATCGCTTACATCCAAAGACGAGATCGATCCTTTTGCGATTTTCAGCAAACGTCCGTTGACATCGAAAATCGACGCGCTTTCGAACGGTATTCCATCTGACGAAAAATGCAGTTCGTCGGCAACTGGGTTCGGGTAAATCACGGCTCTTAACGAGTGATCTTTGTCTGACAGATTCTCTCCCAGTTTCAGCACCCAGCTTCGGCCGATATTGGACGTTTCGACCTGACCGTCAGACGATGCCGCGTAGCCGCTCACGACCAATTGTCCTGAAACGTTGTAAGTCATGTCGTACGCCTGCTCAAATTGCGAACCGCCGTAGCAACCGCTCCATTCGAAATTGCCTTCCGAGTCTGTTTTCACCAAATAAACATCTGCCTGACTTGTATTTGCGCTGTGATTTCCAAAAACCTGGCCGTCGTTCAAAGTAGTCGTTTGTCCGGCGAGGTAATAGCCGCCGTCTGGTGCGATCAAGAGTGACTTGAAAATTTCGCCCGATGATCCGCCGATTGTCCTGTGCCAGACGAAGTTGCCCGAAGCCGTGATTTTGGACACCAGGCCATCACTCGATCCGTGATTGCCCGACAATTGTCCGTCATTGGAATATGTGTTTCCCGCCAAAATGTAATTGCCATTTGCGTCTTCGCGGATTTTATTATACCACTCGTCGCCATTTTCGTTTAGCGTGGCCGTCCATAGCAACGCACCTTGCGCATTCGTCTTTACGACAAGTGCCAACTGATTGCCATTGGCATATTGCACCGACGATCCTGTACCGCAAAGTACGAAATCGCCCGTACTGGTTTCGATGATGTCAAGCGCCCGACTTTTCCCGATCGATGGCGTGTAGGTTTGCTCGAATGCGATCTGTCCGGCGGCGTTGAGTTTCATCAGAAAGAAATTTCCACCTTTTTGACCGCATACGACGAAACCGCCGTCAGTCGTCTTTTTTACCGCAAGACCCATTCCGATATTCGAATATTCCGTCGGGCCGAAAAATTGGCTGTTGATGAGATTTCCATCGGCGTCAAGCCAAACGCCCCAAACGAAATACTGGTAATTCTGCTCGCCAAGATCTGCGTAGCCGATTGCGAAAAAGCCGCCGTTGTCCAACTGGACGACAGATTCCAGATAATCGTCGCCGTTTCCACCGAAATCGTACGTCCACAAAAGATCGCCATTGGGCGAAATCCTGGCGACATGGCCGTTTTCGCGAGCCGCCGATCCTACTTGCTGACGCCTTTTCCCGCAGGTCACGAAATCACCGTTTGTCGTCCTGATGATGCAAGATGCCGCGTCGGCTCCGGAACCATATCGCTTTTGCCAGCCGATGCCAGGCATTTGCGCAACAGACGAAATCGTCATTGCTAACAAGATGAGCGTAAAATATTTATACATGTTTGTGGGTGTTTGAGCCAAAAATATACTTTTTGTGACAACCGGAAAGTGATCGTATGGATTAATTTTGTAAAAAACGAGAATATGTCGATAGCCAAAAATCTGGAAGCCATAAAGCTTACCCTGCCCGAAAACGTCACTTTGGTCGCGGTTTCTAAAACCAAACCCGTGCCTGATCTGCTTGAGGCTTACAACGCCGGACAACGCGTCTTCGGGGAAAACAAAATCCAGGAAATGACCGACAAGTGGCAGGAAATGCCCAAGGATATCGACTGGCACATGATTGGGCACGTCCAGACCAACAAAGTGAAATTCATGGCGCCTTTCGTTAGTTTGGTTCACGGCGTCGACAGCTTGAAATTGCTTCAGGAAATCGACAAACAGGCCAAAAAGAATGACAGAACGATCGATTGTCTGCTTCAGATTTTCATTGCCGATGAAGAAACCAAATTTGGACTGGACGAAAATGAGCTGTTCGCAATCCTTGAATCAGATGAATTCAGCAAGCTTGAAAACATTAAAGTAAAAGGTTTGATGGGAATGGCAAGCTTTACTGAAAATCAGACACAAATCAAATCGGAGTTCACTACCTTGAAATCGCTTTTCGACAAACTATCCGAATTGCCAAAAACAAATAACTTCGAGCCTGAAATCCTGTCAATGGGAATGAGCGGCGATTACGAACTCGCGATTTCTTGCGGAAGTACGATGGTTCGGATTGGAAGCAGTATATTTGGCAACCGATGATTCGGAAAGCGATGTCATTTAGTTGCAGTGGCAGTGGCAGTGGCAGATCGAGCCGCAACTGTAACTGGCACTACTGTAACTAGTAACACTGCTACTGCAACTGCCACTGCTACTGCCACTGCAACTGCAACCGCTCTGAACTGCAATTTTTTTCCAAAATGTACGCAATCCTCGACATAGAAACCACGGGCGGCCAATTCAACGAAGAAGGCATTACCGAAATCGCGATTTACCGTTACGACGGACACGAAATCGTCGACCAGTTCATTTCGCTGGTCAATCCCGAAATCCCGATCCAGCCTTTCGTGGTCAAACTCACTGGCATTAACAACGCCATGCTGCAATCGGCGCCCAAATTTTTTGAGGTCGCCAAACGCATTATCGAAATTACCGAAGGCTGCATCGTCGTGGCTCACAACACGGTTTTCGACTATCGCGTGCTTCGGCTGGAATTCCGTCGGCTTGGTTATGATTTCCAGGCCCAGACTTTGGACACGGTCGATCTGGCCCAACGTCTCATTCCCGATATGCCGTCGTATAGTCTCGGAAAACTCGCCAGAGCGTTGGGAATTCCGGTTGCCGACAGACACAGGGCATCGGGAGACGCGATGGCAACAGTGAAACTCTTTAAAATGCTGTTGGACAAAGATCTCGAAAAGACGATCATTTCCACGTTTATAAAAACCGAAGTCGAAAAAGGTCTTGCGCCCAAACTGCTCGATATCGTTGACAAATTGCCTTCGCGCTGCGGCATTTATTACATTCATAAGGAAGACGGCAAAATCGTTTACATCGGCAAAAGCCGAAACATCAAAAAGCGCGTCAATCAACATTTCACGAATCCATCGGCCAAATCGAAAAAGATACAGCTCGAGGTTTTCGACGTGACTTTCGAGGAAACCGGAAGCGAACTGATCGCGCTTTTGAAGGAAAGTGCCGAGGTGAAAGTCAACAAACCCAAGTACAACCGCTCGCAGACCAAGACCAATCTGCAATGGGCGCTTTATCAGGAAACCGACAAAAATGGCTATATGCGCCTTGTCGTCGAGAAATTCGATGCCAATCGCAAGGAAATCACGGCTTTCAACACGATTGTCGAAGCCAAGACAACTGTGCATCGGCTCACGCAGAAATACGATCTTTGCCCGAAATTCACCGGAATCGACGATTCGAAAAACGGCTGCAAGGCACACGAACTCAAGACTTGCGACGGCGCTTGTGTCGGTGACGTTTCCGTTGAGGAATACAATTCGCGCGTCGAGGTTTTCCTTGCAGATTATACGTTCACTTCCGAAAACATGATCATTTTTGACCGCGGCCGAAACGTGAGCGAACGCAGCGCGGTTTTGATCGAGGACGGAATCTACAAAGGTTACGCGTTCTTCGATTTGAACTATCAGGTTAGAAATAGCGCGGTTTTGCACAAGATTTTGGTTCCGATGCAACACAATCGCGACACGACGGCAATCATCCGAATGCATCTGCGCCGGAATCCCAACACCAAGATTGTACACTTCTAGGCGATTCCCTATCTTTAAGTATGAACGAAAGCGCCGACAACAGATTCAGGCATAAACTGCACACGGTCATTTACGAGGCCGACACGCCACTCGGCAAAGTCTTCGATTTGGTGCTTTTGGGATTGATCCTACTCAGTATTGCTGCGGTAATGCTCGAAAGTATCGCTTCGATCAAAATCATTTACGGAGAAGAACTCGCGATTGCCGAATGGATAATCACGGCGTTTTTTACATTGGAATACATCGGACGATTGTTTTCGGTAAAGAAGCCAATCGCCTACGCCACAAGTCTTTACGGGATTATCGACTTGCTGGCGCTTTTGCCTTCCTATGTCGATTTGTTCGTTCCGGGCTGGCATTTCCTGATCGCATTGCGTGCGATCAGACTTTTGCGTGTCTTCCGGATTTTGAAACTGGTACACTTCGTTGGCGCCGCAAACCATCTCAAGGAAGCGCTCAAGAAAAGTCGCGAGAAGATTTTCGTTTTCCTGTTTACCGTTATCGTGCTTTGCGTAATTCTTGGAACAGTAATGTACATCGTCGAAGGTCCGGAACATGGGTTTACGAGCATTCCGATGAGCGTTTATTGGACGGTCGTGACTTTGACGACGGTCGGATTTGGGGATATTACGCCTTCTACGGGGCTTGGGCAATTCATATCGGTGATCATCATGATTCTCGGTTACGGAATCATCGCCGTTCCGACAGGGTTGGTGGGAGCGCAATTGATGAAATCGCAAGACGTGCAGATGAATACGCAAAAATGCCGGAACTGCAACGCCGATCATCATCGGGACGACGCCAAATTCTGCTACAACTGCGGCCATACGCTTAACGGATGAACTACCTCATTACCATAATCGGCCCGACGGCCATCGGAAAAACGGCTTTGAGCATCAAACTTGCCCATGCGTTCGACTGTGAGATCATTTCGTGCGACTCGCGTCAGTTTTTTAGGGAAATGACCATTGGAACGGCGGTTCCCGATGCCGGAGAATTGTCGGCGGCGAAGCATCATTTCATCCACAACAAATCGATTTTTGATTCTTACACCGTCGGGGATTTTGAAAAGGAAGCTCTGGCCAAATTGGACGAATTGTTCGAAAAGCGCGATTTTGCGGTATTGGTTGGCGGATCAGGATTGTATGTCGATGCTGTCCTGAAAGGCTTTGATGAATTTCCGGAGATTGAGGCATCGGTTCGGGAACAAATCACATCCGAATACGAAAAACAAGGCATCGGCTATCTTCAGCTTGAAGTGAAAAAACGCGATCCCGTTTATTTTTCCGAAGTCGACACCCAAAATCCGCAGCGATTGATGCGCGCGCTGGAAATCTGCATCGGAACCGGAAAACCGTATTCGTCCTTCCGAAAGCAAAAAACCAATACCCGAAACTTCACTCCTATCGTAATCGGACTTGACGCACCGCGTGAAACGATTTACGACCGAATCAACAAGCGTGTCGACGTTATGATCGACCAAGGTTTGGTCGAGGAAGCGAGAAATGTGTACCCGAATCGCGACTTGAATGCATTGCAAACCGTGGGTTATCGCGAACTTTTCGATTATTTCGACGGAAATATCCCGCTCGAAACCGCTGTCGAGGAAATCAAGAAAAACACGCGAAGGTTCGCCAAACGCCAGCTCACATGGTTCAAACGCAACGAACAAGCAACTTGGTTTAACATCGGTCAGGATGAAGAAATCGTAAAGTTCGTGAGAAATTCGATTTAGTGACGCAACCGTTTTCGGGAATCGGTATCTTTCCGGGAAACACCCCGATGAAAGTTTTTTGCGCGATCGTACTTGCCTTGTTAGTCCTTTCTTGTGGCGATTCCGTCGATGCAAGTGAGAGGATCGCGTGCGGAATTAAAGTAATAGACAGCCAAGGCAATCCAGTGGAAGGCGCTGTCGTTGCCATTCGATCGGCCAGCGAAATTACAGCTTCGGAATACGATTCGCGTCTCAACGAAATCAAATCGAATGCGAATGGCGACTCTTTTATGGTTTTTCCGAAACCGACCTCAGAAAGGATCAATGTTCAGGTTACCGACAGCACAAAAGTTGGCGGACAGGCTATCGCCGAATACGAAATGACGAAAATCATCGGAGTGCGTAATGAACAATGTGTAGGTTTCCGGTTTCCCATCACGCAAGTCACGGTTTTCAAAACAGCTGAACTGACAGATTTGACTTTTCTGATCCTGAACAACTCAGATGCTGAAATCACCTCTGCCAAACTCGTCGGCGCACTTTCGGGAGTGAGCAATTACAACGACGATTTCGACTTGGAACGCCGACCCGACTATCGCGTGAGGAAGAACCAGACGGTGATGCTGCACTATTCCGTCCGACAAAACGGTTCGGAAATTGAGACCGATCATTCCGAGTCGATCGAAATCGGTACCGAACCCGTGAGTTTTAAGATAACGATCTGACGAATGGGAAAAAAGCTACTCTTTTTGTTGATCGGATTTACGGCTTTTGCGCAATCGGAAAACATGGACTCAAATCCCAGAAATGGCTTGGATTGGAATGCGCGCGTGAGATTTTTCTATCTGTATCCGATCGCTTTCGGACACAACGCCCACTCGGAAACCCAGACCGGTTTTGGCGGACTCGTCGTGAATTATACCGTGGTTACCAAAGGCGCTTTCCAAACCGGATTCGGACTTGAGCGTACGATTTACCAGGTAACCGACAAGCAGTATGTGGGAAGTTTCGGAAATACGGGAAATGCCGACGCTTATCTTTTCGCTTCGTACGCATTTCCTATTTTACACAAAATCAGTCTTGTTCCGGAAATCGCGGGCGGTTATTCGATGCACTATTTCGGAGCGATCCAGGACGGGCGCTCTGCCAATGGTTACACGTTAAGAGTTGGGCTTATGGCCGATTACCGTCGGTACAGATCGATTTCCATAAACGCCGGACTGGTTTTCGCGCACAATCGATATGGCGTAGCGAGCATTCCGGAGTTAAGCGATTTTTATTCCGAAGCGGAAATCCTTCAGGTGCGAGTTGGCGTGACGTTGCATTTTACCGAGATCGTCGCCGGAAAAAAACGCCGAAATGCCGTAAGACGCGAATTGAAACTCGAACGCAAAAACAAGATCAACCCATGAGAAAATTGCCAAGGAAAGAATATCTTTCAGAAAGTGAACCCATACGCTACACCGGATCATGAAAACAAAAATTATGCTTTTGGCGTTGGCTTGCACGACTGCATTTTCGGCTTGCGACGTCAGTTACGACCCAGAAACGCGTTACGTCATCCGCACGCACCTCACCGACCGCGACGGGAATCCTTTGGCCGGAGTGAAAGCCGGATTGACGGTTTCGGACGACGATGCCTCGGATTTGCTTTCTTCGGGAAAAACCGATGCGAACGGCAATTTGACGTTGGTCTTTCCGATGGCCCAAAACGATGCGACTTATCGCTTGCGGTTCAAAAGTCCTTTGGCCGAGTTCGAGGAAGCGAACTTTTACAATATTTCAGATGCGAATTTCAGTGCGAACTACACATTGGTCCTCGACACGCATCTGGATCGCGAAGGAGAAACGCTGAACCTTGAGATCGATTACGTTCAAACGGGTTTCGAGGAATTGGTTAGTGCATATCTGGAAGGCGAAATCGGCTCCGGCAACGTCGATCTGTCGATCAATCAGCAGCCTGTTTCGCAAGCGCGCATGTATCCGAACCAAACCTTGCTATTGCATTATGTGACGCGTCAACCTTCGGGTCAAACGACTGAACACATTGCTGAAATTGAGATCGATTCCCAAAATGTTTCCTTCACTTTAGAATACTGATATGAAAAACGGAATGATTTGCTTGTTGTTTCTAAGCTGCTTTTTTGCGACAAACGCTCAGGAAAACGAGTCGGAATGGGGAAAACCCAAGGAAGACATGCGCACGACCCGTACTTTCTCAGGGATTCCGCAAGGCCGTTTCTATTATTTGTATCCGATTCACTTCGGAGACCAGCAATTTGCAAAAGCCTATGATGTCTCTTTCGGATACGGAATCAATCTCAGCCCGTTGCGCTACAAGAATTTCCGGTTGAATCTGGGATTTGAGCGCACACTTTACAAGGTTGTAGATCATTCGAGAGTTGCCGAACCTGTAGATATATCCACCTACCAATCTTTTTTTACCGAGGTTTCTTATGGTTTGGGTTCAGAAGCGAAATTCTGTGTGAAACCGAGTGTCGGAATTGGGTTTTCGAATTTCTATCTCAAAACCGGAAGTGGCCGTTTCGGAAGCCAGGAAGCTGTCGATTTCCGCTCAGGATTGACCGCAGATTGGGCGGTACTAAATCATTTATCCTTATTTTTGACAGCCCATTACGTCCGATCGAACATCGATGTGGACACGGCCGGTGAATTTCGCGAGTATTATTCGAAAGCGAATTCGGTGCAGCTCGGTTTGGGAATAGTCATAAGATAATGCCGATAGCCCAAAATTTCACGTCTGTTTTTTCCTGCGACTGGAAAATCGATTTCACGCAATGCCTTCCCAACGGCTATTTGCGAATTACTGATTTGTGTAACATCTTGCAACTTACCGCTGGCGAACATGCCGAAATTGGCGGGATTTCGTTCAGCGACATGCAAGCGCACGACCAAGCTTGGGTTTTGAGCCGGATGCGTGTCGAGATTCTGGAGTTGCCAAAGTGGAAAGACCTTGTAACAGTCAAGACCTGGATCGTAAGTTTGGAGAATTCGCGCTCGGTTCGTGCTTTGGAGCTTTACCTGGGCGAGAAAAAAATCATAGGTTGCGAGACTTTTTGGGCAGTTTTCAATACGCGCTCGCGTCGTCCTGAGGCTTTGGCTTTGGAACACGAGCATTTTGAGAAATTTCCGGACAGCTTTTCTACCGAAGACCGCACCTCGAAAGTCGATCTGGGCAATTTGACGTCAAAACTTGCCGATCACAAAGTTTTGCTTTCTGATCTCGATATCGTCAATCACGCCAATAACGTGAAATATCTCGAATGGTGTCTCGATTACTTCGACGCCGGACTTCTTTTGAAAAACAAGGTCAAGGCAATTGACATGAACTTTATGAAGGAGTTGGTTTTGGGTGATGATGTGGAGATTTTTTCGGATGCGGATTCGGTCGACTTTGGGATTTTGAAGGATTCCAAAGCTTGTTTCGGACTTAGTGTTACTGTTTAGGTTTCCTGCTGAATGCTATTTCTAGACGCAATTACCCTCATAACTTGCTTGTTGTGATCTTTTCTTTTTCGCTATGGGACAATTTCGCTGTAAATCTTTGGACTTGTCGCTTTGCTCAATTTGCGATTATGCTCTTCTGCACTTTTGATAAAGAACCACCTTACTATCTCAATTGGTTTTTATAAGCCGAAACGCCTCGCTTCGCTCGGCTTTTTTGGACCATTAAGATCGTTAAGGAAGTTAAGGCGCTTCGCTTTTTTCGGAGTCACAGACTCCGCCACACAACTCGCGAAGTCACAGACTTCGCTTCCCTAAAGTCGCAACAGCAAAAACTCGGCGAAAGCTAAAATCCATCCAAACCAAACTACGTTTTTGAATAATCCGAAATCAAAACGCTGCTTTTGTCTGACAAATGGAAAACGCTGGCAGCCCAAAAAAAAATCCCCGGCGTTAACCGAGGATTTCTCTTATTTTTCAGCACCGTTCTTGACCACGAGCCTGAAACCTTCTCCGTGAATGTTGAGGATTTCCACGTCTTCGTCACGCTTGAGGTATTTTCTCAATTTGGCGATGTAGACGTCCATGCTTCGCGAGGTGAAGTAGTTGTCGTCTCTCCAGATTTTGGTGAGTGCGAGTTCACGCGGCATCAAATCGTTTTCATGCAAGACCAACAGTTTCAAAAGTTCGTTTTCCTTTGGAGACAATTTGATAGGTTCTTCATCTTTGTAAGTCAGGAAACGCAATTTTGAGTTCAGGTGGAAATTTCCAATCGTAAACTCGAATTTCACGTTGTCGTTCTTCGTGTCGGCAGACTTTCGCTGCATGATCGCCTTGATTTTCATCAAAAGCACTTCGGAGTCGAACGGTTTGTTCAAATAGTCGTCCGCTCCTACTTTATAACCTTTCAATACATCTTCCTTCATCGACTTGGCGGTAAGGAAAATGATTGGCACATCTTTATTTTTCTCCCTGATTTCCTTGGCCAATGTGTAACCGTCTTTATACGGCATCATCACGTCAAGGATACAAAGGTCGTAAGTGTCCTTCTTGAATTTCTCGAAACCTTCCATACCATTTTTGGCCAGGGTTACGTCGAAATCGTTCAATGTAAGGTAATCTTTGAGGATGGCCCCAAAGTTTTGGTCGTCTTCGACCAAGAGTATCTTTTTATTTTCCGTTTCCATAGCTGTGCGCTTAGTTTATTAGTGGTATCTTGATTATGAAGGTGCTACCCTTCCCTTTTTCACTTTCAACAAATATTTGACCGTTGTGGTCGTCGACGATTCTCTTGACGTAAGCCAGTCCCAATCCGTGGCCTTTTACGTTGTGGATGTCGCCGGTGTGCTCGCGGTAGAATTTCTCGAAAATCCGCTTTTGGGCCACTTTTGTCATCCCGATGCCGTTGTCCTTGATTCGGATGATGACAAAATCCTTTACGTTCTCTGTCTTCACGTCGATTTCGGGAATTCCCGGCGTGTATTTGATGGCGTTGTCCAGAACATTCACCAAAACGTTGGTAAAGTGCACGTCGTTCAAAAGGACGTCTGTGCGTTTGGCATTGAAATGCGTCGTGATCGAACCTTGTCTGTCCTCGATAATGAGGCTTACGTGTTCTATCGCTTCTTCGAGAATCTCATGCAGGTCGTTGGATTCCTTCGTAATATCGAGCTCCTTCTTCTCCAGTTTGGAAATCCTGAGTACGTTCTCGACCTGTGCGTGCATGCGTTTGTTCTCATCGCGTATCATTTGCAGATAGCGCTTGGTCATTTCCTCGTTTCCGATGACTTTCGGATTCTTTATCGCATCGAGTGCAAGATTGATTGTCGCGATCGGCGTCTTGAACTCGTGCGTCATGTTGTTGATGAAATCGGTTTTGATTTCCGATATCTGACGCTGTTTGATCAACTGGTTCAAAGCACTTGAATAAGCGATGATGATGATCAATGTAAATACGATCGACAAAACGGTAATTCCGACCAATTCCGAGAAAAGGAATTTCTTTTTCTGCGGAAAGCTCACGAGCAATTGGTAATTGTTCATATTTCCGTCATTGGTGAAAATCGGGATGGAATATGAAGTGTACTTGTCGTATGCGAACTTGTCAGATTTCACTTTCGTGGCCAATCCGTTGCTGTAAACCGCGTACTCGAAAGGCGTTTTTACACCCAACTGATCGAGTTCCTTGGAGAGCATTTTCAACAAATCCTCTTTGGTGACGCGCTGTTGCAAAGGCTGCACGGCCGCGATGTCTTTAAAGTACATCTCGAACTGCGCAATGTCGAGCGCATCATCACTTCCCGATCTCTCGATTTTGATATCCGGAGTGAGTTTACCCGTTACTCCCGAAACATCCAAACCTTTGTTGGTGTAGATTTCGGTGGTGCGTTTTGCCGTAAAATTTTTGATCCTTGTACTGTCTGGCAACTTATCAAAGAACGCCGAAAGGTTGTAATCTTCCGAAAGGACACTATTCGAATAAACGATTGTCTCATTGGTCCGTTTGTCGCGCTGATAATATCCGAACTCGAGAAAATCGCTTTTTTCGGGCGCTTTTCCGGTGCTGTCCTTGAGGTAGTTGTACTTGGTGATAAAACTGTACATTTCCTCTTTCTGCAACTGTTCGGCCACGTTGCTCATAACCTGTTTTACGTGGAAGCGGAACTGTTCGTCGTTGTTTTTGAACGACGTACTGAACCAATAAACCTGAACGAGAATGATTCCGATCAGGGACAAACTCATAAGAACGACGAGCAATCGGAAATACAACTTATTCATTAGTCACAAAATTAACATTTTAACATTTAGACGTTTGATAGATTAACCAAACATTAACATCCGCCCAAAAAATTACAGTTTTTTCAGAGTTTTGAGGATTTCGCTAGCCGATTCCCTGGTTTTTTCGAGCAAGATATTTTCGATTGCGAAGTCGCTGAGCGCTAATTTTTTATCGTCGCTCCATTGGCTTTCCATGCGCTCCACGACAGCATCCCTGGTCACATTGTCGCGTTTCATCACACGCTCGATTTTTACTTCTGACGGAGCCGTGACCGCTATGATCTTGTCGCAATCCTTATAACTTCCGCTTTCAAACAGAATGGCCGCCTCGCGAATAACGAACGGGAAATCTGGGAATACTTTTAACCAATCCTTAAAATGTTCTTTAACAGCCGGATGCACGATCGAATTCAACAACTCAAGTTTGGACTTATCCGAAAAAACGATGTCCGAAAGTTGCTTCCTGTCGAGTTCGTCGCCGATAAAAATACGATCGCCGAATGCCGTTTTGAGACGTGCGATCATCTGAGGCGTTTTCATCACTTCCTTGGCCGCGTCATCGGCATAATAAACCGGCACTCCGAATTCTTCGAAAATTTTCGCAACGGTCGATTTGCCGCTTCCGATTCCGCCGGTAAGTCCGATTATCTTGGTCATTTTTTGAAAAATAGTTCAGGAAAGACCTGTTGTGGTTTGCGTTTGAGCAATCTGATGTTGACGAATGACTTGAGAAATCCGGTGCCGTATCCGTAAAATTGGATGGCTATCGCAACGACTGAATAAAGTCCGATCATAAAATTGTTTTGGGTAGCCGATAACAGGAAAGCGAAAATAAAGTACAGGACATACATGAAAAGGAAATGCCAGATTCCAAACAGCGCAAAAAGGACGGAAATCGGGATTCCGAGGATGAAGACCGTCGGCGCAAAAAAGGTGAGTTTGGAATATTTCGGATACCAACTGTCGAGGATCGGGCGCGCCTTTCCGAACTTGTTGACCTGAACATAAAATTTGTTCCAGTCGATGCGACGCTTGTGGAAAACGCCAGCGCGCGCAAAAAGTCGCGTCTTGAAGCCCATTTCCCAAAGCCGGATAGATAAATCGGGATCTTCTCCAGGATGGATATTTCCGAATCCGCCCGATGCTTCGAACGCTTTCCGCGACAATCCCATGTTAAAACTCCTGGGCTGGAATTTGTCCAAAGTCTCCGATCCGCCGCGGATTCCGCCCGTCGTCATGATCGATGTCATCGCAAAATTGATGGCTTTCTGGACGTCCGAAAACGATTCGTGGGCCGCATCGGGTCCGCCGAAACAATCGACGTAATTCTTCTCGAGTTCCATGGCGACAATCGTCAGATACAACTTCGGGATCAAACAATCGGAATCAAAAATCAGGAAATAATCGCCAACGGCTTTGCGCATCCCGAAATTTCGCGAATCGCCCGGACCCGAATTCGGTTTGTCGTAATATGAAATCTGGAGTTTGTGTGCATACTGCTGCGCGACTTCCTTGCATGGAATCGTCGATCCGTCCTCGATCACGACGACCTCAAAAGGCAACGTAAAATCGGTTTGGGATAGGCTTTCGAGAAATTCCCGCATTTCGTCGGGGCGATTGTAAACCGGCACTATGACCGAGAAATAAAGCGGCTTCATGTTAACAAAGATACCCTTAAAAAACGAAAAAGCCACCCGGTCAGGAGTGGCTTCGATTCGTTTTTTTAACAATTATTGCTTGATAAGCTTTACCGTTTGGGTGGCGTTGCCCGAGGTCACTTTCATGAAATAGTTTCCTGTCGGAAGCCAGGAAAGGTCGATTTGTGCCGACGTCGCCCCTACTTTCTGTACCAACAATTGTTGTCCAAGGTTGTTTACGACGGCGATTTCCGAGATCTCGTTTTCGTAACTGACCAGGATTTTGTCTTTGGCCGGATTCGGGTAATAGCGCAAAGCCGAACCGTGGAAACCGGCGTTGCCCAAAGAAGCGTCGTAAGCCGAAACCTTGAAAGTCCCGACAGTGTCGTTGGCGTATTCCCAGACTCTGGCGTAAACGGTCGTTCCCGGCGTCAAATTGTTCAATTGCAACAACGAGAAACCGTCGATTCCGTCGTCATCACTGCATCCGAGTGAAGTCAGACCGCCACCGCAAGTTCCTGAATAGGCTGACATTCCTGTGTCAATCAAGTTCGAATTTGAGTCGGCTTGTGTCTCGAAAGTAAGGCTTCCGCTCGCAGGAACGACAGCACTGAACCAAACGTCTCCGCCAAATCCGAAAGTCGCGCAAGTCACGTTTGGCTCACCAAGAGTCTTGGTTGCTCCGGCGTTTGTGGCCGTGATCGGATAATCGGTGAAAACACCACCTACCTGAAGCGTGAAAGCCGTGGCGCAATCGTCGTTGGCAACAGCCATCGGAGCTGTGGAGAATTCGATCGGACCAGCCCAATCTGACATTCCGTTGGCTCCGCAATTTCCTTGTACGTAAATGTCGTAAGCGGTATCGGCCATCAAATTCGAGAACACGAATCCGCTGTTTACGTTGGTGTAAGTCGGGTTTGCCGAAGGTGCCGCTCCGCCTGCCTCGACGATGTAGACGTTCCACGAAGTCTGTCCGCAACCCGCGCCCCAAGTAGCATTTCCGCTTGACGGATTGACGTTTGAAACTGCGAGATTATAAGGCGCCGGACAAGCTTCGCCTCCAACGATCGTGATGTCGTAATCTTCGACTTCGCCGTAACCGTAAGTGGCACAAGGCTGGATTTCCTGAGATTCCATATTCCAGACGTTTCTTACGCGCATGCGGTGCAAACCGACCGGAGCGTCGCACGAAAGCGAGATGTTGTAACTCACCGTTTCCAAAGATCCGATGGGCGCTGCGGCATACCCGATTCGCTCTTCTTCGCTGAAAACCGCGTCGTCGTTGTAGTCGATCCAAGCCGTTGAACTTTGTCCGCCGTAAGTTCCTACCGTAATTTCGAGTTGGTAATTTCCTCCGGATTGCAGTTCGGCTGTGTAATTCGGTTGGCCTGTAAAATAGGTGTAATAAGGATTCGCAGGCGTAGTTCCCGTGTTGTTGGCCAAAGTCGTTCCCGGGATCGCGACGTTCGAGATCAAATCGCCGTCAGTCATTCCGGATGTGTAAACCGGTGCGCAATAACAGTCTGAAAGCGCACTCATTCCGACCATCCAAAAACTTGTGTTGGCGGTTTGGGCGCCACAACTTACCGCGCATCTGTAATATGTCGTGGAAGTCTGGCTCGTCGTATAAAAAGGTTGGTCCGCTCCGGCGATGTCAGTAAAAGTCACACCGTCAGACGAACTTTGCCATTGGTAAACCAGATTCAGATCGCCTGTCGGATTCCCGATCGCAACCGTGAAATCGATGTTCGGACAAACCAAATCAGGAGCCAATGTAGCGCCTGGAGCTGGCGTTCCCGAACATGGCGTCGGAGGTGTAAAAGTGTACTTTCGTCCCACGACATTTGTAGTGGAATTCACGTTGTTGTTGGCCGTAGCCGATGAAGTTGTGCCAGGCAAGCCAGGTGTGACACTCAGAAAATTGGTCGTATCGTTCAGTCCGATGGATGCCGAAAATAGTCCTACCGCCGTAATAGTCGGTCCGTAGACAAATTCGATCACGCCGGTTGTTTCGTACAATCGCATCTTGAACGACCCAAAAGCTGTCGTGCTCGTGCCTCCGCCTCCACTTGGGTTGATGTTGTTCCATCCGATGTGGACGATGCGGTTTGGAGTCGTGCCCGTCGTGGTGTAATTGATCGAGCCCGTCCCGACGTTGTGATCGTCCCAAAAAGGCGCAATCAACGGACGTTGTGCCGCGTCGTTGGCCAAGGTGTTCACCCAGTTCGTTGCCGCAATGTCATTTCCGAGTCTGATAAAACCGTTCGTACTGATGCTGAACGTTGTATAATTCGTTCCTCCGAAAGGAAACGAAAACCCAAATGGGATCGCGTTTTGCGTCCCGTCGTCACCCGTGGCAGTGGATGCGGGTCCGGCAACGGCCGAATAGGTCTCGGTCGCTTGTGAAAACGAATAGCCCGAAACGTTTTGGGCATTCGCTAAAAATGAAAGAAAAAGGCCGGCGAGCGACCAAAGTGTAGTTTTGCGCATAAGCGATTGAGTTAGTTGATGGTTAAATGCGCCCTAAAATAATAAAAAAAGCCACCCGATTACCGAGTGGCTTTTGTTCATTCGAAAATGTCGGAAAATTATTCCTTGATGACTTTTATCGTGCGTATGACGTCGTTTGCCATAACTTTCACTACATAAGTTCCTTTGGCCAGAGCCGACATGTCAATCTGGGCATTCGCCGCGTCAATTTTCTTGCTGATAACTTCCTGACCCAAAATGTTGTAGACGTGAACATCTGAAATATCGGAAGCGTTTTCCAGTGTCAGGATGTCTTTTACCGGATTCGGATAAGCTTTGAGGCTGTCTTTTTCAAGGTCGCCAGTTCCAAGTTGCTCGTTCGTTGAAATTTCGAGACAGAAAGTGCCTTGAGACGCAGCCGAATATCCTGAAACGCGAACAAAATACGTTTGTCCTACAGTCACGTCAGCATCTGTGATCAAAGAGTTGTAGCTGAATCCGTTGCTCAAGACTGTGGTTCCGCTGTCCTGATCGCACGCGATTGCAGTAAGCTGTCCGCAAACTCCTGAGTAAAGTGCGATTTCGGTGTCAACCAAAGTTCCGCCGGTAAAGTCTGTAGAAACATTGACCGATGCTGTCGTAGCCGGAACCGTAAACTTGAACCAAACATCATTTTGGCCGTAGTTGAAACAAGATGGATTCGCCACACCGGAATTCGTAGCCGCAGCATTGGTTCCGTTGGTGTTTGAACCTGTACAGAAATTGGCATCGACGTTCAAAGAAATGGCGTTGGCGCAATCATCGTTGGCAGGTGGAGCCGGTGGCGTTCCGACGCAGATCGTAAAGTTCGTCGTTGGAGTTCCGCCTGTCGCGTAAGTGAAAACGCGTACATAATAAGTATTCCCGACAGTAAGTCCCGTCACGGTGCTCGTGTTGGGATCGCTGATCAAGAGGCTTGTCAAGACCGCGCAATCTCCAGAGAAAATCTCGTGAACAAGGTCAGTTGGCGTTCCCGTAACGTTCGAAATCGCAATCTGGTGGATAGTATTTGTAGCGACGAATTTGTACCAAACGTCGTCGTCCGGAGTTCCTGCTCCTGTATCGGCTACACCTGAATCAGTCGCGCTTGCAAGCGTCCCCGTTGCTGTAGAAGCACAGTTCAAATCTGGGTTTGCAGTCAAAGTAACCGCACCTGAACAGTTGTCATTGGCCGGAGCTGGTGGCAAGCTTGTCACACAGATGTTGAAAGTAGTCGTTGGAATTCCTCCCGTTGCGTATGAAAATACCCTTACGTAATAAGTGTTTCCGACAGTAAGACCTGTCACGGTACTGGCGTTCGGATCGCTGATGACAAGGCTTGTCAAAACGGCGCAATCCCCAGAGAATACTTGGTGAACAAGATCGGTCGGTGTTCCTGCAACGTTAGACAACGTTACAAAGTGAGTTGTTGCCGTAGCTACGAATTTGAACCAAACGTCGTCGTCTGCCGCGCCAGTCGTACTGGCAACGCCAGAGTTGGTCGCTCCCACCAAAGTTCCCGCAGTAGAAGTCGTGCAAGTCAAAGTTGGGTTTACAGTCAAGGCAATCGCAGCCGAACAGTTGTCGTTGGCAGGAGGCGCAGGAAGTGTTCCTACACAGATGTTGAAAGTCGTAGTTGGAGTTCCGCCTGTTGCGTAAGTGAAAACGCGAACATAATAAGTGTTTCCGACTGTGAGTCCTGAAACCGTACTTTGGTTAGGATCGCTGATCAAAAGGCTTGTCAAAACCGCGCAATCTCCAGAGAAAATCTCGTGAACAAGGTCAGTTGGCGTTCCCGCAACGTTCGACAATGTGATCACCTGACTTGTAGCCGTGGCGACAAACTTGAACCAAACGTCGTCGTCAGGCGTTCCTGCTCCTGTATCGGCAACACCTGAATCAGTTGCGCCTTGCAACGTTCCGGCCGTCGTTACGCCGCAAGCCAAATCGGCATTGACCGTAAGTGCTAGCGCTGCCGAACAATTGTCGTTGGCCGGAGCCGTGAAGAAACTGATCGTTGCCCAATCTGAATTCGTGCCCGTACAAGCCGTGCGGACGTGGAAATAGTATTGGGTTTGCGGCGTCAGGCTCGCAGCCGTATAAGTTGCGCCCGTAATTGCCGTTCCAGTCGCCGGATTGGCCGCGTTCGTATCAAGCACATACTGGTAGCCGTTCGCTCCACTGACTGACGTCCAAGTGATCGTAGCTCCTGTCGATGAAACACCGGAAACGGCGAGTCCTGACGGCGTGACACACGAAAGCGACTTGATTGTAGGCGACGCGAAACAGAAACCGTAGTTCCAGTCTGCCGCAGCCGGATCATCGTCATACGAAATGCGGTAGCGGAAACCTGTCAGCATTGCTGGCGTAAAGTTCGAAATGTCGAGCGTGGCGCTGGTGTAGGTCGTCTTCGTGATAGCACAGAAGTTGTCTGTTGCCGAAGTATTGTTCCCAGGAATATTTGCACCCCAGGCAACCCAAGCCGATGCGATTGCATCCCAATACTCCAGGCGCAATTGGTCATTGGCAAAATAACGGTAACCGTAATCTACGGTAACCGCAATGTTCTTCTCGCCTCCGTTGAAGGCAGCCGTAAGATTGATGATAGGTGATTCGGCGGCGATGTTGTCTTCGTGACCATTTCCGGCATCGTCGTCGTCAAAAGCGAAATTGGCGGTCGTAAGTGGGCTTGCTTCGAACGCCAAAGGATCTGTACTGTAAGATCCCGTTACACTCCAAGCCGTGTTTGGCCAGGCTGCTGACTGATTGAGAATCTGCGACTTAGCGACAAGGCCGAAAAGTAGAAAACCCGCAACCAAAAGATAGTTTTTCTTCATTTAAATAAAATTAGTAGATTAAATAGCGCGCAAAATTATCATTTCATCAATTGATTCTCTAATGATTTAACACTCGCAAACCTACTTTAACACAGCGAAAACCTCAAATAACTGAATGCTAGATTTTTAGTTTTTTGAACGAAAAAAGCCACTTCTTTCGAAGTGGCTTTTGTATAAGTAATTGAATAAAGCTTATTCCTTGATAACCTTTACGGTTCTTTTTCCTGTTTCCGAAGAAAGTTCCACAAGATACGTTCCGCTTGGCAATGTCGACATATTGATGTTTTTGTCAGATGTCACATCTTTTACCAAAAGTTGTTGCCCGAGAAGGTTGCGAACGGTGGCCGACTGCACGTTGGCTTCACCTGAAATGTTCAGTACATCGCGAACCGGGTTTGGAGAAACTTTGATTCCGGCCAAGCTGTGTTGGTCAACAGAAAGCTGGTTTTTCGATACCTCCAAACAGAAGTTTCCGAAATTGTCCTCACTATAGCCCGAAACTCGGATGAAGTAAGTTTCGCCCGCAGTAACAGGAGTATCTAGGATCACGGAGTTCCATGAGAATCCGTTTTCGAGTGTCGTAGTTCCGCCGTCCTGATCGCAATCAAGTTCTGTAAGTGTTCCGCATGTTCCTGAGTAAAGCGCGATTTCGGTATCCCACAATGTTCCGCCCAAAAAGTCTGTAGAAATATCTACTGTTGCAGCGTCATCCGGAGCCGTGAATGTAAACCAAACGTCGTTCAGTCCGTAGTTGAAACAGTCCGCTTCTGCAACACCTGAATCGGTAGCGCCAAGGTTCGTTCCGTTTGTATTTGTTCCGTTACAGAAAGCGGCATCAACCGTAAGAACAGTTGCTCCTGAGCAGTCATCGTTGGCAGGTGCCGGCGGCGGAGTAACAGTAAGCTCTCCACTTCCGTAAGTCGTTCCGTCCCAGATTCCACCGTTGTTTGAAGCATCGATACCACCATACACGTAAGGTCCTGTGTTCAATCTGAAACGGGTTGCGTAAAAGTAAGATCCTGCGTCGAGGTCGTCTCCAATCGTAGCAGTGTACTCGTCGTTGTTACCTGGATTTGTTGCGTTTGCGTTGAAAGTCATCGGGATCCAAGTCGTCCATGTATTAGGATTCGAGTCAGTCGTGCTGATTCCGACCCAAGCCGTGATTCCGGCACCTTGTCCGGCAGGCTCGGTAACTCCCGGCTCATAAACCTGACCGAAAACGTCGAATGTGCCACCTTCAGGGATTGTCGCGTTTGGCGGCCATTGAAGGTTTACGTAATCTGGAGCATCGGTAGTGACCGTTCCACAAATGATAGAACGCACGCGGTTCACGTTTGCCGTTCCGCACTGATCGTTTGTGTGGCTGATGAAACGCACGACTCCTGTGACGTTGGAAACCCAAGTCAATGGTGACGGTCCGTAAGCCAAAGGCGCATCGCCGGCAGCGTTTGCGATCGTTACGAAATCTGTGGTTCCACTCTTGAAAATATAGGTTTGACCTGAAGTCAGATTCACGTTGGAGTACTCACCAGCGTAAGCGTTGGCGACAATTTCGTTCTCAGTAACTCCGTCGCATGTCGCAGGAGTAAAAGTCGCTGCAGGGAAAAGACCCGCAGGCGTGTTCAAGCAATATCCCGGAGGCGCGATTGTCGTGAACGACCACTCTGCGCAACCTGTTGCAGAACCAGCGGCGTTGACCGCAATCACTTGCCAAAAGATTGTCGCACTGTAGTTATTGATCACCAAATTGTTTCCTGTCGAATTCGTCGTGTAGTTTCCTACAAGTGTCAACGCTCCTGCCGCATTTCCGGCGTAAACGTTGTAAGAAGCCGGAGTTCCGCCGGTAGTTGGTACGTCCCAGGTCAAAGTGACCGGACCTGCAGGAACAGTGGTTGATCCGTTGGCTGGGCTAGGATTCGAGGCGCATCCAGGCAAACAAACGTTGTTCAAAGTTGCACTGGTGACGTTACAAAGTGAAGCGTTCGGATCTGTTACCGTAATAACGATAGGCGTTCCGCTGGCGTAAGGCCCAAAAGTCAAAGTTCCCGCTGCAGAGATCGTCTGTGTTGGGCTTTGTTGATTGTCAGTCACTTGATAAGTGGCCGCAGATCCCATGGTTCCCACGTTTACCGTTACATTGAAATTCGCGGCAGGACAGTTGGAAACCGCTGCGAACGTTACTGTTGGAGGCGTACAAGTTCCCGCAGCCACGGCAAGCGTGTAATCTTCGGCTTGTCCCCAACCTGTGTTGATCGTATTGCAAGAATCCGGATTGGTATTGAACCTCTTGATGATTCGCATTCTAGTATTCCCGACAGATGCAGTAGGCGGAACGGCGATTGAACTTGTCAAAGTGATCGCGTCTACACCAGTTGAATTCACGATAGTCCCCAAATCGTAGCTTTCGCTTGCATCGGCAAAATCACCATCTTGGTTCCAATCGATAAAAGCGCGCACATACGTCGTGAAATTCCCATCGGTATTTCCTTTTACAGAAATAGGATAAGTGATTCCCTGACCTACGTTACCAACAATCGCGGTGAAGTTTTCGAGCGCCGGACTGTTAGCGGCGCCAATAGTAGCGATAGTCGTGTTGTTGATACCCGCAAACTGAACCAAGGTGATCGGCTCGACGTTATTGGTAAAATTCACTGCGCAGTAAGGGGCGGGGAACTGCGCTTGCCCTTTCAATGCGAAAATTAACAGCATCGAAAACAAAAGAGTAATTTTCTTCATAAAATACAGTTGTAGTTTTTAATTGCGTTAAATTTATGCAAATAAAAAAAAAGCGCCTCCATAGAGAAGCGCTTTTTTTTACAACGATATAGTTAAATCTCCTGTTCCTTATTTTAGGCTCTCGATCCACACCATTTCATCCGCATCGGCGTTGTAGTCGACGCCTTGCATCTCGAATCCGAAAAGCTTATGGAAGTCGTGGCTGTAACCTTTCAAATCTCCCAATTCGCCTAGCGTATCAGTATCAGCGGTTTTCCACAACTCGGCGACTTTCGCCTGGATTTTGGGATCCATTTCCCAATCGTCTACGCGGATGCGACCTTTCTCGTCAACCGGAACGTCGCCGCCCGTATACAATCTTTCGCGGAAAAGCCTGTCCATCTGTTCGATCGTGCCTTCGTGGACGCCCGCCTCTTTCATTGTCTTGAACAAAAGCGAAATGTAAAGCGGAATCACTGGAATGGCCGAACTCGCCTGAGTCACCAAAGCCTTGTTTACCGAAACGTATGCCTTTCCTCCTATTTCCTTGAGGTCGTCCGAAATCTTGAAAGCCGTGGCTTCGAGATCGTCCTTGGCGCGGCCTATCGTTCCTTTTCTGTAAACAGCTTCGGTCAATTCCGGCCCTATGTACGAATAGGCCAACGTGAGTACGTTATCGGCCAAAACGCCCGCTTTTTTCAAATCCTCGATCCACCATTTCCAGTCTTCACCGCCCATGACGGCAACCGTATTGTCGATATCCTCCTCAACTGCAGGCGCAATCGATACTTCAGAAACTTTTCCGGTGTGGAAATCTACCGTTTTGTTCGTATAAGTCTGTCCGATAGGCTTTAACACAGAACGATGCGTAACCCCGGTTCTGGGATTCGTGCGAACCGGAGAAGCCAAACTGTAAATCACCAAGTCGATCTGACCAAGGTCTTTCTTGATAAGTTCGATGGTTTGTTGTTTTATCTCGTCAGAAAACGCGTCTCCGTTGATGCTTTTTGCATAAAGACCATCGGCATTGGCGAATTTCTCGAACGCAGCCGAATTGTACCAGCCCGGAGAAGCGGTCTTGCCTTCAGACGGTTCTTTCTCGAAGAAAACACCTATCGTGGCAGCGCCCGAACCGTAAGCAGCAGCAATTCTCGACGCGAGTCCGAAACCTGTCGAAGCCCCGATTATCAATGCTTTTTTGGGTCCGCCGGCGACTTCACCTTTGCCCTTTACGTATTCGATCTGTTCTTTAATGTTCTTCTCTGCTCCTTCCGGATGTGCGGTAAGGCAGATAAAGCCCCGCATTCTGGGTTGTATGATCATAAAAAGTGGAATTTTACCTTAACAAATATAGTTCGGTTTTTTTAGTTCAACAAAGCTTTGGCGTGATTGATTGCCGAATCCGAAAGGACCGATCCCGACAACATTTGCGCGATTTCGACGATTCGCTGCTCTTTATCAAGCAGTTTGATTTCGGAAGTGGTCGTATCGGCTTTGGAACTTTTGGAAACTTTGAGGTGTTGGTCGCCTTTTGCCGCGATCTGAGGCAAGTGCGTAATGGCGAAAACCTGCATGTTTTTACTCATCTCGAACATGATCTGTGCCATTTTGTTTGCGATTTCTCCCGAAACACCGGTGTCGATTTCGTCGAAAATGATTGTCGGAAGTTTGGAATAATCGGCCAAAATCGATTTTACGGCCAACATGATACGCGACATTTCGCCGCCCGAAGCCACTTTTTTCAAAGTTCCGAAAGACGAGCCTTTATTGGCCGCGAACAGGAATTCGAGGCTGTCTTTTCCGTTTGACAGATAAGTGCCTGATGGTTTTACCTCGATCTGGAACCTCGCATCGGGCATTCCCAGGAGCGAAAGCAGTTGTTGCAATCTCTGGACTAATTTCGGAAGCGAATCCTGTCTGTTCACATGGATTTTGTCCGCGAAAGCGTCCATCTTGTTTTCGCTATCGGAAATATCTTTTTCAAGCGAGTTGATTTTTTGCTCAATTTCTTCGGCCGAGGCGGTTTTACCTTGAAGTTCGTCGCGGATTTCGATCAGTTCTTCCACGGTCTGGACGCCGTGTTTCCTTTGCAGATTGTAGATCGCCTGCAATTTCTGGTTGACCGATTCGAGCTGTTCCGGATCTTGGTTTAAGCCTGAAGTTGCTCGTTCGATTTCGGACGCGATATCGTCAAGTTCGATCGAAGCGCTTTCCAATCTTTCGGACAGCTGACGGAAATCGTCTGAAAAACCCGAGAGTTTCTGCAACGAGATTCGCATTTCCTTGAGATTCGACAAAATACCGAATTGCTCGTCGTTGGCCAAAGCAGTCGACTTTTCTAGATTTTCGCGTATGAATTCGACGTTGTTGAGTTGCTCGTAAGCGCTTTCGAGTTCGGGCTGCTCGCCTTGTTTTAGATTCGCCGATTCGAGCTCCTCAAAAAGGAAAACGTTGTAATCGTGCTCTTTGAGCGAATGTTGCAATTGTTCCTGAAGAGACGAAAGCTCTGATTTTTGCTTTTTATAAGACTTTAGTTCCGACTGATAATTCACGATCAGCTCGTTGTTGGACGCCATCGCATCGATGATCCGGAACTGGAATTCCTCCCCGGATAACGAAAGCGTCTGATGCTGCGAATGGATGTCGATCAGAAACTCGCCCAATTCCTGCAAATCCTGCACGTTCACCGGACTGTCGTTCACGAAAGCGCGCGACTTGCCGGAAGGCAGGATTTCGCGTCTAATTATAGTAGTGTCGTCATAATCGAAGTCATTGGCTTCGAAGAACGGCTGTAAATCGTAAGGTTTGAGGTTGAAATGTGCCTCGACGATGCATTTTTGTTCTTTGTCCTTGAGTGAGGACAAATCGGCTCTCTTTCCAAGAACCAAGCCCAAAGCGCCGAGCAAAATCGACTTTCCGGCTCCGGTTTCTCCTGTAATTATTGTAAATCCTGCCGTAAAATCAATGGAGAGCTTGTCGATCAAGGCGAAGTTTTCGATGGTAAGGTGACTGATCATTTTGGCGTAGAATAAGATTGTTTCGTATGTGATAAAATCAGGCTAAAGCTTGATGCGCTGCCATTTGCTGGCATTGAGAGGCGATAGTTTGTTGAGATTCTCAACGACTTCGGCAACGGGAATCGTGGGGCCGCCAGAGTAAATGTTCACGAGTTCGTCCGATTTGGCGTCGAAGAAAATCCTCGTCAAAAATGCATTCGGGCGCACTTTAGCGATTTGGGATAAGGTCGCCAAAGCCGTTCTCACGCCTTCTTTTCCAGATTTGGTGTCGCCGGCCATTTTGTCCATTCCAAGAAAATGGTATTCGTACATCGCTTGTCTGAAAGGTTCGAAAGTGCTCGACAACATATCGTTTATCAGGAAATACCTGTTCTGGTTCCCGTCGGTCTGGCTCCAGCCTTTCGCGCCTCCTTGTTGGGCGATCGCCGCGATGTCCTGAGCATTTTCAAGGTACGAAGTTCCACCGCTTGGCGCGAACGAATCCGCATCCATGGCAATGATCATATAGGCGTAAAACGCGATCGTGGAAACGAGGTTCGAATCGTAACTGTTCGGATTGAACGCCAAATTCTGGAATTCCACATAATTGAAGTTGAAATCTTTGTCGTTGTAGTTCAAAATGGGCGACAAATAACTCGAATTGAAAACCGGACGCGCCGATTGCACCTGGATCGAAGCAGCAAAAGCACCCGAATTGTAACCGGTCACATTGATGAACATCGAGCAATTGATGCGCTCGTTGGCCTGGAAGCTTTGTCCGGTCCAGTCTGTCCGGTTCACGAAATCGTTCAGCGCCGTTTCCAGCGTCTTGAAAACCTGGTTGTTCGTGGCCCCGACTTTCTCGGCGTTCACAGTTACTTTGCAATTGAGTTCCTGAGCTTGCGAAACGAGCAAGGAAAACAACGCGATCAGGGAAAATATTTTACGCATAATGGGCAATTACTTTTTGGATGATGTCGTTTGCGACGGCTTCTTTGCTCTTGAGATCGTGACTTTCGGTATTGAAATCACTGTCGATAAACGTCACTTTATTGGTTTGGTGGCCAAATCCCGCACCTTGGTCGCGCAGTGAATTGAGCACGATCAAATCTAAGTTTTTTTTGCGGATTTTTTGCCTGGCATTCTCGATTTCATTCTCTGTTTCAAGCGCAAAACCAATGAGATACTGATTTTGCTTGATTTCTCCCAAAGAAGCCAGAATGTCTTTTGTCTTTTCGAGTTCAATGGTGAATTCGGCTTCGGTCTTTTTGATTTTTTGGACCGCCGGATTCTTGGGACGGTAATCGGCTACAGCTGCAGCTGCAATTGCCACATCACAGTTCCCGAAGTGTTCGTGACAGGCTTCGTACATTTCCTTTGCAGAGGTAACGCGGATCAGGTTCACGTTAGGATTTTCCAACGTCAGATGCGTCGGGCCCGAAACCAGAATGACTTTGGCACCCAAACTCGCAGCCGCTTTGGCAATATCGTAACCCATTTTTCCGGAGGAATGATTTCCTATGAAACGCACGGGATCGATCGCTTCGTATGTCGGACCGGCAGTAACGAGGATTTTTTTTCCTCTCAAGGGCAATTTTCGTTCGATATCGGCTTCGATGAACGCCACGATATTTTCAGGTTCGGCCATTCTTCCCTGACCGACAAGTCCGCTTGCGAGTTCACCCGATTCTGCCGCAATGATGCTATTCCCGAAAGATTTGAGTTTCTCGAAACTGTCGTGGGTCGATTGGTGCAGGTACATGTCAAGATCCATCGCAGGCGCGAAATAGACAGGACATTTGGCGGAAAGATAAACGGCAACCAGGAAATTATCAGAATTCCCGGTTGCCATTTTTGATAAGGTATTTGCCGTCGCCGGCGCGATAAGCATAAGATCGGCCCAAAGTCCTAGCTCGACGTGATTGTTCCACTCGGCTTCTCTTTCATCGTCGTTATAGAACGAGGAAAGCACCGGATTTTTGGACAAGGTCGAAAGTGTGAGCGGCGTGACGAAATCTTTGGCAGACGGCGTCATCACGACTCTCACTTCGGCTCCGGCCTTCACGAAAAGCCGAACCAGCGAGGCTGATTTGTAAGCGGCAATCCCACCGGAAATGCCCAGAACGATTTTTTTTCCGCTTAAAACCGACATGCAGTCTTATTTTGTAGTGTCGCGATAGTAAATTTTCTCGTCTTGCCACTCCTGAACCGCCAAAGCGTGCGGCTTTGGAAGCTTTTCGTAGAATTTGGAAACCTCGATTTGCTCTTTGTTTTCGAAGATTTCTTCCAAACTGTCGTTATAAGTAGCGAATTCCTCCAATTTATCGGTCAATTCTTTCTTGATCTCAGAATTGATCTGGTTCGCTCTTTTTGCCATGATGGTGATCGCTTCATAGATGTTTCCGGTAGCTTCCTCCAATTGAGTCTTGTTGTAGGTTACAGTGTTTACCGGAGCAGTCGTCTTCTTTAAATCCATGGGTTTTTATTTAGCAAATTGTTTTAAGTCTGTTTCGATTTTGGCCAACATTTCCTCGGCATCTTTTCTGTATGCCGATTCCGGGTAAGCCTTGAGCAACGTTGAGTAAGCGCCCTTTGCCTGGTTCAAACGCTCTTCCATTTTTGCCGGAATACTGTTGATGGCCAGTTTATAAGTAGAGTCAAGTCTGTAATAAAGCGCTTTTTCCTTGTAGATCGTTCCCGGAAAATCGGCCACGAAATTGTCAAAAGCCGTGATCGCCGACTTGTAGTCTGAAATCTTGTTGTATCCGTAGGCGATCTCGTAAGCTTTCTTCTCGAGTTTTTCGCGAAGCCCTTTCATGGTTTCGTTTGCTTCTTTCAGATATTCCGAATCCGGATATTTGTCAATGAAAGCCTGCAATTTGTCAACGGCTTTGTCCGTATCGGTTTGATCCAGACTATATCTCGACGAGAGTTTCGCATAACTTTTTGCCGACAGGTAAGCCGCTTCTTCCGCTTTTTCGCTTCTTGGATAACCGGCCGCGAAAGTCTCGAACTGATAGCCCGAAAGGTAATATTGTTCGGTTTTGTAATACGATTGGGCGAACATATAGAACATTTTTTCAGCTTGCGGCTTGCCTTTGTAATTTGGCGCCAATTGCTCAAAAAGTCGTATCGCTTTCGAGTATTTGCCTTGTTCGTATTTTTTTTCGGCTTGGGCGTACTTCACTCCGCTGTCCTCGCTTTTCAGGGCTTTTTGGTATTCACTGCACGAAACCGCGAACGCCGAGGCCAGGATCAGTATCAGAAATCTTTTCATTTGATTGTGGTAATGCTAATTTTTTGCGAGGTTTCCAGCCGTTTGAAAACCAACCGCAAAGGTAGTCATATTATCAGTACGGCAAAATTTAATTTTCAGTCTTGGATCAAGCAGTGGCTTTGCTGCTTTCGGCTGCTTTTCTGGTAAAATCCGAAAGGCGCCGCGCGAGATCTTCGGTCGCGCTCACAAGCGGCAGACGCACCACGTTTTCGCTTAAACCAAGCGTCTTGAAAACCTCTTTGATACCAGCCGGATTGCCCTGTTCGAAGATCATGTCGATCGCATCTAGAAGGTCGTAATGGATTTGGTTCGCCTCATCCACTTTCCTGTCGAGCGCCAATCTTACCATATCTGAAAACTGTCTCGGAAAACCTTCGGCAATGACCGAAATCACGCCGCTTCCGCCGGCCAGAACCATTGGCAACGTGATGGCATCGTCTCCTGAAATCACGAGAAAGTCTTTCGGTTTGTTTTGGATAAGACGCATCGCCTGGACAATATCGCCCGCGGCTTCCTTGATCGCCACGACATTGTCGAAATCGTTGGCAAGCCTGATTACGGTCGATGGCGCCATATTGCTTGCGGTTCTTCCCGGAACGTTGTACAAGATTACGGGAATCGGCGAAGCTTCGGCTACGGCCTTGAAATGTTGGTAAATGCCTTCCTGGGTCGGTTTGTTGTAAAACGGAGAAACCGACAGCACGGCCGCAAAGTCAGACAAATCGCGGGTTTGAAGTTCTTCGACGACTTCGGCAGTATTGTTTCCGCCGACGCCCAAAACCAACGGCAATCTCCGTTTGTTGGCCTCGATCACGGTTTGGATCACAAGTTCTTTCTCAGATTTGGTCAGCGTTGCGCTTTCGCCGGTCGTTCCTAAAACGACAAGGTAATCTATGCCGTTTTCGATCTGGAAATCGACGATACGCACGAGCGCTTCGACATCGACCGAAAAGTCTTTCCTGAATGGAGTGACGAGGGCAACGCCTGTTCCTATTAGTGATTGCATGGTTATAGTTTGTTAAGTATTTTCAAGTATTTGGACAATTCCGACATAAAAACCTCGTGGTTTTCGGCATGCGTGTCGATCATGAAATGGTTCAGTTTTTTGCTTACGGACGCGAACCCGACCTTAAAGACCGCTTTCGACAGATTCGACACGACAAGCAAAGCTGATTTCTCGACATCGTAATAATTGACGAGCAGATCGAACGGCTTTTCGATGAACTCCCTAACGTGGGAATTTCGGAAAGTTGCCCGCCAGCTCAAATCTTTGTGGCTAAAAACCGGATAATCGAAGGTCTCGTTCTTCCTTATCCTGTTTTTGAAAACCAAAATCGTGATGTTTTGCGGTAAAATCCCTTCGCTTTCCAACGCTTGCACGATAGCATCTTTCTCGTTGAAGTAACTTTCGTCGAATACGATACCAACGGTTTTTACCTTGTCGTCCGAAGCGCCCGGCTTAACATTGGACAGGCTTTTTTTAACGATTTTTTTCGTGAAAAGGTTCTTCAGCGAGCTCGAAAACATAGTACTTTTACCCTGTTTGTAAATTTATCGATAATGGTTGATTCGTGGACGGTAAAGCTAAAAAACTCTCGCGTTGCCGTGAAAGCCTTTGTTTTATTATTAACATTTTGTTGTGTCATTTCGTGCGGATCTAAAAAAGCGGTCGTCACGCGGGTTGAAGGCAGGGAAATTCCGGTTACGGCGACCAACGGACAGGACGCAAAAATCGACGCCTTCATCAAGCCTTACCGCGAGCACATAGAAGCCGACATGAGCGTTGTTTTGGCAGTCGCTCCCGTCACACTTGACAAATCGGGACAATGGCAAACGCCTATCGGGAATTTGTTTGCAGATGTGACGTTGCGCAAATGCGATTCGGTTTTCTACAAAAGACAGCAAAAACACCTTGATTTTTGCATGTTGAACGCAGGCGGCGTGCGATCGATCATCCCGGCCGGAAACGTCACGATGAAAACGGCTTTCGAAATCATGCCTTTCGAGAATTCGTGTATCGTGGCCGAAATGAACTCGGAACAGCTTCTGGAAATGATCACCTATATAATCGCCGAAAAAAAACCGCATCCGGTTTCGGGCATTTCTTTCACGATCGGAAAAGACGGACAGGCCAAAGAAGTGATCATCGCCGGAAAACCGCTTGAGGCGAACCGCACCTATTATTGTGTCACGAACGACTATCTGTATATGGGCGGCGACAACATGACGTTTTTTGCCAAAAGCGGAAAATCGTATGCGCTCGATTACAAACTCAGGAATGTGCTGATCGATTATTTCAGGGAAGCAACCACGATAACCGCTCCGGAAAACCCAAGAATCACCGTCGAAAAATAAGCCATGGAACGAAGAAGTTTTTTACAGAAAAGCGTTGCCGGAACGGCATTTGCGGCCGTCGGCGGACTTTCCTTGCAGAGTTTCGCATCGGTTTCAGACAGGAAACACCTCACGATACTTCACACGAACGACGTGCATTCGTATATCGATCCGTTTCCGGCAGATCATCCGAAAAATCCCAACAAAGGCGGCGTGGCAAGACGTGCGGCGATCATCGAAAGCATCCGAAAGGAAAACCCGAATACGCTTTTGCTCGACGCGGGCGACATTTTTCAGGGAACGCCTTATTTCAATTATTACGGAGGCGAACTCGAAATCAAGCTCATGAGCATGATGGGTTACGATCTGGGAACGCTTGGCAACCACGATTTCGACAACGGCATCGAAGGCTTTTACAAGCAATTACCGAATGCGAATTTCAATTTCGTATCGGCGAACTACGATTTTTCGAAGACGATCCTCGACGGAATCGTGAAACCTTACAAAATTTTCATAAAGGACGGAATCAAGATCGGCATTTTTGGACTTGGCATCGAATTGGCCGGATTGGTCGACAAGCGAAACTACAAAGAGACCAAATATCTCGACCCGATCGGCGTTTCCCAGGACGTGGTCCGTCAGTTGAAAGACAAGGAGAAATGCGATCTGGTCATCGCGCTTTCGCATATCGGATACGACTACAAAAACGAATCCAACAAAGTTTCCGATCTCAAATTGGCGGCCCAAACCCAAGATATCGATTTGATCATCGGCGGACACACACATACCTTTCTGGAACGTCCGACGGTCGTAAAAAACGCGGTCGGAAAGGACGTTTTGGTAAATCAGACAGGTTGTTACGGAATCAACTTGGGACGCATCGATTTTTACTTCGAAAATGGAAAACGCGACAATGCTTCACGCGTCATTTCCGTTTGATTTTTCGGTCGCGACCACGAATTCATAGAACGTGTAAAATGCCATCGCGTTCAATCCCATGGCGAGCGGTCGGAAAATGATCGGGGAAAATCCACTTAGGTAAAACTTTTCCACAAACACGATGAAGTGCAAACATCCGAAAAGAATTCCGCACAAAAGCAGCCAGGAATTGCGCTTGTCGTCGTGCATGATGTAATGGGAAAACGAAATTCCGCAGATCACGGAAATCAGGATATTCTGGAAAATCAGCACGAAAAAACTTTCTTCCGGAATGCCGTTGGTGATCATGAAAGTGTAGAAAAACACCATCAGGAAAGGAATCGTGGCGATGATGGCCGGAATGAAATCCCTGAGTTTGAGCAATCGCATCATGTAGTACAGAAGCAATATCCGATGTACGAGAAAAACCACCAATCCGTAAAACAAGTAGGTTTTGGAATCTGGAATGAACAGCACGTTGGTTATCAGCGATAGCGTCATCACGAAGAAAAACAAGACATTTTTTCGGTCGGAAACCACAAAATACAAGACCATCAACAAAAATGGCATCAGCGGTTTCAACACGAAAATCAGCGGCCTGTAGACCAAGAGCTCGCAAATGACCTCGCTCACCGAAACGATAAAGTACAGCGCCGTCAAAACTATTGGGCCGATATTGTCGCGATTCAAGGCCATACGCCCGTGATTTGGAATTTGGAAGGATTACACCGGAAGCAGTTCTTCACTGCTTTCGGCCCGCAAAACGAATTTACAAAGAATGAATTGGCCGATGGCAAACAGCAACATCGCCAGCGCCTGAAACACGTTGAGATTCAGGTAGTACAATCTGATCACGAACAGGAATTGCGTAAAGGCGAACATCATCGTACTTATCAGCAATAACGTACTTCCCACGTCAGATCTCAAAACATAATTTCCCACAGCGAGTCCGCCGAGAAAGGAAATGAACAGACCTTGCAGCACGAACATGAACAGTCCGTCGCCTATGGCCTCGTGCGAAACGTTGACCACATACAAATAGATGAACACGAAAGGCAGACTTCCAAGAAAAATCGGAATCCAACCCGGAAATTTTATCGAACGCAGCACAACGTAAATGACCAGAACGCGGTAACCCACGAATATGTAAGCGCCGGTGGCGACACTTTCGAGCGATCTGCTGATAAAGAACATATTGGCGATCCAACTGAAAACCAATGCCAGAAGAAAAACAAAATTCACCTTTCTCGAAGACAGCCAGTAAATAAGCACCAAAAGCGGATTCATGAACGGTTTGGTAACCCAAATAAGCGGCTCGTCGTAAAAGTATTCGCCCAGGATTTCAACACCTGAAACACAACAGTAAGCCACGATGAAAATTGTGACGACAACCGAACGGGTAATTTTTTCCATTTGCCGATTTTAAGGCATTAGCAGGTTGTCAGGATTGAGTGGCTACTCAAATGTAGATAAAAAATTATGTTAATTCTTGCGATAAATAAAATATTTTATGACAAAGTAATACGAAAAAATTTGTAATGCAATGTCCAATGGCAAGAACTCGGGCGTTGGGATTATCAACATGAAAATCACGAAGAAGATGTCGGAAACGCAATTGAACAAAGCCGTCATCGCCATGTAAAAAGACATGTTCGAATTGCTCATGTGTATGTGATAGGTGGACAAACTCGCCTGCAAGGCCAGGATAAATCCGTAAATCGTCACGGGAAGTTCAAGCGGACGATGTTGCGGATCGAAGAAACTGATCAAAGCAAACCCCGATCCGAATATCAAACCGAACACAAAAAGCCCAACCACGAGCCCTGATTTGCTGAACCTGAGATCGGCATTGTCTCGTATGATAAAGCTCAATAAGATCAGATAAGAAAGCAAGTAGGGCAAAATAATGTAGATCGTCGCGCCTTTGAGTTCGAGCAAAACCACTGTATCGCCAATAAAAGTCAGCATCAGGAATATGCCGTACCAAATGTTGAACTTGCCCTTTTTGACCGAAAGGTAATAAAACAAAATCGCCGGAATCACGATGGGTTTCGAGATTATCAGCAACGTTTCGCTCTTGATGATCGTCGCGAAAACGGCCACCGCGCAAGCAATGAAATATAAGATTATAGCTGGTTTTTCTGTCCTCATTCGAGAATCTTGGCGAATTCGTTTTCAGACAGGATTTTTACGCCCAGTTTCGTAGCTTTCTCAAGTTTCGCCGGTCCCATATTTTCTCCTGCGACCACAAAATCGGTTTTGGCCGATATCGAACTTCCTACTTTTCCGCCGTTATCTTCGATCGCGACTTTGATGCCGTCACGTGAAAAGTTCTCGAAAACGCCCGATACGACAAAGATTTTTCCTTCGAGTTTATTGGTCGCATTTGGATTCACGCGCTCGATCGCCTCGAGTTGCACGCCGTAATTCCTGAGTCGGTCGACAATCTCTCTATTTTCGGGATTCTGGAAAAAGTCCATCACGCTTTGGGCGATCCTTTCCCCGATTTCGTCTACATTCACTAAATCTTGCAAAGTCGCGCCCGCCAAAGCGTCGATAGTCTTGTAATGCTTGGCGAGTTTTTTGGCCACGGTTTCCCCGACGTAGCGGATTCCGAGCGCATACAAAACGCGTTCAAAAGGGATTTCCTTCGATTTTTCGATGCCATTGACCAGATTCTCCGCCGATTTTTGGGCCATTCGCTCGAGAGGAATCACTTGGGCAACCGACAAATCGTACAGATCGGCATAGTTGTGAACGAGTCCGTTCTGGAACAAAAGCGCCACGGTTTCTCCGCCAAGACCTTCGATGTCCATGGCTTTTCTTGAGATGTAATGTTGGATGCGTCCGATGATTTGCGGCGGACATCCGTAGAAATTCGGACAGTAATGCTGGGCTTCTCCGGGAACGCGTTTGAGTTCGGTCTGACATTCCGGACACTGCGTGATGTATTGCGTCGGATGCGTGTTCTCAGGACGTTTGCTCAAATCGACCGCGATGATTTTGGGGATGATTTCTCCGCCCTTTTCGACAAAAACCTCGTCGTTTACGCGAACGTCGAGTTTTTGGATTTGGTCGGCGTTGTGCAAGGACGCGCGTTTCACGATCGTTCCGGCAAGTTGGACGGGTTCCAGATTCGCGACAGGCGTGATCGCGCCCGTTCTTCCGACCTGATACGAGATCGAGTTCAGACGTGTCGAGACCTGTTCCGACTTGAATTTGTACGCGATTGCCCAACGCGGAGCTTTTGCGGTATAACCGAGTTCGTCCTGATAGTGAAAACTGTTGACCTTGATCACGACACCGTCGGTTTCATAGGGAAGATTGTGGCGGTGTGTGTCCCAATAATCTAGAAACTCGAAAACCTCGTCTACGTTTTTGGCCAGAATCGCTTCCTTCGGAACTTTGAAACCCCAACGACGCGCGGCTTCCAAGCCTTCGAAGTGTGTGGCGAATGGCAATCTGTCGGCAACGACAGTATACAAAAGACAATCGAGCGGACGTTTTGAAACTTCGGAACTGTCCTGCAATTTGAGACTTCCTGAAGCTGTATTTCTGGGATTGGCGTAAGTCGGAAGGCCGAGCTCAACCAGATCGTTGTTCATTTTCTCGAATCCGGCAAGCGGCAAAATTATCTCACCGCGGATTTCGAACTTTTCCGGAAAATCGCCTTTCAACTGCAAAGGCACCGACCGGATCGTCTTGATGTTCGTCGTGACGTTATCGCCCTGAAATCCGTCGCCACGCGTTAGGGCTTGCTTGAGTTTTCCGTTTTCATAGGTAATTGAAATCGACGCTCCGTCATATTTCAGCTCACAGGTGTATTCCACCGGAATATCGCCCAAAGCACGACGGATCCTGGCTTCCCAATCAAGCACGTCTTCTTTCGAGTACGAATTGTCGAGCGAATACATGCGGCGTTCGTGCACGACTGTCTCGAAATTCTTCGTAAGTCCGCCTCCTACTCTTTGGGTTGGCGAATTCTCGTCGAAAAATTCCGGATGTTTCGCTTCCAGATCCTGAAGTTCGCTGAGCTTTCGGTCGAAGTCGAAGTCAGAAATCGTCGGATTGTCGAGCACGTAATAGTTGTAATTGTGCTGCTCGAGTTCGGCGCGCAAGGCTTGTATGGTTTGGGAAACGTCCATGGAAATTGGAATTTGCCGCAATTTAGAAAAAGGTTTTGGGTTTTGGATTTTGGATTGGCAGATTTTCCGGTTTTGGGATTTACAGATTGGGAGATTTTGGACGCTCCGATTCGCGGATTGGGCAAACTTTATTCGAAGGGCGACAGTTTTAGACCTGTCAGGTCTTAAAGACGTGTCAGGTTGTAACCGATGGCCGATTGCCGTGATTTTCCAGGAACGCGGATGCAAACTGATTTCACGGATCAACGCAGATTTTTCGAATCAACGCAGATTTTTCGGATCAACGCAGATTTTTCGGATCAACGCCGATTTTTCGGACGAGAAATACGATTCCACCGATTTTTGTAAACGAACTCAATTGCCGCGTTAGGGATTGAGGCATTTGTTTAAGCTCACGGCTTTGCGACCAGCAAAAGCCGTAGCGAGTGCCGAAAGCCCGGCCGCGACCTGATTTTGGTTTTCGGAAACAAGATTTCGCCAGTCGCGGCAACGCCCAAATTTTTACTGCCAATTTTCCAATCTTTCGGGCGCAATGAAATAAATTTGGACAATTTCAAGTTATACTATACCAGAAACGCCATCCAAATGAACAGACTTTTCCTGCTGCCACTCGCCTTTTTCGCGTTTTCGTGCGCGACCGAATCACTCGATGAGGACTCGATCGACAATTCGGCCGAGGAAACCGTCTATCGCCAGCAAATGCGCGATTTCGTGATCGGGATCAGTGAGTCTGCGAAGGCCGTGAATCCTGACTTTGCGATCATCCCGCAAAATGGGATCGAACTTGTGAGCATCGGCGGGACAAATCCGGCAACGGACTATCTGAACGCGATCGACGGAAACGGACAGGAAGATTTGTTTTACGGCTACAACAGCGACAATCAGGCGACTTCTTCGAGCAAGACGAATTACCTCAAGAATTTGTTGAACATCTCCAAGAACGCGGGCAAAACGATTTTGGTGACCGATTACTGTTATTCGCCGAACAAGATTGCGGATTCGGATGCGAAAAATGCCGATGCGGGTTATTTGTCGTATGCAGCAATCGAGCGCCAATTGAACGTGATTCCTTCAATAGCGCCGCATCAGGTGAATTCAGAAAACATCACGACGCTTTCCCAAGCCAAAAATTTCCTATTTTTGATCGACAGCGAAACCTTTGCGTCCAAAAATGATTTTATCGCCCAGGTTTCGCAGACGAATTATGACGTGATAATCATGGATTTGTTTTTCGAAGACCAGATTTTCACCGCTGAAGAAATCGCCCAACTGAAATACAAAGCCAACGGAGGCGAGCGAATGCTTGTTTGCTATATGTCGATTGGGGAAGCCGAAAACTATCGCTACTACTGGAATCCTTCGTGGACGAACCTGCATCCAGGTTGGATGGAAAGGGAAAATCCTGATTGGCCCGGAAATTATAAAGTCAAATATTGGGATCCGAGTTGGCAGCATATCGTCTACGGAAATCCAGATTCGTATCTGACAAAAGTTCTGAACGCCGGATTCGATGGCGTCTACCTCGACATCATCGACGCTTTCGAGTATTTCGAGGATTAGGAGTTGATGATCTTGAAAAGTTCGTTGTAGAAACGTCCGTCTGACAAAAAGGCGCCTTGTTGGATCAAATCGAAAATGGCGGCATTTCGCTCTTTATCGTATTCTTTTTTCCCAGTCTTGATCTCGATTTTGTCGGTGAACATATTTTCGGACAGGAATTGCAAGCCTTCGCGCGTGAGCAAATCAACAGACTTGTCCTGCACTTGCAAAATGATCGAATGGATGTGCGTTTCGGCGCAATGGAACAAAAATCCGTGCGACTTCGAGAAATGTTCGAGATATTCGGCCCGGTTCAGAACGCCTTCCCAAATCAGTTCAGAAAAAACGTCGAGCTCTTGTTCGGCCACCTGCGGCTTTTCCTGCTTGATCTTGTCCCATTCTTTTTTGTCGATCGATTGTGTCGCCAGGAAATTGATGAATTCCGGATGCAGTTCTTCGAGTTGTTCTTTGGTGAGTCGGGTGTATTTCATGGGAGTGCCTGAGTTCCTGAGTTTTTTTTTGGACGCAAAGGTCGGGATTTATTTTTGATGTGCCGAAAAACACCACATTTGATGCTTGTTTTGAAAGATCGGATGCGATTTGTCTTCGTACCTTTTCTGATACAAAAATCCCGCAATATGAAAATCAGGATGATTTGGGCGAATCTGGCCGTTGAAGATCTGAAACGCACCGCAACTTTTTACAAAGCTTTGGGCTTTAGGCCTAATAGAGAAATGACTTCGGACAAACTCGTGAGTTTCGCTGTAGGAAATTCTGATTTTATCCTGAATTTCTTTAAACGCTCTGAAGTCGATACAAGCGTCAATGCCGAAATCGGGAAATGGTCAGGACAGAGTGAGATGCTGTTTTCGCTTTCGGCCGATACCAAGGATGAAGTCGATCATTGGAAAGAAATTATTTTGGAAGCCGGCGGTGATGTGGTTTCGGAACCTCAGGATTATCTGGAAGGCTATACTTTTTGCTTTTCGGATTTGGATGGGCATAAGTATAATGTTTTGTATTGGCCTGGGATGTAGAGCGAAGTCTTTGACTTCGCGAGTTGTGTGACCGAGTCTGCGACTCGGAAAATCAAAAGCTTAGACACTTCGCCTCTCAGGAACTTTTTCTTTCGGACACTTTTTCCTCTCAGGAACTTTTTAACTCAGGCACTTTTTACCTCAGGCACTTTTTCCTCTCAGGAACTTTTTACCTCAGGCACTCCAAAAAAAAACCTTCCCATAAAGAGAAGGCTTTTCGATATAACCAGATTTTGATCAAGCTTGTGCTTCAGCAACGATCTCGTAAGGAAGGTCTACGATCACTTCGCGGTGCAAACGAACGCTTGCAGAATATTTACCGGTTCTTTTCACGATACCAGAAGTAATGTATTTACGGTCGATTGGTTGACCAGCTTTCTCAAGAGCTTCGGCGATGTCTGCATTGGTTACAGAACCAAACAATTTCTCGCCACCTGCTTTTGCAGTGATTTTGATGTCAAGCGCTCTCAAAGTTTCAGACAATGATTTCGCATCAGAAACCAATTTCGCTTCCTTGTGTGCTTTTTGTTTCAAATTCTCAGCCAAAACTTTTTTAGCTGACGGAGTTGCCAAAGAAGCAAATCCTTGCGGGATCAAAAAGTTACGTCCGTATCCAGGCTTAACTGTTACGATATCGTCTTTGAAACCCAAATTTTGAACGTCTTGTTTCAAGATCAATTCCATGTTGATGTCCTTTTGTTAAAGAAGTTAGGTTCCGGCTTTACGGAAAACCAACAACTATGTTAGAAATTTATTTCAGCAAATCTGCTACGTATGGCATAAGTGCCAAGTGACGGGCGCGTTTCACGGCTACAGACACTTTTCTTTGGTATTTCAATGAAGTACCTGTAAGACGACGCGGAAGGATTTTTCCTTGCTCGTTTACGAATTTCAACAAGAAATCCGGGTCTTTGTAGTCCACATATTTGATACCTGATTTTTTGAAACGGCAGTATTTTTTCTGCTTGTTCGTCTCAATGTTCAAAGGCGTAAGATATCTGATATCCCCGTCTTTTTTCCCTTTTGCTGATTGCTCTAGATTAGCCATTGTGATTAAGCGTTAGTGGTTGCTGCTGAATTTTTTTGTTTTGCTCTTCTTCTTTCGGCCCAAGAGATCGCGTGCTTGTCAAGAGTGACAGTCAGGAAACGCATAACGCGCTCGTCGCGACGGAACTCAGTTTCGAATGGCAAAAGGATCTCTCCCGGCGCCGTGAATTCGAACATGTGGTAAAAACCACTTTTCTTGTGTTGGATCTCGTAAGCCAATTTTTTTAGGCCCCAATCCTCTTCAGCAACAAATTCAGCTCCTCTAGAAGTAAGGAAATCCTTGAACTTGCTCACTGTTTCCTTTACCTGAACGTCAGATAAAACGGGATTCAAAATGAAAACAGTTTCGTAATGATTCATAAATTGAAAATTTGATTTATTAAAAATGAGTGCAAAAGTAATGATTCTATTTTAATATGCAAGTAGAATACCACTTTATTCGGTAAACTGCAAAAAAATCCGATTAATGTTAGGCTGGTTAGAAAAAACTATATATTTTCGCTTTACCAAATCTATAATAAATAAGAATTATGAAGTTAAATTGTGTCGTTGTAGATGACAGTTCGATCCAGCGGATGATCATCGCAAAGTTAGTGAATAATCACCCCAACCTACATTTAGTGGGCGATTTTTCCAATGCTATTGAGGCCAAAAACTGCATGTCTGTCCACACGGTAGACCTTATCTTCCTGGATATCGAGATGCCAGTTATTTCCGGATTCGACTTTTTGGACGGATTGAAAGTGAAACCCCAAATCATTTTCATCACGTCAAAGGCCGAATATGCTATGAAAGCGTTCGATTACGACGCTACAGACTACCTACAGAAGCCAATCGCCGTAGACCGTTTCAACGCATCAGTAAAACGCGCTATGGATTTCCACATGTTAAAGCGTGAAAATCAGGAAGAAGAAGGAGAACACATTTTTATTAAGAGTAATCTTAAGAAACTGAAAGTGTACACGAACAAGATCAAATGGATCGAAGCTTTCGGAGATTACGTAAAAGTGGTAACCGAAGAAGACAGCAACCTGGTTCTGTCGACGATGAAGTCATTCGAGAAAGATCTTTCTAAAGACAAATTCATCCGCGTACACAAATCCTATATCATAAATATAGACAAGGTTGAGCGTTTCAACAGTAAGTTCGCCGAGATCGGTGTAACCAAGATTCCGCTAAGCCGAAACAAAAAAGACGATTTGATCCGAGCACTCGCGATCGCGTGATGGTCTTGCACATATCTAGAACCGCTGATTTTCGAATCGGCGGTTTTTTTTTGAGGTCGGAGTTCCTGAGTGCCCGGGCAAATTTCAATCCATGCACAAACAATCCAATAAAGTTCTTTAAATCATCAAAGCTTTGCCATTGCCTACAAGATCGTCCGGACGCAACATGTCAGGAAATCAGTCACCTCATACTCGGCACTTATTCAATAAAAATCCACATTCACGACAACCTTGATGGCCCGAAAGTGCGCCACAGACTCAAAACTGTCCAAAACCTTGCGGATCGTGCGTTTGGTGTTGCCAAGCGGCTTGTCGTTCGGAATCTTGACCATTATAGTGCGGATGTATTCATTGCGGATGCGCGCAATCGGCGGTTCTTCAGGCCCTAAAACCGGCATCTCAAGATTTTGGGTCAAGACCGATGCAAGCCATTGCGAACCTTGTTTGAGTTTGTCGAAATCCCGATGCTTCAAAGTAAGCCGGATCAACTTGAAATACGGCGGATACTTGTAGATTTTGCGCTCGTACAACTGTTCCGAAAACATGCCGAGGTAGTCGCCGGCCGTTACCTGACCGATGACGTTGTGATACGGATTATACGTCTGGATGACCACCTTTCCGCGTTTGGAAGAGCGCCCTGCCCTACCCGAAACCTGCGTCATCAACTGGTAACTTCTCTCGAACGCCCGAAAATCCGGATGGTACAACATATTGTCGGCGTTCATGATTCCGACAAGGCTGACGTTATCGAAATCAAGCCCTTTCGCCAGCATTTGCGTTCCAACGAGAATATCGACCTCGCGTTCCTTGAAACTGTCGATGATCTTTTCGAATCCGAATTTCCCGCGCGTCGTGTCCTGATCCATTCTCCCGATTTTCGCATTCGGGAACAGTTCCTCGAGTTCGTGCTGGATTTGTTCGGTTCCGAAACCTTTGGTGGTCAAATCTGTAGAATGGCAGGCGTGGCACTGTCGCGGAAAAGCCATCGACGATCCGCAGTAATGGCAACGCAATTGCTCTTTTCCCTTGTGATAGGTCATGCTCACGTCGCAATTCGAACATTGCGGGACGTGTCCGCAGGTCAGGCATTCTACGACAGGTGAAAACCCGCGACGGTTCTGGAACAGAATGATTTGTTCGCCCAAGGCAAGCGCTTCGGCAATGTGCTCGAGCAAAGTGTCAGAGAAATGCCCAGACATTTTCTTGCGGAAGTATTTGTCCTTTAAATCGACGACCTCGATCTCCGGAAGCAGCACATTTCCATAGCGCTCGCTCAAATCGACGTGCCCGTACTTTTGGTTTTGAGCGTTGAAATAAGTCTCGATCGAAGGCGTCGCCGAACCAAGTAACGTCTTGGCCTTAAATTGGTTGGCAAGCACGATGGCCGCGTCTCTCGCATGATACCTCGGTGCAGGATCGGCTTGCTTGAAAGTCTGTTCGTGTTCTTCGTCCACAATCACGAAACCAAGGTCGTGAAAAGGCAAAAATAGGGCCGAACGCGCGCCGATCACGACTTGCGCCTTTTGTGAATTCGAAAGAATCTGGTTCCAGGTCTCGACGCGTTCGTTGTTCGAATATTTGGAGTGATAAACCGCGACGGTATTGCCGAAATGCGCCGTCAGACGCGAGACGAGCTGTGTTGTCAAAGCGATTTCGGGCAACAGGTACAAAACCTGTTTTCCCGTGGCTAAAAACTCCTCGATCAATTTGATGTAAATCTCTGTTTTGCCGCTGGCGGTAATGCCGTGCAAAAGCGTCACATCTTTGGTTTCAAACGACTTGCTGATTTCGTCGAAAGCCTTCTGTTGGGCGACGGACAAAATCAATTCGCGGCTTTCAAGCCTGTCTTCGAAATCGATGCGGTCGTGCTGCAACTGATATTCCTCGAAAATGCCTTTGTCGACCAAAGCTTTCACCGCGGCTTGCGATACGTCGATGTTTTCGAGCAGTCTCTTGACCGAAATCGGCTTTTTGTCGATCGCCTTGATTTGGAAATACTGTAATATCAATTCTTTCTGTTTGCTCGCGTTTTTGAGGATTTCGAGCAATTCCTGAAGGTTTTCGGCTCGCTCGAACTCGGGTTGCAACCGAATATAGCGCACCAATTTTGGTTTGTAGGTTTCCGAAATCTCTTCCTGAAGCAAAATCACGTTTTTGGCGAGCATTTTCCGAAGTGTAGGGAAAATGCTTTTTTTGCCCAAAATGGCGGAAATTTCGTGAACCGTGAGAGACGATTGTTGCTGTAAGGCTTGATAGATCAGGAATTCTTCGTCCGAGAGTTCGCTCGCGTCAATAGAAAAGTCGGTGTTTTGCTGAATCGTGGTCTCGCTTTCGAGAATCAACGCCGACGGCATCGCGCTGCGGTAAACATCGCCGATGGCGCACATGTAATAGGACGCGATCCAATTCCAGTGCCTGAGTTGGTTCTCGGTGACGATCGGCGTTTCGTCCAGGATTTGCTGAATAGGTTTCGCCTCGTAAAGTTGAGGCGGATTTTCGTGTGTCTCGACAGCCAAAGCCGTATAAATCCTGTTCTTGCCAAATGGAACGGCAAGCCGCATTCCAGGACGTATCGCGTAAAATTCCACATCGGAAACGCTATAAGTAAAGGTTTTGGCGAGATTTAACGGCAGGATGACTTCGACGAAAAACGGCATTTACGGCTTGTAGTTTAGAGTCGTAAAGATAGTTGATTTTGAAAAATGAATGCCGAATCCTGAATCAGTTCAAGCCAGCGATTTTGTGTTCGATTATTTTTTCGATGTACTCGACCAAACCTTCGCGTTCGAGCCAAAACAGTTCTGATTTCGGAACCTGCGTTTCGTAAAGATCGGCGATGTTTTCGGGATTTTTGTTGCCCGAAAAATAGTGCTTTTCCACAAAGGATATGATTCCGTTGAGGAATTCGTCATAGACCTTGCTGCGATGGAGCGCATTTTCATCGCTTTCGCGGATTTTCTGCTGTTCGAAATAAGGACGGTCGACGGTGAGATACGAATTGTCGACGGCTACTTTTGCCAGCATTTCCTTCGTGACTTTTCCCGATGCCTTGCAGTAAGCACATTTTCCAGGAAGCCACTTGAGCATTCTGTCCAACCGGCGGATATCTTGCCAATCGACGACGCCTTTCCCAAGACATCGTGGGCATTCCAACTCCGGTTTTTTGAAGAAATTGTCGAAGAATCCCATTTCGTTATTTTACGCGATACCAATATTGCGAACGTCCGATAAGCGAAACACCGATGTAGCCGCGCACTTTGAGCTTGTCTGCCGACTCAAGCGTGATGTAACACTTGTAGAGTTTTCCGTTTTTGGGATCGAGCACTTTGCCGCCGTTGTATTCAGTTCCGTCTTTTACAAGACCTTTTATCACTACCATTCCCAGAATGGGCTTGTTTTTGTCCGATCCGGAGCAATTGGAACAGACGCGGTTGCGGTTGGCTGGATTCAGTATCTCGTGGACTTTGCCGTAGACTTTGCCTCCGCTTTCATAGATTTCGACAATGGAAACGGCTTTTCCGGTTTCGTCGTCTATGGTTTTCCATTTTCCCACTACCGATGCATTCGGAGATGTGAACGAAGTCAGGAATACAAGTGCGATCAGCGATAAAAGATTCTTCATGGCTTTGGTTTTTTAGCCCGGATGCAAGCGGTTAGCCTTTTGCAGGAAACGGCCTGGTTTTTCGCTTTTGCGACAGCGACCGAAGGAAGCTCGTCTCAAACGCAGAAAAAGCGGTCGTTTTCAAGAAAGCTAAAAGCGGGTCAGCCGGATTTTGCTCCTTATAAAATCAGGAATGTTGCAGCTGTTTGTGCTTGGCGCGATTCACGGCCGCATTGAGCTCGAATCCCAGCAACAGTACGATGCAGTTGATCCAAATATAGAACATTAGCACCAATAATGTGCCGATCGATCCGTACAATTCGTTGTAGCGCGAGAAGCGGACAACCCAGATCCCGAAGAAATAAGACGCGATGATCACGAGGATCGTCGTGAAGATCGAACCTATCGAAATGAAGGCGCGCTTTCCCGTTCGCTTGGTTCCGAACTTGAACAAAATGGAAACCGTGAACAGGATCATCGCCATCAAAAAGATGTAGCGCGTGACGACCAAAATTGGGATCGTGTCGCTGAAAATGTCGGTAATTTTGATCTTTTGCAGAAAAACTTCAAGCGTCACTATCGTCGCCACGGTGAACAAAAGTGTGAAAACCAAGATGATGGACATGCCGAGCGCCACGAAATACTGACGGAAAAAGCCGCGTTTGACCAAGACGTGATGCGAGGTTTCGAATCCGCCCAGAATCGAGTTCAAACCATTGGCCGCGAGGAAAATCGAAAGGATGACCCCGGTGGAAAGCAATCCGGAATGCGAGTTGTTCAGGATGTCGTTCAGGATTTTGGAAACCGCGTCATAAGTGTTCGGCGGAACATTCTGGGCCACGAAATCCATGAAATCCTGCTGGAAATTGTCGATAGGAATATAAGGAATGCAGTTCAGGATAAACAGCGAAAACGGAAAAAGCGCCATGAAAAAGCTGAACGAGATCGCGGCGGCGCGGTATGTGAGCGCACCTTCTACAATTCCGACGAAATAGATCTCGATAAGCTCGTAAAGCGTCAAACCTTGCAAGAACCGCAATTTGACGCGCTTGGTGAGGCGCGCAAGGTTTCTTACGACAGGGATTTTCTCGATTTTGGCTTCTATTTCGTGGGACATTTTTTCAATTAATAAGTAATAATTAACAATTAATAATTAGCAGCTGGATTAAGTGACAATCAGTCGAAACCCCAATGTGTTCCATTCATTATTCATTATTCATTATTCATTATTCATTATTCATTATTAACTATTCATTATTAATTAATTATCAATTATTCCGCTTTCAGACTCAAATCCATATTGTAAACCGAATGCGTCAGAGCGCCCGAAGAAATATAGTCGACGCCGCATTCTGCATAATTCCGGATGGTTTTTTCGTTGATATTGCCCGAGGATTCCATCAGTGACTGGTCTCCGATCATTTTCACCGCAGCTTTCGTGGTTTCGTAGTCGAAGTTGTCGAGCAGGATTCTGAAAACGCCGCCAGCTTCGAGGATTTGGGCAACTTCGTCCAAATTGCGGGCTTCGACGATGATTTTTAGGTCGAGCGCGTTTTGTGACAGGTATTTTTTGGTTTTTTCGATCGCCAGACCGATTCCGCCAGCAAAGTCGATGTGGTTGTCTTTCAGCATGACCATGTCATACAATGCAAACCTGTGGTTTTCGCCTCCGCCAATTTTCACGGCCCATTTCTCGATCGCGCGGATTCCGGGAGTCGTTTTGCGCGTATCGAGGATTTTGGTGTTTGTGCCTTCAAGTAAATCGACATACTTCTTTGTTTTTGTAGCTATCGCCGACATGCGCTGCATCGAATTGAGCACGAATCTTTCGGCTTTCAAGATCGATTGTGAACTTCCCGAAACCCTGAAAACCACGTCCCCGTATTTTACCTCCGAACCGTCTTCGATCAAGGTTTCCATCTCGAGTTCGGGATCCACTTCATGGAAGATCATTTTGGCGAAATCCACACCGGCTATTACGCCTTCGTCTTTCACCAGCAGTCTTGCTTTACCTTTGGCTTCTTCCGGGATGCAGGCCAACGAACTATGGTCGCCTTCTCCTATATCTTCGCGCAACGCGTTTTTTATTATCAGATTGAATTCTTGCTGGAGTTGGTCTTGTGAGATCATGGCGTTTTATTGTTGGGCTAAAATACAGTTTTTTTTTGCGAGGTGTCGCGCTCTTTTTTGGAGCTTTTTCCGGCTAACTGGCACTAGCTTTCTTTAAAAATCCGGTTTTTCTGGAGGTTGCAACGAGCTTCCTTCGGTCGCTGTCGCAACCTAAGAAAAATGCGGTTTTTTCTGCGAAAGGCTAGTTGCCGTTATCCGGGCTATTTTCTTTTAGCCGCAAAATGTTTTTCTTCAGTTTCTCCTGTGGAACCGGAAATTATTGCCTCACTGTGTCGAATAAAAAATGAGCTTCGCTCATTTTATGTCTGCGGCAGCTTTCGCTGCCGGATGCTGTAGTTCGTCGCCTTCCGCGGGACTACTTTTGCCTGGCCGCAAAAGTAGCAAAAAGGCCTTGCGGCTGAACCAAAAACGCGACCTGACAGCCTTGAAATTTGGACCCGAGCAACGCGAACTGACGGAGCTTGCGGAGTAAAAGAGGC
>NZ_SEBR01000018.1 GCF_004295795.1 Flavobacterium sp. | reverse complement strand
AAGATACAGCGGATAGCCCGACGGCGGCTTCCAGAAAATGCGACCACCCGAAAAAGCTGTCGCTGCTACCGCAACCGCACCTGAAAAACCGCCGCCGGCACGCCCAAAAATCCGAAATCAAGAATTAGGACCGACAGTGTCGTGGAAATATTAACTATCTCAAAAGGCGAACATTACCGCAAATTCAATATATTTGGGCAAACTGTGTCACTCATGAAAAAATTGTTGGTTGTAGCTACGCTTTTCGTAGGAATGCAAGGGTTTTCCAAGGAAGTTCCCGCTCCTTCGGTTTTGTTCAGTATATCGGAGAAAATTTTGGCCCAGGCTCAGGAATTGTTTTCCTCTTTCGACAAGCCAACCGTGAAACCCTTGAGAAAGACCGTGATCAAAGTCAAGTCAAAAGCGCCTTTGAAGATTGTAGAACCAATTCAGGAAAAGCCAGTAGCACCTGCCACATCGACCTCGGTTAAGGTCAAACGCGACGGCATGTTCATCACCACAGAATAGAAAAACGCCTATAAATAAAAATCCCGCCTTTCGAGCGGGATTTTTTATGCAAGGACATCTGGAATTAGGCCAACATCGTGACCGGATTTTCGATGTATTGTTTCAACGTTTGCAGGAATTGCGCTCCAGTCGCTCCGTCAACGGTTCTATGATCGCAGGCGAGCGTCACTTTCATGACATTTCCGACAACGATTTGTCCGTTTTTCACCACCGGTTGCTCCTTGATTGCGCCTACTGAAAGGATGGCAGAGTTCGGTTGGTTGATGATTGACGTAAACTCGGAAATCCCGAACATACCAAGGTTAGAGACCGTAAAAGTACTTCCGTCCATTTCTGCAGGTTGCAATTTCTTGTTTTTCGCGCGTCCGGCAACGTCTTTCACGTTAGATCCTATTTGCGTCAACGTTTGCTGATCGGCGAATTTCAACACCGGAACAAGCAATCCGTCTTCAACGGCTACAGCAACGCCAATGTTCACGTGGTGATGGATCAAAGTCACATCGTCTTTCCACTGTGAATTCACTTTCGGATGCTTTTTAAGCGCCATCGCGCAAGCTTTGATCACCATGTCGTTGAACGAAACTTTGGTGTCAGGAAGCGCGTTGATTTGGTTTCTCGCGGCAATCGCGTTGTCCATATCGAGCTCGATCGTGAGGTAGTAATGCGGAGCCGTGAATTTCGACTCGCTCAAGCGACGCGCAATCGTCTTGCGCATTTGCGAATTCTTGATTTCCTCTGTATAAGTTTCTCCGGCCGGAACGAAAGGTTTCGCGGCAGCGGCTTCCGTTTTTGGAGCTTCGGTGGCAGCAGCTGGAGCAGATGCAGTCGCAGCGGCAGGCTTGAAGTTCTCGATATCAGATTTCACGATACGACCGTTTTCGCCCGAACCTTTTACCTGGGAAATATTTATACCTTTTTCCTCGGCGATTTTCTTGGCCAAAGGAGAAATGAAGATGCGTTTACCGTCAGACACAACCTCGACAGGTGCTTCCGATTTAGCTTCGCTCGATTCGGCTGCGCCTCGGGTCTCGGTAGATTCCGTTTTCTCTTCAGATTTCGTTTCCGATTTTTCTTCAGACCTCGCTTCGGCTTTCGGTTCTTCTTTCTCGTCGGATGTTGCTGCCGGAGCTGCTCCACCTTTCTTGAAGTTTTCGGCAACTCCGCTTACGTCCGTTCCTTCAGGTCCGATGATGGCCAAAAGTGAATCGACCGGCGCAGTTTCGCCTTCGTTTACGCCAATGGCAAGCAAAGTTCCGGCTTGGAAAGATTCGAATTCCATGGTCGCTTTATCGGTTTCGATTTCCGCGAGAATGTCGCCTTCAGAAACTTTATCGCCGACTTTTTTCAACCAGGTTGCGACAGTTCCGTCAGTCATCGTATCTGACAGACGCGGCATGGTAACCACAGTAACGCCTTTTGGCAGAGATGCCGATGCAGCGCTTTCTGCCTTTGGTTCGTCTTTTTTGTCTTCCGATTTTGTCTCGGCTTCGGCTGCAGGTTTGCTTTCTTCCTCCGATTTCTTCTCCTCAGACTTCTCTTCCGATTTAGCTTCCTCTTTTTTCGGTTCTTCGGCTTTTCCGCCACCGGCAAGAAGTGCCGAAATGTCTTCGCCTTCCTCACCAATAACAGCCAAAAGTGAATCTACGGCAGCAGTTTCGCCAGCCTGGATTCCAATATGCAAAAGCGTTCCGGAATTGAAAGATTCGAATTCCATCGTTGCTTTATCTGTCTCGATTTCTGCCAAAATATCACCTTCGGATATCTTGTCGCCCACTTTCTTGAGCCAAGTCGCCACAGTTCCTTCCGTCATGGTATCCGAAAGGCGCGGCATAGTTACTACTGTTGCCATATATTAGAGTCTGTGTGGGATAAATGGATAGTTTTCTTGCTCGTAAACCACGTCGTAAAGCTGTTGCACTTCCGGGAACGGAGATGCTTCGGCGAATTTTTCACATTCTTCAACGAGGTTTTTCACGCGCTCGTCCATCGCTGCAATTTCTTCGTCCGTGGCGAACTTTTGGTCTTTGATCACGTCAAGAACCTGAGTGATAGGGTCGATTTTCTTGTATTCTTCAACCTCGTCTTTCGAACGGTAAAGTTGGGCGTCGCTCATAGAGTGTCCGCGGTAACGGTATGTTTTCATTTCGAGGAAAGTCGGACCATCTCCACGACGTGCGCGCTCGATGGCTTCGTGCATCGCTTCGGCAACTTTCACGGGATTCATTCCGTCGACCGGGCCACATGGCATTTCGTAGCCAAGACCCAATTTCCAGATATCTGTGTGATTTGCAGTTCTTTCTACGGAAGTTCCCATCGCGTATCCGTTGTTCTCCACGATGAAAACCACCGGAAGTTTCCACAACATAGCCATGTTGAAAGCTTCGTGCAAAGAGCCTTGACGCGCGGCTCCGTCTCCGAAGTAAGTCAAAGTAACGCCGCCCGTATTGAAATATTTATCGGCGAAAGCGATACCGGCACCAACCGGGATTTGCGCCCCGACGATTCCGTGTCCGCCATAAAAACCTTTTTCTTTAGAGAAGATGTGCATCGATCCGCCCATTCCCTTCGAAGTTCCGTCGACCTTTCCAAGCAATTCTGCCATGACTTTTTTAGGATCGACGCCCATTCCGATTGGCTGGACGTGGTTGCGGTAAGCCGTGATCATTTTATCTTTGGACAAGTCCATGGCGTGAAGCGCACCGGCCAAAACCGCTTCCTGGCCATTGTATAGGTGAAGAAATCCTCTTACTTTTTGTTGGATGTAGAGCGCTGCGAGTTTGTCTTCGAACTTCCTCCAGAACAGCATTTCTTCATACCATTTCAGATATACGTCTTTAGTTACTTCTTTCATTTGAAAATTAAGCTAAACGATTAGTGTGGTTTGTATTTCTAAAGTAAACGCAAAAGGGTTGCCTCACACACAAATTTGCGAAGAGCAAAAATAAGGTTTTCCGACCAGTCTCAAAAATTTAAAGAAGTGTAATTTTTTGCTTTACAGGAAGTTTTTGTCAAACGTGAATGGCAGCAGATTTTTGAGTGAATCCGATTTGAAAACCTGTCCGGTTTCGCCCATAAAGTAAATCTCGATCGGGCTGTCCTGACGGATTTCATACTCGGCAATCGATTGCCTGCAAGCACCGCAAGGCGGAATTGGCGCTTTCGTAGGATTTGTGTCCGATGCGGCCGATATCGCCATCTTGAGAATCTTCGCATCCGGATAAGTCGCTCCGGAATGGAAAACGGCAACCCTTTCGGCGCAAAGCCCTGACGGATAAGCCGCGTTCTCCTGATTCGACCCGATCACGATCTTGCCGTTGTCAAGTGCAATGGCAACACCGACCCGAAAATGCGAATAAGGTGCATAGGCGTTCTTTCTAGCGGCGACGGCCTGTGTCATCAAATCGGCAACGTCCGCCGGAAGTTCATCTGTCGAATCAAAAGCCAGAAACGAAGTGGTAATGCTAATCTCTTTCATCCAATTGGTCTATTATCTATCAGTCTATTATCTATCAGTCTGTTGTCTATCAGTCTATTATCTATCAGTCTATTATCTTTTTGTCTTATCACAAAAAAATCCAAACAACCTTTCGGAAATTTGGATTCGTATTTTGTGTTATGTCAATTCTAGTTTTCGTCCCATTTCTCCCCAAAGTTGAAAGAAAGCGAGAAGCGAAGTGTGTTTTCAAGCGGGTTGCGCACCTGCGAGGTCGAGAAAAGATAAGAAACGTCGATCTTGACGATGTTGTATCTGAAACCGGCTCCAAGCGTCGCGTACTTTCTCGCGCCCTTTTCCTTGTTTTCATTGAAGTAACCCAAACGGAAAGCGAAGGAATCCTGATAAGTGTATTCGGCTCCGACAGAATAGGTGACCTCCTGTAATTCTTCCTTGAATCCGCCCGGAGCGTCGCCGAACGATTTGAAAATACCCGAAACCCAGTTGATGCTGCGGTAATCTTCGTTGTTTGCGATTTGGGCTTCGTTGATTTCCTGGTTGGAAATCGTTCCGTCACCGTCGATGTCGCGGTAATCTGGGATTTGAGGCGTCGGAACAAGCAATTTCGTGAATTCGACACTCGCGGTAACTTTGTTGTAATCGTCGAGGATGAAGTCAAAACCGGTACCGATTCTCAAGTTGGCCGGCAAGAAGTTCGCATTCGTGTCATCTTCCGTAATATCGTAGCGGATTTTCGGGCCAAGGTTCTGGAAATTGAATCCGAATCTCCAGCGTCCGTTAAAGTCGTTGTAAGCGATTTCTTCCGATTGGTAATAACCGGAAATGTCTACCGCGAAAGAATTCGCCGGTTTAATGTCGTTGTTTTCAGATGGAATTTTAAGTGCAGATCGAATGTATCTCGCGGCAACCGACATTGAGAATCGGTCGTCAAGTTTCAACGCATAACCCAAGTCGAGTGCGAGCTCATTCGGTTTTACGACTTGCGCCGGATCGTCGAAATTCTGGCGTAGTTCGATTTCTCCCAACGAGAAATAACGCAAACTTCCGGCAAAAGCCATACGTTCGTCAAAACGGTTGAAGTAAGTGATTTGCCCTAATGAAATGTCGTTTACGAGTTCTGTAAGATAAGGCGTGTAGTTCATCGAAAAACCTTGTCTGTCAGATGAAAACGCGAATTTCGCCGGGTTGTATTGCATCGAGAATGCGTCCGGTGAAGTCGCTACACCTTGGTCGGCCAAACCGGCAGAACGCGCATCGGCGGCAATCAAAAGGAAAGGAACTCCGGTCGTGATGACTCTTGGTTCTTCTGCGGGAACTTGTGAATGAACTAGCTGTATGGCGAACAAACAAAGTAGGGAAATAGCAATTTTTCTCATTCTTATCTAGGAATTGGAATTAACAAATATAGTATTTTATTAAAGTATCACAAGTTTCTCGATCTTTTCAGATTTGGTGTTGGTGAGCGTCGATTTTACGGTCAACTTGTAGATATAGACGCCTTTTCCGATCCTGTCCCCAAAATCGTCTTTTCCGTCCCAAGTGAGTTCCCGCGAGAGAAAACCTTCGGTATTGACGACCTGGTTTTTCGTCCAGACGACCTTTCCGGTAACGGTCATCACTTGAACCTGAACGTCCAACGGTTCGAAAGGTTTGTTGTGGGAAAACCAGAATTGGGTGTAAGTCGTGAACGGATTCGGATAATTAAGAACGTTCGTAAGCGTGATTTTATCATCTCCGACGACGATAAATTGTATCTCGGCGGTAATCGGGTTGTTGTAAACATCCCAAGCCTTGAATGTGATCGTGTGCAATCCTTTTGCCAGATTTCGGAAAGGATAACGCACCGAGCCTTTCTTGTAATTGTCGAGTTCGGCCTCGTAGTAATCGTTCAGTATGTAAGGATTCGCCTCGTCTCCGTCGAGAATTGCCACAATGTCGTGTCCGATGCCGCTCGCGGTATTTATTCCGTTTTCGTCCTCAAGAAACGCCAGGAAAATCGGGTTTTCGTTCGTGATTCCTCCGTTTACGAAAGTCTGGTCGTTCATGTAAAGTTTTGCGGTCGGGCCGATGTTGTCCACGGCAGCGTTCGGATTGATTCCGCCAACTTTGATCGTCGTGTCGAATCCGGTTTTGTCAAGCAAGATCAGGTTCCGCTTGGCGTAGAAACTGATGCGCCCGTTTCCGACAGGCACGCGAATGTCACGCGGAACGACGAATCCGACCTCGAATTGTCCGTTGGCAACCGTCGCATTTCCGCGGAAAATCGTTTCTCCCAACGTCGCGAAATTCATGATGCTTCCCAAATTGTCGTTGTTCAGCGTGGTGCGCTGGATTTCCTTGTCATATACATTTACGGTAAGTTCGCCCGTATAGTTTGGAAGCGGATTGTTGAATTCGTCGGCAATCTCGCCCGACAATTTCACGTAAGCAAGTGATTGGAAATCAGGAATCGTTCCCGTAACCGGAATGTCGTTCACTTTCGTCAAGCGGATTTGCGGCTTGGCAATCGACAACATCATCGCCGGATCGCCCAAAAAGGTTATGATATTCGTGTTCAGCGAAATGCTTTGGGACGCGGTTTTCGCCAAACGCAAAGCTTCCGCAATGGAAACGTAAGTGTTCGAATTTCCGTTTACGTAAGACAAAAGGTAAGCCGACAAAGTGTCGTTGAAGTTCTGAGCCGCGCCTTGCCCGATAGAACGGACGGTCGTGATCATCGAAACCGCTCCGCCTCGAGGATTCCAGAAAGTGTATTCTCCGGCAGTCGGGCGATAGGGATTGTCGAAACGCGAAAATTCGCAAGTGATCGTGATGAATAACGGGTATTTGTAACGGTTGCTCAAATTTTGCCCATCTTCTTTAATCCAGACGCGTTCTGCCGAAAGTCCGTCTTCGCCGCCGTGGCCGAGATAGTTGAAGATCAGGGCACCTTTTTCGAAAGCATTGAACAAATCCTGTCGGGCTTTTGGGTAGCGCGCACCGCCGGCAGCTGTTTCCTGTTCGTAAGAATCGAGGTAGATTTTTTCTATGTTGAGAAAAGGCTTCGAAGTTGTGATACTCGCTGAAAGTTGGTCCTGGCGCTCCTGGAGTTGGTCGTCCTGGTTGTCGTCGGCATCATCCGCTACCAACATGTAGTTGTTTCGCCACGCCCCGTAAGATTTGAGGTCGTGATAGTCGATGATTTTGGTGACGAGTTCGTCGGCTTGGGTTGCGTCGTTGGCGATGATTCTTCCGCAAGCTATGTCGATTCCACCGAGGTCCAATCCTGTGTTGTAGCCGTCGAGTCTTCCTTCGTCGGCATCCATCATCCCGAAGAAATCATCGGTGACGAAACCACTTTCGTTCGTGTACTGGAAATTTATCGTGTGATAACAAGGCACGACGTTGGTGTTGTTCGGGATTCGGTTTTTGAAATCGAACGAGCCATCCCCGAAAAGGCAAATGTATTTGAGGCGTTTGTCTGCCGAAGAAGCGTTCCAATAAACGTAATGCGCCAAATTCCGAATCGCGGCCACATCTTGCTTTCCGGAAGAAAATTCCTGATAGATCGATTCCAGCGTCACGACTTTCACGTTCAATGCCGAATAATTCCTATGGAAATTGGCGAGTTTTTCGGCTTGACCGCTAAGATTCGCAGGTGTGACGATCAGGTAATCGACGTCGGCGAACTGTCCTTGCTGATTCTTGAAAATCGTGCCTTTTATGTCTTGATTGGCCACTTTCGACCGCGATTCTTTTTTTGGCGAGTAGAAATCGGCATTGTCCAGAACGACGTATTTTCGGGTGTCGCCCAAACTGGCTGTAAACGAGAAAGTCGCTCCTGTGGCATTGTTTACTTTCGTGGCGTTGTACAAATCGGTCACGTCCCAAACTTCGGGAATCGCACTTGCGCCCGAAAATTGGTATTGTCCAACTCCGGTCGCCGCCGAATTGTTTGCCGTAAAACGATATTGTTTTCCGTAACCTTTAAGCGTTCGCCTGGCTTTTACGGTGATGAAATCCAAATAAGCCAAAGAACCCGGAACGCCGTTGTTGTTGTAATTCAGCTTGATCTTGATGGTTTCGGAAGCCGTAGTGGACGCAGTAAGTTGTCCTATCGTGGCATGCGTGCTGCTTTCGGTGAAAATCTGGCTAAGCGGAAGTGTTCCTATCGATTGCCCGTTCGACTGCACTTCGAAATTCGTGACTGTGTAAGCGGCGGCCGCTGCAAATATGTTTACAGTTGCCGGAGAAGAAGCGACAACGCCGGGAAACTTGAACTCGAATTCCTGTTCGTTCTCGATGTTGAATTGTTCGCCAAACCAACGGCGTCCCAGTCTCACGATGTTTACGAGATCCTTTTCGTGATATTGGTAATCCTCAAAATCGGTAAAATTCGTCGACGGGGAAGCAGGTTGCGCCGCTGCGCCTATGCGTTTGCCGTTATCGCCTTTTGCGGTCACATAATAATAGGAGCGATCTGAAAATTGGTTGATGTGCGTCTGGCTGTCCTCGTTCCAGTTGTCGGTAGCTTCGGCGTAAAACAGGATATAGTCGCCTGAGTCGAAACTTCCATCGGTTTCTCCTACGACCGTGATGGCATTTTCCTCAAGGTCATATGATGGTGTTTCGGAATTGAGAAGCGGCAACATCTGTCCGCCATTTCCGTAAATCTTGATCTTTCGGGGATCGACGTTCGTGCTCATTCCCAAACTGCTCAAAAAGCTTCTCGAGATTTTGTAGACGCCCGATTTTTCGACATAAAAACGATACCAGTCGCCTGTTGCCAAAACCGAATTCGTCACGGCATTGACCGATTGCGAGATTTGCGGACGCGCGGCATTTCCGTTGGAAAAACCGTAATTGAACGATACTAGTTTCTTGTATCCGCCGTTCTCCTTAATAATAGGATGCAAGGAAATTATCGCAAAAAATTGGTCGCGGGCGCTTTTGCTCTTCAATACCGATTTTTGCTGTGTGGGAATATTCGCTGTTTTGAGGTCGCCGAGTTCGCTGGCGGCCATCGGCTCGTAGACAGCATTGGTTATCTGTAAGGACGAAGGATTGACCGGACTGTTCTGCAGAAGCGAAAGTTTGTAAAGCAATACGCGGCTGCCGGCATCGACTACCATGTTGGCCGAAGTGAACTGCGGGATGTTGATCTTGAAGTCGCCGTCGCGGTAAATGGAGACGTTTTTCCATTGCAGTGTTGCCGTTCCGGATTGTTGGGCAATGCAAAAGGTTGACGTTAAAAATATTAGGAAGAGTACGGCTTTTTTCATCAGAAGTAGTAACGCATACGGGCGCGAATTATTACCGTTTGTAAAAATAATTTATTTAAGACATAACATATAATAATTCAAATGAAAATGCGTTTTCAACGATTATGCGGCAGGAAAAGCCGATGAAAAGCGATTAATTTTCAACGATGTGTTGCAGTTTAACGATTTGTTATTATATTGCGCCACGAAATTTACACCTACTAAAGTATGAAAGTAAACAAAATTATGGCTATCAGACTGTTACTGGCTTCGGTAATAGTGGTCGGGTTTGCTTCTTGTAGCAAGAGCAACAGCTCTAAGAACACATCTAGTGCTACGGGATGGAAAATCAACGACAAAAAAGGCGGCTTTCAGTACAACTCGAAGTTCAAGAAGCAGGCTACTGCTCCTGGCCTTGTAATGGTTGAAGGCGGAACTTTTACCATGGGTAAGGTTCAGGACGACATCATGCACGACTGGAACAACTCCCCAAATCAGCAGCACGTGCAGTCATTCTACATGGACGAAACCGAGGTCACGAACCTTATGTACATGGAATATCTTGACTGGTTGAAACGCGTTTTCCCGCCAGAACAGGAGAATTATCAGCACATTTACGAAGGTGCTTGTCCCGATACTTTGGTTTGGAGAAACCGTCTCGGATACAACGAAACAATGACGAACAACTATCTTCGTCACCCGGCTTACGCAAACTATCCTGTAGTTGGTGTAAACTGGATCCAGGCTGTAGAATTCAGCAAATGGAGAACGGATCGTGTCAACGAAAAGACACTTGAAGATCAAAAGTATTTGAAAAAAGACGCTAAGTTGGCTTCGACTCCAGAGAGTTCATTCTCTACCGAAACTTATTTGGCAGCTCCAACAAAAACATACGGCGGTAACGAAGATCTTGTTCTGAAAAGAGGAGCAAACGGACGTTCCAAGCCACAAGGAACGAAAAACGCCGACGGTTCTACATCAGATCCTAAAAACGTTTACGCCCAAAGAACATCAGGACTTATCCTTCCTGAGTATCGCCTACCAACCGAAGCAGAGTGGGAATATGCCGCTGCTGCCGATGTAGGTCAACGCGAATACAACATCTACAAAGGGCAAAAGAAATATCCATGGTCTGGTAGCTACACACGTTCTGGCAAGCGTCAGGTGCGTGGTGATCAATTGGCTAACTTCAAGCAAGGAAAAGGTGACTACGGCGGAATCGCTGGTTGGTCAGATGACGGTGCCGATATCACCAACGCTGTGAAATCTTACCCGCCAAACGACTTCGGTCTTTACGACATGGCTGGAAACGTTGCAGAATGGGTTGCCGACGTCTATCGTCCAATCGTTGACGACGAAGTAAGTGACTTCAACTATTACCGTGGTAACGTTTACACCAAGAACAAAATCGGTGAAGACGGAAAAGTTGAGATCGTAACATCTGAAACTGTAAAATACGACACGCTTTCTAACGGAAAGATCATCGCTAGAAACTTCCCTGGAGAAATCGCAAGAGTTCCTGTAGACGAGAAAGAGACTTACCTTCGTGTGAACTTCGACAAGTCTGACAACCGTAACTACCGCGATGGAGACAAGCAGTCTACTCGTTATTTCGATATCGGAGCGGAAGATGCAGACAAAGACAAAGCAAAACCTGCAAACAGCGGACAAATGTATGACTCACCGGAGCACAACGTTTCTGCCGACAGTTTGGGTAACATGGTTCGCGCTTACGACAAGTCAAACAAAAGAACTACTTTGATCAACGATGACGTTCGTGTTTACAAAGGAGGTTCTTGGAGAGACCGCGCTTACTGGCTCGATCCTGCTCAAAGAAGATACTTCCCTCAGGACATGGCGACAGATTACATCGGATTCCGTTGTGCAATGTCAAGAGTCGGTCCAAAATCTGACAAAAAGAAAAGAGCAAGACATAACTAATTTATGATTGCGAAATGATACGAAAGCCCTATTTTAGGGCTTTCTTTTTTTTATGTATATGAGTATTCCGGAAATCCACGAATTGTTTCTCAAAACCTCGGGCGTATCGATTGACACTCGAAAAATCAGTCCGAATTCGATGTTTGTCGCCATTAAAGGCGAGCGTTTTGATGCGAACACATTTGCGTCCGAAGCTTTGGAAAAAGGCGCGTCGTTTGTCCTTCTCGACAATCCGGAATACAAGCTCGACGATCGCACGATTTTGGTGGAAGATAGCTTGGTCGCACTGCAAGAACTCTCGGCTTTCCATCGAAATTTTCTTGGTCTTCCGATTGTCGGCTTGACCGGAAGCAACGGAAAAACCACGACCAAAGAACTCATAAACGCCGTTCTGTCGCAGAAATACAAAACGGGAGCGACCGTAGGAAACCTGAACAACCACATCGGCGTTCCGTTGACTTTGCTTTCCTTTGACAAAACGACCGAGATCGGAATCGTCGAAATGGGAGCGAACCATCAAAAAGAAATCGAATTTCTCTGCTCGATCGCACAGCCAGATTTGGGTTACATCACAAATTTCGGGAAAGCCCATCTCGAAGGTTTTGGCGGAACCGAAGGCGTAATAAAAGGCAAAAGCGAACTTTACGACTATTTGGGCGCGAATTCCAAAACGGCTATCGTCAATCTCGAAGACGAAATCCAAGTCGAGAAGACACAAAGTCTCAAAAAATCCACTTTCGGATTGGAGAAAGGCGATGTGAAGATTTCAGATGTAGAAGCGAATCCATTCGTGAAAGTCGCTTTCGACGGCGAACAGATCCGATCGCACCTTATCGGATTGTACAATGCCAACAACATCAACGCGGCAATTTGCATCGGACGTTACTTTGAGGTCGAAACCCGCGACATAAAAGCGGGAATCGAAGGATATGTGCCGTCAAACAACAGGTCGCAAATCGTGACAAAGGCCGGAAGCGAGATCATACTCGACGCTTACAACGCGAATCCAAGCAGTATGGCTGCGGCAATCGCGAACTTTCTGCAGTTGGACAAACCCAATAAACTTATGATTTTGGGCGATATGTTCGAGCTTGGTGAAGAATCGGCTTTTGAACATGCGCAAATCGTGAATTTGCTTTCGGGCAAGGAAGTCCAAACGCATTTTATCGGGAAAGATTTTTACGAAGCGAGAATTTCAGACGAAAATCTGTTCTTCTATCCGGATTTCGACGCCTTTTTGGCAACTAACATCTATAATCATCTGTCGCACAAAACGTTGCTTATTAAAGGCTCGCGAGGCATGGCGCTCGAAAGGCTCGTTGAGCATTTGCCAAGTTAGACCCGCATCAAATAGCCTGTCAAATTTTCTTTCTTCTCAAGATTGAGTTTTTTTCGAAGTCTGTAACGCGCCAATTCGACGCCTCCGTTTGAGATATTCATGATTTCGGCAATCTCTTTCGTCGACATATTCATGAGAAGATATGTGGACAAATCCAGTTCCCGAGGCGTAATGTCAGGGTGTTTGTCCTTAAGCCTGACGAGAAACTCGAAATGCACGTTGCGGATGTGCTTCTCGAGATCGCTCCAACTTTTGTCGGCATTGACTTCTTTGGCGATGCTTTTGTTGAGTTTGGAGAATTGGAATTTCGTGGCTTCGTCCAACGTTTCCGTATCGATTTCCTTCATCTTGTTGATGATTCCGTTCAATACCTTGTTTTTCTTTACGACTTGTAAGGAGTTGTTTACCAATTCTTTGTCCTTTGACAGGATTTTGTATTTGAGTTTTTCGTTCTGAAGTCGCTCGATTTCCTTTTCGAGTTCGAATTGTTCCTGTCTGATGCGCGCTTCTTTCTCGAGATAAATTTTGCGCTGTTCGACGGTCTCGAAGTATCTGTTTCGTCTGATCTGCACCCGGATTCTTCGACGGATGAGATAAATCGACAAAATGGCAAGTCCGATGTAAATCACATAAGCGAGCCAGTGGCGGTACCAAGGTGGTGAAATGCTAAAGTCGAAACTCGTGGCGTCAGACTGTATTCCGTAAGAATTCCTGACTTTTACGAGCATTTTGTAATCGCCTTCGCGCAAATTCGTGTATTCCTTCACCGACATGTTCGTCCAATGACTCCATCTTTCGTCGAAGCCTTCCAGTTTATACGAATACTCTACGTTTTCGAGATTTTCGTACAACGGTGAGGCGAAAGTGAATTTTACGTTGTTCGAGCGGTAACTGAGTTCGTGTGCCCTGATTTTTCCACCGATTCCGGCCAATTGCAGCGTATCTCCGGGAAACGAAAAACTTCTGAGGAAAGCAGTAGGTTTATTGGGTTCCGATTTCAGCAAAGCCGAATCGTAGTGAGCAAGTCCGTCGGTAAGTCCGATGAGGATGTCGTTTTGGTCGATGGCGTTGACCGATACGTAGTCGCTTACGAGATATCCGGTGAGGTTGGAAAGTCCGGCGAGCGTGTTTTCATACGATCCATTCGGTTTCCTTTTGAGCAATCCCATGGAATTGTCGAAAACATACCAAAGATTCCCGAGTTTATCCTGTTGCACGAATCGCACCACTGGAAGCTTTTTGAAAATCTGGGTGTATTTTTCATTCGGGATGAATCCGTCGACGTCGAGAGCGTATGTGTAAAATTTGTTTCCGGTTTGGAAATAGATCGTGCCGTTTAGCCTTTGCATACTTCCGATTCCCTTTTTGCCGTCCTCGAGTCCGTCGTAAACCTTGACCGAGCTGAACTTTTTGTAATCGCGACTGAGTTTCATCCGATACACGAAATTGTCCTTTTTGAGCCAAACCGTGTTTCCGTCGACCTCAAAAGTGTTTGCAGATTTGTTGAGTCCGTCCACATAATTCACGAATGTCCAGTTGTTGCCGGTTTTCTTGAAAATCGAAAAACCTTGGTAGTTGGATCCGATATAGTGATCGTCCGAATTCGGGATCGGCTTCATTCCCCAATATCCATTTGGATTTAAGTTTTTCGCCACCTGATTGTTCTCGATCTGCAACATGCCACGGTTGTGCCCACAAAAAAGTTGTCCTTCTATGACTTGGATATTCCACGCCTGACCGGTCGTTCCGGGCACGAGTTTGAAAGAATCTTCCTTGAAAGGTTTGGTCCAGCTGTGATAAAACAATCCCTGGTTGGTCGCTACGTATAGATTCCCATCAAAAATTGCAGAAGCATAGACCGTGCTCAAATCGAAACTCGAAGAAAAATAAGTGAATGGCGAGCTCTCGTTAACAAACGTTATTCCGTTGTCCATGCCCAGCCATAAATTGTTCTTGCGATCTACGAAAGACGAAAGTATCGTGTTGTTCTGAAGACCTTTTTTGCGATTGATGTGTTGGACGATCTTGCCGTTTAGGTCGCAGATTATAATGCCATCCAAAACCGAATTCAGGATGATGAAGTTCTTGTAGATAAGTTCGCCTCCGAGGCAACTGTTGCGTTTCATGAAAGCGTCGGCTTCGGTAATCCACGGCGACAGTTGCCCTTTTTCGTATAAATATAGACCTTCATCTATCGTGGCGATCAGCCAGCGGTCGTGCGTCAATGGAATTATTCCCCAAACTTCGGTGGAGTTGAGTGAAGCTGTATTTGGAATCGGTACGAAGTTGCCATTGTCATATTCCAAAAGTCCCGAAGCCACGTCCTGATAAATGAGTTTGCCATTCACTTCGAACGAAAATTGGAAGCGATTGGGAGCCTCGGCCTGCCTAAGGACTTTTCCGTCAAAAATGTAATTTTTCTCGAAAGACTGGAATATGATTTTTCCATCCAGCGCGTGGATTTTCCAGATCAAATCAATCTGTGCGCGGTGATTGGCGTTCACAAGCAAGGCCAGTGACGTATATTTCAGTCGGCCTTTGTCGTCGGCCTTAAAATATCCGAATTCATTGTAGCCGCCTACGAATATTTTCTCATCGGCAATTTCAAGACTTCGGATTGCGGTATTATTCGGAAGTCTGAAGATGTTCCAGGACGATCCGTCAAATTGCAGCAAACCTTCATTGTTTGCGAAGTACATCGTTCCGTTTTTGTCTTGGGCTACACTCCAATTTTGCGTTCCCGCTTTATAATCGGTCCTTTTGAAGTTTGTTATGTCAGGCAATCCGGTATTTTTTATTTGGGCCGAGGCGATAATTGCGAATAAAATTGCGAAAACGTTGTATAGATTTTTACGAAAACCTTTTCGTGACCTTAACAGTATTTTGGTGATTTTTAACGGATTAATAACTACAACGTTGTATCTCATCGAGGTTTGATTTGTAAGGGTATTTTGTTAAAGTTAACATTTCTGTAACACGGTAAAAATAAAAATAATATTCTGAAAAACAATAACTTGTAAAAAAAATGATAAGGTTTTGTAGTGGTAGAAAATCTTTTTTGATGTGTTTTTGTAGGGATTCTTGTTGTTAAATTATAAAATTATTCTGTAATATTGTATCAAATCAATAATTAACTAACCAAAAAATCAGAAAAATGAAATTTAAAAAAGTACTATTTTTTTGTATTTCGGCTCTTCTGTTTTCCTTTATCGGACACGCTCAAAACATCGACGTGAAAGGTAAAGTTACTGACGAGACGGGTTTGCCGGTTCCGGGCACAACCGTTACTGTAAAAGGAACGCAAACGGCCACGATGACAGACATCGATGGTAATTATCAAATTTCCGCTCCTTCGAACGGAACATTGGTGTATTCTTTTATCGGATACACAACATTGGAGCTTGCCATAAACGGTCAGGCGATAGTGAATGCCAACATCAAGTCGGCTTCCGAAAACCTTGACGAAGTGGTCGTCGTAGGTTACGGTACGCAAAAGAAGAGTGTCGTTACTGGCGCAATTTCCAAGGTGAGGGCCCAAGATTTGGAAAACCAACCGGTTACGCGCGTGGAGCAATCGCTTCAAGGTCGTACATCAGGTGTGGTTGTCGCTGCGAATGCTGGTCAGCCAGGTTCTGCGGCTACAGTTCGTGTACGTGGTATCACTACACTTAATGACAATAACCCATTGTACGTTGTCGATGGAATTCTTGTCGATGCAAGTTCAGTGCAGTACATCAACCAATACGATATCGAGTCGATGGAAGTGCTGAAAGATGCATCTGCCTCGGTTTACGGTACTCGTGCAGCAGGTGGAGTTATCGTAATTACAACTAAAAAAGGTAAGTCTGGAAAATTGTCTGTGAACTATAATGGTTTTGCAGGTTTTCAGGAAGAGTCGCGTCGCGTCGGTGTTTTGAATGCTACGCAGTATGCAACTCTAAGAAATGAAGCTTATCTCAACGGAGGCGGTACACCATCCGGAATTCCGTTCGCGAATCCGCAATCTTACGGTAGAGGAACAGACTGGCAAGATCAGATTTTCCAGAACGCCATGAGAGAATCTCACGATTTGAGCATCAGCGGCGGAACTGACAAATCTACATTCTATGCCTCTTTCAGTTTGATCGATCAGGAAGGTATCGTTTTGCCGGGAATTTCTCGTTACCAGAGAAAAACGTTCCGTTTGAACTCTGAACACAAAGTCACGAAATACATCCGTTTCGGACAAACCGCTTCGTACACACACGAGAAAAACGTCGGTATCGGAAACACGAACAGTGAATTCGGTGGTCCGTTGGCATCTGCGATCAACTTGGATCCAATCACTCCGGTTCTGGAACCAAATCCAGATCCATCGAATCCGTTTTATTCGAATCCACGTGCAGTTCGCAACGATCAAGGAGTTCTTTACGGAATCTCTCCATATGTAGCAAACGAGATTTCCAACCCACTGGCTTACGAAAGAACGCGTTTGGGTAACTTCGGGTGGGCTGACAACTTCACAGGTAACGCCTACATCGAAATCGAGCCTATCACAGGTTTGAAATTCCGTACGACTGCTTCAGGAAAACAAGCCTATTATGGTAGCCAATCGTTTACTCCTGAGTACTACCTCACATCAATCTTGAGTGCGACTGAGAACAATTTTTCACGTGACAAGCGATCAAACTTCTATTGGAGCGTCGAGAATACTTTAAGCTATACAAAGAGCATCAAGGATCATAACTTCGCGGTCCTATTGGGTCAGGGATCTTATGTTTGGGAAGGTGAACAAGGTCAAGGAACGACTTTTTTCAATTTGCCGATCGACAGCTGGCAAGATGCATCATTCAACTTTCCGGTGCCAATCGAAGATCAAACGACATTCGCTTACACAAGTCCTGATGTAAAATTGACTTCATTGTTCGCTCGTTTGACTTATGATTTCAAAGAGAAATACTTGCTTAGCGCTTTGATACGTCGCGATGGTTCAAGTAAATTCGGAGAAAACAACAAATTCGGTAATTTCCCTTCGATCTCTATTGGATGGGTTCCAACCAAAGAAAGTTTTTGGCCAGAAAACAAATGGGTGACGCAATTGAAAATCCGTGGAAGTTATGGTGTTGCGGGTAACGACAGAACAGGTGATTTCGGTTACGCTTCTTTGGTCAACGGAGGTTATAACTACCAATTCGGCCCAGGTGGAGCGGTTACCATCGGAAACACTGTCGTGCGTCCGGCAAACCCTAACTTGAAATGGGAAGAAACCACAAACAGAAACATTGCTGCCGATATCACAGTCTTGGGCAACATTAACTTGACAGTTGACGTTTTCAACAAGAAAACTACGGGTATCTTGAGAGAATTGCCAATTCCTGGTTATGTAGGATTGAGCAGTCCTTTGGCAAACCTTGGTGAAGTAGAAAACAAAGGAGTTGAATTGGAAGTGGGTTACCGCAAGAGTTTCGGTGATTTCAAAGTCGGTTTCAACGGAAACATTTCCTGGATCAAAAACAGGATCAACTCGATCGCTCCAGACGTAGACTTCTACGATGTTGCGAACGTACAATCGTCAACTTACCAAATTTCACGTAACCAAGTGGGCGAGTCATTCGGAGCATTCTACGGATTCGTTACCGACGGTATTTTCCAAAATCAAGCCGAAATCGATTCTTACGTAGGTCCGGGTGGAACAGCAATCCAGCCAGGTGCGGTTCCGGGAGATTTCAGATGGAGAGATTTGAACAACGACGGACAGATCAACGGTGACGACCGCAAGGTTATCGGAAAACCGCTTCCAGACTACACTTATGGTGTTACTTTGAACCTGGAATACAAAAACTTCGATTTGAGTATCTTCGGACAAGGTGTGGCAGGAAACCAAATCTACAATGGTTTGCGTCGTCTTGACCTTACAAACGCCAACTGGCAGTCGAATGCCATGAACCGTTGGGTAGGTGAGGGAACGTCAAACTCATATCCAAGAGTTTCGACTACAGATAACAACAGAAACTTCAGTAACCCGTCTACATTCTATCTTGAAGATGGCGATTATTTCAGAATCAAGACTGTTCAGGTCGGTTACTCGATTTCTAAAGACATTATTTCAAAAGCAGGCCTCGATAGAGCAAGAATCTATGTAATGAGTGAGAATTTGTTCACGTTCACGAAGTACACAGGATTCGATCCGGAGATTGGAGGAAACGTGTTGGGTATCGACAGAGGATACTATCCACAGGCCCGTAGCTTCATGATGGGAGTTAATCTACAATTCTAAAAAATTACGACTATGAAAACAAAAATTATCAAGTTGACTATGGCGATGACGGCTGCGCTGTTCTTGTCCACTAGTTGTAGCGAGGATTTTGTCGAAGTGTCTCCTAAGGGAACTTTCTTCGAAGACAATTACTACAAGAACGAAGAGCAATGTTACCGTTCTCTCGTTTCTGTTTACGATGTATTGCGCAAGCAATCCAACGGTTTTGAGAATATGATTGCCATGATGAACGCCGGTTCAGATGATTTCTACGCTGGTGGCGGAGGAGCAACTGACGGAACAGGAATGCAGTCTTTCTCAAACTACACGATCGACGAAGCAACCATTCCCGGAAGTTTCTGGAACGACTATTATTCAGGTGTAACACGCGCCAACATCCTTTTGCTTAAAATGCCGGAAGCCGATTTCGGTAACAACGAAGCAACAAGAACGCGTTTCACGGCAGAAGCCAGAGCGTTGCGTGCTTACTACTTTTTCCAGTTGGTTACGCTTTTCAAGAACATTCCATTGATCACGACTCGTTTGGAGACTGCCGATCTTTTCGACGTACCTCAAAACTCTCCAGAGGAAGTTTACGCGTTCATCGAAACCGAAATGTTGGCAGCTCTTGCTGATCTTCCTGTCACGCTTCCTGCTCCAGCTTCGCCTGAGGTTATTTCTCCGGAAGCCGGGCGTTTGACGCAAGGTGCGGTGAAAGCACTTTTGGGAAGAGTGTATTTGTATCAGAAAAAATGGACACAAGCAGCCGGACAGTTCGCAGACGTTAACGGAACGCCGGGCGGTACAAGTATGTACGGCTACAAACTAGTCGACAATTATGCATCTTTGTGGTCTGTTACCAATAAATTCAATACAGAGTCGATTGTCGAGGTTTACCACACCAATAAGAGTAATTCAAGTTGGGATAACTGGGGAAGTTCTTCAGATGAAGGAAACAGTCTTAACCAAATGGTGGGGCCACGTGGCTACGGACGCCCGGCAGGTTCAACCGCTCCGGATTTCTGGTCAGGTTGGGCATTTAACCCGGTAACACCTTCATTGGTAGCTGCCATGGGCACAGATCCGCGTGCTGCTTCTACAATCCTAAGCATGCCGGCTCTTGGAGCTCAGGCTACTTATGCTCCGGCTTACATGGATACAGGTTATTTCCTGCGCAAGTTCATGCCACTCAACTCTCAGAGAACAGACGGTGGAGGAACAGCAGAACTCAACTTCCAGCAAGACACTTACATCGTTCGTTTGGCCGATACGTACCTTATGGAAGCCGAAGCGTTGGTTAACGGAGGCGGAGACGCATCACGTGCACAAGCGTTGTTGGATGCAGTTCGCGGCCGCGTAGGTTTGCCTTCGATTGCAGCTACAGAACAAAACATCTTCAACGAGCGTCGTTTGGAACTTGCCGGAGAAGGATGGCGTTGGTTTGACCTTGTTCGTACAGGAAGAGCAGCTACTGTGCTTTCTGACCGCGGATTCCAAGCAAACAAGAACGAAGTCTTGCCAATCCCGCTTCGCGAACGTCAAAACACTTTGATCGAGCAGAACGACGGTTACTAATCAAAAAAAATCTAGACATGAAAATAAAAGTTTTAGCATATGCCGCTCTATCCGCGCTTGCGGTGAGCTTTTCGGCTTGTACGCCAAATGATGATGCCGGTGGTAACGGCGTCGTTTCTCCGGAGCTGGATGCTTCGTTTACCATCGCACCGATCAACGGAAACCCGAACCGCTTTTTGCTTCAGGCTACTGGCGACAACGCCAATACGATTGGGCACTACTGGAACACGGGTTCAGGAAATGGAGGTACGGGATTGAAAACTTCCAAAGAGATTTTCCTTCCGGATGCAGGAACATACACCATCTCGCACACGAAAGTAGGTATCGGTGGAGCGCAGTTTACAACCTCTCAAGAACTTGTTGTACTTACTTCAGATCCGGTAGCAGGAAACCTTATCAGAGGCGGAAAATTCGAAACGCCCGAAGATATTGCCGAGTGGCAGTTGTTTCCGCAAACCATAGCAGGTTCTGCCTGGACATTCGCCAACGGTGAAGCGACCATGACAGGAAGCATCAACTGGAACCACCAACACTTGTATCAAGCGGTACAGGTTGAGGCAGGAAAGACCTACAAATTCGATATGAAAGTAAAAGGTCTTGGAAATACCATGGAAACCTATATGGAATGGTACGCGGGTTACAATCCACCAACGGGTAACGACTACAACGAAGGCGGACAAATCCTCGCACTCAACACTTGGGCAGGATGCGCCATAGGACCTTTCGAAGGACTGCTTTCGGAAGTTGGTTGCGGAGGCGATACCTCACTTGGGAAAAAAGTATTCCCTACAAGCGGAACAGTATATGTCGTTTTGCGTTCAGCGAGCGGACAGGCGTCAAACACGCCATTCTCCATTACGATCGACAACGTAGAAATGCGTCGCATCGATTAAGATTTTGTTTGGGTTAGTTTTAAGATAGCCTGTATTCATTGCGATTACAGGCTATTTTTTAAATCCATCATCCGAGCTTTCATCGGATATTTCCCTGGCGTTTCTGCGCTGGGCAATCAAATTTACCACAAATGAAGAAACCAATTTTTATGCTGATGCTGTCGGCACTGCCTTTCATTGCCTTTTCCCAACTCGACGGAAAGAAGGCCACGGTATACACGACGGCAGAAAAAACAAGTATGCGCCTGGCAAAATCGGGCGAGGTCACTTTTGTCGTTTCCAAACAACCTTTGGAGACCGAAATCAGCGTTTTCGTGAATCCGTCCAAAACCTTCCAGTCACTTTTGGGAATAGGAGGCGCGATCACTGACGCAAGTGCCGAGATTTTCGCCACACTTTCCCCGGCGAAACAAAAAGAATTCGTCGATGCCTATTACAGTATCGACAAGGGAATCGGATATTCGCTCATCAGAACCAATATTCACAGTTGCGATTTCTCCAGCGGAAGCTACACTTACATCAAAGAAGGCGACAAGGAACTCAAGACGTTCTCGATCGACCACGACAAGAAATTCCGTTTGCCGCTCATCAAGAAAGCGTTGGCAACTGCCGGAAACGTGCCTTTATACGTGAGTCCGTGGAGTCCGCCGGCGTTTATGAAAGACAGCAAGAACATGTTGAAAGGCGGCAAATTGCTTCCGGAATACATGCAACCTTGGGCGAATTACTACGTGAAATACATCCAGGCCTTGGAAAAAGAAGGCATTCCGGTTTGGGGATTATCTGTCCAGAACGAGCCGATGGCGACCCAAACTTGGGAATCCTGTGTTTTCACTGCCGAAGAAGAACGCGATTTCCTCAAAAATTTCCTGGGTCCGACGGTCAAGAAGGCTTTCGCCGACAAAAAAATCATCGTCTGGGATCACAACCGCGACTTGATGGTGCAAAGAGCCAACACGATTTTCGGCGATCCGGAAGCATCAAAGTATGCATGGGGAATGGGTTTTCACTGGTATGAAACCTGGACAGGTTTTGCTCCAATGTACGACAACGTCCAAAAAGTGGCCGAAGCCTATCCGGACAAAAACCTCATTTTCACCGAAGGCTGCGTAGAGAAATTCGACGCGTCAAAATACCAATTCTGGCCAAACGGCGAGCGTTACGGCGCACAAATGATCCACGATTTCAACGCAGGAACGGTCGGGTGGACAGACTGGAATATTTTGTTGGACGAAAAAGGCGGACCAAACCACGTAGGAAACTTCTGCTTCGCGCCAATCCACGTCGACACCAAAAAAGGCGAAATCATTTACACGCCGTCGTACTATTACATCGGACACTTTTCGAAATTCGTGCGTCCAAACGCCAAACGAGTTTCCACAGCAGTTAGCCGAAGCGCGCTTTTGTCAACTACTTTCGTGAATACCGACGGAAAAATGGCAACCATAGTAATGAACCAAACCGATGTTAACGTGACCTACAATCTCATCATCGGCAACTCAAAAACCGTAGTTGAGATTCCGGCGCACGGCATCCAGACTTTGGTGTATTGAATCCCATCTGAAAAATCAATAAAACAACGACAATGAAAAAAATCTTCAATTTGGCTTTGCTGCTGCTTTCGGTCGCGTCCTTTGGGCAATTCGTCCACAGAAACGGCCAGCAAGTCATCGACCACAACGGTCAGCCCATCATTTTCCGTGGCCTTGGCCTTGGCGGATGGATGGTTCAGGAAGGCTACATGCTCCAAACCGATGCATTTGCCGGTCCGCAACACAAGATCCGCGAGAAAATCAACCAGCTCGTCGGGCCTGCAAACACCGAAACGTTCTACCAGGCGTATCGCGACAACGGAATCACCAAACGCGACATAGATTCGCTAAAAGCTTGGGGATTCAATTCGATCCGACTTCCGATGCACTACAATCTGTATACGCTTCCGATCGAACAGGAAGTTGGCGGCGCAAACACTTGGCTGGACGAAGGTTTCGAAAGAACCGATGCACTTCTCGACTGGTGCGCCCAAAACCAGATGTACCTGATTCTGGACATGCACGCCACGCCGGGCGGACAAGGTAAGGACGCCAATATTTCCGATTACGACGCCACAAAACCGTCGCTTTGGGAAAGTGAAGCCAACAAGACCAAGCTCATCGCACTTTGGAGAAAACTCGCCGACCGCTACAAAAACAGTCCGTGGATTGGCGGTTACGATTTGATAAACGAACCAAACTGGGCCTTTACGGGCACGAACCAAAACGGTTGCGACGAGAACTCGAATGCGCCCTTGCGTCAGCTTTACATGCAAATCACCACCGCGATCCGCGAGGTCGATACCAACCACATGATCATCATCGAAGGCAACTGTTGGGGCAACAACTACAACGGCATGCTCTCGGCGACAAACCAGCCTTGGGATACGAACATGGCATTGAGTTTCCACAAATACTGGAATTATAACACGCAAGGCTCGATCCAGGGCATTTTGAATCTTCGCTCGACTTACAACTTGCCGGTTTGGCTCGGGGAATCGGGTGAAAATTCGAATGTTTGGTTCAAGGACGCGATTTCTTTGGTGGAAGCCAATGGAATCGGATGGGCGTGGTGGCCGATGAAAAAAATCGACGCGATTGCAGGTCCGGCATCGGTAACCAAAACCGCAGATTACCAAACCCTGCTCAATTACTGGCAAAACGGCGGAACGGCTCCAAGCCAGACTTTCGCGTTCAACGCATTGATGCAGATGGCCGAAAACTACAAATTGGAGAATGTAAAAATCCAGTATGACGTCATCGATGCGATGTTCCGACAGGTTCAGAGCGCCGAGACGAAAAAATACAAAAACCATCCGCTTCCCGGAAAAGTCTTTGCGACGGAATTCGACATGGGACACAACGGCGTAGCCTATTACGACAAAGTGGTCGCAAATTACCGAACCGATACCGGAACGTTCGAGAACTGGAACAACGGTTGGGCGATGCGAAATGACGGAGTCGACATCCAAGGTTGTTCCGATGCGGTAAACAACGGCTTCCAGATCGGATGGACAGAAGACAGCGAGTTCATGGTTTATTCCCTGACCGCGCCTTCGGTGATGGCTTACGATATCGACATCCGCTACAGCGGAAGCGGGAAAATCCACTTCGAGGACGCTGACGGACATATTTCAGAAAGCATCAATCTTCCGGCAACGGCGAATTTCAACACCTTCCAGACCGTATCGGTAACCGATGTGATCCTGAACGCCGGCGTCAACAAAGTCAAGATTTTCATCGAGACTGGCGGTTTCAACTTCAACTGGTTCGAACTCAAGAATCCTCACGCCACGACAGCTGCGGCTTTCAAAGTCGTCGATGCATCAACTTCTATTTTGGGCAACAAAGTGAACGTCGTTTTCAACAAACAACTGCAAACCGGAATCAACTTTTCGGCCAGTAATTTCACGCTTAAAGTTGCCGGAGCGACAGTCGCCACGACCGTTGCCTATTCTACGACAGATAACAGCCAGTTGGTTTTTACACCGGCGACGGCGATCAATCCGGGGCAAATCGTGACCTTGACCTATGCTGGAACGAACGTCCTTGCATTCGATGCGACTGCTTTGCCGGCATTTACGGACAAACCGGTTACAAACCGCGTCGGAAATATCCTCGGTATTTCGGGAACGGTCCAAGCCGAACAATACATCGCGACCGTCGGAACCCAAACGGAGAACACTTCGGATGTCGGCGGCGGACAAAACGTTGGCTATCTCGACCCAAACGACACACTCGACTATCTGGTGAACGTCGGGCAAACCGGAAATTACAGAATCGACTATCGGTCGGCAGGCGAGAGCCAGACCGCAACGGTGAAACTGCAACTCATCTCGGAAACGACACAAGACATCCAAACGGTAAACCTCGCGCCTACGGGCGGTTGGCAAACCTGGCAAACGACGATCTCGAATGCCACGCTTCCGGCGGGACGTTACCTGATGCGCGTTACGGTAATCAACGGCGGTTTCAACCTGAACTGGATAAAGTTCACGTTCCAGGCACCGGACGATGACAACGACGGCATCCCAAACGACATCGATCAATGCGCAAACACGCCGGCAGGCGACGTAGTTGATTTTAACGGATGTACGATTTTCAGCCTTGCCGCAAACAATTTCTCGGTGATGACGAGTTCCGAAACCTGCAGAAGTTCCAACAACGGAAGCGTGTCGATTACGGCGCAAGCCAATCTGAACTACGTCGCGACCTTGACAGGAACTGGCGTAAACCAGACAAACAACTTCACGACGACCTCGAATTTTGCCAATCTTTCAGCCGGAAGCTATCAGCTTTGCGTGACGATCCCGACTGCTCCAAACTTTCAGCAGTGCTACAATCTCGTGATTTCAGAGCCTCAGGATCTGAGCGTGCTCTCGAGAGTTTCAAACGACGATTACAAGGTAAAAATCGATCTTGACGGAAGCGCGACTTACCGCATCCAGCTCAACGGCGTCCAATATCTGACAGACCAAAACTCGATCACACTCGATCTTGTCGCCGGAAAAAATGACCTCGTCGTGAAAACCGAAGCCGAATGCCAAGGCACGTATCGCGAAACTATCGTGATGGATGACAACATCGTGATCTATCCGAATCCGGTAAGACAAGAATTGGTTTACGTGGCATTGCCGATGGTAAAAGGCGGAAAAGTTTCTTTGGAAGTATTTTCGCTTTTGGGAAAAAAAGTGATTTCTCAGGAATTCAGCACAGAAGAAAGAACGGTCGCTTTCGACGCGACGCGACTGGCTTCGGGCACCTATTCGCTAAAAGTCATCTCTGAAACAGGAACTTACAACACTAAATTCATCAAACTATGAAAGGGCCAAAAATTTTATTCGGACTTCTTGCCGCGATTGCCGTTTCATGTGGCGATAGCGGTGGCGACGGAAATGGCGGTGGCGGAAACGCGGCTGCATCAGTGCTGATCGCGCCAATCAACAATTCGGAATGTACTACCGGAACACCGGTTTCGTCGGCTCAGACCGCGGTCACTTTCGAGTGGAATCCGGCACAAAATGCAACCGGATATTTCCTTTACGTAAAGAACCTGCTTACCGGCACGTCGTCCCAATACAACGCCGGCGAAGCTTTGACCTACAACGTCACCTTGCTCAAAGCAACACCGTATTCCTGGTATGTCAGCGCAAGAGGCGATGGGCAAAACTCGACACCGAGCCAAACCTGGAAATTCTACAATGCCGGAGACGCGGTCTCGAATTATGCTCCATTTCCTGCAGAATTGGTCGCTCCGGCGATGAGTTCCACCACCTTTGGTTCGCCTGTGGTTTTGCAATGGACAGGATCTGACGTAGAAAACGACATCGTCGACTACAAAATCTACTTCGGGACAACCGCAAATCCCACAACTTTGCTCACGACAGTTACCCAAACGCAAGCAAACGCCACGGTAACTTCGGGAACAACTTACTACTGGAAAATCGTCACGACAGACGCGCAGGGAAACAGTTCGACTTCCCAAACCTTCCAGTTCAAGGCACAATAATTCGTTTCAGTTAGTTTTATCAAGGACTCCCGATTTTATGGTCGGGAGTTTTTTTGTGGTCTGCGTCGACGTCCGCTCTACTTTGCAGCAAATTGCTAGCTGACCGACCCCAATCGTGCACTGAATCCGTTTTATACGATTGCACTATTTTGGTTTCGGATTTTGAAAATTTTGAAGAGCATCGTAAATTGTCGGGAAAATTCGCAACAATGATATTTTACGCTGACGACGACCAGGACGACTTGGAGATTTTCCGCGAGCTTTCCGAAGAACTTGAAGTGGAACTCGCTACATTCACCGACGGAATTTCGCTGATCGAAAGACTGAAAAATCCGCCTCCTCAACCAAGTCTCATTTTTCTCGACATCAACATGCCGGGTTACAACGGGTTGCAGATTCTCGAAATGATTCGGGCAAACGGCGACTGGGAAAAAGTTCCGGTCATCATGTTCACCACTTCGGTGGGCGAGGAAGTCATCAAACGCAGCCTTTTCCTGGGCGCGACCTATTACTTGCCCAAAAATCCCGATTACGAAGGATTGAAAAAGTCCATCCAATATGTGATAGGCCACGAGTGGAAAGATTTTCTTCCGGAGGAAAAAACGTTCGTCTACCAGAATTCGTCGATGTTCGATTTGCCGCCCGATTTCCAAAGCGACAAACAGTCGTAAATTTTACACCGATAAATCCTGCATAAACCGTAGTTTTGCACGCTCAACAACAAAAATATGGCATCAGGTTTTTTCGCAATTTTAGATGATATAGCCGCATTGATGGACGATGTGGCCATAACCGCAAAAGTGGCGACGCGCAAGACAGCGGGAATTTTGGGAGACGATTTGGCGGTCAATGCCGAAAAAGCCACAGGATTTCTTTCCTCCCGCGAACTTCCAGTACTTTGGGCGATCACAAAAGGTTCGTTCCTCAACAAACTGATAATCGTTCCCATAGCGCTTTTGCTGAACGTCTTTTTCCCGGTTGCCATCAAGGTGATTCTCGTCCTTGGCGGATTGTTTCTCGCATACGAAGGCGCCGAGAAAATCGTCGAGTTCCTTTTCCACAGAAAAAAAGCGGGTCACGAAGTCGTCGCCGAATCCCAGGACGATCGCGATGCCGAGAAAACCAAGGTCAAATCGGCGGTCACGACAGATTTTATCCTTTCGGTAGAAATCGTGATAATCGCTTTGGGAAGTGTGCTCGACAAAAGCCTGACAATCCAGATCATGACGGTTTCCATCGTCGCAATCCTTGCCACAGTTGGCGTTTACGGAATCGTGGCGCTGATCGTGAGAATGGACGACGCGGGTTTCAACCTGATCAAACGCGCTTCCGGCAAAGGATTTTTGTTCGGACTCGGAAATGTATTGGTAAAATCACTTCCGATAATCATCAAATTTTTGGCCGTGGTCGGAACAATCGCACTGTTGATGGTTTCGGGAGGAATATTCGTACACAACCTCGATTTCCTGCACCACTTTTTGCCGAATGTGCCATCGATTCTCAAAGAATTCGGAATCGGTTTGGTGGTTGGCGTTGTCGTTGTCGGAGTCGTGAGTTTGGTGAAACTGGTGTTCAGGAAGAGAAAATAGGTTCGGAGTTTATTTGTTTTCGCTGCGATTTGAGTCGTACAAAAAGTCGACAACTTTCGACATTGCGTCCTTGATTTGCGATTTCCCTTCGTCAGTCGTGATGTCGATTCCGCAGAACGTATTTCCGTTTACGCCCGCGTACAGGCTCAAGTAGTATCCGCCAGAAATAAGCAGCGCGATCGTGGCGCGATAAGTTTGGGCGTCTTTTCCAAAGAAAGGATCGGTAATGTTCGAAAGCAGCATTTCTCCGTTGATTTCGCGCTCATCGGCAATTTTGGTCAACGGTTCGCGTACTTCGGACAATCCCCAAAGCAGCAATTTCTTGAAACTTTCGTTCTCGTTCAGATAATCGAATTGCAGCGACAGCATTCGCTTGGAAAATTCGCGTCCGCCGTCAGTGAAATCGGGTGTGTGCGCTTCTTTTTTGACGTTGCTCCAAAAGTCCAGCGACTTGATGTACTCGTCCACGAGTTCGTCTTTTCCGCCAAAATAACGGTAAATCAATTTCTTGTCTAGCCCGGCTTCTTGGGCGATGTCGTTGACCTTCAACGCTGAAAATCCCTTTTCCTTGAAGAGTTTGTCAACCGCATCGAGAAATTTCTGTTTGCTTAGCTCTTTGCTTTTCGCTGTGTTTTTCGGCAGTTGATTTTCCATCGCATGTTAAAGTTTTCAGCCGTCTACAAAAATACGGCGATTTGTGTCACTATTCGGTGACTTTCGATATATTTGCAATCATCAATCAAAAAACGAGATTGGTTGGAAATGCATTTTTGGACGGAAAACGGTTTATCTAAGCCGTTTTCTCGTTTTTGGGAATTCCGGATTTCGTTGGCGAACGATCATTTCATCTCTCCCAAAACTTGTCGCCAAACCGTTTTCGATTTTGCGCCAAACGCTTTCTGAGATTGCGAAAGCCAAATCGTTTGGTTCACATGCACGACCGATTTTTTACCGTTTTGCGTGACTTCAACCAAATAGTTGACCGACCAGGAATTTTCCGAAACCTCGGTAAAGTTGATTTGGTCGCTTATTTTGAAGCCGATTTTTTGTGCCGATACGATTTTGAGCAATTGTTCAAGATTATTGTTTTTCGAGATTCCCGAAAAGTCGATCACAGACACATTTTTCGACTGGAACAAGTCCTCGATATTTTTTATGATCTCGACTTTGAGTTCGCTGCCCGTATTTTCGTCCGAAAGCAAATTCAGGTAGGCGTAAAAATCGGCCACTTTTTCCATGGAATGATTTTGCCAGGCCGATAGTGCAGCCATCGAAAAATTGCCTTTTAGCGATGTATTTCTCGCTTCGGAACTTTGGCAAAAAGCGTTTCCGAAAGCCAAAAACGCCACGGCCAAAAAGCTAATTCTGGCTAATCCGGATAAAACTGATCTTGTCGTTTTCATCGTTCCTGATTTCGGTTATTTTCATTTTTTTGAGCGAAGGCGTCGGTATGACAAGCTTTTGTGAGAATTCCTGTTTGTTGAGCGATTCAATTCCGAGGTCGTTTTCGAGCGCGACCAAAACCTCGAGATCGTCTGACAGAATCGCGTCGAGCTGGCGTTTTCTCGTTTGCCAATCTTTTATGTCGGCCAACAAAAAGGCTTTGATCATGAGCGCTTTGTCGTTGGGTTGCAACAATATTTCCGCTTTCTCCGATTTGGCTTTGACCGTGAGTTGTCGGCGTTTGTAAAACGGGCTTTCGACGACGATTTTGGTGTCTGTTTTCGCTACCGATATCTTGTTGTCCTTGATCTCGATTGGTGTTTTGGAACTGTCGCTAGCCTCGTAGACCTTGATTTCTTCCGACTTGATCGGCTTTCGCGTGAATTCGTCCTTTATCTCGATTGTCGCGGGCGCATCGGTTCTGGATCGGAAAACACAAAAAATCCCAACCAATACGAGCAAAATCCCAATCGGAACAAGCCATTTCGCTTTCGATTTTACTTTCTTCGGATGCGCCACTTCGGTAAAAACGAATTCATCCCAACCCGAAAATCCGGCGAATTTCGCTATGATGTCGAGCATGTCCTTTCGCGGAAGCTTCTCGTTGACTTCGGGTTTCAGATGCGTATAAATCCACTTTTCGCTTACGTTTTCGCGTACATTTTCCTCCAGAAGCACAATCAGATTTTGGATGTCCTGAGCGCCAAACGTCTTCCAGCTTCCCTGAAAATACGGGAAATGCCTGCCGTATTCCAAAAGCACGAGCTGTTTTAGCCGCTGAAAATGTTCGAGTTCGCTCATTGGTTTTCCAAAGGTAGATTTTGTGTAAAATGCCTCGCTGTAAATGTACTGTAAACCGCGCGAAAAAGATTGCAGTGAATCGAAAGTCCTTTTGCCACGGGCTTTTCTGGTACATCAACTAATCTTGCCGAACAAATCACAAATTAGATGAAAATGAAAAACAAGATCGCTTTCGCCCTACTTTTTACGTCGGTTTTTTGCTTGGCGCAACATTCCGGAAATGAAGTTTACCGAACCAACCGCAACAAATCGGACAATTATTTTTCACAAAATGACATTGCCCAGAGCAAGTCGTCGGCCAACATCAGTCAATCGGTTTACAAAATCAACATCCTGAACAATGTCGTGGCCGATTCCTATCGCGTGACTTTCGGACTGAATCAGGAAGGTTTGACGCCAAAGGAATGCAACGCAAAAATCAACGTGAGAATTCTTGAGTTCAAAAAGGCGCTCGCGAAATTGGGTGTCAGGGAAACCGAGATTTTCGTCGATTTTATTTCGCAGACGAAAATTTACGATTACGACTCGAAGGTTTCAGGTTCTGTCGTTTCGGCGACGCAGAAAGCCGTCGGATTCGAGATGAAGAAAAACGTGATATTGAAGTTTGCCGATCTGTCGCTGTTCGACGCTTTGGTGAGCGCGGCTTCGGAATTCGAGATCCACAATGTGGTGAAAATCGACTACACCAAATCGGATACCCAAAAGATTTACGACGAAATGTTCGCCGAAGCCAAGAAATTGCTCGAGCAAAGAAAGAAGTTGGACGAGAAACTCAGCGATCCCGAAACGCAGAAAAATCCGCAGGTTTCGGTGCGATTTTACGCTGTGCAACCCGGCGATCAATACCAAACGTACAAGGCTTTTGAAAGTACCGATGTGCAATATGAAGCTGAATATTACCGACAGGACAAAAGCCTGTTGCGGAAAGAACAGCGCAAAAGCAGCACGTTCTATTTCGACGGACAAAAACCTGATTTTTTCGACAAGACGCTGAATGCCGATACGCCGGTCGTCGGTTTGCAATATGTGATGCAATTCGAGATCGTTTATGCGAGAAAAGTTCCCGAAATCAAAAACGAATATCAGATCATCACGCCAAACGGCGAGGTTCGCAAGGTGAAACTGGACTGATTACACCGCTTCTTTTTTCTCTTCGGCGATCTTGATGTCTTCGGCGTCCGGCTGCATTTCCTCGTGCTCGAGTTTTGCCGCGGGTTCGTGTTGCAGACTGATGAAAATAGGGAAGTGGTCCGAATCGAAGTTTTGGAGTCGGCGCATGTTCTTGAGTTTCATGTCGGTCGAAGTGAAAGCGTGATCAAGCGGAAAACGCAAAAACGGATAGTGCGCATGAAACGAGTTGAAGAAGCCGCGACCGCGTCTCGGGTCGAGCAAGCCGCTCATTTTGAGAAACAATTCGGTGGTATAACTCCAGGCCACGTCGTTGAGATCGCCAATTACGATTACGGGAAGTTTTGTCGCTTTGGCCATGTCGGCAACCAACAGCAACTCCTTGTCGCGTTCGGTCGATCTTGGATTTTCCTGAGGAACAGGTGGCGTCGGATGCACCGCGAACAGTTTTATGGCTTGTCCGTTTTTGAGAATCACCTCGGCCTGAATCGACGGAATGTCGTTTTCCACTAGATAGTTAACCGAGGCGTTTTTGAGTTCCAACTTCGAATACAGCAACATACCGTAAGTGTTTTCCAACGGAACTTTTACTTCGTAGGCGAATTTTTTTGAAAGTTCAGAGGTGTTTTTGTCCCAAAGATTGTCGGTTTCCAAAAGCAAGACCACGTCTGGATTGGCGCGTTCTATCTCGCTGAGACAACCTTTGTAATTTCGGTTTTCCTGATAGACATTGGCTACCATAAGGCTGATGCTTTGGTCTGGAAACGATTTCGACACGCCGTTGACTTGTACTTTGGCGAAGCGCGTAAACGGGAAGATTTGGCGCAATAGGTATAGCGCGTTTAGGATCATTGCAGCTAATAACGTTGGATAAATCCAGTTTTTGGCTTCGTAAAATATTGTTAGCAGGCCTATGCAGAGAAGTGTCGCGGTGAATTTTTGTAGTCTTGGGTAATCGAAGACTCTGAAAACCCAGTATTCGTTTTTTATTATTGGTAAGGTTGTGAAAAGTAGGATTAGCGCTGAGAGCGAGATTAGGGTGGTTTGCATTTTTTTTTATTGGTTTTGGAAAGGTACGGAAAAGTTAGCTTTTTTTCTTTGACAGCTGCGCTGTCGTGGGGTTTTGCTGGCTTCGCCAAAAGGTTTTGTCGGCTTTGCCGGGAGGTTTCGCCGGCTTCGCCGGGAGGTTTCGCCGGCTTCGCCGTGAGGTTTCGCCGGCTGCGCCGTCGTTTGCTCTGAATTTCTTTCGTCGCCTGCCGCGGGCCTTCTTTTGTCTGGCAACAAAAGAAGCAAAAATGCCTTGCGGCTCGAACCAAAAACGCGACCTGACAGCCTTGAAATTCAGAAAAGAGGCGAACAATGCGCTGTGCCGTTGACGCCTCTTTTTTTCCTGAATTTCAAGACGTCAGGTGCCCGCGTTTTTTGCTTAGGCCGCGACCAATTCGGAAGTATATATTGACATTTTCCTCCGCTTCGCTTTGGAAAATGTGTCTTCGTAGGAAGTTTTTTGGTTGCGGGAACTTTTTGGTTTGCTTCGTGGGAAGCTTTGGGTTGCGGGAACTTTTGGGTTTGCTTCGTGGGAAGCTTTAGGGTTGCGAGAACTTTTTGTTTTGCTTCGTAGGGAATTTTTGGGTTAGGTTTCGACTATGTGTGGGATTTCGAAGGTGACTTTTGCTCCTTTGATTGCGCCTGTCTCGTCGGTTAGGTTTTTGGCTTCGAAGGCTAATTGGCGGCCTTTTCCCAAGTGGATCAGGCGGTTTTTTGTTATTGCAATTGACAGGGATTTGTGCTTGGATTGCAGGTTTTTTTGGTTGAAACCTTTGCCGTTGTCTGTTATTTCGACAAACAGTTTCGCGTTTTTTAGGAAGAAGCTGATTTTTACCGAACCGGTTTGCGATCTGTTGGCGATTCCGTGCTTTATGGCGTTTTCCACGAACGGTTGCGTCAACATTGGCGCTATGAAAATCGATTCGGTGTCAAGGTCTTCGGATGCCGAAACTTCGTACTCAAAATTCCCGTTGTAAAGCAGTCGTTGCACCGAACAATAATTCTCCAGCATTTCGATTTCTTCTTCCAATGCGATGTGGCTTTCGTTCGAACTTTCGAGAATCTGTCGCGTCAATTTCGAAAAACGCGTGAGGTAGTCGATCGCTTCATCAGATTGTCCGTCGCGAATCAGGCCTTGGACGTTCGAGACCGAATTGAAGATAAAATGCGGATTCATCTGCGAGCGCAGCAGTTTCTGTTCGGTGAGCAATTGTCGATTCTGCATCTTGACGCGTCTCAGCCTGAAAGTGAAAATCAGTACGACCAAAAGAATCGCCAACAGCAGGAAAATCACGATAAAAACGTCCTTTTGCGATTGCAGCATACTTTCGCGTTTTTCAGATTCGGCGAGTTTCGTCTTGTCCTGCACGCGGCTTTTGATTCGGTTCACGATAGAAAGCGCCTCTTCCTCATAAGCGCTGTCAGACGGTTTTCGCTCGGGCAACATCGTTTGGTAAACCGCAAACACGCTGTCGGTTTTGGCGGTCGCTGCCGATTTTGTCTCGTTGCGGTAGTGTTCGAGATTTCGGTTCGGAACAATGTCTTCGATTACCGCATCGGCCAAACGGATCGTCGTCCAGGCTTCGCGAAAATCGCCCAAACCCAGATAAGCGTTGGCCTTTCGCAAATAATCGTAAGCGAGATCTGATTTTCGGCCAAGCACGATGTGTTTCCAGATCGCCTTTTCGAAATGATCCGTCGCGGCCTGAAATTGCCTGAGATGGATTTCTATCAGCCCAAGATTGTCGAGCGTATTGGCGATCTGGTCGTCGTCTTCGAGTTTTTCGTAAAGCGACAAAGCCTTTTCATACGAGCGTTTGCCTTTCGGAAAATCATTTTTAAAAAGATAGGAACAACCGCGTATTGTATAAATTTCGGCTTTATCACGGTCGTTGCCGATGCGATTCGCGAGCACTTCGGATGCTTCGAGCAAAACAAGCGCTTCGTCAGGTTGTTTCGTGCACTTTTTCGCAGCCGATTCGTTCAGCGACTGCAAGCGCGAAATATCCGTTTCCGGATGCTGGGCCAACGCGCCAAAAAACGGCAGCAGCAACAAAAGCGACAGCATTATTTTCGCGGAATCGGCCATGTTTTCGAATTTCGGTTTGCTTCCAATTTTACACAAATCTGGTTATCCTTTGAAAATCCTATTGACGACATTTTGCATTTTTGCGTCGGAAGGAACTACTTTTTTGATAAGGTTTATCTGACGGATAAGCAGTGCATTGTCCAGTTCCCAATTGTCGAAAAGTTTATTCGATCCCATTTCCACGCGCAACGACATGAGTTCGTCGATGACGTCCAAAGTGAAGCTGTAAAGCGGTTCCGATCGAAGCGCATCCTCGGAAGCGTCACTTAACACATCACACAAACTCACGATCTGGACGTGTTTTTGGTAAGTATCGTCTTGCTTCAACTGCTCGAAATCGGCGATGAGGTTTGCGATGGAAATGCGATCGGACATAACAGAAATCGGATGAAAAATTAGGCTTCGACCGCGAATTTCACGGCTTTGGAAGTGTCGTTCGCGTTGAATTCGGCAGCTCCAAAGGTAAGCACGTCGGCCGGATCGAAATAAGATCCGGAATAGCCGCCTTTCGAGAACCCTAAAATGCCGTAACGTCCGTCTTTCGGAACCAAAATCCCAAAAGATTTGAAGCCATTGCGATCCAGTGCAAAAACGGTTTTGAACAACAGTTCGTCGAATTTGGCCTTGGTGAGTTCAGCACCCGAAATCTTGCTTATTCGTCTATACGATTTTTCGGTATAAATCGGAATGAAAACCTCGTCCGGCCAAGAGCTTTCAGAAGGTTTTAGCGTATGTGACTTTACGGAAATCCAACCGCCGCTGTTGCCATAATCGTCCGAAAAAGCACTTGTATCGGTCGAAGGATCGATGGGCGCGCGATCAAGAAAGTCAACCTCAGAAGGATACGCCGTACTTTTCCAGCTCGAACCGGCGCTCAAATGTCGCAGCCACAAATTGCTTGTGAACTGCACGAATAGCGTGGCGCTTGCCTCGTCGGTTTCTCCAAACCAAAACGATTCTTTTCCATCGGTTTTGATCGTTTCGATTTCAGGCGTTTTCACCTCTCGCAGTTCGCTTTTCGAAATGTAGCCTTTCGTGTTTTGTGTAAGCCAATTGTCGTCGAAAAGACAATGGGCATCGAAACTTTTGGCAATAGGCGAATCGCCCGTAGCCGAATCGTGTAGGAGTCGCAGCGCGAAGGCGAGATTGTCGGTGAAATACATCGCATCGGGATGAATCGAATCGATGGTCAGCAACACAGATTTGTTCTCGATGTCGATCGCCTTGACCTTGACTTGGTACAATGAAGCCATATTTTATTTTGGGATTTTGATTTTTAGTTGAATTTGAAGAAGAAAAAAGCGACTGCGGCCCATTCTTTTTTAACGCCTCTCGCGTAACCGATCGTGGCGCGGCTGCTGCTTTCGACCGTTCCGTCGTTTCGTACGTAACCAAGTGTCGAGCGGCTGCTGTTTTCGACCGTTCCGTCGCTTTTTACGTAACCGACCGTCGAGCGGCTGCTGTTTTCGATCGTGCCATCACTTTTGATGTAACCGATTGTCGAGTGACTTTTGTTCTCGATCGTCCCGTCGCTTTTGATGTATCCGACTGTGCCGTGACTGCTGTTTTCGATCGTTCCGTCAGACTTGATATAGCCGGTCGTGCTGCGGCTTCCCGATTCGATTGTTTGTGCTTTTGCGAAACTGAACGCGCCGAGAGCGACGATAAGGGTGAAGATTTTTTTCATGGAAATAGTTATGATTTTGGATTAAATGTCGTTTTCGGTGAGGAACAATGCCTCGATTTTTATCGGTTTTCCTATCGGATGCAGTGCCGATAAGTCTTCGTCCTGTTCCAATTCGGATAAAAATTCGGCCTCAGATGCTGCACTTCCCATGACGACCCAAGGTTTCCCGAATTCGGTTTCCATATAAAAAACCGTGATTTTGGACTTGCCAGATTCGGAATACAGCATCTCGCCAATCGGGCAGCCTTGCAATTCGCCCAAAAGTTCGGCATCGGAATCGTTCTCGACTTTGCCCGAAACTTTCAAAAGCTGTGTGCGTTGCGCCGACTCTCGGTCGTGGCTCGCGTTTTCCTCGACTTGGGAAGCATTGTTGAATTCCGGACGAAGCGTGCGCAAAACGGCGTGGCTTGCGTCAGAAAACCGGTAAATGCTAAAAATTTGCAGTTCGATTCCCATCTTGAGTTGAGATTTTATTCGTGGATTATTAAAATTTGTCCAGGCGAAGACTTGCCGCAGCCCGTTTCACTTTTCGTTCCGCGACCAAAAATTCGCAATAGTTGAAGTGTTTTCCGTATTCGGATGCAGAAACGATGTACTCGATTTCAGTAGAGAATTCTTCACTGATAGTCGGGGCTTCGGTCAATCCGCAACCGCGTAATTTCGCCGCGATCGACGGACGCAAAACCGCATCGGCAATAGCCAAAAACAACAAATCGTTGATGCGCGCTTCTTTGTCCTCGAAATCGTCCGAACTCGAATAAATCTCGAAAAACAACTGAAAAAGCCAGGTCGAAAATGCCTTGAATTTCGCGGATTCGCAGTCGCGATATTCAAGCAAACTATAGTTTTCCCAATCGGCCGGACTGTATTTTGTGAGATTCCCATAAGTAGGAATTTCCTGCTCGTCGTAATCTGATTTGGTTCGGAACGAAACCGCGGCGTAGCGTTCGTGTGGCAAAATGTCATACGAAATTCCGTCGACCGCATCTGCAATTTCGGAGATTTCCGTTTTGTGGACCTCGAAAAGTTCGAGCAGCGCAACTTCGAGTTTGTCCGAAACATCGATCAGTGCGTTCGGTAAATTTTTGTCGTCGCTCGTGATTTCGCCGGGTTCGGTAAACTGCCCGGTTTCCCACTGATAGCGTCCGTAGAAAGGATTGTCGATCGAGAACGTCTTGATGAAAATCTTGTCCTGTTGGTTTTCAGACATCAGGTAAAACGTAACATCGAGGTCGAAAGTCGGACAATAAAGCCGTTCCCGTTCTGGCGCTTCGCGGATGATATCGAGTAGGTTTCGGGTTTCGGTTTCCGTGGAAAAAATCGGAATTGAAACCTCGAAACTCATTGGTTTGTCGGCCAAAAACGGCAGCTTGTCCAGTTGCTTGACGATAGTTTCGTGCTGGCAGAACTTGTCGTTGAGTTGCATCAGATAAACCTCGAACATCACCGCCGGATCATAAAGCGAAACCACGAACGAAATGTCATCGAAAGTCCTGTGTTTGTCGAGATCCAAAGCGATTTTGAGATCGAGCGATTCGGTTTTGTAACCCGCCGGATTTTTTCGGTTGAACTGGTTTTTGAGCTCGATTTCGATTTCCTTTCGCAACACAAAATCCTCGTTCTTGACGAATGGCTCGAAAGCAGGTTCGATCTTGCGCAACTTCGGAGCGATTATCGAGACCAGATCGTTGTTGCCGTAACATTCGATGTCGACCGCGTTTTCGAGTTTGAGCTGCGTCAATTTGTTGAGGAAACATTTTACGACAGTCACTTTCGGGGCGATCAATTCAGTCAATTTGTTCTCGCCACAATGCACGTTTTCGGCATTTTGGAGTTGCAAAGACGTAAGTTTGTTTTTGTTGCATCCGACAGAAATAGCATCCGGAGCTTCGAGCATCTCAAGTTCGTTGTTGCGGCAAAAGACTTTGAGCGCGTTGGTTTTGAGCGCTTTTATTTTCAGCACGCTCGATATTTGAACGGTTCCGTCCTCGCTTACGGGAAGATCGATTTCGGCTCCGGAAAGGTCGATGGCTTTGGCAAAATAGTGGGTCATTTCTCGCTTGTTTTTTAGTTTAAAGCTGCTTGGATTTCGGAAAGTCTTTGGGCGCATTTCTGCATCAAAGGTTGGCTGTTGACTTTCGTGACATAGTCGTTGAACTCGGCCAGATCTCGCAAACGCTGCGGTTTACAGTCCATTTCCCAAAGGTCGAGCAACGCATTTTCTTCCCATTTGGCGATCTTTTTGCGTTTCCTGAATTGGTCGTGCAGTTTTTCGAGCGCAGTCGAATCTGAACTCGGGACGATCGAATGTCCCAATTTGTGGATGATTCTCAGTTTCTCGATTTGACGCGCGATGAAATCTTTGTCGTTTCTGTGGAAATTGTCGGTTATTTTGCCCAAAATCCTGTAGCGTTCGAATTGGGCGCCGAGACGTAAATAAGCTTCGAAAGTTTCAATCGAGCCGCGTTCTGCCGCCGTGTAAATCGCCGAAACATATTGATCGCCAACCTTATCGATATCGAATCCAAGCGCGACAAGTTTCTCAATGACGGCAATCGATCCGGCGTATTGGAACACATTGCTTTTGTAGGAAAACGTGTTGAGATCGTTTTTGTCGGCTCCGTTTTTCAGCAGCAAATCAATGATTTCGACACCGTTTTTTTCGGCTTGGACGGCATAATTCAAAGCCGCGAGTCCGTTTTCGTCCTTGTAGTGCAAATTCGCTCCTTTTTCGATCAGATAGTCTGCGAACCAAAGCATTCCGCCGCGACAGGCCGACTGCAAGGTTGAGGTTTTTTGATAAAGTTCAGATGCGTTGGACGAAATATCCGCTCCAGCGTCAAGCAATGTCCGAACCATTTCATCGGCGAGTTCGTTTTTGGCACGTCGGCTGACTTTTTGCAACAAAGGTTCGTCCTGGTAAGCTTCGTGGTTTGGATTCGCGCCTTTTTCGAGCAAAGACTTGAGCATTTCAAGATGGGCCGATTCTGGAAAATACGCACCGGCAACCTGACCGAGCGCGAGATTTCCGTATTTGTCCTTGAGCGTGTCCGGATGCACGCCGGTTTCGAGAATCGATTTGAGTTTCGCCACGTTCGTACTTTGGATGGCCTCGAGCGCATCTTCGCTATAATCGGCTTTGCTCTCGTTGATTTTGGCCTGTCTCGCCGCTTCTTCAATGCCTTCTTCGAGATTGTAAGCCGTGTCGAAATTTTTGTAGACGAGTTCGAAACCTTCACCGAATTTGGAAAAAGCATGAGCTTCGGCCCGAAGATTTTCCTCTTTGTAATAGCCTTTGCTGATTCCGGCGACGGGTTTCGCCTTCGCGTCCTGGCCAATTTCACCTTGTTTGGACATGCATTTTCCGCCGTCGCTCGTAAACAGGACGAAATAGGACGAGCTCGCCTTGTTTTCGAGATACCAAATTGGAGCGACATTATACTGCGAAATCTTTATGGATGTGCCGACAGAAATAGTTTCGAGCATTGTCGGATCGGTCACTGTAATCGCCATCGTGGCTTGCTGCAGCATTTCGCGGGTTTCGTCCGAAATCTCGTCAAAATCGCAATAGCCTTTTTCGAGCCAAAGCGCTTCGTGAAACGTCAGATCAAAATCAGATACGATAGTCGAAGCGATGAATTTACGCGCCACGGAAACGTGGTTTTTTTGAAAATCGAAAGTCGAAGCCACGTCTTTCCAATCCGAAAGCGTTTCGGAATGTTCCAAAAGTGAGAAGATAATATTGAGACCGTCGGTGTGCGTGCGCGGAAAATCGCTGTCGTAACGCTTGGTTCGATACATTCTGACGGTAAGCGTGTCGTCGGTTTTGCCGATTACCTTGATGCCGCGAAACGATCCGATCGAATGGGAAAACTGAGTCCTCAAATCTGGTGTTTGAGCCGGCGGAACGATTTCTTTTGTGACGATGCGTTCTGAATATCCGGTTTGATGTTTCTTGAGAAAAAGCAGATTCGGTTTGTGAAAACTGACTTTTCCTTGGTCGATTAGGTCGTAAATCGTAAATCCGTCTCGATTTGGCAAATTGCTATCGGCTCCATTTTTAATCAGGACTTCCAGCATTTCCAGCGAAACGTAATAGTGCGTCGCCGCGTGCATGATCAAGGTATTTCCCGTTTCCGGATGGAATTGGTTCAGGTCGGCATTAGCCTGGATCATGAGCGACAAATAACCGTCCGGGTCTGAACTTACGATCTCAAAAAGGATTGGCGTGCGCGCGACATCAGTGCTCGACGGCACATCGGGATTCGCGCCATGCTGGAGCAACAGCGCGAACTCGGGATATTCCTGTCGGCTGTAAGCCAATGACAAAATCGGGACATTGAATTCAGTGTCGAAATGGTTCGAATCTGCGCCAGCGACCAAAAGCGCCTCGAAAAGTTCGGGGTTCCCGAAAGCGTCGAACAAGTGTTTGCCGTTGGCCTCGACTTTGTGTTTTTTCAGTACGGATCGCGCTTTGTCAAGCGTCATTTTCGCCATGATAATCGTTTTTGGATGTTTAAGTTATTGGCTTTCGGCTTGCGAAAAAAAGTGGACGATTTCTTCCGTCAAGGTAAAATCGAGCTTCCCAAAGGCAACCGAGTAAGGAACTTCGATCAACTTTTCACCCGTTTTTGTCCAGAAAATTTTGTCGCTCAAGGGCGATGCGGCTTCGTCGAAAAGTTTGGAAACCACCGGAACGATCACTCGCATTTCGGCCGTCATGTCTGGATTTTCGATTGGACAATACAGGATTTTGTTTTGGCTCAACAAACTCACGAGCGCGCCTTTCTCTCCAAAAATGGAATGGTAGCCGCCGCGTCTCAGGAATTCGTTCGGGGCAAAAAAATCGGCGTGGATGATTTTGTATTCGACGCCATCTGTCAGAAAAGGCTGCGTGAGCGTCGGAAACGATCCCCAAGTATTCTCGATTCCCGTTTCGAAAAGTTCTTCGATAGGAACATTCCATTTCTCGAATTTTTCCCTCGGCACGGCCACAACCTTGGTCTTGAAATAGAAAACCAGCACGACGTAAATTCCGGGTGCGAATTCCTTGGTCACGAGATCGCCTTTTTCTCCAAAAAAATCGTCGAATTCGTTTGTGAACAATCCGGTTCCAAGTTTTATCTGAGCTTCGAAGAAATCATCGGCTTTTTCGAGATAGGCCAAAACTTCGGCATTGGTTTTTGCCATCGTGTCGTAGAATTTGCGGATGCATTTTCCATAATGTTCGGTAGAAGTTTCCCGGCATTTCTGCGTCAGATCGACAATATTGTGATCTTCGTAACGCTCTTGGTCGTCGTCAAAAAATATCTTGTTTCCCGAAAACGAGAAAGTCACTTTTTTCTTGGCGAAGTACTTTTCGAGTTCGGAACGAAAAACCTCGAGTGCTGAAGGATCAAAACCCGCTTCCCATTTGGGCGCGGAGATTTTTTGGGGAATGACGACTTGATCGGCGGCTGGATTTTGCTCGTCCGATTTATTTCGGAAGAACGAAAGGAACGATTCTATAAATGAAAACATAAAATTGTATTTAGTGCGCGCACCTAAACGGCGTTGAGCTTTTCAATGATGTCGGCCAATTCCTGTTTGTCTACCAAACCCAGTCTGGGCCGATTTTCCAAGCCTGAATCTTCGTGCGACAAGTACTCGAGTGCCAAAGTTTTCTCGGAGGTGGCATTTTCTTCCTTCTCCTGATTTTTGAAAATGATTGCCTTGAGTGCGTGCTTGAGAAAAAGTTCTTTCACGAGAAAAGTTTTCGAATTGTCGATTACCGACAAAATCTCGTTAAAGTGATCCTGTGCATTTTCGCGGACGACGTAAAGCGCAAATTGACTCCAAGCGTTCGTGATCCGGACAAATTTGGTAGCGTCGCTCTCGACCTCGATCGTTTTTCGGAACATTTCCAAAGCTTCGGGCCTGTTCGAAAGCAAAATGTGCGCTAGAGCCGATTGCAGGTAAAAGCTCGAAAGCAAATCAGAGTCCGGGCATTCTTCGATTCCCATTTTGAACAATTCCAAAGCGTCCCGAACTTTCCCGGAATCGCCCGAGAACAACAAATTGCTGGCTTTGGCCCGAATGATGAACGCTTTTTTGTATCGGGCTCTTTTCAGTTTCAGGTAAAACACGGCCTTTTCGGCTTCGTCCCAGCGGTCGTTGAGAAACCATTCGTCTTTGTTCGCTGTCATTTCACTAAGGATTTGGCTTGATCCGAAAAGGAAATCGCTGTTTTCAGCTTCGACTCGAGTTCGCTTCTCGTGATCTTGTGGAGCGTCGAGCCAAGAAGCGAGTACCACAGATTTTGGTCTTTGTCGAAGAAGATATTGCTGTATCGGTACGAATTGTAATGCTCGTGCGAAAGGTCTTGCTGCGTGAAATTGAACACGTAGCCTTTTTCGAAATTTTCGTCCGTGAAGACGAGTCTGTCGTTACCTGCAAGAAACCAAATGCCTTGTAAAGCCTCGTCTTTTATAGCGTTGTAGAACAAACCTTCGCCCGTGATGGCTCTAAGTTTCTCGGTGAACATCTTTGGTTTCTCATCCTTTCCGATCTCAAAAACACCTTCGTTGCCAAAGAACAAATGCCTGTCTGGCGAAACCGAAAGTGTCTCGCGTTTTTGGTAATAGCCGCAAAAATAGGGCTGGATTTCCTTCTTGAAAATCGAGTCGAAAGCCAGATTCGTCACATTGAACGAACTGTCGACGATCGCAGCCTTGTATTCGAAGAAGATGACCGAGTTGTTTCCATTGGCGAAAATCTTGACGCTGTCAGGATCTTTCGAGAAAGAAGTGAGTTTGAGTTCGCTGAACTTGAGCCGTTTTTCCTCTCCAGATTGCTTTTTGGTCATCAAAACGCCTTTCTTGTCGATAATCACTTTCCAGAAATCGTCCTCGAATGAATTGACGATTTTTGAGGCCGATTCAGAGATCACGTTGAAATCTTTGTCGGTCGTGACGAGTTTTGTGTCGGAATAAAATCGGTATCCGTCGGATGAAAGCTGCATGAAACCATTGCGGCTGTCCTTGAGAAAATTGGGCGCGGCCAGTTTTTTGCTCGCATCGGCTAAATCGTAAAAAGCCATTTCGTCCTTTTCGGAATCGTGCACGAAAAGCCGATTGGCGAAGTTGTCGACGTGGATGTTGTGGTAGTCGAACGCGATTTCGAGCCCGTTATCGCGACGGATGAAATTGGGTGAAAAATGCCCGATCCGATTGCGCCAGTACTGGCTTTGATCGTGATTTTTGCCGAAAGGTTCCCCGTACCATTTGTTGTAGCGTTCCTTGACTCCGAAATATTCGTCGGCGTACGATTCGCTTGTCATTCGGGCGTCTTTCCAAAAAGTCGCGGGCATGAAAAAGATGCCGCTCGATTGCTGTTTTTGTTTGCCGGTGACTTGTACGATCCAAAGCGGACAGTCTGGAAAAGTCACGAAAGGCGGAGAATCCTCGTACAGATAATCGAATTTCTTTTTGTCGAACCCGAGGTAGTTTTTGAGTGCGAGTTCGGCTTCGTCGCTGAAAAATGTGCCCGAAACGATGTTCAGGTATTGCACGGCGTCGCTGCCAACTTCTCCGGATTTATCGACTTTGCCGTAAACATAATCGACAAAAAGTTCCATACAGATCCATTCGTCGAAATCGAAACGCGTCAAAAAGTCGTGAAGTTCTTGGGTGTCTTGCCCGAAATGCCTGCAATACGCGACGATTTCAGCTTTTGAAAGAATTGGTTTTCCCGCGGGCGCGTCGTTCCACTGCACGTCAAAAATTTGTGTGGCCATTTGTTTGTTTGGTTAAATCGGTTCACAATATAGGGAGTTGCCGTAAGAAAAAACCGGCCGGCGCATCCCATTTCAAATATAACGTGATGCGCGTTACTTTTTTGAGCCGATGTATGAGCGTTGCGATTTGGCGGATAGTTGAGCGGTTTTTGGGGATAAGCGTCAGGAATGGGTGCGAATTTGCAACATTATGCGATCAGGTTTTTTGAGCCGAATGACGCTCACCAATCGGAAACGACGGTATTCAACAAATTGTATTTCGATAAAAATGGCGATTAGTTAGCGGATATAAAATCGGCTTAGTCGTTGGTTTTCAGGTGCTACTTCATTTTCTGGATCGTGTTCTTTCGAAAAAAAATGCCAGTTACGGTTTTCCGTAAAAACACGTCAATGCGTCCCAATACTTTTACGCCATTGACAACTAACCGATTCCAATAGGAAGCTAAAAACAAGCGAAATGTTCAACGCACCTTTTTCTTTTTCAGGACGTATCACAAGAACGGAATACGGTCTTAGCCTGGTAATTTATGTGATTTCGTATTGTGTGATCGCAGCCTTTGCGCAAGACGACACGCTTGGGGCACTTGCAGGACTGGCATTTTTGGCGCTGTTCTGGTTCGTGTTGGCGCAAGGTGCGAAACGATGTCACGACGTAAATAACAGCGGCTGGATGCAGTTGATTCCTTTTTACGTTCTATGGCTGATTTTTGAAGATGGCACGTATGGATCGAATTCGTACGGAGCGAGTCCGAAAGGTATTGTTCTGCAGACGGATTTTGTGACGCCATCGGGATTTTCGACGGCAAAGGCTGCCGCGTCGGCCATTTCTGAATCACCATCCAAAGTCGCTAAAATTCCCGAAGATCAGCATACGACGCTCGAAGTCGAGAACGTGAATTTCAGTTTAATACAGGATTTGCTCAAAAAACTGCGAGCGCTCGAATTGACGCATAGTCTGTCGTATGAGTTTTTGGGTACAACCGCGAAAATTGCTATCCGACACAAGAATACGAGCCAGGCTTTGCTTGAGCATCTTTACACCATTTCAGATGGCATAGAGGTGGTTGGCGTCAGCAACGGATTGTTGAAAATTAAAATTAAATGATATGACGCGAAAGTTTACAATTTTGTGCTTTTTGACCTTATTCGTTTGCGCCTCTTGCTCGCGTTTCGCGGAGTTCGAAGAAAGGGCAGAAACCGATTCCCAAAGCGATGAAATAATCGATAAAGACGAACTGAAGGAACTGACGGAATTTGTGCTTGCGAGCGGAAACGACAGGGAATTCATCGCGAATAAGGTCACGGACGAATCTTCGTTAAAGTCTTACCTGCGAACAAAAGGCTATAAGTTTTACACAAAGGCCGTGATTGATCCAAAGCGCGTTTTCCTAAAAATCTATCTGGAAAACACAGGAAGTATGACGGGTTACGTAAGTGAAGATTCCAATTTCAAGAATGCCATGACCGAGTTGCTTGTAAGGGCGGTCGGATATTATGAACCCAACAAAATCAGTTTGTATTTCATCAATTCGAAAGTTTATCCGATCAAAGTTGCAACCAGAGATCTGTCCGACTATCCGAAAAACATGGATGATAAAAACACAACAGTGGGAGATATTAGCCACAGCGACCTGAATGATATTTATGAGAACGTATTGGAAACGGCAGGGCGCGACACGATTTCCATACTGATTTCGGACTGTATTTTTTCGGTTTCCGGCGACGACACGGCGAAAAAGTTGGCCATACAGCAAAGTTTGATACGGCAGGTCTTTCAGGCAAGCATCGGTAGAAATAAAAATCAGTCGGCTTTGATCGCGAAACTGAATTCGAGTTTCACCGGAACTTATTACTCGAAAAAGAACACGAAAATCAAACTCGCCAATGTCTCGAGACCTTACTACTATTCGGTACTGGGCGATGCTTCGAAAATCGACGACTTCAACGCCAAAATGCACCTTCAAACATTGGACGGTTTTGAGAACAAACTGTTGCTGTCGGCAATCGACTATTCTTCAGAAATCGACTTCTCTGTAGTCAACACGAGAAAAGATTTCGGAAGGTTCAAGCCCGCCAGGGAATTCTCGAGTAAGAACGCAGTCAAGGGCATAAATGATATAACTGCCGATTCCAGAAATGGGGACAAGTTCAGTTTTTCCGTAGCGATGGATTTGACCGCTTTGCCTTTGGATGAAAGCTATCTCACCAATCCGAAGAATTATGAAATTGAGGCGGGCAATTTCTCGATTGGGACTATATCCAGAATCGGAGCGGCAAATCTGACTCCGACATCGGCATCAAAACTATCGAAGTCGGCAGGCAAATTCACGCACTGCATCAGGTTTCTCGCGACTTCACGCACTTATTCCGATTTGCAGTTCAACCTGAAAAGGCAAACTCCAAAATGGGTCGCCAAGACGCACACGGAAGACGATCTCGATGTCAAATCGTCCCAAGGCCAGACATTCGGTTTCGGGAATCTGATCGAAGGCATCAGTGAAGCCTATCTCGCTGACGACGCTCCAAACCAATACTTCAAAATCAATATCAAAATCAATAAATAGAAGCAATCATGAACGATTTTTTTGCAATGTTATACGAAGGTTTTTCGCCTATGAACCTGTTTTACATTCAGGGTTTCTCAGAGGAAATGTATGCTGCGGAGGCTTATGTACCAATAGGAATCATAATGATCATCACCTCGTTGGTAGCGGAACTTGCCTACTATTATTTTCTCTCGAACTACGGAAATTTTTACAGGAAGAAACCTTGGTTCTTTTGGATTCTCATCATTGCCGTAATAAACTTTTTCGTGGCCTACTTTTTCAGTTTTTCGGCTCTTGAACCAAATGTGACCTTGTTGGATTGTTTTACGTTTTCGATGGTGAACGTTTTTTGGACCATGATTTTTTGTTTCCTGTTCTCGATCGCACTCAAATTCAAAAGCGTCAAAGCGTCGCGGACACCATTCTAAAATAAGCACTTATGGCAAAATTATACGTATTCGGGATCGGCGGAACCGGTTCAAGGGTAATCAAATCGCTGGCGATGCTTCTGGCAACAGGCGTCGAGGCCAACGGGTTCGAAATCGTCCCGATCATCATCGATCCCGACGAGGCGAACGGAGACGTGACCCGAACGATAGACATCCTCAAAAACTATCAACATATCAGGAATGCCTTGAGTTTTGACGATACGAACAGCAACAAGTTTTTCGGCACGCGGATATCAAATGTCACGCAAAACTTCAGGTTACACCTAAGCGACGTGAAAAATGATCGCTTCAAGGATTACATTGAATACAGCAGTCTGGATGACGCCAATAAAGCCTTGATCAGTCTGTTGTTTTCAGAAGATAATTTGAATGCCGATATGGAAGTGGGATTCAAGGGCAATCCGAACATTGGCAGCGTCGTGCTGAACCAATTCAAGCAATCTCAGGATTTCAAGGATTTCGCGTCCTCGTTTTGCCAGGACGACAGAATCTTTATCATCAGTTCCATTTTTGGAGGAACGGGCGCGGCCGGATTCCCATTGTTGCTCAAAAACATACGGGATGCCGACCACGGGATTTCCACCTGGCGTTATTTACAGGATGCTCCGGTGGGCGCGATTACGATGCTTCCGTACTTTGGAGTTTCTCCAAGCGAGGAAAGCAAAATCGACAAATCTTCTTTCATCTCCAAGACAAAGGCAGCGTTGTCCTATTACGAGCAAAGCGTAAGCGGAAACAAATCGCTCAATGCCCTTTATTATTTGGGCGACAACATCACAAAAGATTATCCCAACCACGAAGGATCGGTTTCCCAAAAGAACGATGCCCATTTTCTCGAGATCGTTGCGGCATTGTCTATTGTTGATTTCGCGAAAATGCCTTCCAAAGAGCTTGTCAACGTTGAAGGAAAAGCCGATAATCCCGTTTACAAGGAATTCGGCATCAAGGAAAACAGCCAATCGTTGATTTTTGCGAATCTCGGCTTCTCGACTCAGACCACGCTCCGGAAAAATCTCACGCAATACCAATTGTTCACGCTTTATCTCAACAATAGGATAGCCTCCAATGCCGATCAAAACTGGACGAAGGAATTGGGTATGTCAACATTCATGAGCCAACCTTTTTACAGCAGTCATCTCAGGAATTTCAACCAATTCTTCACCGAATGGTTACACGAAATGGCACACAACACAAGAAGTTTCAGCCCGTTCAACTTGCTTGCCGACGATTCGAACCTGTTCGAGATGGTAAAAGGCGTGAAACCCAAATCGGGCTTTTTGGAGCAGAAAAACTACAATCGATACGATTATCTGCTTTCGAAAGCACAGCAAGGCAACCCGAACACCGCGTCAATAGCACAACGATTTATGGATTTATTTCACGACACGACACAAAAACTGGTAACCGACAAATATAATTTCTGATCCATCATGGCAAAAGTATTCCGATTTCATCAGGGAAATGACAGTATCGAAGATTGGCAGACTTCCACGGCTTATGGAACCAGGGCGATCGAAGCGATCCAGGATCCGGCAGGAGCGACGGCCAGGCGCGAGATCACCTCGATTCCAAGTCCGTTCGCAAGAATAGATCTGGTCAAGAGCGCTTTCGAAAATTTGGTCAACAGCGGCCAGATTGAAGGCTCGACGATATTTCATAAAATGGTTTCCGACTGTTTGGACGTTGGGCAGATCTTGTTCAACATCGACAAACATCGCGACAAGGTCGACATTCTGATCTGGGACAAAACCAAAGATCTCGATGCATTGCTCGAATCGGCAAATCCAAAACACAGGCTTTTGGGAGAAACGCTCAAACTTTACTTGCGCCAGGACGCTTCGGCCTACAATTTTGACGGCACGGAAAGGCTTTTCCTGCTCAATTACAAAGGCGGACCGAATCCTATGAATATTTTGGGAGGCACTTCGCCGGCGAGCCTTTTTTTTACTTCGGCCAACGATTTAAGCTATGTCGACATCCTTTTCGGCAACGACCGCGTTTTCGACAAAAGTTATCAACCGTTGCACAAGCGCGAGTTCAATTATATCAAATTCATTTACGGACTCAAGAAATTTTTTCCAAGATTCAGCTCTGTTTTCAAAGCTGTCGATGCTTATATCGACCTGAATTTCGTGCAGTTGCGGAATGAGGAAAAAGAAATCCTGAAAAACTACACCAAAAATGATTTCGACCTCGAATTCGAACGGCTTTCGGCTGGCGGAGACGGCAGCATCGTCGAGGTTTTGGGATTTCCGCTTCGAAAGAAGACCGAAGGCGGATCGGTGGAAAGCGGTTTCGCGATCGCTTCGGGCAAATATGACGGGAAAGACTTGCCTTTGGTGCTTCCGGTGGATGACTTTTCCGAAAAGACAAAATACACTTCGGATTTCTGGAACCGCAACAACAAAGCGGACTATGCCGACAATCGCCCGATCAAGGAACGCACGCTTCCTTTCGACGGCACCAAGTATCCGTATCTCACGATAAGCGATTTCCTCGAGCCATACATCATCCGGACGGTTTATCCGATACAAAGCAGCAAATTCTTCGATGGGAACCTGACGGTTGGATCGGGAGAAATCACCAAAGGATTTCTGTTGCCGATCAAGACGGCGTATTTCGATTATTTCGACGTTAAGGATCTTCAGGGCGTGACTTCGGATGGAAAAAAAGTATTCGAACTAAGACAGATGACATCTGGCGGAATCAGCGCGACGCTTCGCATTCCGATCCAAAGCGGCGGTTACATCACTTATGAGCGCATGTACTATCCGTCGACAAACGAATACCAGATTGCCGAACCTGAAATTTCCAGAAACCGCGGTGCGATTATCGAAAACCAGTTTGGGCTCACGGTTTATCCGTTTCTGAAATTGGCCGAAGACCAACAAAACCAATACCGCGTCGCATTCGTGGATCGCGACATTCAGGAGCACACCAAGCACAGTCGTTTTACGCTCGGATTCTACAAAAACCAAGCGAACAGCCCCGTCACTGAAAAAGCCGTGAAATCGCGAAACAACAAAGAGAACGACTATATCTCGTCAGATTATTACGTGCTTGAGGACAGTTTCGACTACGTGACGGTAAAAAACAATTGGGGACAAGGAATTGTAGTTCCGAAATTTCAAATGCAGCCAAGCGGAACTGCACAATTTACCTTCGCAGTAGATTTCGGCACGACCAATACGCACATCGAGTACAGAAAAGACAAAGGCACGGCAAAACCTTTCGAGATATCTGAAGACGACATCCAGATTGCGACTTTACACGATATCAAGAACCCTGAAACGCTGAAATCGATCGGTATCGTTCGCGCCAATAGATTGCTTGAGCTGATTCCGCAGGAATTGATCCCGGAAATGGTCAATGCCAAAAGCGAATTTCAGTTTCCGTTGCGAACCGCGATATTGTCAAATGAGAAACTGGATATGAATCACCAGACTTACGCTTTGGCCGATCTGAACATTCCTTTTGTGTATGAAAAATATCCAATCCCGACAAACTCCAAGACGCGTACCAATCTAAAATGGGCCGATTACACCAACAAGCCCAATGAAATCAAGATAATTGAAGCCTATTTCGAAAATCTGCTGTTCCTGATACGCAACAAGGTGATATTGAACGGAGGCGACCTGACAAAAGTAAGGTTGATATGGCTGTATCCCTCAAGTATGACAAAACACAGGATCAACATGCTCGAAAGTACTTGGAACCGGCTTTTCGCGAAGTTCATAAACACAACCCAAGCGCCGGACAAACTTTCGGAGTCGATTGCGCCGTTCTACTATTTCAATTCCCAACTTGGCGTAAATGCGCTTTCGAGTTCGGTGGTTTCGATTGACATTGGCGGAGGAACCACAGACGTCGTCGTATACACGAACAATCGTCCTGAAATATTGACGTCTTTCCGATTCGCGGCCAACGCCATTTTTGGTGACGCATTCGGGCGATCGAGTGTAATCAATGGCTTTATCCAAAAGTATGTCGACCGAATCCGGTTTTTACTGGAAACGAACAAACAACACGATCTGATAAAAATTTTGGACGAGATAAAAGAAAACGGCAAGTCAGAAGACATCGTGGCCTTTTTCTTTTCGATAGAAAAAAACAAGAAAATAAAGGACAACAATATCCCGATTTCGTTCAGTAAAAAGTTGATGCTCAACAGTGATTTCAAGATCGTTTTCCTGCTTTTCTACACTGCGATCATTTACCACGTGGCGAAGATGATCAAGGCGCGATCGGTAAGCATGCCAAGGTATATCACGTTTAGCGGAACAGGTTCGAAAATCATAAATGTCGCCGACGGAAGCGATCGTCTGAGCGCACTCACAGAACTCACGCAAATCGTTTTCAGGCAGATTTTCAATACTGACGAGATGTCCAGAATCGAACTGATCCAAGATGAGAATCCGAAGGAAATCAGCTGTAAGGGCGCCTTGAATATCCCACAAGGACAATCGATAAATGTCGATGCGATAAAAGCAGTGCTTTTGGGGACAACTCAGGAAATCGTCATTCCCGAAAAAGCGGTCACTTATCGCGATATCGACAGGGAAATGGAAACGAGCGTACAAACGGAGTACACGGCATTTCTCGACTGGTTTTTCTCATTGAACAAATCGTACAGTTTCAAAGACAATTTCGGGATCAATCCTGTTCACTTGCAGACGTATAAAGCTTATTTGACAGAAAATGCGCTGGACGACCTCAAGGCCGGAATCGAGGACAAGCAAAAAGATCTCGACAACGATCTCGACGTAAATCTTGAAGAAACGCTGTTCTTCTATCCACTGGTTGGCGGGCTGAACCATTTGGCCTACAAAATCCAGTCGGAACTAAACACACAGGAAATATGAAGGCCTGGCTTTTTTTAGGTGCTCTTCTTTTGGTTTTTCCGATGGTTTATTCGCAAAGCGGCGCATTCAGTGACGATGTCGATTATGTGGCCTGCCTTTGTGTAAACGACGCTTTGCCGAAAGAAAAACAAAAGGACTGCGATTCCGGCACATTCGATCGGAAAGATTTAAGTGAATTTTCTCAAACGCTGGCATTGTTCGACGAATTCCAAAAATTGAAAAAGGAAAATCCGAAGCGTGGAAAAGATGCAATCGACTTTTTATCGGGAACCATATTTTCAATCAAGGCCAAATATGCGAAGATCTATGATTTTGCAGAAAAACGGAGAAAGGACGGAAGACTGGATGTGATAAGAGAAAAAATTGAAGCTCACTTTTACGAATCGCCTCCGGAAGCGAAAGAGCAAGTGCATCCAAAAGATTCATCTGTCGAATCGCAAAAAGAAATCCAAGAACCGAAAAAAACAACCAATATGGAACTTCCCGATACGCAGCCCGATTTTTTTGGTGCCCATTTTTTTGAACTGATACTGTCGTTCTTACTACTTGTAATTTTCGTATTGCTTTATTTTTTGAACAGCAAAGTAACGAAAGTCCACGGCAAGCAAAAAAAACAGTCGGATCAAAAAGCGCTCGTCGTCCAGCCGTCAAGTTCCGGCGACAATCCAAGAGCCGACAACTCGAAATTCGACAGACTCGAACAGGAAATCAGCGCTCTCAAAAACCAGTTACGCGATCTAAAACCGTCCGTTTCGGTTGCACAACCGGTAAAACAGGAAGAAAGACCTGTTGAGGTAGATTTCAAATTGCCGCCGAAACCCGCAGAAACCGTTTTTTTTATGGCCACGCCCAGCGGTGAAAAAAGTTTCGACGTAAGTGCCAAATCAGATCAATTCCGGGCCACACAATCGCTATACAAATTCACGCTCACAGGCGAGGAAAAAGCCAGTTTCGTGTTTCAGTCAGACGATACCGGAATCAGGGATAGCGTCAATTCGCCACACATTTACATCGATCCCGTTTGCGAGCCTCAAAACGCACTGAACCAAAATGCCAAACGAATCACGACGGTTCTTGCAGGATCGGCCGAAAAAAGGAACGACAAATGGATAGTCATTACCAAAGCCCAAATCAAATACGAATAACATGCACACATTTTTAATCGCTTTTGTGATATTGGTAATAGTTGCCGTCCAGCTCTCGGTGCTTTACACGGCCGTCAAAAAAATTGCGCTTTTCAAGGAAATATTTCCGTTTGGCGATGCGTTCGAAACCGTGAAAGTTTACATTCCCGAAGACCAGATAAAGGACGTCAGTGTAGATTTCATCCTCAACAATCTGAACAAGTTCGGAAATCCTGTTTCATTCCAGGAAGTTATAGCGATCGAACAGGAATCTGACAATGACGAAGATTTCGTCGACGATTATCACGAGGCGCAAGACACTGCATTCTTTGACGATGACAGCGAAGATCTTCCGTTTATATGGATTGCGAAAAAAAACGAGGAACGAAAAATTACGCGAGAAGAACTTACCGAATATGAAACTTTGGGATGGACGAAAATCTGAAACTATGGAAAGAAAATATATAGAGGTCACGCTGGTAAAATCCGGTCATTCCAATGAAGTGCTTGACAAGATACTTTCGTCGGTCAATACCTATCTTTTGCGAAACAAGGGCGCGGTGAGCGATTTCAACCTTATCAAAGACGTCGTGGAACGCAATACGGATGCCGTGGACGAGGAAATCAACGCCTTGATCCCGATTCCGCTTTATCTGGGATTGATGGGCACGATGATTGGAATCGTCATTGGATTGTTCTCCATGCCAAGTATCAGCGATGCCAATTTCGAAAACGCCATCGACATGTTGATAGGAGGCGTAAAGGTCGCTATGATTGCCAGCTTTGTAGGACTTCTCTTTACGGTGATTCTTTCGGGTTGGACGTACAAGGGAGCAAAATTGGAGGCCGAAAGTCGGAAAAACGATTACTTTACGTGGATACAAACACAGCTATTGCCGGTGCTGTCCCAAAATATATCGTCAAGCATTTATTCGCTCCAAGCCAATCTTTTGCACTTCAACGATACGTTTTCGACCAATATTTCGAGTTTCAACGGACTGATGACCAGAATCCTGAACTCGTTTGACAGTCAGGTAAACCTGATGAATGAGCTCAAGGAAGTCGACGTCGCCCAACTGGCCAAACTGAACATCAACGTGCTTCAGGAGTTGCGCACCAGCACAAAGGAATTCGAAAAATTCAACATATTCCTCACGCAGCTGAACTCTTTTGTCGACAATGCCCAAAAACTCAACCACAATATCAACGGGCAGTTGGATCGAACTTATGCCATCGAACAAATCGCGAGCAGCATAGGATCTAACATCTCGGTCAATACTGAACTCATTGCCGTTTTGAAGTCGGAACTCAGGGAAGTCAGCAGCCGAAAGCAAATCGTGACCGAAGCCGTAATAGACGTAGACAATGCGCTGACCAAGAGTTTCGAAGAGCTCAAGAGGCATATCGAAGCGCAAATCAAAGCTATAAAAGACATCACGATCAAGGAAGAAGACCTGCTTGAAAAATTACTCAAGGAAGATCGGGGCAACCTGAACGAACTCAAAAAAATCGGGGAACTCAAAAGCAGTGTTGAAACAGGAGCAAAGGCGCAAAGCGAACGTTTGGATCAACTCAACATCCTTGTGGAAAACCTTGCGGAAGCCGTAAAAAGCAATGGTAAGCCTGATCTCCAGATTCCGTTGCCTGTCAAATATGCGGCCTACGCATTTGTAGGTTCCGGAGCGATTGCCGGTGTAGGGTTTTGCTTTTGGATGCTCTATAAAATCATTTTTTGATGTCAAAGAAAAACAACTACTTCTGGGCAAGTTACGCAGATCTCATGACTAGCCTTTTCTTTATCATGTTGGTGCTGTTCGTATTGGTCATCGCCATGATGAAAAGGCAGCAACAAGCCACAGAAGCACAACTGACCAAAATCAGGGAAATACAGACAGCCGTAAAAGAGTTGCCCGAAAAATATTTTGCATACGACTCGATTTACAAGCGCTTCTCGCTCAAAAGTGACGTCGAGTTCTTCATTAATACCGACAATTTCAAGAAAGCCGAAGATGAGGTCTATTTGACCGAAGTAGGAAAAGCCATCAAAAAACTGATCGACAATCTGGGCAAAAAGTACAACGGACAAGATATCCGCTACCTCGTCCTGATAGAAGGAATGGCATCCAACGACGCTTACAAACAAAATGACCAACTCAGTTATCTCCGGGCGCTTGCGGTCAAAAAGTTATGGGACAAACGTGGAATCCACCTAAATCCCGCAGTTTGCGAAATACAGGTTTCTGGATCGGGAACAGCGGGCGTTGGGCGTTACCCTAAAAAACAGGACAGGAAAAACCAACGCATCATCTTGCAAGTCATTCCCAAAATTGGGAACATAGAATGAGAAGCGCAATTTGGTAGCGCTTCGATTTCGCTATCGGATTATCGAGTGCCAAATCCTGTTTTCGAAAATCGAAAATTAGTATCAAGCAGTTTTTCATCTTTACAACAATCGATCTTAGCCGACTTCAACGCGTGTCAGCCGCAATAATTTCACCACCTTAGCCAATAACAAAAATCAAAATCATGAACCCAACGACCGCCGTGCGCTTTTTTTCGGGAGAAAATCCAGAGGAAGTTTCGAACCTGATCGACGCTTATTTGCGGCAAAATCTCGATTGGGAAATTTCGTCCGTGTCGCATATGTTGGTTGGGAACGGTGTTTCTGTCGCGTGCTCGCTGAAGTTTTTCGGAGATCCAAACGATGGCAAAGACGCGCTCAACGATGATTTTTGAGCCGATGCGAATCCCGTCGTCTGAGCGTTCGCAACAAAAAAGTCGGCATGGCAAAATTGCGCAAACCGACTTCCTGAAAAATGCGATATTCTAAGTGGATTTTTTGCCGATGTCTTTCACATCAAGCTTTAACGGCCTCTTTCACGCTCGCGACCAACTGGGCATTTTCGGCTTTCTCGCCCTTGAGCAACGCCGATTTCAGTACAAACACGATGATCAATCCGGGAATCAACGCGATTAATCCGCCCAATCCGCCGGCAATTTTTCTGCCCGGCAAAAAGTCCAGCGGCGCGATGTTGTTATAGCCCATGTAAGCGCCTATCAAAAGTAGCGGAACCAATACGCCAAGCGTGATCATCGTACCGAGTTTCGTAGATTCGTCCACGTCGACTTTCACGATTTCGCGTTTCGATTTTTCCCATTTGAGATCGACCGAAGCTCCAACTTTACTGCCTTTCCTGATCTTGATCTCATGCGACCAATCTTTTTCGGGTTTGGTGAAGTCGCCCGAGCTGACTTCGTATTGGTTTCCGAAACGCGCAGCGAGCTTGTTTTTCAGATCGTTCGATAATTTCAGCAATGCCGTTGTGGAATCGCCCGGTTCCAGTGTAATGATGATTTCGTCTTGTTCCATTTTTTGGTGTTTATTGGGTTGAAAGGACAATAGATTGTGCCGCGGCAAACATAGCATCGAATTTTGGATATGGCAATTCGATTTTTGGCTTGCGTCGGATTTTTTTGTTTGCCATAACGCGATCCAAACTTACTGAAATCCATCAGAAATTTTTTTGCTGATGAATATTCGTCGGGATTTCATCAATATCCGTCAAGCGGATGCCACCCAGATTTGGAACAAAAAAGGCGTCGGAATCACAAATCATACAACCGAATCGGTGAAAACCTATAAGCCGCAAATCGCCATCGTGTGCTAGCTTTGAGTTAGGTTGCCACTGCAAAATGGCATCCGTCAACGCCCAAGCCAAATCAGATCATATTATGAATTTCCCCAACATTTACGCTGCCAATCACTGGTTTCACGTTGACGACGACCAGGACGATCTGGCGGTTTATTCCGATATCATTTCTGAGGTCGCACCGGAAGTCAAATTGGAACAATTCGGTTCGAGTCTGGCACTCATACGGAAACTCAACGCGAGCGACGTTCCAAAACTGATCCTGATCGATCTCAACATGCCGGTAGTCGACGGTCTTGGCTGCCTGAAGCACGTGAAGATCATTCCGCACGTGAAAGATTTCTCGCGGTTGGTGATCCTTTCGACGAATTCCAACAAGGAAATGATCGATTACTGCTACGCGATGGGCGCGCATTATTACGCGATAAAACCGTCCGATCCCGAACAAATCAGGGAATTGATGCTCAAGTTGGTGGCCATTTCCAAAACCGAACCGCGATTCCCGATAGGCAAGAAACAGTATTTGCTTACGCCTTGAATTTGTGGATTTTCGAGAATTTTATCGGTTGGAAATCGGTATAAACTAAATCAGTTCCAGCGAAATTTCCTTGTTTTGGATGAGCAGTTTGTGCGTGCGGGCGTAGTCGCTAAAGTGTTGCTGGGCGAATCCGTATTGAGTTTCTGACGGAAAGGACTCGAGAAAAAGGTCGGCATTTTCGCGAAAGAAAGCTTCCGGATTTTCGATCGTCTGTCCGTCGAGGACAAATTCGGCCTTAAGGAATTCGAGTATGGAAGCGTAGGGGTAAACCATGAATTTTTTGTTCGCAAATGAACAAATTCGGGCGCTGCCGCGGTTTAAGGAATTGATAAGGATTTTTGCCCGATGTTACGGTATTGCTCGTGTACCGACTTTTTGGGAACAGTTCAAAATTGTTGCAAAAAAAATGTGGCAAAAAAAATTGCAACAGATTTCTTGCAACGAGTGCCGATGAAATTAGGGTAAACGGTTCAACTTTCGGATTTTGGACTTTCGTCAGCTGCGGAATTCCTGACGTTTTGCAGATAAACGGTTTGGGACGACAGCACCAAAAAAGTGCCGCTCTTGACAATTACGTCCATCATCGAAAGCAACAAGCCTTCCTGCACTTCCTGGAAAGTGTCGAAATTCGGTGCCGAAACGTAGGCCGTGACCTCGACCTTGTATCCGCCTTGCCCGATTCCCGTAAAACGCACTTTTTTGCCCTCGGAAAACACCATTTTGTTTGTGTCGAGCGTCGCCCGGAGTTCGCGCAATACAGTTCGCAACTGCGCTGGCGTCGTTTCGGTTCGCAACTGGAAAATGTGGTGGAAGTGAAAGCGGTCGCGGTGTTGCAGGTTTTCGATTCGGGTGGCTGCGAGATCGCCATTCGGGATCGTGACGACCGTTCGCTCGCCAGTGCGCAATTTGGTGGAACGCATCCCGATCTGTTCGACCGTACCCGAATGTTCTCCAACTTTGCACAAATCGCCCACGCGAAGCGGTTGGTCGGCAATCAGCGTCACGCTTCCCACGAAATTCTCTATCGTTTTTTGAGCGCCCAAGGCAAGTGCCAAACCGCCAATTCCAAGCGCCGCGATTCCCGTTCTTACGTCGACTCCGAACGTTCCCAGAATCGCGATGACGCCAAAAACGATAATGGCGCCTTTGATCGTGCGTCTCAGGAATAACGTGATCGATACGGCCGATGCGCGATTGAGACGCGTAAACCGTTGTTTTCCCAGATCGCCGAAATAATCGGTTCCTCTCCAAAACAGGATCAGGATTGCCAAAATGCCGATGATTACCGTGAGCGTGCTCAAGCGTTGCCGGATGATTATCGAAATGCCGGCCTGTTGCGAAAGGAAAGCGAAAACCCAAACCGACAGATAGAGTCGAACAGGAAGATTGAGCGCTTTTATGGCAGCGTCGACGTGTTCCACTCTGGCTCGCGACCAAAGGGCATGCAGCAGGAAACAAATTAGAGCGACCAAAGCCCAAGAGAAAAGATAGGCGACGATGATCAGGATAATTACCGCGAGCCAATGTCCTAAAGGCACGCCTCCAACCAATCTTTCGCGCAGTGCTTCGGGAAGGATGCGGTCGACCAGCAAAGGATCGGCAGTTCTTATGCCGGCGATCTCGTTGATCGTCCCGGCCGAAAATCGCCACACCGGCGCGTCGTCCTTTCCTGTGTTTGTCACGAACAGGTTGATCAGTTTTCCATTGTAAGTCACGCTTCCAACCAAGTCTGCATCAGGATCGAGTTCGTCGTCCAGGCGGCCGGTCGCGGTGTTGCTTATCCACGAATAGGGCATGATGTCGCCTCCGTGATCCAGCAGACTTTGGAGCGATTTCACGAGTTTGGTGCGTTGCCTTTCGCTTCTTTGTCCGCGGGAAAGTTCCATGTATTGGCTGGCCCGGCTGTACTTCTGGTCAGCTACCGCTTTGAAGAATCCGCTTACTGCTCCGCGTGGCGTCTGTCTTCCGAGTGAATCTTCGGCGACTGTGGGCGCGACCTTTTGTTCCTCGCTTTCACCTGGCAGAAGCGATTGTGCATTTGCTATTGTCGACAAAAACAGCAGAAAAAAGAAAACGGCAATGTGGAGTTGATTTTTTGAGGAGGACAAAACTCTGTGCATTCTTCGTGGCTTTTGGATTGGTGGCGAAATCGCGCGCATCAGGCTTTTGAAAGATACGAAGATGATCGGAATTTGTTTTTTGTTTGGATTGGGAAGTTTTGCATTTTTTGCCGATTGGGCTTTGCAGTTGGAGAATTGGGATCGGAAGGAGCGGAGGTTTTGAGATCTATTTTTTGGCTAATCTTTATTCTGATGCATTGGTGGATGGAGACTTTTTTTGATTTTAACTTCTTAAAAAAGATGGCTAACAGTTGGATGGTTCTTTTGTTCCGATTTTTTGTTTACGGAGACTTCGTTGGTTTTTCAACGAACTGTTTTCGGACTTGTTTCTTCGGATTTCGTTTGGAAGTGGTATGATTTTGAGTAGTTGCTTGCTTTGTTTGGTGACGGGGGTTTGTCACAGGTGAAGGCTTTTACGAGAAACTTGGAATGAAGAGTTGGATTTTTTTGTGCCATGAGGTGTTGTCCGGCGATGCAGAGGTGGAAGCCTCGAAATAGGCCAAAAAAAGAGTTAGTAGCTTTCTGAATGCGATGAGGGGTTACCTCCGCTTCGCTCCGGTGATGCAGAGGTGGAAACCTCCATAAGATAAGCCAGAAGAAGAGTTGGAAGTTTCTGAATGCGATGAGGGGTTACCTCCGCTTCGCTCCGGTGATGCCCGGGGGGGAGCCTACACAAGAAAAGCCGCCTGAAAGGGCGGCTTTCTTTTTATTTGCAAAAATGGGAATTACAAAAGCGAAAAGCTTTTGATTCCCATTTTTACAAATAAAAAAAGCTTCACAAAAGTGAAGCTTTTCTTGTGGGCGATGAGGGGTTCGAACCCCCGACCCCCTCGGTGTAAACGAGGTGCTCTGAACCAGCTGAGCTAATCGCCCTATTTTCGCTTTCAGTATTGTTCCTGATTGCGAGTGCAAATATAGGCCAGTTTTTTAGAACTGCAAGCAAAATCGAAAAAAAATTACAAAATTTCTGCAACTACAAAAGTGCTGCCGCCAACGTAGATGAAGTCGCGGCTGTCGGCGTTTTCGAGTGCTGTGCGATAAGCTTCTGAAACAGAACGGAATGCTTGTCCGTAAAGGTCGAAAGCTTCGGCTTCGGTTTTCAAAATGTCCTGATCAAGTCCTCGCGGGATATTTGGTTTGCAGAAATAATAAGTGGCGCTTTTTGGAAAAACAGGAAGGATGTCGAGCAAATCTTTGTCGTTCACGACGCCCAGAACGATGTGCAGTTTGTGGAAATCCTGTTTCAGAACCTGTCGCATCACGATTTCGAGTCCGTGGCGGTTGTGTGCCGTGTCGCAAATTACCGTCGGATTGGCTTGGATTTGCTGCCAGCGGCCAAGCAATCCGGTGTTTTTGACGACGTTGAGAAATCCTGATTTGATGTTTTCATCCGAAATATCGAATTTTTGCTGTTTCTGAATCTGACGCAAAGCAGCCAAAGCCGTTTTTTTATTGGCGACCTGGTAATCGCCGAGCAAGTCGGAAGGCCAGTTTTCAGAAACGGTTTCAGATGCGAAAACAATCGGCGATCGCGTCTCATCGGCCTTAGCCTGAAATACTTTCTTGGTTTCGGCAGTCGTTTCGCCAATCACAACCGGAACATTCGGCTTGATGATTCCGGCTTTTTCAGATGCGATCGAATCCAAAGTCGTCCCGAGAAACGTCATGTGGTCGAAACCGATATTCGTGACTACCGAAACCAGCGGTGTCACGATGTTCGTCGAATCGAGACGTCCGCCCAATCCGGTTTCTATAATGGCGATGTCAACGTTTTCCTCGACGAAGTATTGAAAAGCCAATCCGACGGACATCTCGAAAAAACTCAGGTTGTTGGCTTCGAAAAACGATTTGTGCTTTTGGATGAATCCGATGATGTAATCCTCCGAAATCGCGTCTCCGTCAATCTTGATGCGCTCGCGGTAATCCTTGAGGTGAGGCGAGGTGAACAAGCCCGTTTTGTAGCCCGCTTGCTGAAAAACAGACGCGAGCAGGTGAGAAGTCGAGCCCTTTCCATTGGTTCCGGCCACGTGGATGCACACGAGCTTCTTCTCGGGATTTTCGAGATAATCGGCCAAAAGATAAGTGTTGTCTAGGTCTTTTCGGAACGCGGACGCGCCCTGTGTCTGGTACATCGGCAATTGGTTGAACATCCAATTCACCGTTTCCTGGTATGTCATAAATAAAAAAAGACGGATGTTACTCCGTCAATCTGAAACTGTAAATGATTTTTCCTACTTGGGTTTCGGGAGCGTCGCTGTCTGTTTCCCATTTGGTGTCAAGTGCGGCTCTTTCGGCTTGGTCTGCGAGACATTTTGCACCATTTGTCGTACCTCGGTCACCAGCTTGGGCGCGAGTCACTTTTCCGTTTCTGTCCACCCAAATCTTTACTGCGACCTGGCCTTCCTCGTTACAAGTATAATTTGGTTTTGGCTTGCTGAGCGGTTTTCTGTTTCCGAGGGAATAATTCCCGTTTCCGACGCCGGTGCCACGGCCGCCACCGCTTCCACCGCCATAGCCTGAACCAGAACCGATGCCTTCGCCCGTTCCGTTGCCGCCGCCTTTTCCACCGCCAGATCCGCCGCCTCCGTTGTAGCCGCGTGCATAAGGATCGCCGTCGCGACTGCCTTTGTTGCCGGCTTTACCGTCGTCACCATCGCCGCCTTTATTCGATCCGCCCAAAAGGTCGGAAAGTGCGTCCGTGGTCGATTTTGAAGGTTTCGGAGCCGGTTTTTCGACTGGCTTCAAAGGTTCTTCGGTTTTCTTCGGTTTTTCGGATGATTTTCGGGTTTCGGCCACGACCGGCGCATCGTCATTGTCGCTGGCCAATATCTCGCTAGCCGATGCTTTTGGTTGCGGTGTGGCTTTTGCCGTCGTTTTTACGGGTTCGATATTCTTGAAATTGTCGCCCATTCCAACGTCGCTGTCGCCGAAATTCACCGCCACGTCGCCACCGCCACCGCCGCCTTCTTCCATCAATTCAGGATTCAGGATCATCGAATCGGTAAATCGGATAAAGAAAAGCGTCAGGAAAATCAGGACGAACAAAGCCGTCGTGATTCCCAGCGAAATTTTTTTGTTGTCGCTCGCGATCTGGTCGGATTTGCTTGGATTTTTGTGGACGTTCATGGTTTTGAGCGTTTTGGATATAACGAAAATAGCGAAAATAAATTGCCTTTTACACAAGTTGCTTAAGCGCGATCTCGAACGCGCGTGCGCTGATTCCCGTTTTGGAATCGCTGAGTTCGTGCGTTTTCTGAAGCGCTTTTTTGATGGTCTGTGAAATATCCGCGAAAATTGATTCGTCTGTCATTTGCACGCGTTTTTCCATGAAATAGGCGAAAACGCGGGCCATTCCGCAGTTCGAGATAAAATCCGGGACAAGACTTACCTTCGAGTCGACTTCTTCCATAATCGGGCCAAAAAAGATTTCCTTATCGGCAAACGGTACATTTGCGCCACACGAAATCACTTCGAGTCCGTTCGCGACCATTTTGTCGACCTGTTCTTTGGTGACCAGGCGCGAAGCCGCGCAAGGTGCGAAGATTTCGGCTCCGGTTTCCCAAACTTTCGAATCGAGTTCGGCAAACGGGATCATGTTTTCGGCTACCAATTTGTTTCCGTCTTTATTGAGGAAAAGGTTTCTGATTTCTTCGTACGAAAATCCTTCCGCATTCAAAAGTCCGCCGTCGCGATCGATGATTCCGACTACTTTCACTCCCATTTCGGCCAAGTAAAAAGCAGCGGCCGAGCCTACGTTTCCAAAACCTTGCACGATGGCTTTCTTGCCTTTGATCTCGCCTCCGTAAATATCGTAGAAATGACGCACGCCTTCGGCAACCCCGTAACCTGTGATCATGTCGGCCACCGTGTATTTTCGGGTTACGTCAGGAGAAAATCTCGGGTTTTCGATCACTTTGATGACGCCTTGGCGCAATTGTCCGATGCGGTTGATCTTGTCGGCTTCACTCGGTTTGAAGTGGCCGTTGAAAACGCCTTCCTGCGGATGCCAGACGCCACATTCTTCGGTCATCGGGATCACTTCGTGGATTTCGTCTACGTTCAGATCGCCTCCGGTTCCGTAGTAACTTTTCAAAAGCGGGGAAACGGCTTTGTACCAACGGCGCAGAACTTCGTCTTTTCTGGGATCGTTCGGATCGAAATTGATTCCCGACTTCGCACCGCCGATCGCCGGACCGGAAACCGTGAATTTCACTTCCATAGTCTTCGCGAGCGACAAAACCTCGTTCTGGTCAAGGCCTTTTCTCATGCGCGTTCCACCGCCGGCCGCGCCTCCGCGAAGCGAGTTTATGACTGTCCAACCTTCGGCATCCGTTTCGGGATCTTTCCAGTTGAAGACGATTTCAGGCGTTTTGTTCTCGTATTTTTTAAGTAAATCTTTCATTCGTAAGCGATGTTTGTTTTTTGAATGGTTTCCTGCAGTCGCTGCGTTCGTACCATTTTAGTTGTAGTTGAAAAAGTTGGGCAAATATAGGTGTTTCGGTTGTCAATTTTCGTAGGTTTTCCCTGAACTGTGGTCGTGTTTCGAGCCTGTGACGCTGGCCAGGACGTTGATTTCGTCCCGCATTTTGAGCACGCCGAGCAAGGCAAAAATGAGCGCTTCCTTGAACTCGAGAATCTTCTTTTCAGGAATCGCGATTTTGAGCTGCGGAAGCTGCTCCTGGATCTTGTGCATCAGGAAATCGTTGTAGGCGCCGCCGCCGGTCGCGAGCAGTTTCCCGCTTTTCTTCGGAAGTGCCGTTGCGATCTGGACCGCGACATGTTCGATGAAAGTGCGCAATTTGTCCTTCGTCGGGATATCGAAAGCTTCGATCAACGGAAGGATCGTCTCGCGCACGAATTCAAATCCAAGCGACTTCGGATACGGTTTTTCGTAAAAATCGAGCGCGTTCAATTGGGCCAAAAGTTCATAATCGATCTGTCCCGATCTCGCGATTTGGCCTTTGTCGTCATAAGCGTGTCCGAGTTTGTCGGCATAAAAATTCAGGACGGTGTTTACGGGCGAAATGTCGAATGCCAGACGCAGTTCGTTGTCTTCGAACGAAACATTCGAAAATCCGCCAAGATTCAGGCAATAATCGAACTCGGGAAACAAAATCCTGTCGCCGATTGGCACGAGTGGAGCGCCTTGTCCGCCGAGCTCGACATCTTGTACGCGGAAATCACAAACGACTTTTTGACCTGCGATTTTCGAAATTTCGGGCAAATTGCCAATTTGAAGCGTGAATTTTTTATGTGGCTGATGCAAGATCGTGTGTCCGTGCGAGCAAACCGCGTCTAGATTTTCAATTTTGTTCCGATCGATGAAATCGCGAGTGATTTCCCCTAGTAGTAAAGTATAGTCGGAATTGAGTTTTTCGAGTTCCGATTTTGAGAATCCGACGGCAATCTTGAGTTGGGAAAGCCAGTGTTCATCGTAGGCGACGGTTTCGCATTCGAAGATTTCGAACGACCAGTTTCCATCGGAAACAGTAAAAACGACGCGAGCCAGATCGATACCGTCGAGAGACGTTCCCGACATGACTCCGATAACGTTGTAGGATTTTTTTGGCACGGCTCAAAATTAGGAATTGCAATTGAGAATTTGCCAACAAAAAATTTATCTTTGGGCAAATTTTTACACAAACCTTAATTTTCAATCGAAGTTGTTATGGATTTTAATCTAACCGAAGAACATTTGATGATTCAGCAAGCGGCTCGCGACTTTGCCCAGAACGAGCTTTTGCCTGGCGTGATCGAAAGAGACGAAAAACAGGAATTTCCGACCGAGCAGATCAAGAAAATGGGCGAACTTGGATTTCTCGGCATGATGGTCGACCCGAAATACGGCGGTTCCGGACTCGATACGATCTCTTACGCTTTGGCGATGGAAGAAATTTCAAAGGTCGACGCTTCGGCTTCGGTCGTGATGTCGGTGAACAATTCGCTTGTTTGTTGGGGTTTGCAGACTTTCGGAACAGAAGAACAAAAACAAAAATACCTGACCAAACTTGCCACTGGCGAAATGATTGGCGCTTTCTGTCTGTCAGAACCAGAAGCCGGATCTGACGCGACTTCACAAAGTACGACGGCAAAAGACATGGGCGACCATTACCTTTTGAACGGCACCAAAAACTGGATTACCAACGGAAGCACGGCATCGGTTTACCTCGTGATCGCCCAAACCGACATCGATAAAAAACACAAGGGAATCAACGCTTTGATCGTCGAGAAAGGAATGCCTGGATTCGAGATCGGACCAAAAGAGAACAAGCTCGGCATCCGCGGAAGCGACACGCATTCCCTGATGTTCAACGACGTGAAAATTCCAAAAGAGAACAGGATAGGCGAAGATGGTTTCGGATTCACTTTCGCGATGAAAACGCTTGCCGGCGGACGCATCGGAATTGCCTCTCAGGCTTTGGGAATCGCATCCGGCGCTTACGAATTGGCACTTAAATATTCCAAGGAAAGAAAAGCTTTCGGAAAAGAAATCTCGCAACATCAGGCAATCGCTTTCAAATTGGCCGATATGGCGACTGAAATCGAGGCTGCGCGTTTCCTTGTCCTGAAATCGGCTTGGGACAAAGACCAGCACAAAAACTACGATTTGAGTGGCGCGATGGCAAAACTTTACGCTTCACAAGTCGCGATGGATACGACGGTCGAAGCCGTACAGATTCACGGTGGAAATGGTTTCGTAAAAGACTATCACGTAGAAAGACTGATGCGCGACGCCAAAATCACGCAAATTTACGAAGGCACGTCTGAAATCCAGAAAATCGTGATTTCGAGAAGCATACTTACCAAATAATCCCTTGGGATTCGAACAAATCGGGCTGTCTGAAAAGACGGCCTTTTTTTTAACATTTTTCTAAGGGAAAACCGCGCAACCAAACGACAAGTTTTGCGTCTAAGCCTTGAAATCGGTGATGGAAATACAGATGAAAATGTGCTCCGATTTCACGCGATGCCGTAATTTTGCAGACGAGTTATCCAAAGTCAGGGAATTATGCTGAGCAAAAAAGAACTTTAACCCAATTTATTGTTATGAAATCCAGATTGATTAAAACTTTGTTCTTCGGACTTGCGGTTATATTTGCCGCATCTTGTAGCGTTGACGACGAAGGTTATTATTACAACGACACGGCCGCTCACGGTACGATCGGGAATGCCAGTCCGAATTCAGGCGACCTTTACTTTTTCGCCGACAACAATCAGGTAAACGCGAACGGACTCAACTTTGGAGCCGCCGCGGGTTACTACAACTTTTTTCCGGGCAACCGAAGCCTCACGCTTAGAAATGCAGGCGGAACGGTTCTCGACACCGAAGAAATCACGTTGAATGTGGGCGACTTTTTTACTGCTTTCGCCGTAAACACTGCCGATAGCGTAGAACTCGCGGTTTATCAGGACGTCTTGGCCAAACCGGCCGGAGGAAATGCCAGAGTGCGTTTCATCAACCTTTCGCCAGATGCAACCGCGATCGATGTTGTCGACAATACGACAGATGTCACGACAGGGTTGACTTTCAAGCAAGCGACTCCGTTTTTGGAACTTCCCGCCGGAACGTACAATTTCGACTACAGATTGTCTGCTGACGACACGGCTTTGTACACACAAAACATCCAATTGCAATCGGGAAGAATCTACACGGTCTACACAAAAGGTTTCGTGACGCCTCAAACCGGAAGCAACGACACGTTTACAGCCGAAGCGATCTACAATTATTAAAAGGTTATTTTCGAAAGAAGCCTCGCCATTCGCGGGGCTTTTTTTGTGGGAAAAATTGCGGTTTTCCGCATCGGCGACTTTGGGTAAAATTTCTATCTTTAAGTATGAGCCAAAAACACAAAGCACTTACCGGTAAAGTCCTGATTGGATATTTGATGCTGTTTTCGATTGCCGTCGTGTCGGTTTGGTTTATTTATACCGAAATACTCAAGATCGCGAATCCGGCGGCCGACAACAACGGCGACAACCAGAAGATCATCAAGATCAGCGAGGCGATCGCGGCTTTATATTCGGCTGAAGCTGTCGGAAGGAACGCGATCCTGACGGGTTCCGAAAGAAATTTACGCACTTACAACACGATGCTTGACAGCGTAAACGTGCGCCTCGAAGATCTCAAAACGGCGAGCGATTCGAATCAGTTGGGAAAATTCGACACGATACAAAGCCTGCTCAAACGCAAGAAAGTCAGTGTTGCCGAAATCATCCGCTTCCGCAAGAAATACAATGCCGAAAGCACGTTCGACAAAGCCGTGGCAAGGATTTCCAGAGTGAAGGATTCGTTGAACGAAAGTGTCAAGCCGGTCGAATTTCGCAACAACAACCAGATTTACCAGTTCATGCGGAACGTGCTTCCCAAAAAGGAAATGGATTCGCTGAGCAAACTTCCGGTCTCGAACGACGAGTTGACCGCAAGCATCGAGCGAATGCTGACCAAAGTGATCGTTCGGAACAACAAAATGAAATACGACTTGTTTCGGAAAGAACAAAAACTTCAGGACGAAAACCGCGTCGTTTCAGACCGTTTGCGCGTGATCCTGTCGTCTCTCGAAAAGGAAATCCTCGAAAAATCGTATGCCAAGATCAACCGCTCGAGAATCGCGATCGACAATACGGTTGGCACGATGGCATGGATTGGCGCGGCGACATTCCTGCTTTTGGTGATTTTCGCCTGGATAATCATCCGTGACCTGCAACTCAACCAACGGTATCGGAATCGGTTGGAAATCCTGAATTCCGAAAACGAAAACCTGTTGCGGAGCAAGACGATGCTAATGGCGACGGTCACTCACGACATACAGACGCCGCTCGGGAGCGTAATTGGTTTCACCGACTTGCTGCAGTCGACAGATCCGAGTTTGCGTCAAAAACAATACATCGAGAACATAAAGCATTCGTCCCAATACATCGTGAAATTGGTCAACGATCTCGTCGATTTCTCAAAATTGGAAAACAACAAGATTTCGATCGAGCATGTTTCGTTCAACTTTCGCGACCTTATCGAGAATACGTGTCGTCCGCTTGAACCGAATGCGACCAACAAACACATCGAGCTCAACTGGGACATTTCCGAAGAACTCGACGACAACTACATTTCCGATCCTTACCGAATCCGACAGGTTTTGACGAATCTGATCTCGAACGCGATCAAGTTCACGCAGCAAGGTTCGGTTCAGGTCACGGCCGCAATCGATGCTACTTTCATCGTCGTTTCGGTTATCGATACGGGAATCGGAATCGCCGAAGACCAACAACAGCAAGTGTTTGACGAGTTTACGCAAGCGCACGCCGGCATCGAGAAAAAGTTCGGAGGAACAGGTTTGGGACTTACGATCGCCAAGCGGATGCTGCAATTATTAGGAGGCGATATCTCGCTCGAAAGCCGCGAAGGACAAGGCTCGATTTTCACGATTCGCGTTCCGAAGGAAAAATCGGAAGTGAAATCGCCATCGTTCGCCAAAGAACAGCGCGATTACGAGACGAATTTCCTCATCGGAAAAAAAATCCTGATCGTGGACGACGACGCCATGCAACTCACGTTGATGAAGGAGATTTTCGCGAATTATCCGGTTGAGGTCGCAGTCGAATCCGATTCGGGAAAAGTCGAGGAGTTGCTCGAAAACTCGAATTTCGATTTGGTCTTGAGCGATATCCAGATGCCGAATATCGACGGATTCGAGCTCGTGAGGCGCATCCGTGAAAACGAGATCATTTCGGATATTCCTGTGGTCGCCTTGTCGGGAAAACGCGATTTGTCCGCCGACGATTTTACCTCGAAAGGCTTTACGGCTTCGCATCCGAAACCTTTGCAACTGAAAACTTTATTGGGTTTGATGCGCGCGATTTTCGAAAACTCCGAGCTTCCGGCAGAAAGTCTGGAAACTGAAAATGCGGTCAGCCAAAAATTTTTCGACCTTGAAACATTGAACCAGTTCACGCAAGACGATCCTGATTCTTTTCGTCTGATAATCAATACATTCATCGATAGTTCCAAAGAAAATTGTCAGGCGTTGACCGAGGCGGCCGCGAATGAGGATTGGAACAAAATGTCGGCGATGGCGCATAAGATGATCCCGATGTTGCGGCAAATGGACGTATTTTCCATCGTGAAAATGCTCGAACCTATCGAAGATAGAAAAATTGAATTGTCGGCTTCCGAACTCGTCGATTACACTTATGAAATCTGCCGGAAAATGCAGGAATTGTTCGTCGAATTAAGGCTTCAGGTGCAAAAAATCTAATTAAAGATCGATGTTGTACAACTTGAGTTTGTTGTACAAAGTCTTGCGGTCGATGTCGAGTAGACGCGCGGCCTTGCTCTTGTTGAAGTTGGTTTGGTCCAAAGCTTTTCGGATCGCCGTTTCCTCATCTTCCTTATAAAGTGCCGCCGATTCTTCGCTTGCGGCAGGATTCAGCATTTCGTGAGGCAAAACCGATGTCTCGATCAAACCGGCACGCGTGAGCAAAACCGAGCGTTTGATCGTGTTTTTCATCTCTCGCAAATTTCCGGGCCAATCGTAGTTGAGGAACAATTCGGTTACGTCCTGATCGAAACCGACGACTTCGCGTTCGAGATCGTGGTTGGCTTCGGCCAGAAAATGGTGGGCGAAAATCATGATGTCGTTCTTGCGTTCAGACAAACGCGGCGCCTGGATCGAGAATTCGTTGAGTCGGTGAAAAAGATCTTCGCGGAAATCGCCATTTCTCACGGCTTCGGCCAAATCTTCATTCGTCGCGGCAATCACGCGGATGTCAACCTTGGTTTCGGTATTGCTCCCGACGGGTTTTACCTTGCGTTCCTGAAGCGCGCGCAAAAGCTGAACCTGCACTTCGTAAGACAAATTGCCTACTTCATCCAAAAATATCGTTCCGCCGTTTGCGGCTTCGAAATGCCCGGTTTTGTCGTTCACCGCGCCCGTAAAGGAACCTTTTATGTGTCCGAAGAATTCGCTAGAGGCCAGATCTTTCGGGATCGCGCCACAGTCGACTGCGACAAAAGGCTTGTTCGCGCGCTTGCTTTGGGCGTGGATGGAATGCGCGATGTATTCCTTTCCGGTTCCCGAATCGCCCATAATCAACACAGACATATTCGTAGGTGCGACCAGCGAAATATACTCATGAAGTTTGTTGGAATGGTTGCTGATGCCTTTTACGAAACTCACGACCTGATTTGCAGAAACCGCTTTCTGGGAAGGCTTATCAGTTGTGACTTTGGCATCTTTTTCTGCCGATTTCCTAAGTGATTGCTGGATCGTGTGCAGAATCTCGTCAGGATTTATCGGTTTCCCCACATAGTCGAAAGCGCCAAGTTTCATGGCGTTTACCGCAGCTTTGATTTCAGTGTAACCTGTCATCAAAATGATCTGTGTTTTCGGGGAAACCTGCTTGACGAGTTCCAGGATCGCGATGCCATCGCTGTCGGGCAATCTGATGTCGGTCAAGACCACATCGAAAGTAGACGAGCGGATCAAATCGCTCGCTTCCATAGCAGTGAAGGCATTCGTGACTTCAAAACTTTTCTTCTGTAAAAAAGTCTTGAGCATGATGCAAAAGGAAGTGTCGTCGTCGATTACAAGGATTTTTGGGGTCATCGTAACAGTGTGGAAGCGGCTTTGGCAAATTTAACCTTTAAAGGCTATCCGAAATGTTAACGAATGTTATAATTAGTTTTTTGGAGCTTTTTCCGGCTAACTGGCACTAGCTTTTTTGCAAAAACCGGTTTTTCTATGGCTTGAAACGAGCTTCCGTTGGTCGCTGTTTCAAGCTTAGAAAAATTCGGTTTTTTCTGCAAAAGGCTAGTTGCCGTCATCCGGGCTAGAATCGCCCTTAAACAATTTTCCTTTTCTCCATAATTCCTGTGGAACCGGAACCTTTTCTCTCTCTAGAAGCGTAAATAAAAAAGCTGCGCTTTTTTTGGTGTTTTTCGGCAGCTGCGCTGCCGCCTGCTTTGATTTTGATTCGTCGCCTGCCAGCGGGGCTTACTTTTGCCTCGCCGCAAAAGTAACAAAAAGGCTCGCGGCACGACCGATTTTGGCGAC
>NZ_SEBR01000049.1 GCF_004295795.1 Flavobacterium sp. | reverse complement strand
CTTACTTCAATACTTTCAGCTTCACCATCTCAATCCGGGTGTCGCTGACGCTGAGGATGTCGAACTCAAAATCGTCGATGATGATGCGTTCTTTCTGATGCGGAATGGTTTCGTGGTGAGAGATTATAAACCCGGAAAGCGTTTCCGATTCGTTATCCGGGAAATCGAGATCATATTTTTCACAGATATAATCCAGTTCCAGCCGGCCGGAGAATATGTATTCGTTTTCGGCCAGTTGCTTTTCCACAAACTCTTCGCTGTCGTACTCATCGTGTATCTCACCAAAAATCTCTTCCAGCACATCCTCCATCGTAACAATTCCGGCCGTGCCGCCAAACTCGTCCACCACCCAGGCAATGCTTTTCCGTTCTTTTGTAAACTTGCCAATCAGGTCCGTCGCACTCATGCTCTCCGGCACTGCAGGAATGGGCTCAAAATCAGGATCGTCGCCTTGCTGGAAAAGTGTTTCGGATATGTTTCCGGAGAGATTTTCTTTTGTTTCGCGAATGCGAAGGTTGAAAATATATTTCAGCGTCCAGTTGGCCATCGCCAAAAACAGGCGGGCAATGGGCTGCAGAAACTGGTACAAAATATTGACAATCCAAACAAGGCGTGAAAGAAGAAAATTGCTGTGTGCACGAAAAAGAGCCCTGGGAATAAACTCACCAAAAACCAGGATGATAAATGTGGCCAGGATAATGTTCAGCGCCACTCTCAACCATTCGATCCGCAGCCCCCAGATGTCCCATAAATGATTAGCGATAGACGTAAATAAAAGGGCAAACGAAACCAGGAAGATCGTAAACCCAATGAGCATGGTGCTCAGGAAAAGTTCCGGGTTCTCGAAGTATTTCGAAAGAAGTATCGCATCCGACCGGCCTTGCTTTTTCCGAAGCTCAATGCCAAAGCGATTGACGCTGTAGAAAGCCATCTCCACACCGGCAAAAAAGCTCATCATCATCCAGGTCACAAAAAACCACGCTATTGCACTAACGGTTATCATTCGGATAAAGATAGAATATTCGGCTATTGA
>NZ_SEBR01000017.1 GCF_004295795.1 Flavobacterium sp. | reverse complement strand
AGTTAAAATATAGGAAACTTTTTTCAAGAATACGCCGTGCTGTATAATTTGCTAAAACTTAACGTAGAAAAATTCCCGGCGACTCCGAAATCGGCATGGACCATAACGTTTCGCCGCTAAAAGAAGGCGCGTCTATCAGAGATAGTCGTGTCTGCTGAACGTAAATGTACTTAAAAAAGGATTGGTTCGATTACCAGAAAGCAGCGCTTTTTTTAGCGGCTGTTATACGACGACTTAATTTCTCCGTTCCGACCATTTAAGATCGTGCGGGAGTTCCCTATTGGAAAACTCTATATGTATAACTCTTCGTTTTCTGTTATTTACTGTTCGATTGGATCCATGTAAAAGCAACGGTTTCATAATCATGATTCCACCGGAATTCACATTGCAAAAAGTTTCTATTTCAGTTTTCCAATTTATGTTTTCCGGTCTATAAATGCCTTTTTTATGCGACTTGTCAATAACTTTCAACGCTCCATTTTCTTCATTAGTATCGTCCAAATGAATTCTAATTGTAAATATATTTTCAAGAATCTCAATGGGCGGCTGGACTGCAAATTGGTCTTGCTTCACAGTCCAGGATGTAAAATTATCGAGCTTACGTTTTTTATCAACTGAAATTGTCAAATCCTGATGATATCCAACATACCAGTTTGAGCTTTCTGGCTTGTCAAAATATATGCTCTTCACCACAAAGTATTTATCGTCGAATAATTCTATTATTAATTCATTTAGCCTCGGATTAAACACTATTGGCTGCACTTGAGGTACCTCGCTCAGAAATTGCCGAATTGCAAATATGTCTTTTGATTTTCTAAACTTTTCGCCCGAGGGGTTTATATTTGAAATAATTTGAACAATGTGGCCAATTTCGGATTGATCAAAGAAATCAGGAATAACGGTGTATCCAAGATCTTCAATTTCTTCCTTGTGATACTGCAGATTCTTCATAAGTTGTCGTATAACGTTTCGCCGCTAAAAGAAGGCGCGGCCTTAAGAAATAGTACTCTCGGCTACCCGAAAGTTACACAAAAAATTAATGGTTCAACCACCCGAAAGCAGCGCTTTTTTTTAGCGGCTGTTAGACGATGTTAAAATTTATAGGATATTCGAATTAGTGGAGATAACTTCGACCAATTCCACTGTTGAATATCATTTGAAATAGTTCTGCTTATGGTTTCTTCTGTTATCTCAGGAGAGTCAATATATTTATCAATGGTTTTCTGAACATTATAGCTATTTTCGTGGGAGAAAACCTTTGAATAATAGATCTGAAATTCGGCAGATGCATAAATTCTTCGAAAAACTCTTAACTCTATTTTTGTAAATGGGCCAACTCCAAAAAGAAATGAATCTCCAAAATTGGTTACATTAACTACCTCGTGTAAGTATACAATTTGACCTTGCGAATCTTCAAGAACCGACTTATCGATAAGCTTACTAGAACTTTTTATGTAATTCGCAGAGGCTATTTCTATACCCAGATCGACCGTTAAACTGGAAAAAACTTTAGTTCTTTTTCCAACTCCTACAAATAAATTCATCTGCTTCTGATCTAAATGGTATGTTGATGTTTGAATTGGATACATTTGGGACTCTTCCGCTGAAGAAGCTTTATTCGTTTTGGATAAACTTGATATTCCCTGGCCTGCACGAACTCTTAAGATAATATCTTGTTGAAAAACACGCTCATATCCCAAACCAACACCGATTTCTGACTTTCGAGTTGTGAAATTGGAAACATTATTATCTCCATTGATAATGCCATTATGAACATAATTAAACCCATCTAGATTGGAATCAATAGGTCTATAATATTCCAACGACATAGAATTTTTAAATTTCTCATCCTGACTATGCATGGATATTGAAATAATTAGCGCTATCATTAGAAAAAATCCTTGATTACTGTTCATAGTTACATTTTTAATATCGTCTAACGTTAGGCCGCTAACCGAGCGTTGCTGGTTTTCGGAGATTGTACTCTCTGCCGAACGGAAAGGTAATAAAACTAATGAATTTTTCTAGCTTGATAAAGCAGAAAAATTCTTAGTTTTATGGCATTGGAAAAAGCACTTCATTTTACCTAAAACCCAGCAATGGCGGTTAGCGGCGGTTACCAGCAGGTTACTTCCAAATTTCCCACCATTTCGTGTTTTTTTCAATTCTTCGCAACTCTAAATTATCTAAATCTAAAATAAATTCGATTTCCTCATTATCTCCATTTGAATTATAATAGTTTAAAATGCCATTGAGGTTATTATCTACTAATTTTGTTTCACTGATTCCATCATAGCATAAGTTATCAAAGTAGATGATTTCAGTTCTCGATTTTACCACTGCAATCGAATATTCTCCTACAATTATAATTGAAGTGTTATGTTGATAAACTTGTTTATAGTCTACACCAAATTCAATAAAAGATTTAGGGTTTTCCGAATCTATTATATAACAAACTCCCTTCGCGATTATTAAAATTTCATCATCATGTAGTTGAGCAGCAAATTTTAAATTTGAATATCCGGTTTCAAAATTTCCAACCCATTTGCTTTCGTCATTTTTTAGAAACTCAACAACTAATCCTTCAGAATATTCGGCATAGCCTTTTGGAGGAAATGAAATATACATTTCTCCATATGGAGGCAATCCTTTTAATATTTGGAAGTTTTCTTTCAAGCTGAATGTTTATTAACTTGCTGGTAACGTTAGGCCGCTAACCGAGCGTTGCTGGCTTTCGGAGATGGTACTCTCCGGCGAACGGAAAGGTAACAAAACTTTTGAATTTTTATAACTTGGAAAGTTTAAAAATTCATAGTTTTGTGGCATTGGAAAAAGCACTTCAATTTACCTTAAATCCAGCAATGGCGGTTAGCGGCGGTTATGGGCAGGACACTATTTTTTTATAAATACCTGACCTAATATTTTTGAAATTTGCTCTTCAATATTTAGTTGTTTGAAAGTCGGAACATCTTCTTGAAATCCATAAATTCCTTCGTTGTTTGACTGTCCTTTTGCATTGTCATATTCGCCAGACATAGTAATCAATTCCCTGCCGCTTTCGGCCGTTAATGAAATACTTACTTTTTTAACGTAGTTATCAAATTTTGGTACAAGTTTAATTTTGCTATAGTAATGTCTCCCTTGCGCAATTGTTGGTTCCTCATCAATCTCAACTTCAAATTTTGAAGAAAGTTTCTCTCCAATTTTTTCCAGTTCAGGCTTTAAAGTTTGTGCGTAATAATTTTTGTAATCATCTAAAAACGCTTGTTCTTTCGCTGCTTCTTTTTCTTTTGCTTCTAAAATTAGCTTTTTCCTTTCCTCTGATTCTTTACCTTGTTTTTCAAAATCGCTGAAAAAATTTTCTATGCTCATGATGTTTATATTTAATTGGTTAATGTTTTTCAATTCTCGTGAGGTCGATTTGTCTTGCCCATAACGAGTGACCGCTAAACGCAGTGGCGACTTTTGAAAATAGTATTCTCCGAAACAACAAAACGAACTTATGAAAACAGATTTTCCAATTACCGAGGAACCAGCCATTGCGGTTAGCGGCGGTTATGTGCAGGCTAATATTGGAGTTTGTGCGCTGGACGGGAAATATCCAAATCTTGCGATCATGAAAATTTGCGGTTATCATGAAAGCATCGGCGATGCGGTTTCGTGGTACAATGGTCATTTGTTTGCTGATCAGTATGACAAAATCTATTTCAGCAAGATATTTTCTTTCACCGAAATGCCTCAACTACCGCCAAATGCAGTTATAGGCGGAACTGGAATTGACTTTATGAATAAGTTACCGGAGGAAATTGAAAACGCAACGCCATCGTACACGCTTTTCCCTGATTGCAACTATCATATTGGTTTTTCGATGAAAGGTTGTCGCTTCAATTGTAAATTTTGCTGCGTTCCAAAAAAAGAAGGCCGCCCGTTTGTCTATAATTCCATCGATGAAATACTTATAAACCCGAACGGCGGCAATCGATTGATGCTTTTGGACAATGATTTTTTTGGTGGCGACAATTGGGAAGGAAATCTAAACCGGATAATCGAATTGAAATTGAAAGTTTGCTTTGTTCAGGGTTTGAATATTCGCATTATCACGCCTGATCAGGCTTCGTTGCTTGCAAAATGCAATTATCAAAATAGCAAATTCAATCAAAAATATCTCACGTTCGCCTGGGATAAATTTAAAGACGAAAGTATTGTCATGAAAGGAATCGAGATTTGCAACAACGCAGGAATCCCAACAAAGCACATGCAGTTTTTTGTATTGATTGGATTTGACACGACGCCTGATCAGGATCAACATCGTGTCGAAATGTTGCGCAATTTGGGCGCGATGCCTTTTGTGATGCCGTACAACAAAGATGATAAATACCAGAAAGCCTATACCCGATACGTCAACAATCGGGCGGTTTTCAAATCCGTGCGGTGGTCGGAATATGAATATAATCCGAATCGTGTACGGCGTTCGATAGCTTGCACATAACTCATATATCCCAGCCAAAACCCAACCCAAAACCCACCCAAAAGGAAAGATAAGCGAAGTTTTAACCAGTTATACTCAACCGCAATTTTAACGAAATATCATATCATGTCCAAAGGATTTCTGATGTTTTGCACAGAAGAATCAGATACATGTGTGTAAATCATGGTAGTTTTTGGGCTGCTATGGCCAAGCAGGTCTTGGATATAACGAATGTCGGTTCCGTGCTCGAGCAAATGGGTTGCAAAACTGTGCCGAAGCGTATGAAGCGATATCGACTTGGTAATCCCGGCTCGGGTCGCGGAGGCCTGAAGCACAGATTGAGCGGCTCTTGACGAATATTGGCCGCCGCCATTGCCTTCAAACAAGAAAATTTTTGGTTGGTAGACGACAAAATATTCCCGTAACAGCAACAAGGCTTTTGTTGAAAGAAGCGTATATCGATCCTTTCGCCCTTTCGCGTTCCGGACGTGGATGAGCATACGATCACTATCTATATCGGCAAGTTTGAGGTTTAAAACTTCGCTTATCCTGAAACCTCCGGAATATATCAGACTCAACAACGCTTTGTGTTTTAAGCTTACAGTGCTTTCCATCAGCCTTCTAATTTCTTCCATGCTCAAAACAGTGGGAAGTTTTTTCTCTTTTCTCGGACGCTCAATATTCTGAAAATCCAAAGCGATCTGCTTGAAAATCAGATACTGTTTGATGGCATTGATCGCTTGGTTCTGATAGGAGATAGACTTTTGCGGAGAGACGATAAATTCATAATTGAACTGTTCGATCGTTCTGGCCGTTATTGCGGTTATATTCCTTTTTCGTAAGTATTTGAGAAAAAATTCGCACATTTTACAATACGTATTGACTGTTGAGTCGGAGTAACGATGCGTCTGCAGCCATTTTCTGAAGCGCAGTAAATCCTCATATTCTTCGACCGATAGCGCTACTGCATATAAATTGTATCGCATTTTTTGCTCCTTTTTCTCCAGGCGAGACCTATCCACGTTTGCAACTTGACTTAAAAGGGTCATTAAATGCGCAGAATTTTCAAGGGAAAACGGTACATACCAGAATCTATTCGAAGAACTCCATCGCGCGCCAATCTCGAAGCGCAGTTTCTCATAGAGCAGCGTATTATAGCCGGTAAATTTGATGGAAATGACGTCGGCATCGCGGTGGCGAACCTTGTCCAGAGTGACAATGGGAAGCGGTTGCATATTCTAACTATTTGGCGTTTATAGGGTTAAAAGTAGTGAATTATTTTTAGAAGCCAAATCCGGCTGTCCACTATTAGCTTTTTTCAAAACGCCATTTTTGCAGGATTTGCCAAGAGCTTCCTCCGGTCGCTTCGGCAAATCGGCAAAAAGAGGCGTTTTGCGCAAAAGGCTAGCCGCTGCCATCCGGGCTAGTTCGGGTAAAAACCCAGTTTGGCCGTATATGCGAAATTTTTTACCAAAAAACCTTCGGATAAATAGTATTTTTGCCCAAACAACACACCATGTACAAACAACTTTTGCGTCCGCTGCTTTTCAAACTCGATGCCGAAGAAGCCCATCATTTTACGTTCTCGATGGTTCGTAAATTCTCGAAAATCCCAGGTTTTCCGGCACTTTTCAGATTGTTTTACAACGTTGAGGACAAACGGCTCGAACGCGAAGTCTTCGGACTCAAATTCAAGAATCCGGTAGGATTGGCCGCCGGATTCGACAAAGACGCCAAACTGTACAACGAACTCTCGAATTTCGGTTTCGGCTTCATAGAAATCGGGACGCTGACGCCAAAACCACAGGACGGAAATCCCAAAAAACGCCTTTTCCGACTGCTTCAAGATTCGGCCATCATCAACCGGATGGGGTTCAACAACGGCGGCGTCGAACAAGCCGTGCAACGTCTCAAGAAAAACAAAGGCGTGCTGATCGGCGGGAACATCGGAAAAAACAAGAACACACCTAACGACGAAGCCGTCCGCGATTACGAGATTTGCTTTGAGGCACTTTTCGATCACGTCGACTATTTCGTGGTCAACGTAAGTTCGCCCAATACACCAAATCTGCGCGAACTTCAGGACAAAGAACCGCTTACGGCCTTGCTCAATTCCCTACAGCAGCGTAATTCGGCAAAAGCCAATCCAAAACCGATCTTGCTGAAAATAGCTCCTGATCTTACGAACGAACAACTTCTCGACATAATCGACATCGTCCGCGACACAAAAATCGCTGGCGTAATCGCGACAAATACCACAATTTCAAGAGAAGGCCTGAAGTCGGAAAACCAGTCCGAAATGGGCGGATTATCGGGTAAACCGCTCGCGAAAAGATCGACCGAAGTGATTCGATTCCTGTCTGAAAAAAGCGATAAGGCGTTCCCGATCGTCGGCGTCGGCGGAATCCATTCGGTTGACGATGCGCTTGAAAAATTGGAGGCCGGCGCAAGTCTCGTGCAATTGTATACGGGATTTATCTACGAAGGTCCGAGGTTGGTAAAAGACATTAACAAAGCGCTTCTATCCAGAAAATAGTCTTATCAGGGTTTCAGTTCGATTTTTTACTTGGACATTCAGGATTTCAAATGAATTCCGAAGTAAAAAGCGAAAGCTTACAAGAAATTCTCAAGAACCGATTGCGTCAGCATACGTTGGGCGATCGCGGCGGTAATCATCGCGATGCCGAAACTCAAAAGTGTCCCGATAAGCACATATTCGGTAAGTTTTCGGTCTTTATTTCCCGTAAGGTCGCCAAAACGGAAGATCGATTTTGCTCCCAAAAGCAATCCGATGGCGTCGAAATGTCCGGTAAGCAGGAAGGCGAAAACGAACAGTCTTTCGAGCATGCCTATGTAATTTCCGGCGTTTTGCAGCGATTGGTCGTCGGGCGAAGTGTCTGGCGTCCAAGCCGAAATCACGTTCTTGATCGCGATCGACGCCGGTTTTGTCAGCAAGACCGCGCCGGTAAACACAATCCAGAATTGGTCGGTCGGTGCCGAAAAATACAAACTGCCGTCTTCGAGATACGTACAAATGGCAACTATCACAAGTACATGTAGCAATTGGTCGGCGATGAACCAGCGTCTTTGGGTTTCAGGCCGCTGGAAAGCCAGTTTGAGATAGTCTATGAATCCGTGGGCGAGTGACAGCACGATCGCGGGAACCAAAAAGTTCCATCCAATAAGCAAAACCGCCAAAATCCCGTGAAGCAGCGAGTGCAGATACAGATAAATGCTCGCGTGTTTGTGTTGCTGTTTGTGCAAAACCCAACTCGTCGGTTGCAGCAAAAAATCGCCCAAAAGGTGCGCCAGTATCAGTTTTACGAAGATTATCATAGGTTGGGGACGGTTTTTCGGTAAAAGGCTTCGGTTTCCAGTATCAGGTCGAAGTGCGCGCGTTTTTGTCGTCGGCTTACCGCGGCTTGCGTGATTCCCAGTTTTTTTCCCATTTCTTCCTGCGAAAGTTCTGGGTTTTGCAAGGCTTCGTAGACGAATTCGGCCGATTGCGGCAACCAGTTCGCCATCAAGGCAGAAATCAGTCGGAACATCAAATTGAGCGTTTGGTCACTATCGGAATCGTCCGTTCTCACGGCCAAAGTCAGCTTTTGCGGTTTCAGCGTCTCAAACAATTCGCCCGATCTCACGAACGCACTTCCATTGCTTTCGGACAATTTTTTGGCAACCACGGTTTTTTCACCAATTCCTATGCTCATTCGCGCGTCCAGTTTGCGCTGTCCAAGCAAGGCTTTTATCAAAATGGCTACTTTCAACGCATTTTCGGGTTTCGGAATCTCGATCTGAAAAGCGTCCCCGCGGTAGATTTCCCAGGTTGCCGGCTCGTCTCCCAAAGTCCGCAAAAAGGACTTGAGTGCAGGTAGCCACTGGCTTGAAAGATCTTTTCTGGAGTTGACGATATCGGCTGTGATAATGGCTGGCATACCCAAATATAGACATTTACTCAAATATAACCAAATTATGGAATAATATAAGTTATAACCAAATAAAGTAATATTGTTTGTTATTACCGAATATTGTAATTTTTATATTTCCGATGACATTCGCCAAAATCACTGAAAACGTTTTCGTGAATCTTGTTATCTTTGGCATCCTATGAAAACGGTAAAGATCATCGAATGTCCGCGCGACGCCATGCAAGGCATCAAAACCTTTATCCCGACGCAGCGCAAGATCACATACATCCAATCGCTGCTCAGAGTTGGTTTTGATACGCTCGACTTCGGGAGTTTCGTCTCGCCCAAAGCCATTCCGCAAATGCAGGACACGGCCGAGGTTTTGGCGAATCTCGACCTTTCCAAAACGACAAGTAAATTACTGGCGATCGTCGCAAATACACAAGGCGCGCAAACCGCATCCTCGCACAAGGAAATCAAATATTTGGGCTATCCGTTCTCGATTTCAGAGAATTTCCAGATGCGGAACACGCACAAAACCATAGCCGAATCGATCGTGACGTTGCAGGAAATCCTGGAGATTGCGGCCAAAACCGACAAAGAAGTCGTGGCTTACCTGTCGATGGGTTTCGGAAATCCTTACGGCGATCCGTGGAATGTGGAAATAGTGGGCGAGTGGACCGAGAAACTGTCGGCCATGGGCGTGAAAATCCTGTCGCTTTCTGACACGATCGGAAGTTCGACGCCGGAAGTCATTACATATCTTTTCTCGAATCTGATCCCAAAATATCCCAACATCGAGTTCGGGGCGCATCTGCACACCACGCCAGACAAGTGGTTCGAGAAAACCGAGGCTGCGTTCCAGGCCGGCTGCACGCGTTTCGACGGAGCAATCCAGGGTTTCGGCGGCTGTCCGATGGCCAAGGACGAACTCACGGGCAACATGCCAACCGAAAAACTGCTGTCGTATTTTACCCAACAAAAAGCCGACACGAACGCCAGCCCAATGAGTTTCGAGAGCGCTTATAACGAAGCGAGCAAGCTTTTTGGGGAATTTCATTAGGAGCATAATCCGGCTGTACACTTTTAGCTTTCTTCAAACTACCATTTTTGCACGCTTTGCCAAGAGCTTCCGCTGGTCGCTTCGGCAAAACGGCAAAAAAAGGTAGTTTGCGCAAAAGGCTAACCGCTTCCATCCGGGCTAGGCGAACTCCAAAACAACATCAAAGGAACGAGAAAGAAAGTGTCCTTATAAGCAAGTTTCTGAGCCTGGTCTCGAGCCATAAACCTGAAACCATCGGCATCGCACTAGATTCCAACGGTTGGGCTTCGGTATGCAAGTCAGGAAACGGCGCGGTTTGTTCGGGTTAGTTGGGTTTTTGCTTGCTACGCTTCGCTTTTTTTCTTGCTTGCGAAGTCTGCGACTTCGCAACGCGCGTGCGCGGGTCTGTGACCCGACCCAAAAGCTCGTTCAGAGCTTCCACCATTTCGGGAAAGGCAGCAAATTGTCGAAATCGACCTTTTCACCAATCATCGGCGTCCACAAATTGATGTCGCTATCTGAAAATTCCTCCGAAATCTTTTCGATCGGTTCGTTCCAGGCGTGCAAAGCCAAAGAGAATTTCGCCCAATGCACAGGAAGCACGGCTTTGGCTTTCAGGTCTTCGGCCGCCATTTTCCATTGGCCCGGAATCATGTGGATGTAACGCCAATCGCTGTTGTATTGTCCGCATTCGAGAATGGCCAGATCGAAAGGCCCGAATTTGTCTCCGATTTCCCTGAAATGCGAATCATAACCGGAATCGCCTCCCAAAAACAAGCGTCTCGAAGGCGTTTCCAACACGAATGAAACCCAAAATGCTTTGTTCCGCTTGAAGCCGCGCCCCGCGAAATGACGTGCCGGCGTGGCGTAAATCTTGAAACCGTTGGGCAAATATTGATGTTCCCACCAATCGAGTTCAGAAACGACCGAAGCGTCAAATCCCCAATTTTTGAGATGGATTCCAGTTCCCAAACCCGTAATGACGTTCTTGATTTTCTTGCGTAAGGCGGTAACCGTCTTGTAGTCGAGATGGTCCCAATGATCGTGCGAGAGCAACAAAAAGTCGATTTCCGGAAAATCGTCCGGTGTGTAGACATCGCTTCCCAAAAACGCTCGCGTCGTCGCGGGAACAGGCGAGGCCGCGCCACTAAAAACCGGATCGACGAGAAATTTCATTCTGTCTATCTGAAGAAAATAGGAGGAATGTCCAAACCACACGAGAATGTTTTCCTCGGGACGCAGGTTTTTGAGATCGGTTTTTTCGGATGGAAGCGCAAATCGTGGTTTCCTGTCAGGATGTTTGGCGATAAAAAACTTGTACAACATCTTGGAAACACTTGCGTCTTCGGCCAAATTGGGCGTTTTGGAAATGTTCTGGAATTGTCCGCCGAGGTAATTTGGCGATTTTTTGTAAGCGTCGAGTTGCTCGCCTTTCGCAGTTTTCCCGAATTCCGGTCGTTGCATGAACGCATAAACGGCCAATCCGAAAAGTAAAATCAGGCAAATGATGGCGTAAAACATAGTGTTGGTTTGGTTCGATAAAGTTAAATCGGAAACCTATTTTCAGCAGTCGGCTTTAACGAAAGTTTCTCAATCGATTATCCGCGTTTTACTTTACGCCCATATTGAAGCACCGATTCGTGTGTTCGCGATCAAAAATGTCGATTCGGATTCGTCCGCAAAAGAAACAACCTATCTGTTTTGGCCACGATTGCACAAATTAAATTTTGTCGTGGAAACACAGTGTATTTCGTATCGTTAAAAAACGTATATTTGCACGCAATTTAACTCCAACAGTTAAACCGTTTTTAACTACTAACGTTGATTGCAACATGAACGCACACACTTCCAAAATCATCGGTGAAGGCCTTACTTACGATGATGTTCTCCTGGTTCCGAATTATTCCCAAGTACTTCCGCGCGAAGTCAATATCCAATCCAAATTCTCGAAAAACATCACGTTGAACGTACCGATCGTTTCAGCCGCGATGGATACCGTTACCGAAAGTGCCATGGCGATCGCGATGGCTCAGGAAGGCGGAATCGGCGTGCTTCACAAGAACATGACGATCGAGCAACAAGCTGCGAAAGTCCGTAAAGTCAAGCGTGCCGAATCCGGAATGATCATCGATCCGGTGACTTTGCCGTTGAGTTCGACGGTTGCCGATGCGAAAGCTGCCATGCGCGAATTTGGTATCGGAGGCATTCCGATCGTCGACGAGAACAAGAAACTCAAAGGCATCGTGACCAACCGCGATTTGCGTTTCGAGAAAAACCAACAGCGGGCGATTCTCGAGGTGATGACCGAAATGCCGCTTGTAACGGTGGCCGAAGGAACGTCATTGCAGGAAGCCGAGGTCATTCTGCAAGGCCATAAGATCGAGAAACTTCCGGTGGTCGATGCCGAAAATACTCTGGTCGGATTGATCACTTTCCGCGACATCACCAAATTGACACAGAAACCCATCGCCAACAAAGATTCTCTCGGACGCCTTAGAGTGGCCGCCGCGATTGGAGTTACGGGCGATGCAGTACAAAGAGCCGAAGCTTTGGTGAACGCCGGAGTGGACGCCATCATAATTGACACGGCTCACGGACACACGAAAGGCGTGGTCGAAATCCTCAAACTTGTCAAGGAAAAGTTCACCCAAGTCGACGTGATCGTCGGGAATATCGCGACTCCTGAAGCCGCACTTTACCTTGCCGAAAACGGTGCCGATGGCGTGAAAGTCGGAATCGGGCCGGGTTCGATCTGTACGACACGCGTCGTTGCCGGCGTAGGATTTCCGCAATTCTCAGCCGTTCTCGAGGTGGCCGCGGCTTTGAAAGGAACGGGGATTCCGGTAATCGCCGACGGTGGAATCCGTTACACGGGCGACATTCCGAAAGCGATCGCTGCCGGAGCAGATTCTGTCATGATGGGATCGCTATTGGCCGGAACCAAAGAATCTCCGGGCGAAACAATCATCTTCGAAGGCAGAAAGTTCAAGTCGTACCGCGGAATGGGATCGGTTGAGGCCATGAAAGAAGGCTCGAAAGACCGCTATTTCCAAGATGTGGAAGACGATATCAAGAAATTGGTTCCGGAGGGAATCGTCGGGCGCGTTCCTTATAAAGGCGAACTCAACGAAAGCATGCAACAATTCATCGGTGGACTTCGTGCCGGAATGGGTTACTGCGGGTCAAAAGACATCCCGACTTTGCAGGAAACCGGACGTTTCGTGAGAATCACTTCGAGCGGCATCACGGAAAGTCATCCTCATAACGTTACCATTACCAAGGAAGCGCCTAATTATTCGAGGTAATTTTGGTTGCAGAAGCAGTTGCAGTTGCGGAAATAGAGGCAGTTGCAGAATAGAAGCAGTTGCAGAATAGAAGCAGTTGCAGATACGATACTTTTGAACGCGGTGGGAAACTATCGCGTTTTTTGTTTTGTTACGCGGCGTGGTTATTGGCAGGAATTATGTTCTCGAATTCGTCGTTTTCAGATTCGGCCTGCTTGCAATTAGTTCGATTTCATCGACATAGCGTCTATTTTACCGTCTTTTAGCTGAAACTCCAGCGCATATTCCGGATAGAAAGAAACGACAGCAGTATTTTCAGAAGCCGAACATTTGTACTTTCCGCTTTTTATCCAACCCAGAATTTCGTCGTAATCCTGCGTGAACAGGAATTCATCTGCTTCAAAGCCTTCGATCGGGCCGTCGTCTTGCGGATTTTTCTTGAGCTCATTTTCAATTTTTGAATATTTTTCCCGGAAGCGCTTCTGGAAATCTTCAGTGAAAAACACATTCAATTTGAGCCGTTCGGACAACATTTCGAACTTTCGGAAATCCACTCCATAAGTCGGTTCATAGACAAACGGGTCGACCGCCGAAATGGATTCATAGTTGCCAGCGTAGTGTTTCAGGAAATCTGTGGCGACTTGGCAGGAATCGACGTTTTGCGGCGATTCGGTCTTGCTTTGACACGAGGTTAAAAGCGATACTGCGAAAATTGTGAAGAGTAGTTTTTTCATCTGATTGTTTTTTCGGCTCAATTTTTTCGATGGATTTAAGTCGGCTATTTTTTTACGAATTGCCTTCAGTCTGCTCAAGTTGCTCGGCTCGCGGAATTAAAATATTCGTAGCTGCTTCTGCCTCAACTTCTGCTTCTGCAACTGCTCCTGCCACTGCAACTGCTTCTGCCACTGCAACTGCTTCTGCCATTACAAAATAAACTACATCCTCAAAGCATCTTCCGAATGTTCAAGCAATAAAGTAGCGAGCAGTTTCTTGTCGCCCACGATCCAAAGAATGTCGTCTTTTTCCAGGATCAGATGCGAATCAGGATTCAGGATGCGATTTCCTTTGCGTTCAATTCCCACGACCAAACCTTTCGTGCGTTCCCGAAGTTGCGACTGACGGATGCTTTTGCCGATGTAATCCTGGTTGTGAAGCTCGAGTTGCTGCAACACGATTTCCGTCTGCGTGCCGATTTCTGGCGGATCGATCTCGTGGTTGTCGAGGTAGATCTGGAAATCAGAAACCTGTTTGTCCGTTCCGATGACACAAATCTCGTCTCCCGGAAAAAGTCTTTCGTTTCGCGACGGAATGTTGATCGTGATTTCACCTCGTCTGATGAAAGCGATATTGACGCCCATTTGTTCGCGCAATTGCAATTGTTCGAGTGTCATTCCTGCGATATTCGATTCTTTGGCGATGTCAAAAATCGTCATATGACCTTCCCAAGGTGTCAAATCAGACCTTTGGCGCTTGTTGCGGATGATCTCGCGAGCGTTGAGATTCTTGAGGAAACGCGTCTCGATCCTATGGTATTGTCGGTTCATCCATCTTCTGAACAAAACGTAAACGACAACCGAGAAACAGAAAACGATGAAGGCGACCTGAGGCGAGAAGAAATTGTCAAGCAAAAATCCAATATAAAATAAGGCGAGCACGAATCGGAACAAGATCATCATCACGATCGGGCCGCGGTATTTTCGCTCTTCCATGAGTTGCTGCATTTCTTCCACGGCCACGCGCCTGAGCGACAAAGCCCAGAAAAACGGTGCCAGAACGACCAAAGTGATGAAAGCTGCAAGCGCGTTTCCGTACCTGAAATTGTTGCAAAGCGGTAGCAGGTAATTGGCCGCAAGCAAGATTCCGCCTATGATTATTATGGAATGTATCGCGACTTGCACCAAATAAGAGCGGATCACGACCTGCCAGTTGCTGACGGCTTTGATGGATTGGGCGTTCGCCGAATAGCGTTCGATGCGCTTGAGCCATTTCCTCGGAAGTTTTCGGGCAAGGAATGCAGACATCGGCGTCGAGAGTTTGACCATGAAAGGCGTTGTAAAAGTGGTAACGGCCGAAACCGCGACGACTATCGGATACAAGAAATTCGAAGTGACGTTCAAGGAGGCGCCCAAAGTGGCGATAATAAACGAGAATTCCCCAATTTGCGACAGACTCATTCCGGTTTGCACCGATTGCTTCAGCGGTTGTCCGGCGAGAAGCGCTCCAATCGTGGACGATATCGGCTGGAAAAGAATCACAATCAAGGTCAGGATTGCGACCGGCCAAGCATAAGTCACCAAAGCATTCGGATCGATCAACATTCCAACCGATACGAAAAATACGGCCGCAAACAAATCTTTCACGGGTTTTACCAAGTGTTCGATGTGTTCGGCCTGTGTCGTTTCGGCTATGATCGATCCCATGATGAACGCGCCCAAAGCCGGAGAAAATCCTACGTTTGCCGCGAGCATGACCATTACCAGACACAACGCGATCGATATGATCAGCAACATTTCGTCGGTTAGGATATTCTTGGCGCGCTTGAGTAAGGTCGGGATAAAGAAAATCCCGCCCACGAACCAAAGCGTCAGGAAAAAAACGAGTTTCAGCACAGACATAATAAGGTCTTCACCCGAAAATTGGCTGCTCACGGCCACCGTCGAAAGCAAGACCATCATCACGATGGCCACCAAATCCTGCACGATCAAAGATCCGATCACGATTCCCGCGAATTTCTGCGCTTTCACGTTCAATTCCTCGAAAGTCTTGAGAATGATCGTGGTCGAGGAAACCGAAATCATTACACCCAAAAATATGGCGTCCATGACTTTCCAGCCCATAAGGCGTCCGGCTCCATAACCGATGGCAATCATCAATATGATTTGCGTCAAGCCCGTAATCGAGGCCGTTCCGCCGACTTTCATGAGTTTTTTGAAACTGAATTCGAGTCCGAGACTGAACAACAGGAAAATGATCCCGATCTCGGCCCAGATCTCGACGCTGTGCGTATCGGTCACCGACGGGAAAAAAGAGAAATGGTTCCCGGCGAGAAATCCGGCGATGAGATAACCCAGAACGACGGGTTGTTTGATGCTTCGGAACAATAAAATCGCGACGGCGGCTGTCATCAGAATCAGTCCGAGGTCGCTGATAAGTGGATAAATGTGTTGCGTGGATTCGGCTGCGGCACTCATATTTGGCGGATAGATTAGTTTGGCCGTAATATAAGGATTTTAGCCCGAAATCGGGTGTTTGCGCGCGTTTGGAAGTTTGAGGTTTAACAGAAATTTCACTTTCGCGGGGAAAATTTTGGAAGTTCGATCGTCGGATTGTCAATCATCGGAATCCAATATCCGCATTTTGCAAGTCCGACGATCAATAATTCAAATCCCGATATAATTCGAAGGTGTGATTTTCAAAAGTTCCGCCTTGATTTCGTCCGATACTTCAAGCGTCTCTATGAATTCGTGAATGGCTTTTTTGTCGATGACCGAATTGGTACGCGTCAAGCCTTTCAAGGCTTCGTAAGGATTCGGGTAAGCTTCGCGTCGCAAGATCGTTTGTATGGCTTCGGCCACGACCGCCCAGTTTTTTTCGAGATCTTCGGCAAATTTGTCGGCGTTCAACAGCAGTTTGTCCAAACCTTTCAAAGTCGCCTCGAAAGCGATCAAAGTGTGTCCGAAAGGCACTCCGATGTTTCTCAAAACCGTGCTGTCGGTCAAATCGCGCTGCAATCTCGAGACCGGAAGTTTGGCTGAAAGATGTTCGAAAATGGCATTCGCGATGCCCAAATTTCCTTCGGAATTCTCGAAATCTATAGGATTGACTTTGTGTGGCATAGCTGATGATCCAACTTCGCCTTCCTTGATTTTCTGCTTGAAATAATCCATGGAAACATACGTCCAGATGTCGCGATCGAGATCCAAAACGATGGTGTTGATGCGTTTCAAAGCGTCGAAGAATGCCGCGAAATGGTCGTAGTGCTCGATTTGTGTCGTTGGGAAAGAATGTTTGAGCCCTAGTTTTTCCTCGACGAAATCCTGACCGAACTTTTGCCACGAAATTTGCGGATAAGCCACGTGGTGCGCATTGAAATTCCCGGTCGCTCCGCCAAATTTGGCCGCAAACGGAACGTTGAACAACAAGCGCAGTTGTTCTTCAAGACGCTCGACGAAAACGTGGATTTCCTTGCCCAATCTCGTTGGAGATGCGGGTTGTCCGTGCGTTCTGGCCAACATCGGGATGTCTTTCCATTCCACCGACAAATCCTTGAGAAGCGCAATCAGTTTTATCAATAATTTGAGGTAAACGTCCGTAAAAGCTTCCTTCGTAGAAAGCGGAATCGCGGTGTTGTTGATGTCTTGTGAAGTTAGTCCGAAGTGGATAAATTCCTTGAAATCAGACAGTCCCAAATCGTCAAAAGCCTTTTTGATAAAGTATTCGACGGCTTTCACGTCGTGGTTGGTCGTCTTCTCGATTTCCTTGATCGATATGGCGTCGTCCGAAGTGAAATTCTTGTAGATGTCGCGCAATTTCCCAAAAAGATTCTTGTCAACGCGCGCCAACTGCGGCAAAGGAATCTCGCAGAGCGCAATGAAATACTCGATTTCGACCAAAACACGATAGCGGATCAAAGCTTCCTCTGAAAAATAGGGCGAAAGCGAGTTGGTTTTGTTGCGGTAACGACCGTCGATCGGGGAAATGGCGTTGAGTTCGGTAAGTTGCATGAGTGTGTTGTTAAAGGCGCAAATATAACGTTTGTGTGTGTTTTCCGGAACAAAAAATCGCGGTAAATGGCTTCGCGTCGAGAGTTTGGACAAATTTTTCGCGTTCCGATTTTTCGCATTTCCGATATAGGACAAATTCCAAAACACAAACAAAATACGATCCGTCGTTTAAATTGGCCTTTCGTTAAGACTTGTTGTAACCCGGTCTGATTACCTTAGATAGATACAAAACAACAACTTACATATGAACATTACCTTACAACAAGCCGAAGCGATCATCGCCGCGGCAAAGCAAAAAGCAGCCGACATCAATACCAAAATGAATATCGCAGTAGTCGATTCAGGCGCGAATCTCGTGGCTTTCGTACGCAACGACGGCGCTTGGTTGGGATCGACAGACATCGCGATCAAAAAGGCGAAAACGGCGATTTTTTTCCAGATGGACACAGCCGATCTGAGCCCGTTGGTGCAACCCGGAAAGCCGCTTTTCAACATCGAGCATTCCAATAACGGACTCATTACGTTTCCCGGTGGTGTCGTGCTGAAGAACGCTTCGGGCGAATTCGTCGGCGCTATAGGCGTCTCCGGAAGCACGGTCGAAGATGACTACGAAGTGGCCAAAGCCGGAGCAAAAGCATTGTAAAATCAGGGTCGCGATCGCGGCCTTTTTTTATGGGATGATTTTCGCGGTTTTTATCTGGTCGAGATTTGGGTAAGTGGCGAGAAAATCCTGTCGGTTTGCATACATTCTTTCGGAATCTTGCATCGTGCGTTCGTTATAACCCGAATAGAGTTTTTGAACGACTTCCATTCCTTTGATGACGCGGCCTAGCGCCGGATAGCCTTTGACGCCTTCGACGACGACAGTGTCCAATTCCGGATTGTCGTTTATGTTGATGAAAAGCTCCAGATCGCGCGTTTCCTTGCCGAATCTCGCGAACGTAATCGTGCCTTTTTTGTTGGGCAGAATCACGGGTTCATCTGGAATTTTCACCAATCGCCATTGGTCGGAGATCGCTTGGTCGGAGTTACCGAATTGTGCGATATACTGCGGAAGAACCCTGTAGAAAATCGAATTGTCGAAATAGTTGTGATTCAGCAGTTGGTAAAATCGGTCGACGGCTTTCGGAGAATTTTTGCGTTCGATCTCTACCTCGAAAGCGCCTTTTGTAGTCTCGAATTTTGCCGTGAATTTTTCGGGTGCTTTTTCGGTTGTCCAGTCTTTCTCGAATTTGGGTTTGGCGCATCCGAAAGTTAGCAGGAGTAGGGCGGCGAATAGGAATTTGGACATTTTAATTGGATTTTCGGAGTTTCTGGAATTGGTCGCAATCGCAAAGGTAAATTTAGCTTTGTTTTTGAATGCTTTTTACACCGATTTTTTTGCCACGGATATTCGCTCTTGGCACGAATTTTCCGTTTCGCTTATGGATTTCCACAGCTTTGCGTCGGACGAACTTGTGACCTATCTTCTAACTGATTAAAAATAAAGCCACGAATGCAGATATTCGTGCATTCGTGGCTAAAATTTTCATTGTAAAAAATTCAACCGCGAATTCGCGAATTTACGCTCGGATGGCTGCATAAATTCGCAAATTCGCGGTTAAAAAATAACACGGTCAAAGAATTCTTTTGTCAAAGACGCTCAGCTATATTTTTGCCACGGATGCACAGATGGAACAGATGCACGGATTCACGCGGATTGCCCGCTTCGCTTTTGGTTTTCCTTTGATTTGTGTCAGACGAACTTAAGCAACTTATCTTCTAATTGAATAAAAGAAAGCCACGAATGCAGATATTCGTGCATTCGTGGCTAAGATTTCGTTGTAAAAAATTCAACCGCAAATTCGCGAATTCGCGGTTAAAAATTTTCGTTACGCAAGAATTTTTTGTCTTTGGCAACCAAAGACTGTTTGTCTGCTCATGTCCAAATTCAATTCGTGGCTAAATCTGCCATAGAAAAATTATTTAGCAGTGACCGGAATCGTCCATTTGTCCCAAGAAAGCGCAAAACCTTTGGCGTTTACTTTATAGGTGAGTTGTTCGGTTTTTGCCGATTCTGCGGCTTTGACCTTCACTCGAAGCGCGTCTTTCGAAGCGTCGTATTTGTATGCGCCCCATTGTTTGGATTCCTTGTTGAAAATTACGGTCGCGGTCTGGTCTTTTTCCGGGATCACGAACAACGAATATTTGCCAGCCGGAAGTTCTTTCCCGTCGATTGTCAGCGCATTGTCGGTTTCGAAAGTCGTGGCGTCGTTTGCGCCCGCTCTCCAAACTTCCCCAAACGGAACCAATTTGCCCCAAATTTCGCGATCTCTCACCGAAGGAGCGCCGTAGTTGATCGTAACAGTCGCTTTCCCGATTTTCCCCGAAGCGGTTTCTGCCGGACTTTTCGGTTTGTCCTGAGCGTTCATTGTGGTTGCCAAAAGCGTCACGAATAGTGCGATGGCGGTCTTGATAGTCTTCATAAGTTGTTTTTTAAGTACTCAAATTTATGACGTTTCAATTGGTATTCGAACACTGTTTGCATGAAAAAAACAAAAGTTTAGCGTTTATGAAATGCGATATAGGTTTTCCTGAATGCCGGCTAGTGTTTCAACTATTCCTCTGTGATCTGGTTCCTTGACTTTTGAAGGAAATATAAAACAGGTCAACATGAACAAACATTTACTTTTTTTTGGATTATTGGCGAGTTCGTTCGCATTTGGGCAAATGGGCGCGAGGACGCTTGTGCCGTTTAGGTCAGGCGCTGTAGCTGGTTTGGCTGCGGGAAATGATTTCGATGCTGCCGGTTTGGCTACATTTGGATTGTACGGAGTCGGAAATACAAACACTGAGACGTTTACCGAAATTAATGCATCGGGAAAATTGTCGGGCTATATAAGGCCTTTCAAACGGACAGTTAGTGGAATTCCGATGTTCGTCGACGTAAATTTCGGCTTCAACGTCAACGCTTCGAATACCGATAGCCTTGCTATAAGTACGGTTTTGTTTCCCGATGTCGGAAAGAACTCATTTTCAGCCTCCGTTGTTTACAATTTGGCGCTCGGGCGTTCCTCGAATTACTATCTGATTTCGCCGTTTTTTGAATTTGCGACAAAGACGATAAATGGCAGGAATGAGGATTCCGAGCGATCTTTTTACTCGATAAATAGTTCTTTGGGTGTTAATTTTCAATATCTCCTCGTACAGAATTCCGAAAAGGTAAGTTTTTCACTTTCGCCCTATCTCTCTTGGGTGGAAATTCCAGAGCCGGGCAGAAGCGATTACCGGTTTTTGCTTACTGCCGACGAAACCTCGCCGTTGGTAACAAAAATCAGATCGTGGGGCGTGAAAGCTGCTTTCCAATACAACAACTTTCAAATATTCGCTGATTTGCGAACTGTAAACGGCAATCAGGCAGAATTGCCAGTCGACGGATTCAGAGGGTTTCATCCCAATATCGGTGTGGTGTTCAACGCGGAAATCTTCGAAAGATAGAGGCTATCGAGGTGCTGAGTTTATCAAAAAACATTGTGGATAAATTTCCCTGATTCCTAATGATTTGGTAACAAACCATTGCGGAAAATACAGTAATTTGCGCGGCTTTTCTATCCGAATATGAAAAAGCACCAAACAAATGAGGAATTTTTTACGATTACTGCTGTTTTGCCTGATAACGTCGGCATCTCAAGCCCAATGTTTCCAAATTGAAAGTATTCTTGTCGACGCTTGCGGACCGCAGGAAGGACTTAACGAAATGGTGAGATTCCGGGTAGGGAATGCGCCCTTGAACACTTCGAACCTGTCTGTCGACTGGCCCAACAATAGCTGGCAAGGCTTGACGCAGAACGCCACGACGGTACAGAAAGTTGCCGCTTTGAACGCCGACATTCTTGACGCGGGCGGATGCGGACAATTGATCCAACCGACGGCAGGCGTGCTTCCGGCAAATGCGTCGGTAATTCTCGTGACGAGTTTCAACATCGACACTGCCTTGAATGAATTCGGGCCGATCACTGAAAATATCTATATTCTTTTCCAGAATAATCCTGCCGTCGCGACAGGACATTTCGCCAACTTCGGAAGTGGTTTGAGAACACTTTTGATGTCTTTCGGATCTTGTTCGGATTCCGTGACTTACGATAGGGCGTTGCTTATCAACGAAGCCGGAGTGCAAACTGCGGGCGATGGAGCGACGGTTTTGTTTACACCAGCGGGCGTTGCGACTTATGTCAACAACGGTTGTTCGGCTCCGGTCCCGCCTTTTACGGTCGAGGCCGGAAATGCGCTTTCCGCTTGCGCCGGAACTTCCGTTTCCTTGGTCGGATCGGCACAAAACCAAACATCGGTGCAATGGACGGCGTCTTCGGGAACATTCTCGAACGCATCGGCCTTGAATACGACATACACGATAAGTCCGACGGCGACCGGAACGGTGACTTTGACCTTGACTGCCACCAATATATGTGGAGCGACGATTTCCGATACAGTCACAATTGCGATAAGCGCATCGGCTACGCCAAATTTTCCGGCGACCTTGACGCTTTGCCAAGGTTCGGTTGCTCCGGTTCTGGCCACGACTTCGCCAAATGGAATTGTCGGAACCTGGAATCCATCCATCATAAACAATCAAACGAGCGCTACTTATACTTTTACGCCGAACGCCGGACAATGCGCGGTCGCAACGACTTTGTCGGTTACAATAAACAATAGCGTCACTCCGAATTTCGCTACAACTTTGGCTTTGTGCCAAGGTTCGGTTGCGCCAATTTTGGCCACGACTTCTCCGAACGGAATCGTCGGAACGTGGAATCCGTCGACCGTAAACAATCAAACGAGCGGGACTTACGTTTTTACTCCGAATGCGGGACAATGCGCGACTTCGGTGACTTTGGCAGTGACCGTTAACGCTGGAAACGTTGTTCCCAATTTCGCTACGACTTTGGCTTTGTGCCAAGGTTCGGTTGCTCCGGTTTTGGCCACGACTTCTCCGAATGGAATTGTCGGAACCTGGAATCCATCGATCATAAACAATCAAACGAGCGGGACTTACGTTTTTACTCCGAATGCGGGACAATGCGCGACTTCGGTGACTTTGGCAGTGACCGTTAACGCTGGAAACGTTGTTCCGAATTTCGCTACGACTTTGACACTTTGTCAAGGTTCGGTTGCGCCAATTTTGGCCACGACTTCTCCGAACGGAATCGTCGGAACGTGGAATCCGTCGACCGTAAACAATCAAACGAGCGGGACTTATACCTTTACGCCGAATGCCGGACAATGCGCAGTTACCGTGACTTTGGCCGTTTCGGTCACCAATGCGATCGTGCCTGATTTCGCTACACAACTCAGTATTTGCACGGGCGCAAGCGTTCCGACTTTGGATGCGATTTCGCCGAACGGAATTTCCGGAACCTGGAATCCAGCCGCAATCGACAACCAAAACGCGGGCAATTACGTATTTACGCCAGATGCGGGCCAATGCGCGCACCCGACGACTTTGACTGTAACGATCGTAAATCCCGATGTTTCGATCTCGGGCGCTTGTCGAGGCGGAAGTTTCGTGCTCGAGGCGAATTCACAAAATGCAGCCGATATTTCGTCTTATGAATGGACGGACGCTTCGGGCGCGGTCGTGGGAAGTTCGGAAGATTTGAACGCATCCGATATTTTGTCGGGATCGAACGTTACTTTTCCGGTCGTTTTCACTTTGACGGTGACTTTCGATTCGGGTTGTACGGCATCCGACAATTATTCGGTAAATACGATTTTCTGTACGATCCCGAAAGGCGTTTCGGCCAACGGCGACGGCATGAACGACGCTTTTAACCTTAGCGGATTGAACGTGCGCGAGCTCAAGATCTTCAATAGATACGGAAGCGAAGTCTACTCGAAACGCGATTACGTGAACGAGTGGAAAGGCCAGTCTGACAATGGGGATGAATTGCCGTCGGCGACTTATTATTACGCTTTGACCACGTCAGATGGAACGGTCAAAACAGGTTGGGTTTATCTCATCCGGAAATCGTAATTGCCCAATCGGGATTACCGTTTGATAAGAAATTGATAAAGTGCGACCGCCGATTTTTTGGTCGCCACGCCATATTTTTGCACGCTAATAGGACGTAAATGATAGTTGAGTCAACGAGTTGTCGTTTTTTGGGTAGTCGGATTCTTGTCGCTTTGGCAGCCCTTTTTTTACTTTTCGGACTTCAGGCAAAAAGCCAGGTCTATTCCCATAATTTCGGAACGACGGCCATTACGGCGCATCCTTACAACGTCGCGCCCCAAACCTTGAACGCCAACCTTTCAGGTTCTTCGTGGACGAATTCCGCAGGCGTTTGGACAAGCGGCGCCGGAAGTACCGGACAAGCGATCCGAATCCAGACCGCGACGGCAGCAACAATTACGCTCACGATCCAAGTCGCCCCGAATTATCTGCTGAACATCACCTCGTTCAACTTCTGGACGCAGCGCAGCAACACCGGCCCGACGGCCTGGACGCTTTCGGCCAACGGAATCAATATGGGTTCCGGAGCTACGAGCGCTGGCGGAGCGGCAATCGGAAACACGAATGTAGCGAATGCGGTTTCGGGATTGACGGGAACGGTTACGATACAAATGCAGCTTACGCCGGGAACCGGAAACGGCACTTTGCGACTGGACGATTTTACGCTCAACGGAAGCGTCGTGCCCAATTGTTCGGGCAGCACAGTGACGGGCGTTTTGCCGATAAACGGTCCGGCGAATACTTTGGTGAACATTTCCGGCACCGGATTCCAAACGGGTTCGGGCACTTCGGCGGTGACTTTCAACGGCGTTCCGGCAACTTTTACGGTTATTTCGAGTACGTTGGTTCAGGCTTATGTTCCGGCGAATTCCGGTACCGGAATCGTTGCCGTTACCACAAATGCTTGTCCGTCGATTTCTGCCGTGAACTTTTCGCAGATCGTTTCGGTAGCGCCTCCAATTTTCAGTTCCGACCTTTTCATATCCGAAATTTACGATGCGCAGGCCGGAGACACAGGCGTGATAGAGCTTTACAACGGAACGGCCAATACGATCAATCTCAACGGCTATACGATACGTCGATATGGCGACATTGGCGATACGGCTTACGGCGAGATTTTCCTTACCGGATCTGTAGCTTCGGGTCAAATCTATATGATAGGAATCGGGACAGGAACAACGCCGTGCAGCGTAACGGGAAACATGGATTACACCGTCGGATACAACGCGAACGACGAATTCGAGCTGTACAACGGAACGACGTTGATCGACAATGTCTGGGCACCGAATGAAGTTGGATACTCGATTGTCAGAAAGCCCAACGCCATCGCTCCGAAAGCGGTTTTCGATGCGAACGATTGGGTAACTTCGAGCACGGAAACCTGTGCAGACATCGGACAATTCAACGCTCCGACGGGCGTCATTCCTCCAATTACGAGTCCGGTTTCGATCGTGACTTGCGAAAACGGATCGGCTACTTTTTCTGCATCGGTACCAAATCCTGCCAGCTACACTTTTCAATGGAAAATGCTCAACACGGCCGGCGTTTGGGTCAATGTTCCGAATGCCGCACCTTATTCAGGAGCGAATTCCGGAACACTTACCATCAATCCGGTTCCGGCAGGATTTCCGACCAATCAATTCTATTGTCAGATGACGATGGGAACGAATATCGTGAGCAACGCCGCGCAAATGACGGTAAATACTTCGACTATTCCAGACTTCGATATGACGCCTTTGACATATTGCCAAGGCGCTACGCCTGCGGTTTTGGCCACGACTTCACCTAATGGAGTTGTCGGAACCTGGAATCCGTCGGTCATAAATACGTCCACCGTTGGTACTCAAAACCATATTTTTACGCCAAACGCCGGTCAGTGCGCCGTTCCGAGGACTTTGTCCGTCACGGTTACGAACTCGATCACGCCTAATTTCGCTAATTCGGCTATAATTTGTCAAGGTTTGGCTGCGCCTACTTTGGCTACGACTTCTCCGAATGGAATTACCGGAACCTGGAATCCGTCGGTCGCAAGCAACACGGTAAGTGGGAGTTATGTATTTACTCCCGATGCGGGTCAATGCGCCGTTCCCGTTACGATGACCGTTACGATCACGAATTCTGTTACTCCAAATTTCGCTACGACTTTGGTACTTTGTCAAGGTTCGGTAGCACCGATTTTGGCTACGACTTCTCCCAATGGAATTTCCGGAACTTGGAATCCGTCGACGATCAACAATACGACAAGCGGAAATTATGTGTTCACGCCGAATGCCGGACAATGCGCTGTTCCGATGACGTTGAACGTTTCGGTCACGAATTCAATCACTCCAAATTTCGCTACGACTTTGGTTTTGTGTCAAGGTTCGGTTGCGCCGATTTTGGCTACGACTTCTCCCAATGGAATTTCCGGAACGTGGAATCCATCGACCATAAATAATACGACGAGCGGAAGTTATGTTTTTACGCCAAATCCCGGACAATGTGCCGTTCCGGTGACTTTGAACGTTTCGGTGACGAATTCTATCACTCCGAATTTCGCAACGACTTTGGTTTTGTGTCAAGGTTCGGTTGCTCCGATTTTGGCTACGACTTCTCCCAATGGAATTTCCGGAACATGGAATCCATCGACAATCAACAACACGGCAAGCGGAAGTTATGTTTTCACGCCAAATGCCGGACAATGCGCCGTTCCGGTGACTTTGAACGTTTCGGTCACAAATTCGATCACGCCAAATTTCGCAACGACTTTGGTTTTGTGCCAAGGTTCGGTTGCTCCGATTTTGGCTACGACTTCTCCGAATGGAATTGTTGGAACTTGGAATCCATCGACCATAAATAATACGACGAGCGGAAGTTATGTTTTTACGCCAAATCCCGGACAATGCGCCGTTCCGGTGACTTTGAACGTTTCGGTTACGAACTCGATCACACCTAATTTCGCTAATTCGGCTATAATTTGTCAAGGTTTGGCTGCGCCGACTCTGGCTACGACTTCTCCGAATGGAATTACCGGAACCTGGAATCCGTCGGTCGTAAGTAACACGTTAAGTGGGAGTTATGTATTTACTCCCGATGCGGGTCAATGCGCCGTTCCCGTTACGATGGCCGTTACGATCACGAATTCTGTTACTCCAAATTTCGCTACGACTTTGGCACTTTGTCAAGGTTCGGTTGCGCCGATTTTAGCCACGACTTCTCCTAATGGAATTGTCGGAACTTGGAATCCGTCGACGATAAACAACACGACAAGCGGAAATTATGTGTTCACACCGAATGTTGGACAATGCGCTGTTCCGATGACTTTGAACGTTTCGGTCACGAATTCTATCACGCCAAATTTCGCTACGACTTTGGTTTTGTGCCAAGGTTCGGTAGCTCCAATTTTGGCCGCGACTTCTCCGAATGGAATTTCGGGAACTTGGAATCCATCGACCATAAATAATACGACGAGCGGAAGTTATGTGTTCACGCCAAATCCCGGACAATGTGCCGTTCCGGTGACTTTGAACGTTTCGGTCACAAATTCGATCACTCCGAATTTCGCTACGACTTTAGCGCTTTGTCAAGGTTCGGTAGCACCAGTTTTGGCCGCGACATCTCCCAATGGAATTTCGGGAACGTGGAATCCTTCAATCATAAACAGTACGACAAGCGGAAGTTATATTTTTACGCCAAATCCCGGACAATGCGCCGTTCCGGTGACTTTGAACGTTTCGGTGACGAATTCGATCACTCCAAATTTCGCTACGACTTTAGTTTTGTGCCAAGGTTCGGTTGCGCCGGTTTTGGCCACGACTTCTCCCAATGGAATTTCGGGAACTTGGAGTCCATCGACGATCAACAACACGACAAGCGGAACTTACGTGTTTACGCCAAACGCCAATCAATGCGCGGTTGCTGCGACTTTGTCCGTGACCATTACGCCTTCGGTCGCACCCGATTTTGCTACGATTTTGGCGCTTTGCCAAGGCGATGTCGCGCCAATTTTGGCTACGACTTCTCCGAATGGAATTTCGGGAACGTGGAATCCATCGATTATAAACAATACGACAAGCGGAAGTTATGTGTTTACTCCGAATGCGGGCCAATGCGCAACTGTCGTGACGTTGAACGTGACGGTGAATCCTTTGCCGAATCCGGTTTTGACCGATGGATTCATCTGCGTGCAAAACGGCGTGCCATCGACTTCGTATCTGTTGAACACAGGTTTGTCGAATTCCGGTTACAGTTTTGTGTGGACGAACAACGGCCAACCTTTGGCGACGATTTCGAACTCGCACCTGGCGACCGAAGCCGGAAATTACCTTGTCGTGGCAACGAATCTGGCGACAGGTTGCGTGAATTCTGCGAGCGCGACCGTCACGGCTGTTGGAGCAATTACCGTCACGGCCGATACGCCTCGTGATTTTGCCGATGTTACAAATGTCGTTGTAAACGTTTCCGGCGGATCGGGCAATTACTCGTATTTGTTGGATGGCGAACAATTGCAGACCACGAACGTTTTCTACAACGTTTCGGCAGGCGATCACACGATTGAAGTGAGAGACGAAAATGGTTGCGGCGTCGAGACGATCACGTTTTTCTTCCTCGATTATCCGCATTATTTTACTCCGAACGGAGATGGTTTCCACGATTATTGGAACATCAACGGTTTGTCCGGTCAAGCCGAATCCAAGATCTCGATTTTTGACCGTTACGGCAAACTCATCAAGCAGATCAAACCTTCGGACACATCGGGCTGGGACGGCACTTACAACGGACATCCATTGCCGTCGACCGATTATTGGTTCGTGCTGGAATACGTCGACAGAAATCTCAAACTCAAAGAATTCAGGGCGCATTTTGCGTTGAAACGATAGTCGGTCAAAAGAAAATTTTTTATCGGCATCGGACACAAATACTTCGGGCACTTTTTTGGTCTCCGAAGTTTTTTTTGACTTTTTGTTTTTCGCTTCCGCGGATTCGCAACGGGCTAAGAAACAAACTCCCACATTCAAGTCATGTCACAATCGATAAAACTCGTGTAAGACAAAAGTACCGTCGCGGACGTAAATTTGGAACTCATCCTAAAAGCCAAAATCATGAAAACGACACTTTCCAAAATCCTTTTTTTTACCGCAGTACTGATGCTTTCCTCGTGCCGATATACGCACGGCGAAGCGAACAATCCGGAAGATACCGAAACCGGAGCCGCTGCGGCCGGAGCAACTTCTCCAACATCGGAATCAGGATCGGCATCAGCCACAGATTCGAGCGCCACAGATTCCACCGACACGAATAAATAATCCCAAAAACCGACAAAATGAGCACGATAAAAAATATGGCCGCCGGATTGGGCGGCGCGATCGCCCTGAATTTACTGCACGAAGCGCTGAAACACAAGAAAGGCACGCCAAGAATCGATTTGGTAGGCGAGGAGGCGATCCAGAAAACGCTAAAGCCGATCGACGCCGAAATCGAAAACGAAGACAATCTGTATGCGGCAACTTTGGGCGCAGATCTGGTCAGCAACGCCATGTATTATTCGAGTATCGGGATTGGCGGAAGCAAAAATCTTTGGACGCGCGCCATCACGATCGGCCTGACCGCCGGAGTCGGAGCCGTGACATTGCCCGAACCAATGGGATTGGACGAAGAACCGGTTGCGGGAACGACGCAAAAAAAAGCGATGACAGTCGGCTATTACTTATTTGGCGCTTTGGTAACTGCCGCTTTGCTCAAGGCAATGAAGGTCAAGTGAGGGCGACATTTTGAAATCTGGAAAAAAAATCGGCGGAATGGAAATTATGCAAATCTGGTTTCACTTCGATTTCCTAAATTGGTGTAAAATTAATTTCCGATGATTTATTACCTGGACGACGACAAGGACGATTTGATGATTTTCGTGGACATCATGGTCGGATTCAACAAGCAAGTGATGGTTTTCGAGACTTTGGATGCGTTTCGCGACCAATTGTTCGGAGAATCGGAAGTGCCCGAAATCCTGTTTCTCGATTTCAGCCTGAACGGCACGACCGGACATGACGTTCTGAAGACAATTAGAGGCGACAAGCGTTTTGACGATGTTCCTGTGGTGATTTTCACTTCGTCCATCGATCAGGAATTGGCCCAGAAAAGCTACGAGTTTGGAGCCGACAGACACATTGTGAAATCGACCGACTATTTTCTGCTGGAAAAAGATTTGCGCGACATAATCGGGTTGAGACGCACAAGAGATCTAAACTGAACGATTGTCTGAATTCCGCACCGAATTTACGCACTCGTTCAAACCCGTTCGCAATTCGCGCTCGACTTTTTGCGGCAACATCGTTTGGTAGTGTTTTGCCATTTCGGTAAAATGCCATTCGCACATCAGACTTTCTCCCACTACGAGCGAATACGTGTAATGTTTGGCCAATTCGAAGTGCTTTCTTTCGGATGCGTCCATGTCAGGTTCGTATTCCAAAGTGATTTCGGACAACTTTTTCTCCATACATTTTCGCATTTCCTTTTGTTCGCGTAAAAACTTTTCCATCTCCTAAAGTTAGTAACCGTAACTTTTTTTAAAACAGTAAAGTTGTGTACAATTTGAATGTAAGGGAAATCCAACAAAATAAAAAGAGCCGGCAACTCCTACCGACTCTTTCTGAAAAAAACTAACACAATTGTACGCTGTTGTCTTGATTGCAAAGTTGCGAGTTGCGCAATTTATCTCGTGTTAAAATATACCAGCGACATTTTTTCTCTACTAGCGACAGAAAATCCGATATTGTAGTACATTTGACTGACCTTCGAAGCTATGAAACGGTATACCAGTCTTATAATCGACGACAACGAGCTGGATAGGCTCAATGTTTCCCTGAACCTGAAGCGGTATCCGCAATTTGACGTGCTCGGTATTTTCGAGTCGGCGGTAGAAGCGCTGCCTTTTATCCAAAAACACAAACCTGACGTGCTGTTTCTCGACATCGACATGCCGGAGCTTTCCGGTCTTGAATTGCGCAAATCGGTTTCCGATGTTCCCGTTTGCGTGTTTATTTCGGCTCATCCGGAACACGCTCTGGACGCCTTCGGACTCGATACGTTGGACTTCATCCTGAAACCGCTCACCGCGAACAGACTTTCCCAGACAATCGTTCGCATCGAGGACTATATGTCGGTTCGCGAAAAGGCGAATCTGTTCGAAGCCGGATTCGGTGGCGAGTCGATTTTCATCAAGGACGGCACAGAGCAGCACAAGGTTGCCCTGCGCGACATCTTGTATCTCGAAGCGTTGAAAGATTACACAAGGGTCGTGACCGGCACTCGCAAATATTTCGTTTTGTCCAATATCGGGAATCTGATAAAAGAAGAGAACATGGTGGGATTCGTGCGCGTGCACCGCAGTTTCGCCGTGCACAAGACTTTCGTGAGAAAAGTGGTTTCGGGCGTTGTCACGCTTCACGACGGAACCGAAATTCCCATCGGAAGGAGTTATAAAGACAACCTCAAACAACTGCTTTAGATGCGCTGGCTGCTTTTGTTTTTGCTTTTTCCGATCGTCGGATTTTCCCAAACCGAAGGAAAGTCGGCTATCGATTCGCTCAAAAATCTCGTCGCGACCAAACCGGACGACACGGCCAAAGTGTCGGTTTTGAACAAACTTTCCTATTGTCACCAAGATGTAGATGTGAAACTTGGACTTTTGTGGGGAAGACGCGCGTTGCAACTCGCCAAAAAGCTCAAATTCAACGACGGGATCGCAGCGGCACATCGCAGCATAGGCATGAACCTGACCAATAACGGCGATTATCCGGGAGGCGTCGAGGAATACAAAAAGGGCCTCAAAATCGTAAAGAGCAAAAAAGTAAAAGGCGAATGTCTGCGAAGTCTCGGACTCGTGCAAACCTACATGGGCAATTACACCGAAGCGCTCGAAAACGACATGCTCGCGCTCAAATCGAGCGAGGAAGCCGGCGACAGGAAAGGGCAGGCGGCGGTTTTGTCGAACATGGGAATCGTGTATTATGACTTGGGCGACATCAAAAAAGCCGTTCAATATTACGATCGGGCGCGCGTGATCAATGAACAGATGGGCAATTTGACGTATCTGTCCAACAATTTGGGAAATCTCGGAAATTGTTATTCCGAACTCAGGCAATACGACAAGGCGATCAAGTTCTTCAACGACGCAATCGTGATCAACGACAAGCTCGGCGATCTTTACAACAAGTCGATCAACCTTTCGTCCCTGGCGCATCTGTATTACGAAAACAAGGATTACAAGAAGGCGAACGAGTATAATGACGCCTCGTTGGAAATCAATCTCACGACCGGAAACGACAGGGTTACGCCCGCGAATTACCAGTTGCGTGCCGATATTTTCCTGAGACAATCGAAAGCCGAATCCGGAGCAAAAGCAGTGGAACTCGCAAACAAAGGCGTGTTCGAAGGCAACCGCGCGCTTAAACTCAATCAGGAAAGAGGCGACCGAAACGGACAAGGTTTGGCTTATGTGACGCTGGCAGCGCTTCACGGACAATTGAGGCAATTCGAGAGCGCATTCGAAATGCAGAACCAAGCCGCGGTTTTCAAGGATTCGATCTTCAATTCCGACAACAAGGAAACCATCAAGAACCTCGAGGACAGGCGTGCGATCGAACTGCGCGACAAACAGATCGAGCTCAATCGCGTCAAACTCGAATCGGCCGAACGCGAGCGCTGGCTTTACATTGGCGGACTCGTCATGGTGATCGCGATAGGATTTTTGCTTTTTATGCAAATCCGAAACCAGCGACGCAACAATCTCGCACTTTTGCAGCTGAATTCGAAGCTCGACGAAGCCAATCAGACGAAAGCGAAACTGTTTTCGATCATCGGGCACGATTTGAGAAGTTCCGTGAGCCATATCTATCAGTTTCTGGAAATCCAGAAGTCGCATCCCGAGGCTTTGTCAGAAGCCGACAAAATCCGTCACAACGACAAAATCACTTCGTCGGCGCGCATTTTGCTCGATACGATGGAAGATTTGTTGATTTGGTCCAAGTCGCAGATGCAGCAATTTTCGGTTCAGAACGATTTTTTTGCGTTGGAAGAATGTTTCGAGGTGATTTCAGATCTTTCGACGAACGAACGCGAGAAAAAGAACGTGTCGCTAAAACGCGAATTCGACGAGTCGCTTTGCCTGGAAACCGATCGAAACATGCTCGAGATCATTCTCAGGAACTTGGTTCAGAACGCGATAAAGGTTTCCAATGAAGATTCCGAGGTGATTTTGGGCGGAAGCAAATCCGGAAAACAAATTTCAGTCTGGGTTCGAAACACAGGAAAACCGATGCCCGAAACGGCGAAAGCGGCATTGCTTGGAAATGCTTCGGTCGACAGCCGACGTTCTGGTTTGGGCTTGACTTTGATTCGCGAATTAGCCGATCGTCTGGGCGCGAAAATTTCGGTGACTTCTGGCGCTTCGACTGAAATTCGGTTGGAGTTTTCCGAAGTCTGAATCGGATGGAAATTCTGCCCGTGATTCGATTTCGAGGAATCGCTTCAGGCAGAATCTGGTTTTTTTGGATGCGTGCAGCGAATCTTACAACACAATCGCAGTTTTCCTACAATGCCAGGTTTGCGGTCGCGGCGTATTTTTGGAAGAAACAACCATGAATACTTCCGATCAAAACACTTCCGAGCACGAAAAGGACGATTATCTCAATGTCGAATCTTTGTCCGATCTCGAAAATTGCCACATCGACAGCTTAAAGCCGACGCCCAAATTACTCGATGCCATGCAAGGCGATTGGAGTGAGGATTTTTCCTGATCGCTTTCTGTCAGTCAAGCGGAAACGAAAACCCGACAGCCGCCGATCCGTAAATTTGCTTGGCCGAATCCTGGAAATAATAACTCAACTTGATGTCGAAATTGTGTTTGCGTCCCACCGCAAGTCCTAACGTCAGCGGGATATGTGGATAGATTCCGCTTTTGTCGATGTCGTAATGTCCGGCGACGAAAGTCTCGAACGAGCCGCACGAAAGTCCGAAACCCGATTCGATATAAGGTGCGACATAAGGAATTGGCGCGGCAATCCTGATCTTCGTTCCGACGAGAAATGCCTTTGTCCTGACTTTGGCTTCGAACATCTCGTTTTTTTCCGATTCCGAATGCGCGAAAATGACACCTGCATATGGCTTTACTCCAAACCAACTCAAAGGCGCCCAAAAGTATTCGACTTCGGCACTGAATCCCGAACCCGAAGTGTCGACGTCGTAATAGCAGGTCGTCACTCCAAGTCCGACCGAGACATTCAGCGATTCGCCTTTTTTGGGTTGGCCGAAAGCTTTCGAGAAAACGAGAAATAGTAAAATGAAAACGAAAAGTTGGAGTTTTATTGGTTTCATGCCGATTTGTTATCGGTCGCAAAAATAGCGGTATTGGTCCGGATTTACGGGAATCTCTCCCGATAATTATCGATTCTATCAACTTTGCGGATGCGACACGATCAGTCGTAGCGCGAAAGTCGCAAAGGGTTCGCTGCGATACTTCCCGAATTTTTCGTCCCATTTTCCCGAATCCAGATCTGCTTTTAGCCGATTCACCGATTCTTCCTCCAGTCCATCGCGCAAAAATCCCCAAGCCGATTGGTTCAACCGCACTTCCGGGTTCAGGAAAGCTTCGGGTCTTCCGTAAAACGCTTCCTGGAATCCGTCGCGGCAATCGAGCGGAATCGGGATTTCGATCACCTCACTCTTTCCGCCCAAAGCGTCCAAGATATCTTGTATTTTCGGATATCTCGCTTTTTCGACCTCGATCAATTCCGGAAAATAATCGGCGTTCCAAAACTTGTCGAGCGCATCGGGATCGAATGTCATTACCAGAATCTGGTTTTTGGTGACGCGCCGAATTTCCCTCAGACCTTTGTCGATGTCAGGCCAATGATGGATCGTGACCATCGCCATCGCCGCATCGAACGAATTATCGTCAAACGGCAAACTGTCCGCTTTGGCGTCGATCGCCGGAACTTTTTGGTTAGCCAATCGCTGTTTGCGCATCGTGACTGACGGTTCGACTGCGACGACATATTTGTTCTCAGGTTCATACGATCCTGAACCTGCGCCAATGTTGATTATGGTTTTCGCATCGGCCAGCGCATCGAGAACATAATTGGCAATTCTTGGATCGGTTTGGCGGATTTTCGAATAGGTTTCGCCCAAATTGTCGTAGTCGAAAGCGGGATTTTCTATTTCCATTTGTTTCGGATTTGGTTACGGCAATTTTCTGAGTCTTTCCTTAAGCACTTTCACGCCTTGGGTCGCGCTCATCGGAATCACTTCGAGGCGTTTCCCCATTCCGGAGATTCCGATAGGTTTTGGGTCGATGTAAAAAACGGGAACGTTCGGTCTTGTGTAAGAAACGAGTCCGGCCGCGGGATAAACTTGCAATGATGTTCCTATCACGGCAAAGATATCGGCTTGATCGGTTAGGTAAACGGCTTGCTCGAGCGCCGGAACGTCTTCGCCAAACCACACAATGTGCGGCCGCATGCCGAATCCGTTCGGGTCTTTGTGCGAGTCGAGCAAGTCTTCTTCCCAATCGACAATATGCGTCGGATCGTTCAGGCTTCGCACCTTGAGCAGTTCGCCGTGCAAATGCAAGACGTTCGTGCTTCCGCCTTTTTCGTGCAGGTTGTCGACGTTTTGGGTAATGATCGTGACGTCGAAGTCTTTCTCGAGTTCGGCGAGTTCGACGTGTGCCGAATTGGGTTGGACTTCCTTGAGTTGGCGCCGTCTTTGGTTGTAGAAATCGCGAACCAATTCCGGATTTTTGTTCCAGCCTTCGGGTGTGGCGACTTCCATGACGTCATGTCCTTCCCATAATCCATCGGCGTCGCGGAACGTTTTTATTCCTGATTCGGCCGAAATCCCGGCTCCGGTCAATACGACTACTTTTTTCTTCATTGCACTAATTTAGCGAAAACCGACTTGCGTTCAAAGCTGCAACCCGTGCGGCATTAAAATTTCGGACATAAAAAAAAGCCCGTTGTGGGCTTTTGTTTTTCAGGGTTTTCCGGTTGGTGTCGGAGTGCCGGTTGCAGGAGTCGCGCTGTTCGGCTCGGTCGAATTTGGAGCCGTGGCCGGTTGCGTGTTCGGTTCGGCTTTTCGGTCGTCGTTTTGGGGCGATGATTTCGTCATTTTCTTGTCGGTCGATTTTTTCATCGTTTTGTCCGATTTCGTTTTGTCCGATTTCGTTTTGGTCGTCGTCGTTTTCGTTTTTCCCGTGGTCGTCGTATCGGTCTGTGCCGACATCAATCCGAAGGTAAGCAAGGCCGCGGCCGTGAATAGCAAATTTTTCATAGTGTATGTTTTAAGTTGTTGAAAATCTTTTTGTTATATGTAAAGATCGTTCGTTTGGCGCTGTTTTCGTTACAGCTTCACGTGTCGGCGTGGCAACATTGGTCGCTTTTGCGATTTATCGGTTTATACGTATTTCAGCAAACGATCAAATCCTGTATTTTTACGAAAAATCCATCCGACAGAAAAAATGCCGTTGATCGCCGTTTTGGAAAATCCGACCTATATCATCAACATCGCCAACGCGATACGGAACGCGAACGGTTTGGGCATTGCCAAAATTTACGTTGTCGACGGTATGAAAAGGCTTGAAGACAATCTGGAAATGTTGCGCAAGCGGAAGTCATTGATGAAACATTCCTCGGGCGCGGTGCAGTTCATGGATTTGGAAAGATTCGATTCGTCCGAAGAATGTCTGGAGAAATTGAAAAACGGCGGATTCACTTGTGTAGCGACGAGTCCGGCGACGATTGGAAAACAGCATTGTTTGTTGCACGAAAGCGATCTGACGCAACAGAATCTCGCGATCTGGTTCGGAGACGAAGGCAACGGATTAAGCGATTTCGCGTTGGAAAACTGCGATTTTAGCGTGACGATCGAAATGCGCGGAAACGTCGAAAGTTTCAATCTCGGAACAAGCACCGGAATCGTTTTGTATGAGGCGATGCGGCAGCGGACGAAATAGTCGGAATGCGGTTTTTACTTCATCTGACAATCATCGGCGAATGACAAAAAGTATTTCACGAGATCAGAAAATTGTAGAAAACAGGTTCGGACACGATCTTTGAACACGATAATTTTGGCTCAAAGAAAGTTCTGCAACATTTTTCGTAAAAGGACAAAATCCTTTCCTGACGATTTTCTACATTTTGGTCGATCCCAAAAATTATCTTGAATTGGAGCGTTTGTCTTGACCGAAATCCTTTCAATTCATCGCTTTATCCAACGTCTGACGGATCGCCTTGTTCGGGATCACGTAAGTCAGCATGGCTTTTCCGTACCAACCTGATCCGAAGTCGATGTTCGCGATTTTGTCGCGAGCAGGATCGTTGACTTCTCCGAGTCGTCCGCCCATGTTGATTCTGTATCCGCCTTGAACGGTCAACATCAGGTTTCCGAAAAGTAGATTGTCATAACCGATATTGGGCGTAATTTCACTGAAAGCGTTTTCATAAGTGGTCGATTGTTGGCCCGGAAGGTTTCGGATAAAGAAACTTTGGGATGCGAATTCGGCTCCGGCAGAAAGCCATCCGCCAAGGGTTTCAGAACGTCTGATCTTGGCCCATTGCGGAACGACGATGTCGACTTCCCATTTCTTGTTTTCGAAACGGTGCCAATATTGCGCCACCGGAACGACCGGAAGCGGCGAAGATGGATCGATCAAAACAGCGGCTCCAACCGAGTAAATCGTGTTCGGAACGTCTTTGAGGATCACGAGTCCGTAGACTTGTCCACTCACTTTTTGGTAGCGGAAAGCCGGCGAACTGCCAACCATCGCGCTAGCGTTGACCACGAATTGTTTTGTCCCGATCTTGGTTCTCCAGTTCATATTCACCATCGTGTTGAAATCTTCGAGCGTCTCGCGTCCGCTGACGTAAGTTCCCGAAGGATTCACCACATTCTTGAGGTCGTAATCTTCTCTTGTGTAGATTTCCGTTACGCTCCAGGTGAAGTAGGTTCCGCGGTAAAACGGTAACCACAAATAGGCTTGCATACGTCCTCTGGAAAATTCACCGCTTTCGTCCGGCGCGTCCTTGTATTTGATCTTGTAGTCGCTTTGTCCGGCATAATCGTAGCTGATGGACGCGATTTTGAGCAAAGGATAACGCGGATAGCGCTCGTTCAGCGAATCTTTTTTGGCCGGTTCCACCTTTTGAGCAAAAATAGGCGAGGCGAGAAGTGAAAAAATAAAGAGGGCGAAGGTCGCGAAATTGGGTTTGCGGAAAACGTTCGTCATAGTCAAGTAATTTACGGATATTGAGGTTCAGATCAACATCCGTAAAAGTAAACCGCGATTCCTGCATTATCTTATGCCGAATTGAGCAAAGATTACAGAATTTGCGGAAATCACTCGGTTTTGGCCGAATCCAGCGACAACTCGACATTGGAACTTTCGTTTTCGATTTTCCAGCTGCCGTTTTTTAGTCGCCATTGCGTGAGATACGTGCCCGAAACTTTCTGTCCGTTGGCTTGTCCGCTCCACATTCCTTTGTCGATCGCGACGGTATCGGTCACCGAAATCGAGGTCGACTTGAAGTCGCTGAATCGGAAACCGCTTGCGTAAACCGTCTGGAAGTAGTTCCTGATGTTGTCGCTTCCGCAGATTTCACGGTTCGCGGCCGGAACCGAACAGGCCGATTCGAGATAGATCGATTTTACGCCGTCGAGATTTCCGGAATTGAAGGATTTCACGAATTGGTCGTTGTTGGTCTCAAGTGCTTTGACCACTTTTTTGTCCTGGGCGAATCCTGATGATGTGATCAGGAAAACACCGAATGCCACTACAAATGGCGTCGAAAGGATGGCAATCTTTGTCATTGTATTCGTTTTTAAGTTGAACAATCCAGCCAGTTTTCGGGAAATTTCCGCGTCCGTCTTTGGCGATGGTTTGGCGTAAGCTTGTTCTCCCAGTGCGTTGAAGATGGTTTTCACCGTAAAACTCCTCGGCTCTGTCTCACCCGATTCTATGCGTTGGATCGTGCGCACCGTAACCTGGCACATTTGGGCGAGTTCGGCTTGCGTCAGACCATTCTCGATTCTCAGGGCAGACACTTTTTTTCCTAATTCCGGCTGTTTCATAAGGTTCGACAAAGTTGGTTTGCACACAATGACTTACCAAAAATACGGATTGTCTTTTGGACGACATTTGGGTGACATTCGGTTTTTTGACTTTTGACTTTCGAATTTTGGAATTTGCCGAATTAAAACTTGCATCGTGCTTATTAGGGAAAAGCTGTGAATTTGATTTTTTTGCCACAAATGCACGAATCCATTATGTCGGAAATTATTCGTGCATTCGTGGCTTATTTTATTTTCTTCAGCCTCGCATACTTATCTTTTCCTCCGGATTTCCGACAAATTCAAATACTTTCCGACTATATGAACTGCCGCGAATTGGCTATTTTTTTAGCCACGAATGCACGAATCTATTATGTCGGAAATGAGTTGTGCATTCGTGGCTCTTACTATTTATTTTTTCAGTCTCGCATACTTGAGGTGTGCTTCGGATTCTTATCGGATTCAAAAACTTTTCTGCTTAACTCAATTTCGCCGAGAATAAACAGCCGCGAATTCGCGAATTTATCTCCCGGATCAGCAAAAGCTATTCGGAAGTCTCGGTTTCATCATCGGTCAAAAAAAAAGCCCGGAAAAAATCCGAGCCTTATTTACATTTTTAGCGGTATCAACTTACATTCCGAAAGCCGATTTCAATTCGTCCGCAGCCAATTTCTGGGCTTCGGCAGCTTGTGGAACGACGACTGCCATTCCAAAGAATTCGTGGGTAACGCCGTCATACATTTGGTACTTTGTGTCCACTTTCGCGTCTTTCAACTTGTCGGACAACAATTTTCCCTCAGATGCAAGCGGATCGATTTCGGCCCCGATGATCAATGTTGGCGGCAATCCTGCCAAATTCGCTTTTACAAGACTGACTCTTGGATCAGCGGCCATTGCCTCTGACGGCAAAGCGTTTTTCACGAACCAGCCCATCATGGCCTTGTTCAACGGTTTCGCGTTCGCATATTTCTTGTAGCTCTCCGAATTCATGTCGTTGTTCGCAACCGGATACACCAAAACCTGATACAACGGCAACTGGATTTTCTTGTCGCGCGCCATGATGCTCACGTTGCAAGCCAGGTTTCCGCCTGCACTTTCTCCGGCCACGGCCACTTTTTTCGGATCGCCTTTAAACGAAGCGGCGTTTGCCAAAACCCATTTGTAAGCGTCGAAAGCCGTCTGGTGAGCCGCCGGAAATTTCTTTTCGGGACCTTTCGGATATTCCACAGAAACCACGATTCCCTTCGTTTGCTCGCACAAACCTTGGGCGCCGCCGTTGTAAACTTCTATGTTCGCGATCACGAATCCGCCGCCGTGGTAGTAAACCGTCACCGGATAAGGCGCTTGTCCGCCTTTTGGCGTGTAGATCCTGATGTGCGTTTTGCCGCCAGTCACAGGAATATCTTTTCCGATCGTGTCGCAGGTTGGCGTGGGCATTTGCATATTGTGGTCGGCCATTACGGCTTTTACGGCGTCGGTCGGTGTTGGTTGTTGGCGCGCTTCCTGAGCTGTCAGCGTCTCGATCGGTTTGCCGCCAAGCGTTCCGAGTTTTTCGATTACGACAGCCATTTCATCCTTGATGCTTTTGCCCCATTCGGGAGCCGGACCGGTCGGTTTCAGATCGTTTGAAGTATCCGTGTTTTCTTTTTGGATGCTGTCCGCTTGTTTTTGTTCGGGAGCGTCGGCCTCTTTCGGGTTCTTGTTACAAGAAACAGCCAGTAAAAGACTGAGTCCTAGCGCCGCGATTGCCTTTGGTAGTGTGCGATCTTTTGTCATGTTGGTGTTGTTTAAACAGTTTATAGATTGTCAAATTTCTGTTTAAACGACCGTTTGTTATTTACATGATTTCTTTTTAAAGTTCGAAGATTTCGATTTTGATCGGGATTTGATTTTGGGTCGTCAGATTCTTGGATTTTTAGATGCTGATTGCCAAATCAGAGACGACCTTGAGAGGGAATTTTTTGGCGTATCCGTAAATCAATTGCATACAATATTGGTTGCTTCGATAAGGCGTCACGTGTTCCCTCACTTCCGAGGGTTGACTGATGCCGATGCTCGAATCGACATATCCCATTCCATAGAAATCACCGTTTTCCACCCAAATACAACTGTTTTCCTCGTGTGTTCGGCCTTTGTCGATAATGGCGAATGTCGGTTTGTTTTCGGATAAAGATAAAATCGCGTCCCGGACTTGTCGGTTGTGAACCGAGATTTCGGGCAGGTTCGACATATCGTTCGGGCGCATCATTTCGGCTTCTACCGATTTGCTGTATTTGCAGAATCTGTGGTCGATCCCGAATTGCTGTGCCAAAGTCCGCAACGCGTAAATTCCATCGTATTCGCTATTGAAAGCTTGGATGCAATGCTGGAATTTGGAAAGTTTCGCCACGGCAAGATAACGGTAGCCGCTTCTGGCTTCGTATTCGTAAAGTCCGAATTTGGGATCGAAACGCTTCAGGGCTTTGTTGTAAACCGGCCAAAGTTTCTTGATTTCGGACACTTCAAGCAAAAGCGCCATGAGTTCGGTGGCACAGATATCGAAAGAAATCGAATGGATGTCGCGCAGGAAATGTTGGCGTTGCGACGTGACTTTGTGGCCGCTGAAGTGAGAGGCGACGCGCTTTTTGATGTTCACGGCCTTTCCGACGTAAATCACTTTTCTGGATTGGTTGTAGAAATAGTAAACGCCCGGTTTCTCGGGCAGTTTTTCGAAATCGGACGGAGCGAGATTCGGCGGAAGCCTTTGGTCATAAGAAGTTTTTCTGACCATTTTCGAAATTTCCCCTTCGGAATCCCATTGCATCAAATTGGCGAACAATTCGGCCGTCGCGTCCACATCACCGCCTGCGCGATGGCGGTTTTCCAACGGAATATTCAATGAACGGCAAAGATTTCCGAGGCTGTATGAAGCCAATCCGGGCTTTATTTTTCGGGCGGCGCGCACCGTGCAAAGTTTTCGTGCCGTCCATTTGAAACCCGATTGTTCCAACTGATGGCGCACGAATGAATAGTCGAAATTGACGTTGTGCGCGACAAAAATCCTGTCTTGCAACAATTCAAAAACCTTACAGGAAATGTCATCGAAAATGGGAGCGTCTTTCACCATTTCGTTGTGGATTCCGGTAAGCGCAAAAATCGCCACGGGAATTTCCTGTTCCGGATTCACCAAGGTTTCCCAGCGATCGAGCACACGGATACCGTCGTGGATCACGATCGCGATTTCGGTGATTCGGCTGCCGCCGGCATTTCCGCCCGTGGTTTCGATGTCGACAATGGCGTATTCGGGATTTTTCATGGTAAACGTCGGAGTTTGGATGGGAAAGCGGTCGGCTTGTTACAAATTTAACCAAATCGATTCCGAACAAGTGTTAAATCCAGACGAGGCAAAAAGAATTAACACTTGCGCCAAATGTGCCGCATCGACTATCTTTGAAAAATGGATTTTGAACTGCTCGACCACCTCGAAAATATTCTTACGGATGCCCGAAAAGCCAAGTTTCTCGATGTGCTTTCCCGCCGAACCAACCATTTCACCGTCGCTGTCGAAGACATTTTCCAATTGCACAACACGAGTGCGGTGATGCGTTCGTGCGAAGTTTTTGGAATTCAGCAACTGAATGTCGTGGAGGAAAAGTACGGCAAAAGCATCGATAAGGAAATCGCGCTCGGAGCCGAGAAATGGGTCGACATCAATCGATTCGCTTCGATTCAGGACTGTATCGACGACCTCAAATCGCGCGGTTACAAGATTATCGCGACCACGCCGCATCACGACGATTATACGCTCGACGATTTCGACATTACCGATAAGGCGGCGATGTTTTTCGGAACCGAACGCCTCGGATTGTCTCAGGAAGTCATCTCGCAAGCCGACGGTTTTCTCAAAATCCCTATGGTCGGATTCACAGAAAGCCTCAATATTTCGGTTTCGGCTGCGATCATTCTGCAGAATATCACGTCGAGATTGCGCGAGTCCCAAATCGACTGGAAATTATCCGACGTGGAAATCCTCGAAAAACGGCTGGATTGGGCCAGAAAATCCATTAAGGATATTGCTCGTATCGAGTCGCGTTTTATTGAAAGCCGGATTTAAGTCCAAATCCCAAAGCTAAAACCCGCTAATCGTCAGTTCGCTTTCTTGAAACGTGTTTACAAACTACTAATCGCAAAATGAAAATAAACCGCGAATTCGCGAATTTACGCTCGGTGTGCGGCATAAATTCGCGAATTCGTGGTTTAAAATTTAGTCGCAATCTTCGAAAAACGCAGTGAAAATCAGCGGCAAAATTACTTGCTCTTGAGGATTTTGTATTCCTCATAACACTCGCTGATCGCCTCCAAAACCTGCAAGTCATTCGCGGTTTTCGAAAAAGATTCGGAGTAATTGCAGCGCGCCAGGATTTCAGGCAAATCCTTTTTGTCGATTCCCAAAAGCACGGCAATCGTCTCGCGGTCGTATTTCGATTCCAGCATCGACCGGATATTCGGATCTTTCTTCAAATCCTTGATCTTCTTGAGTTCCTTGGGTTTTTTCCCGAAGAAATTATAGAGCGCATCGGCCGGATTGAAAATGGCACTCATGGCCTTCCCGAAAGCGCCCGGAGCATACGCGCCACCTTCGTAAGCGCGATTTAAACCTGCGATACTGTAGCGGTAATCTTCTCTTGTCGGGATCAATTTCGTATCGACTTCGAGATAGCCCGTAAGTGTATAGGGTTGCACGACGACTTCCTCGAGCGCGATGGCCTTTTCGGTCAATTGCACCGTCGTCGACTTGTTCTTGATCCAGTCGTTGGTGACGCGCACCTTGATTGGCTGGAATCCGATAAGCGAAAAATGCAGCGTGTCGTTCACTTCGGCCTCGATCCTGAAGCGCCCGAATTCGTCAGAGATCGCCGTCTTGATCTTATTCAGATTAATGACATTCACGCCGTTGAGCGGCAGTTTGGTATTCTCGTTCGAAACAATGCCCGAAATTTGAGGAGCAGGCTGTTCCGTCTGTGCAAAAACGCTGAATGTCAAAAGAAAAAAGAGTAGTGCTGTAAACGATCTCATGTTTGGTTTTAAAGTGATAAAAGTAGTAAATCGAGCCAAGTATCGCGGTTGGTTGGACGTAATTATTAATAAATTAACAACCCCTGTAAAATTCGAAATTCCAAAAAACAAATTCCAAACTCGTTTGTCGCAAATCCCGTTCGTGTTTTGGATTTTCGTTATTTGGGCGTTGCGCCGATCCAGTTTTTAGCTGCGTAGCGAAAACCTTGCGGCGCCGGGCTGTCCGCTGTATCTTTTGTCCGGCTGCTGGCGCGCCGTTCAAAAGGATGCCGCTGCTATCCCTAACGCGGGGAATTTCCAAATTTCAAATTTCAAATCCCAAATCCCAAATCCCAAATTCCAAATCCCAAATTCCAAATTCCAAATTCCAAGTTGTAGTGGTTAGAGCTCCGCATAATCTTCGGTTTCGCCTCGGGCTTCAACTCCATTTTTACTGCGAACCTCCATTTAACAAAAATTACAGATTTTCTGTATCCGCCGTATTTCGGGAAATGCGAACTTTGCTTTCATGGGGAAAGGGCGCATGTATCCCTACGAAAAATCCGTAACATCACATTACAGAAAATCTGTAAAATTTGTTAAATCGTTCGAGGAGATTTTAGTTGGTTTTAAATCTGAGTGTTTACGTGCAGTCGTAAAGCGACTAAGCAAAGCGAAGCTTTGTGAAAGTCTCAAGAATTGCATTGGAATTTGGAATTTGTCCCGATAGCTATCGGGATTGGAATTTGGATTTCGGGATTTCAAACAAAAAAAGTCCGAAGCAAAAGCAACGGACTTTGGTATAAATTGTAAAAAACGATTAGTCTTTACGGGTTCTTCTTGGCTTCGGTGTATCGAAACTGTCAGAACGTCTTGGCGCACGCGAAGTGAAACTGTCCGGACGTTTTCTGTCGGAAGAAGAATCTTTCGAGCCGAAATCTTTCGATCCGAATTCCTTCTTGGCTCCAAATTCTTTCTTGGCTCCGAATTTCTTGTCTCCAAAACCACCTTTGTCGTTTCTGAAACCGCCTTTGTCAGAACGCGTGAAGTTGCCAGATTTACGTCCGCCGTGATCGCGACGTGAACTGTTGTTTTCGAAACCGTCGTTTTTCGAGATCTCGACATTTACGCGTCGGCCTTCCAATGTAATGTTGTTCAAGGTTTCGACCACTCGCTCGCTGTGTTCCGCATCGGTATTGAAGAAAGAGAAACCTTCTTTCACATCGACTTTGTAAACGTCATCGCGTCCAAGTTCGAGTACTTCCTTGAGGAAATCCTTGAGTTGCATCCAGTTGAAGTCGTCGCGTGACCCGATGTTCACGAAATAGCGAACGCCTCCACCGGAGTGAAGTTTGGCCTCGCGCAATTCTTTTGGCGTCTGAGCCGACAAATCGCGTTCGTTTTTCTTATAATAGCTCAGGAATCGGTTGAATTCTACCGAAACCATTTTCGTGATAAGTTCTTCTTTAGACAAATCTTTCATCACCTCGTAAATCGCCGGAAGATAGCTGTCGATCTCGTGGTCGACTTCTACGTCCTTGATTTTGTTGGCAAGGTGGAAAAGTTGGATCTCGCAGATTTCCATTCCCGAAGGAATCGTCTTTTCCTCGAATTTCTGCTTGATCATTTTCTCGATCATGTTGATCTTGCGCAACTCCGATTTGGTGATGATCACGATCGAAGTACCCAATTTTCCTGCACGACCTGTACGTCCTGAACGGTGGTTGTAAGTTTCCACGTCGTCCGGCAATTGGTAATTGATTACGTGCGTTACGTTGTCAACGTCGATTCCACGTGCGGCAACGTCGGTGGCAACCAACATCTGGATAGCGCGTCCGCGGAACGATTTCATGACCGAGTCGCGTTGTGCTTGCGACAAATCTCCGTGCAAGGCTGCGGCGTTGTATCCGTCCTCGATCAATTTTTCGGCAACTTGCTGCGTATCGCGTTTCGTACGACAGAAAATAACCGAGAAAATATCAGGGTTTCCATCGGCCAAGCGCTTCAAGGCTTCATAGCGGTCGCGGGCGTTGATCAGGTAGAATTCGTGGGAAACCGTAGCCGAACCTGAATTTCTGGTTCCTACCGTGATTTCCTGAGGCGAATTCATGAACTCTTTTGCGATACGCGCCACTTCGGCAGGCATCGTAGCCGAGAACAACCACGTGTTTTTCTCGTCAGGCGTAGTCGACAAAATCGAGACGATGTCTTCGTAAAAGCCCATGTTGAGCATTTCGTCGGCTTCGTCAAGGATGCAATAGTTGATCTGCGTGATGTTGACGAGTCCGCGGTTGATCATGTCCTGCATACGACCTGGCGTAGCGACGATGATTTGCGCACCGCGTCTAACCTCGCGTGCTTGTTCGGTGATGGAAGCTCCTCCGTAAACTGCTACGGTGTGCAATCCTTTCACATACTTGGCGTAAAGCTTGATCTCATTGGTGATCTGAAGGCATAGCTCTCGCGTCGGAGCCAGGATCAAAGCTTGTGTGTTCTTGTTTTCAGGATCGATCTTTTGGATCAGCGGGAAACCGAAAGCGGCTGTTTTACCTGTTCCGGTCTGCGCTAAGGCAACGATATCGGTATCATCAGCGAGCAATAGGGGAATCGCCTTTTCCTGTACTTCAGATGGGTTTTCGAATCCCATGTCCGCGACAGCTTGTAAAAGGGATTCATTTAAACCTAATTGTTCGAATTTATTCATTATATCTTTTTAAATTGGGCGCAAAGGTACGTGGAATAAACGGCTAAACCTAAGATGTTTAAGTTTTATTTCTAATTGATAATCAGATAGTTATTTTTGCAGAAACGCAATCAGCTTCGAAAATGAGATTGCGCGATGGCTCATGGCAGCTTTTTCCTGCATAGAAATCTGCGCAAAAGTGAGGTCTTTTCCGACAGGAACAAAAATCGGATCATACCCAAATCCCTGATCGCCACGTTTTTCCGAAATGATCTCGCCGCGAACGATTCCCTCGAACAGATGCTGCCCGCCGTTCAGGTTCAGGCAGATCACGGTTTTGAATTGGGCGCCTCGGTTCGTCTTTGCATCGAGTTCCGACAAAAGCTTGTCCATGTTGGCATTTGGATCTTTCGCCTCGCCGGCATATCGAGCCGAGTAGACGCCGGGCGCACCGGCAAGCGCGTCGACTTCCAATCCAGAATCGTCCGAGAAGCAATCGTAGCCGTACTTTTGGGTCACGTAATTTGCTTTTAGGATCGCGTTTCCTTCGATCGTATCTGCTGTTTCCGGGATTTCTTCGGTGCAGCCAATGTCTTCCAATCCTAAAATTTCGAAGTTTTCGGGCAGCATCGATTTGATTTCGGCAATCTTGTTTTTGTTGGCCGAGGCGAATACGATTCTCATTTTTATCTGGTTTTGTTTTTGGATTGACTTTCCTCGTGGCTGATGGTCTTTGCTGATTTTATAGCCATGGATGCACGGATGGGCGGAAAACTGAAACTCCACGAATTTCCGCTTAGCATTCGGATAACTTGGATTTTTCTGGAATCTTCACAAAACAACTGCCTGACTAACTGACTTCGCCTCTGCTTCTGCTTCTGCAACTGCAACTGCAACTGCAACTGCAACTGCTTCTCTCTAAATCTCCCCGGTGCGAAGAATATTCTCGACATGCCCGCTGTTCTTCAACAACCTGAAATGCGATCGAACCGCGTGCGTAAAAGGATAACATGTATAAGGGAGATCGTATTCTTCGGCATATTTCCTGATGATCGGAGTTATTTTTGGGTAATAAGTATGCGCGACTGCCGGAAAAAGATGATGCGCCACGTGGTGCGTGAATCCTCCGTAAATGAAGTTCGCGATCGGGTTGTCAGCGCTGAAATCTTTCGTTACTATCATTTGGTGCTCGGCCCAGGTTGTGGGCATTTTTCCGTCCTGAGGCGCGATCGGGAAAACCGCTTCTTCGTCGACGTGGGTCGAAACCAATGCGATTACGGCCACCAAACTCGCCGAAACGTGATAGCAAATCCAGGCTCCGAAGATCACATACCAGGCTTGCGGCAAGAAAACCATCGGAACAACCAATAAGTAAATCAAGTTGAAAGTTTTGGCGATCAACAGTTTATAGACTTCGGCTTTCGGGATTTTGGTGACCTGCTTCACATAATTGTCCTTGGTTCCGAAAAAGTCCTTGAAATCGCGCACGTACATCCAATTCAAAGTGTAAAAAGGGTAGATGAACCACATGTACAAATGTTGGTATTTGTGGAAATTGAGCAAAGGACTCGTTGGAAAAATCCTCACCATGTCGCTTTGTTTGATGTCGATGTCCCAATTGGGAACGTTCGGCAACGGATGATGAAGCCCGATGTGACGCTTTTGCCAAAGCCAGTTGTTCGTGCCGTAAAGTTCCAAAACATACATAAAGGCGCGGTTGTGCTTGGATTTTCTGAACAAAGCGCCGTGAGCCGCGTCGTGAAAAGCATTGATGAAGAGCATCGTGGTCATTACGCCCAAAGCCACGTAAAAGAAATAGAGCAGCGAAGTGTTCGTTCCAAAAAAGAGAATACACGCGTAAAGCGCGAAGTAAGTGGCCAAAAGCAGGAACGCCTTTGCGATGTTCTGCCAGTAAAAACTGTTGTCCTTGAGAACGGTTTCCTCGACTTCCTTGTGCATTTTTATGAAGAAATCATCCGGTTTTGGTTTTTGGAAAACCGGCCGTTTCGCATTGTCCATCATTGTCGTGTTTTGTTCGATGTAAAAATAACTTTCGACGGCTTTATGTTCAACACAAAAATGTTAAAAAATCTTAAAATGAGGTTTTTGTTGGAAGTCAAAAAAGTTACTCGATGCTAAAAAGTCGTTTTGGCCAATCGATAAATCGCCGGATTCCGGTCGAAACTCAAAGCCGAAGCAAATAACTTTCGCGATGCGGACTATTGTCGTAATTGCTCCAATCTGTCACGAGTACGGCGCGGATGATTTTCTTGAGCATGCTGTAATCGCTCGGCTTTTTGATGTAGACGTTGGCGCCACTTTTAAACGTGGCCTCGATGTCCTTGTCGGACGAAGATGTGGAATAGACCGCAATCGAAGTCTTGCTGAAACGCTCGTCCTGACGGATTTCATTGATGCACTCGAACCCACTTTTTCGCGGCATGTTCAGATCGAGAATAACTACGTCAGGAACCAATTCGGATGCTTTTAGATGATCCATGAGTTCTTTCCCGTCGCTGAAGGTTCGCAATTCGCCTTTGAGATCGAGTTCGCTGAAGGCTTCATTGAAGAAGTCGCGGTCGTCAGCGTCGTCGTCCGTAAAGATGATTTTTGTTATTGTTTGATTGGTTTTCATAGCGCCATTTTTTGCTCGTCACTTTCCCCAAAAAGCAAGTCGGGCGTTTAAGCGCTAAAGTTAGGCATAAATACTTGTCGTTAATCGATTTGTATTTGAGAAAATGGCACATTTGGCCAATTGTTTAAGGATTTTTCAACCGATGCCCGAAAACGTTAAACGAAACAACGACATTTTTTGCAATGCCTTTTTTTTCTGTAAGGATTGTATTACTGACCGATATCTCCGGAGGAATTTAATGGAACAGACAAACCTCCGTTTTCGACAAGATGTTCTTTCACGGAATTCGAGCCCCGACGCAGCCCGATTAGCCCACAGCAACAAAGCCTTGATTTTTGCGTTGCGCCGCAGCGACCGAAGGAAGCTCGCGGCGCGACCACAAAAAACGGGCTTTGGGGCGAGGACTAATGGGCACAGGCGGAAAAAGGCTCCCAAAAAAATCAGCTAAAATCAAACATCGGTTTCCCGATTGGTATGAAAGTCTTATTTTTGCACGCGAACCTCAAAAAAGGTTCTAATCTCTTCACTACTATGGTTAAAGATCTTTTCGAAAGAATCCAGAAAAATAAAGGCCCGCTGGGCAAATGGGCGTCCCAGGCCGAAGGTTATTACGTGTTTCCGAAACTCGAAGGAGAATTGGGGCCGAGAATGCAGTTTCACGGAAAAGAAATCCTGAACTGGTCGATCAATGATTATTTGGGATTGGCAAACGATCCGGAAGTGCGCAAGGCTGATGCCGAGGCGGCTGCGGAATATGGAGCGGCTTATCCGATGGGAGCGCGAATGATGTCAGGACATACTGATCTTCACGAGCAATTGCAGCACGAATTGGCGGCTTTTGTGCACAAAGAAGCGGCTTATCTGCTCAATTTCGGTTATCAGGGAATGGTTTCCACGATCGATGCTTTGGTGACGAAAAACGACATCATCGTTTACGACGTCGATTCCCATGCCTGTATCATTGACGGCGTGCGTCTTCACATGGGCAAGCGTTTTACCTACAAGCACAACGACATCGAAAGCATCGAGAAGAATTTGGGTCGCGCCACGAAAATGGCAGAGGAAACCGGAGGCGGGATTCTTTTGATTACCGAAGGTGTTTTTGGGATGCGCGGACAACAGGGCAAAATCAAGGAAATCGTCGAATTGAAGCAGAAATACAACTTTAGGCTTTTGGTTGACGATGCGCACGGTTTCGGAACGCTTGGAAAAACAGGCGCCGGAGCGGGCGAGGAGCAGGGTTGCCAGGAAGGAATCGACGTTTATTTCTCGACTTTTGCCAAATCTATGGCGTCGATTGGCGCTTTTATCGCCGCTGACAAAGACATCATCGACTATCTGAAATACAACTTGCGTTCGCAGATGTTCGCAAAAGCGCTTCCGATGATTTTCACGAAAGGCGCTTTGAAACGTTTGGAAATGTTGCGAAACAATCCTGGTTTGAAAGACAAATTGTGGGAAAACGTGAACGCGTTGCAAAACGGCTTGAAAGATCACGGATTCGACATTGGCGACACGAACACCTGCGTCACTCCGGTTTACCTCGAAGGTTCGATCCCGGAGGCGATGATGCTCGTGAACGACTTGCGTGAAAACTACAATATTTTCCTTTCGATCGTGGTTTATCCGGTGATTCCGAAGGGCATTATCTTGCTTAGGATGATTCCGACGGCGTCGCATACGTTGTCTGATATCGAGGAAACCTTGAAGGCTTTCGATGCTATCCGCGAGAAACTTGTCAGTGGGAAATATCTGGAACTTGCCCAGAAACATACTGTTGATGTATCGGACGAGCGATAATTTTTGAGATAATGATAAACTAAGCCGCTTTTTGATTAGAGCGGCTTTTTTATTGTCCGGATTCTTGGACGACGAATACGTGAAACGCTTTTTTGGACCATTTAGGACATTAAGTTTAGCAAAGGAATTGTTTTGGGATTGAGTTGACCAAAATCCGAGGAACTCGAGCTGGCTTAGGCGATGCGCTGATTTTCACTTTCGGGATTTGCTTAACTATCTTGAAGTGATTTCTTTTTTGAACCATTAAGGGCATTAAGTTCATTAAGGGATTTGTTTTGGGATTGAGTGGACCAAAATCCGAGCAACTCGAGCTGGCTTAGGCGATGCACTGATTTTCACTTTCGGGAATTTCTTAACTATCTTGAAGTGATTCTTTTTTTGAACCATTAAGGACATTAAGTTCAGTAAGGGAATCGGTTCGGGATTGAGTTGGCTATGATCCGAGGAACTCGAACTGGCTCGGGCAATTCACGAATTTTATTTTTGGTTTGGTTTAATGATTTTAGGAACTAGTTATTTGTGTCGCTTGGTCTTTTTTTCTCGTTCAGCGACTTCTGTACTGTTTTAACTTCGTATTTTTTGAACCATTAAGAGAGTTAAGATAATTAAGGCGCTTTGCTTTTTTCGGAGTCACAGACTCCGCCACGCATTTCGAGAAGTCACAGACTTCTCGCCCAGACCAAACACAAACAAAAGCATCAAGTCAAAGCCCTTTCTCTGCAACTGCTTCTGCAACTGCCACTGCTACTCCAAAAACTACTTCACCAAAAAAACCTCCTGCAAATCCTCAACTTCATCGCCGTTAAAAGCCTTGTAACCTTTAAGGTAAAACTTCCCGCGTTTTTTTACCAAGCGATCTTTCAAGCTTTCGTCATCATTTGGACGAAAAACGATCTTTGAAGCTAAATGCCATTCGCCGCGCTTGAACTGGTAAAGTTCGAGTCCTGCCGATGAACCTATGAACCACCCGCGCTCGAACAAGATTTCTGAAATGCCGTCTTTGTCGAGATCGCCGGCGTTTTCGACTTTTCCCCAAACCGAGTTTTCGATCCGGATTGCCGGAAGGCCGCACGAAAAAGTGACCTTGTTGAAGCAATCGTCGTCGACACAACCAAACGTGTAACCTGGTTTGCCGTCTTCGTCCGGATCGTTTCGCGTTGGAGGCGTGTAGACGAAAGCCGTATCGATGATCTTGTCCTTGTTGATGTCGCCCAAGACAATCGCGTCTGTTTTTGCCGGATTTATGAGGCGTTCTGACTTCAGTTCATCGATTGCCTCAGTTTCCGTTATAGGTTTTGGTGTGTTGCAAGCCGAAAACCCAGCGAAAATCGGCAACAGGAAAAAGAATTTCGGTTCCATGAAAATCGGAATCAATTTGATTGTAGTGGCAGTGCGGACGAATCGGTTTGCTTCCAATGGCCATCGTCGCCGTCTCGGTAAAAAACTTTTCGCGTGAATCGGAGCGTCGATTTCGGGATTGCGATGTCGGTGTCGCCCCAAGACGATCTGGGAACGATGGGAGCGAACCAGAAAAAAGACGTCAACTCGGGCAAGTACGACTGGAAAACATCCAAATACAATTCGCCCGAAAAATTGAGCGTAAGGTAAAATAGGAAAGCTTTGAGTTTGTCAGAATCGGTCATCGTGAAATGCGTCTTTTCGAAAAGTACTTTTTGGATTTTATGGTCGTGCAGTTTGAGGCTGAGTTTCCCGAACCAACCGCCCGGAAAAGCTTCGGCTTCCGCCTTTATTCCGATTCTGACACCATGGCAATACGTGCTGTAAAGTTCCAAAAGTTGGCTGTCGTTCTCGCAAGCTTCGGCCTTTTGTCGATAAGCGCCCAAATCGAGATGGTTCATGACCAAAGCGCCCACGAAGTCGACGAAAAGTTCGCATTCGTGCTCGTCGAAATACGAAAGGGAGAGGAAATTCTTGCCTACGTGCTCGCCGTCGAGCAAATTCACCTGCGTCCGTGTCAAGGCAGCTTTTGGGAAATCGGACAGCGTGGCCTGATCGCCCAATCGGTTTTTGATGAGCTGCAGATAGCGCTTTTCGGCTTTCTTCGTAAAATCGGGATTTTTTAGCAAAATGTCGATTCCTTTTTGGATTTTGGCCTCGCTGAAAGATTCGAGAAAAGCGTAAATCCCGTTCAGGTCAGATGCGTCGAGCGTGAGGTCTTCTTGCGGTTCAAACAATCCGGTAACGCCCGGAATTGCTGGAATCGTGAGGATTTCAACCTTTGCGTCGGCACCCGAAATCCAGATTTTCGTCAACTTCCGATCGAGAACATCGTAAAGACATTTGACAAGATGTTCGCCCGACATCACGTCCGATTCGCCCGAACTTGCATCGGCTCTGGTGAACTTGCTGAAAACCTCGATTTCGGGTTCGTCTTGGGTTTGATCGGGCGCGATCGTTACGACAATTTCCTCGCTGAATCCGCTGGAATATTCTTGTTTCAATTCCAAAATCAGCGTTTGGACAATTGTTTCGGCTGTGGCGAATTCGTATGAGAAACCGTTTTCGCGGCTTAAAGAAAGTACCAATAATCCGCGATTGGACAGTGTTTTCTTCAATTCACGAATAGCATCATCGAGTCTGAAACCAAGATTTTCGATGTTGTCCTGCCGATTTTTCCAATGGATCGCGGCGGGAACGGCATCGACATTTTTACCGTCGGATATTTTGTGGAAAGAGCCTCTGTGATAATTCGATTCGGTTCGTACATAAGTAACGTTTTCCTCGAGTTGGCCTTTGATCGCATGGTAAATCTTGTCGAGTTTTTCAGATGTCTGCATCGGTTTGGTCTTTGCAGCGAAAATACCATAAAATGTAACTTGTCGGAAATTCGGTTTCACAATATGTTTCCGAGGCAAAATGCGATTTTGGAATTTGTCCCCGACAGCTATGGGAAACTGGAATTCGGGATTGTTTTTAGCGTTCTCGGTCAACCTACGTTTAACAAAAATTACAGATTTTCTGTAATCGACGTATTCCTGGAACTCCGAACTTTGCTTTCCAAGGGGAAAGGGCACTTGTCATCCCTACAGAAAACACGAAAGTAGGTGTTACAGAAAATCTGTATAAAATGTTAAATGTTTTTATGGCATCTCGGGATTTGTTCGACAGCTATTGGGATTGGAAAGTGCGCTTGGAAATTGGAATTTGGAATTTGTGATTTGGAATTTGTGATTTTATTAGTGAACGATTATCCGCGAAAGCGCTAATTTTATTAAAAACAGCAACGAATGAACAAATCGATCACATTACTCGCCTTAGTCATTTTGGCTTTCGCCGGATGCAAAAAAGAATCCGAAAAAACTGAAATCACAACTTCCGAAAAAGACACGCTGGAAGTCGAAAAACCAGAAACTGCCATCATCAGCGAATGTTACGAATTCGTTCAGGCAAAAGACACGATTTCGCTTTCATTGGATCAAAACGGCGCCTACGTGAAAGGAAAACTGAGGTTCAAGAATTACGAGAAAGACAGCAGTTCGGGTGAAATCGCGGGAAAATATGCGGGCGATACACTAAAATTCGACTACACTTTCCAATCTGAAGGAACGACTTCGACGATGCAAATGCGTTTTCTCAAAAGCGGAAATTCGCTGCTCATGGGAACGGGCGACATGGAAGACAAAAACGGCAAAATGGTTTTCAGGAATCCGAAAGGCGTCAAGTATGAAAAAAGTGTCGTTTTGGTGAAAACCGAATGTGAATAAGTCTCGATTTGGAGGCCACTTTCGGATAAATGATTGGCGCGATCATTCAAGATTGGCGAGCATTTTGACGCTTCTATTGTAACTTACAGGATATGAATCTGCTGGGTTTTCTATTGCTTTCCGATAGAAAATCGCGGCATTTTTCATTTCGTCCCGAAGCCAGTTCAGATAGGCGATCATCTCGAATTCAAAGTGCCTGGTTTTTGCATCCGATTCCGATTTGGACAATTCCAGCAAAAGCGTCTTGGCCATATCGAGGCGTTTGTCGCTGTATTTTTTCGGATTGAATCCGTCGGGAAATCCAAACCAGTAGGCCCAGACTTTTCCGTTCGAATGTTCATTGTTTGCGTCGCGGATCAATTGGATAGCGATGTCGAGAATTGCCGTTTTTTCTTTCGGATCTTGGGAATTCCGCGCAACCGATAGATAATGTTCTTTAGCATTTTCATATCCGACTTTTTCGATTTCCGACAACAAAGTTTCTTTTTTGAACAATTCGTGGTTCGAGACATAATCCGTGTAAGCGAAAGTGGGTGAGAAGTAGCGGGAAAGCAGTTCAAGCCTGTAACCTTTCGAAAGTTCCGATTTGAGGTCGATCTCGAAAGCTTCTTCAAAATTGTGGAACAGAAAAACCTTGATCTTGAGGCGTTTCAAGTCGTAAATCGCGGAGTATTGCGTCGAGAGATTGCCTTCCTGATGCGTAAAGTTCAGAACCGATTCGATCGTTTTCACGGATGCAACTTTCGCGTTCGACAAAATCCTGTCGGCGGTATCGTATCGGTCGCATTTGTAACCGGTCTTGAGATCGCAGATGTTGAAATTGGTGCTGATCTGGAAATTTCCCGTTTTAGGAGTGATATTTCCGGGGTTGATTATCACTGAATTTCCGGTCGCGTCGGCGAGCAAAACCTGGGAAGTAAAACTATAATCGTGGGTTTTGAGCATTTCAAGCGCTTCGGCAACAGTTTTGCATTTCCCGATGATCTCGAAAAACAGATCGCCTTGATAGGGATTTTTGAGCGCGATCTTGGCCAGGTCGACGCCGTACTGCGCGGTATAGTCGTAGAACAATCCGTATTCGTTCATGGCGGCGGCAATCTGTAAATCGGGTGCTCCGAAACAAACAGATCCGAAACGTTCCGCGGTCGCGGGATTGAACCAGATTCTCGTGAATGGCGTATAATCGTCTTCATTTGCGGCGGCGAAGACCTCACCTTTCATTGCCCAAGAAAATACCGTGCACGAGTTTGCATTTAGAGAGAAAACCAGTAAAAGGGCGAGGAATAATCTTCGAATCTGTTTCATATCGAGAACTTTGTCCGAAGATAAAACTAATTTTATAGTTGACTAACTAAATTTGCAGTTGATTTTGATTGGTGTTTTTCCGGACTTCCGTATCAGGGATTTGAAAAGCCAAAATTCAGAATTACAAACAATCATAAATATAGCAGTGACGTCATTCGAGGATTTTCATCGAACTGTCAATGCGCGCATCAGTAAAATTGGCCGTCATCGTGAAAAAAATCCTGTCGGATGTGACTTCGGTGATTTCAACCAAAAACTCATTTTCGGGTTTCCAATCATTGGTTTCGTCTCCCGAAAGCGATTTGCGGTTTTTGAGCGTGTAATGGCAATCGTCTTTCCATTCGACGTCGAATTGCGTTTTGAAATCTTTGCCTTGCTCGATCTGGATGCCATCGTTTCTCGTGATCTGGCATTTGAATCCGGGATCGGTTATGATGAATTTCCCGTCGTGCACGCTTTTGCAGTCGGGCGTCTTTTGGGAACATCCGACAGCCAGCAAAATAAATCCGAAACAAAGTCTTTTCATTACAGATCTTTGATAAAAGTCGCGCGGCGTTTCGTGACCGGAGAATTGAAGAATTTCCAAAGGTTGTGGATCGAATTGTTCTCGTCCAACTCTGGCGTTCTCACGCAATATTTGATGCCGTTGTCGCGGAAAGAGCGGAAATATTCGGCCATGATGATCGCCGTAAGTCCTTTGTTCTGCCATTCGGGATCGACTCCGATAAGGTAAAACAAAACCTCGTCAGTGTGTTTTTTCGCCCACCACAAACGCGCCCAGCCAAACGGCCAAAGACTTCCATTCGAGTCCTTGATCGCTTGTGTCATCGACGGCATGCAAATCGAAAACCCGATCAGTTTTCCCGTTTGGTCTTCGATGAATTTGAGGAATTCCGGATTGACCAGATCGATGTATTTGTCCTTGAAAAACACTTTTTGTTTGTCGGTTATCGGAACAAAAGACGTCAATTTCGTGTAAGCGTCGTTGAAAAGATCGAACATGCGGTCGATGAACGGCATGACTTCTTCAATGGTTTTCGGATTGTAGACTTTGAGATTGTAGCGCTTCCGGATCAAAACGTCGCCTTTGAGGTATGGCGCGACTTGTTCTTCGTTAGGGAAAATAAATCGGCTTTCGACGAATTCCTTTTCCTTGGTGAATCCGAGTTGCTTGAAATGTTCGATGTAATACGGATGATTGTACCACGTTATCATCGTCGAAAGTTGGTCGAATCCCATAATGAGCGCGCCGACTTTGTCGAGGTTCGAAAAACCCATCGGACCTTCAATATTCTCGAGACCGTGCTGGCGACCGAGTTCTTCCACTTTAGACAAAAGCGCTTTGGTGACTTCTATATCGTCGATTACGTCAAACCAGCCAAAACGCACTTTTTTCTTCTGCAATTCGTTGACCTCGCTCCAGTTCACGATGGCGGCCACGCGTCCGGCGGCTTTCCCGTTTTTGTAAGCCATGTAAAAATAGGCTTCGGCATATTCGAAAACCGGATTCACTTGTTTGTCGAACGACATCAGTTCTTCGGCGATCAAAGGCGGAACCCAATATGGATTTTTCCTGTAGATCGAAAAAGGGAATTTGACGAATTCCTTGATCTCGCTTTTCGTCTTTTTTTCTTGGATGGTAATCATTCGGGGCTTATTCGGATTCGATCGCGTCCTTGCGCTCTTTGTTCTTCTTGTCTTTTTTGTCTTTTTCCTTCTGACGTTTCTTGTCTTCCTTGCTCATCTCTTTTTCCTCGCCAGGAAGCCTGATGATCACGTCTTCGTACAATTCGTCGAAACGCCACGAAACGCCCACTCCGGCTTGGAGTACAGAAGGTGTACTTTTCACGTTCACGCCAAAATTCACGTCGAGTTGCAAGTTGCCAGCCACAAGGTAAGCGGCTCCGGCGCGAAAAATCAGATCGCCGTAGTAATCATTCTGGAAGCCTTGGTTTTCCAAAAATCCAGACCATCTGTCGTTGAAACCTCTTGTGAGCGTGACCACATATCCGAAAGTTTCATAGTTCGAACCGAATCTGTCGGCCATGATGTTGGTAACGAGCACATAACGTCCCAATTGGTTTTGGGTGATGATCATTCCCTTTGCCGAAAAGCCTTTTTCTCCGTAAAGCGGAAATTTGTCGGTCAAGCCGATGTTTCCGCCTACATAAACGCCAACTGCCGGAATCAGGTTTCTCCATTTGAAGCGGTGATTGGCGCGCCAGCTGTAAAGATCGGGCTTGCGGTCGATGTATTTTTTGTTCGGATCATAAACCAGATATTTCGCCCCGAAAGAGAAAACCCGCAGCGCACTTCTCGTCTGTGAACTGATCCCGACATCCGGATAATTGAACTTGTCCCATTGATATTGCAGGTTTCCGATGAGTTCCAGTTGTTCAAGGAAAGCGCCGTAACGGATAGTCAAATCGGCGTTCAATCCTTTGGAATCCCAACCAAGCGTTTCGTGGTCCATCTTTTCGGCCGTAAAACCAAGTTCGGCCTGGGCTACGGTTTTCCCGACCGAAAACGCCGACATGGACGCACCCGGACGGTTGGAGTTGATGACATCGGTAAACTGGGCTTGGGAAATGGCCGTGGCCAAAAGGATCGCAGCCGGAAAAAAGGATTTCAATCGAAGCATATCGCTGTTTTTTCAGATTTCCAAAAGTACGAAAAGAGTTGACTTTTATTATTTATTTAAGATCCGATTTTGAGAGCCGAATTGGGTATTTCGTACTTTTGGAAAAATTTTACCACAATGGAAACGGCCAATCTGTACAATTTTTTGCGCAATGTGTTCTTCTTCGTGATGATCTATTACGTACTGAAATATGTCGTGCGCCTTCTTTTTCCGATTTTGGTCAAAAAAGCCGTCCACCACGCCGAGGAAAACATGCGCCAAAAGTTCGGGCAATACCAAAATACTTCGCAGAGCCAGGACGATTTCAAAAAGCGAGACGGGGAAGTGAGCTACGATTCTTCACAAGCTACCAAGTCCCGAGAGACCAAAAAAGTGGGTGAGTACATCGATTACGAGGAAATCGAGTAAATGCGCCACTGCCCGTAAATTTTGATTATTTTTGGGCTGAATTACACCATCATGAAGCAATTTTCGAAGTATTATGCGCACTTGCTGGCCATCGTCGGCTTTGTGCTCGTCTCCCTGATTTATTTTTATCCCGTTCTTTCCGGTAAAAAACTTTACCAAAGCGACATCGCCCAATTTACGGGAATGGCCAAGGAACAGAACGATTTTCGCGCCGCCGGAAAAGGCGAACCTTATTGGACGAACTCGTCTTTTGGAGGAATGCCGACATACCAGATGGGAGCGAATTACGAGCACGATTACATCGGGAAATTCGACGACTTGTTGCGATTTTTGCCGCGTCCCGCCGATTATCTTTTCCTGTATTTCCTAGGATTTTACAGCTTGCTTCTGGTATTGAAGACAGATCCTCTCAAGGCGTTTTTCGGCGCATTGGCTTTCGGATTCTCGACTTATCTGATAGTCATTCTGGGCGTCGGACACAATGCCAAGGCGCACGCGATCGCTTACATGCCCGCTGTCGTAGCCGGGGTTTTGCTGGTCTTCAAAAGAAAATGGGTCGCCGGCGGATTGCTTACTATGGTCGCCGCGGCGCTCGAGATCAACGCGAACCACTTCCAAATGACGTATTATTTGCTGTTTTTGCTGCTCGCGATCGTCGTCTATTACATCTACAAAGCCGCAAAGGACAGCGCTTTCAAGGAACTCGGAATCTCATTTGGGATCTTTGCCGTCGCCGGAATTCTGGCCATCGGAGTGAATGCTTCGAACTTGATGGCCACAGCCGAATTTGCCGATTTCAGTATTCGCGGAAAAAGCGAACTGACTTTCAATCCCGACGGCTCCAAAAACGAGACAAAATCGTCAATGGATTACGAGTATATCACCGAATATAGTTATGGCGTGGCCGAAAGTTTCGACCTGATCGCGCCAAGGCTTTTCGGAGGATCGAACGGTGAAAAGCTGAACACTGACAGTCATACTTATGAGTTTTTGGTGTCCCAAGGCGTTCCTGAAGAACAGGCCAAACACGGAATCGACTCGATGCCGTTGTATTGGGGCGACCAACCGATTGTCGCGGCTCCGGCCTACATTGGCGCGGTTGTTTTCTTCCTCGCAATTTTGGCGTTTTTCGTCGACAATCGCAAAATCAAGTACGCGTTTTTGGCTGGAGCGATCCTTTCGCTTTTGCTGTCGTGGGGAAAAAACTTCGCCGGTTTGACGAATTTCTTTATTGAATATGTTCCGCTTTATGACAAATTCCGTGCAGTTTCTTCGATCCAGGTCGTTTTGGAACTTTGTCTTCCGGTGTTGGCCATCATGGGATTGACGTCTTTTTTCAAGTCGGATAAACCGAATAAAATCAAGGATTTGTACATCGCTTCGGGGATTTTCTTCGGACTCGTGGCGCTTTTGTTCGTCTTGAAAGGCTCGTTCAATTTTTCGGGTCCGACAGACGAAATGATGATGAAAAGCTACGGACCGGAATTCGTCGAGTCCTTGAAAGCCGACCGGATGAGTTTCTATTCGTCAGATTTGTTGCGTTCGGCGTTTTTGGTCCTGCTTGCCGCGGGCGCACTTTGGCTTTACGTCAAGAACAAACTCAATGCGACAACGGCCGTGATTGCGGTCGGAATCGTGATGATCGGCGATTTGTTCTTTATCGACAAGAATTATGTTGAAGCCGATGATTTCGTCGATGCGCGTTCCGTGGACGTTCCGTTCGAACCGACCCAGGTCGATCAGGCAATCATGCAAGATACGACGCACTATCGCGTTTTCGAGATCAACGCGATCCACAACGCCAGAACTTCGTTTTTCCACAAATCGCTTTCGGGTTACAGCGCGGTGCGGCCGAGGAGAATGGAGCAGATTCTCGAGTATCAGATCGCCAAGAACAATCTCGAATTATTGAATCTGCTGAATACGAAATACATCATCCAAGCCAACGAAAAAGGCGAGGAGTTCGCTATCCCGAATCCTGATGCGAACGGAAATGCGTGGTTCGTGAGTTCAGTGAAAGAAGTCGCTTCCGCGGATGCCGAAATGAAAGCGCTCGACAAACTCGATTCCAAAAACGTGGCAATCGTGAATTCCGGTGAATTCGGGAAATTGCTTCCGGCCAAGACGTTCGTTAAAGACAGTCTGTCGGCCAAGATCGAGGTCACGAAATACGAGGCGAACCATCTGAAATACAAGAGTTCGAACCCGAATGCAGGTTTGGCGGTTTTCAGTGAAATGTACTATCCGAAAGGTTGGAACGCTTATGTCGATGGTAAAAAAGCCGAAATCCTTCGCGCCGATTATGTCTTGAGAGCGTTGCCGATTCCTGCCGGCCAACACACGATCGAGTTCAAATTCGAGCCCGAAGTCGTCAAAACCGGAGGCGGAATCGCATTGGCAAGTTCCATAGTGATGTTGCTTTTGGCCGCAGGCGGAATTTTCTACGAAAGAAAACGCAAGGAAACCAAAAATTGAAAAAAGTTCTCATCATAACCTATTATTGGCCACCGGCGGGCGGTCCGGGTGTGCAACGCTGGCTCAAGTTCGTGAAATACCTTCCCGAATTCGGAATCGAGCCCATCGTGTACATTCCGGAGAATCCGACTTATCCGATACTCGATGAGAACCTGTCGAAAGACGTTTCGTCGAATCTGACGATCCTTAGAAAAAAGATTTTCGAACCTTACGCACTGGCATCGGTTTTCTCCAAAAAGAAAGTCCAGAAAATGAGCGCCGGAATCATTCCGAACCAAAAAAGACAGACTTTCCCCGAAAAGCTCGCGCTTTGGGTACGCGGCAATTTTTTTGTGCCCGATGCCCGAATCTACTGGATTAAGCCGTCGGTTAGTTATCTCTCCAAATACATTTCGGAACACGATATCGATACGGTGATCACGACCGGTCCGCCTCATAGTCTGCACCTTATCGGACTTCGGCTACAGAAAAAACTGAAGATCAATTGGGTTGCCGATTTTCGCGATCCGTGGACTACGATCGGCTATCAGAAAGACCTGAAACTGTCTCGTTTTTCGGAAAAAAAGCACAAAAGACTCGAGAAAAAAGTGCTAACCTCGGCCGACCAGATTCTCGTCACGAGCCGAACCACAATGGAGGATTTTTCGAAAATCACCTCGAAACCCATCGAAGTGATCACTAACGGTTTCGACGAGGAAAACGTGAATCCGGTCGCTTTGGATACCAAATTTTCGCTCGCGCACATAGGATCGCTTTTGTCCGAACGCAATCCGACCTTGCTTTGGCATGTCCTGAGTGAGATTTTGCAGGAAGTTCCAGGATTTTCGGAGCATTTCGAGCTCAAACTCATTGGAACTTTGAGTCCGGAAGTGCTCGAATCGATCAAAATGTACGGCTTGGACGAATATGTCAACAATCCGGGCTATCTTCCTCACAATGAGGCGATTGCGCAACAGCGCAGTTCTCAGGTTTTGCTTTTGATCGAAATCAATTCCATCCACACAAAAAGCATCATTCCCGGCAAATTGTTCGAATATATGGTTGCCAATAGGCCGATTATCGCCATTGGGCCGCACGGATCGGACATTGCGGAAATCATCGAACATACGACCACGGGGATTTTCATCGACTACGGCGGACGTGAAGATCTTAAACGCACGATCCTGGCGTTCTACGAATCGTATCTCGACGGAAATCTATCGGTTGAAGCCGACAATCTCGAACAATATTCGAGGAGAAATCTCACCCAAAAACTCGCGAAAATCCTTAGCTGATGGGAATTGTCATCAAACAGTCGCTCACGAATACCGCTTTGACTTACGTTGGTTTCGGGATTGGCGCCGCGAATACGCTCTTTATGTATCCGCAGTTTTTGGGCAAGGAATTTTACGGCTTGACCGGATTCGTGCTCTCGGCCGGAAACATAATCATGCCTTTGATGGCGTTCGGCGTGCACAATACGCTGGTCAAATTTTTCAGCGGCTATCGCACCGACGCCGAAAAAAACGGCTTTCTGACTTATTTGCTTTTGCTTCCGTTGTTGGTTATCGTGCCGGTTTTTGCATTTTGCTATATCGAATACGACTTTATCGCCAATTATTTTTCTACCAAAAGCCGATTCATTTACGATTATTTCTGGCAGATTCCGCTCATTGGGCTTTGCATGGGCTATTTCGAGATTTTTTATGCTTGGGTAAAAGTGCATCTGAAGTCGGTTTTCGGGACTTTCGCAAGGGAAATTTTACTCCGGATTTTTATAACGATGGGACTTTTCGCGGTGTATTTCCGATGGATTTCGGCAGGTGATTTCGTCAATCTGACTTTACTGATTTACTTCGCCGTCGCACTCGTCATGGCGATTTACGCCTTCAAGATTCGCCGTTTCAGCCTTGATATGCGTTTTCCGGTGAATCGTAAAGCGGTTTTCACTTACTCGATTTTCATCATTCTTTCGGGGAGCATCGCCAATATGTTGCTCGATCTCGACAAGGTCATGATGGGAAAAATGATCGATATCGAGAACATCGCGTTCTACAATGTGGCGATTTTCATTGCGACGGTGATTTCGGTGCCGAGTCGCGCCATGCACCAGATCGCTTATCCGATTACGGCAAAATTGATGGCCGAGAACAAGCACGACGAGCTGAACGAGTTCTACAAAAAGACCTCGATTACGCTGCAAATGATCGGCGGACTGGTTTTCGTGGGGATTTTGGTCAATGTCAAACAGCTTTATCTGCTGCTTCCAGCCGAGTACTCGCAAGGACTTTTTACGGTTTTCGTCATCGGATTGTCGAAATATCTCGATTTGATTTTGGGCAACAACAACTCGATTATCTTCAATTCCAAATATTATAAGGCGGTTTTGTTTTTGGGACTTTTGCTCGCGGCGATACAGGTCGTGTTGAATTTGTACCTGATTCCCACGATGTTGATCGATGGTGCGGCTTTGGCGACGTTGATCTCGATTGCTTTGTACAGTTTGGCCAAGTTGCTTTTTGTGGTTCTCAAGATGAAGTTGTTTCCTTTCACCAAGCAGACTTTGTACTCTTTTGGGATTTTGGGCGTGACTTTTTTATTGTTTTACTATTGGGATTTTGGGTTTCATCCGATTGTAAATATTTTGCTGAAAGCGGTTTTGGTTTCGGTTTTCTTTGTTGGCGTGAATTATTGGTTGCGGATTTCTCGTGATGTGAATTTGTTTTTGGATCGGGTTTTTGGGATTGTTTGGCCTTGGTGATTTGTTGCTTGCTTGCGAAGTCTGCGACTTCGCAACGCGCGTGACCGAGTCTGCGACTCGGAAAAAAACTCTGGCACACAAGCACTTCCAGTTCCGGCACTCCAAAAAGAAAATCCCCCGAAGAAACTCCGAGGGAAATTCAAAAACAAACCAACCAATCTAAACTTCAACTATTATTTTCTCACTTCAACTTTCGGCTCGATTTTCTCTTTCGTGCCGTCTTGTTTGTAGTAGTAGTAATCATCATCACTGTTGTTGGAACCGCTGTTGTAACCGCCTTGACCTTGGTAATAGTCGTCCTGGTTGTAGTAATGATCACTACCGCCGTTTACGCGACCTTGTGTTCCGACGATTCTTCCGTAACGGTCGTAGAGGATTCTCAACCCACCAACTTGCATCAACGCATATCTGTTATAGCTCATGTAAACTGAACCGATTCTTTTCACGCGACCTCTTGTGTCATAGTTCAGGAAAACGTTCCCGATTCTTCTGATGCGTCCGTAAGCATCGTGCTCTATTCTTACGCCGCCGTTGTTGTTCACGCCTGGCGCGCCGTATGTGTTGTTGGTTCCGCCGCGACGGCCTTTGTAATAATAGTCGCTTCCGGCTACTGACGGAACGGTGTTGAAATCGAGTTGCCCATCGGCGAACACATAGAATTCAATGCCTCTTTCCTTGAACACGATCGGTTCCGCATCGGCGATGGCTACCGGATAATTCGCCCCGAAATCCAGTTTCTTTTCTGAGGCTTTCATTTGGCTTCCCATAAGGAAGATAGTTGCTACTAATAGAGTAAATGTTTTCATGATCTTCAATACTTGGGATTTGCCTACTCTTTCGATTTTCGGCTTTCTCGGGCGGAAGGTCTTTCCGTTGTTCAGCACATTCCAATACGCGTGCCAAACTTTTTGGGTTGGGATTTTTACTACAAATCACTTTTTATTAAATGATTGTCTTCCAGTTAAATAAATCCTTTAAAAAATATTTTGCGAGATCGAAACTTGTCTTTTGATTATATTCGCATCGCATTTAACAAATTTGATCATGCCCCAAATTTTGCGCTCCGCAACTTTTCTTCTCCTGATGGTTTCTTTCGTCGGAAAAGCCCAATCGTTCGTTCCGTTTTACAACCAGATTGCCCAACAAGTGCAACAGGCGAACATTACCCAAACACTCACCGAATTTCAGGCTTTTGGTGTAAAATACAGAGGGACATCGGCTCAGTCTAACGCGCTCACGTGGCTCAAGAACAAATACTTGAGTTACGGATACACGGCTTCCCAGATCGTCGAAGATCCGTTTACTTACAGCAATGCGACTTGCAAGAATCTCGTCGTGACCAAGATCGGGACAACCTATCCGAACACATTCGTGATTATCGACGGACATTACGACACAGTCGGCGGACCGGGCGTGAACGACAACGGCAGCGGAACGGCGATCTTACTCGAAATCGCGCGTCTGTTGAAAGACATCCCAACCGAATATTCGATCAAATTCATCCATTTTGCGGGTGAAGAAGATGGACTCATCGGGAGCCAACACTACGTAAACGCAGTTGTAAACGGAACAACTCCAAAAATGAACATCCGCGTGTTGCTCAACATCGATGAAGTAGGAGGAATTGCCGGACAAACCAACAACACGATCACTTGCGAGAAAGATACGAGCAACAGTCCGAGCACGAACAACGCGGCATCGGCGACCAAAACGACAGAACTCGCAAATTGCATCGAGTTGTATTCGGTGCTTGAAACCGTGATCTCGAATGCTTACGCTTCAGATTATATGCCGTTCGAAGACAATGGCGAAATCATCACAGGATTGTTCGAAACCAACGAATCGCCTTATCCGCACGGCCCGAACGACACTTTGGCCAACATGGATCCGACGTATGTTTTCAATGTCTGTCAAGGCGCAATCGGCGCGATGATGCACTTTGCCGTGGCTTGCACGAATTGCAATCTGCAAACCAACGAAGTTTCCGATTCCGGCCTTGTCGTCTATCCGAATCCGGCCAGCGGCACGATTTTCATCCAAAAAGGCAATTTTGCAGCCGCCGATTACGAACTCGTGAACGTCTTGGGACAAACTGTCAAAAAAGGAAAGTTCAGCCAAAATGCATCGACCGAAGTCCTCTCGCTCGACAACGTCAAAACCGGTATTTACGCGCTCAAGGTCAAATCCGGCGCGACCGAAATCACCAAAAAAATTCTCGTGAAATAAAATCCAAAGCCTCGAATCGGGGCTTTTTTTGTGTCCAAAGGTTGCGTACTTTTAAGAAAACCAAATTCGCGACCATGAGCAAGCAATCCAAAAATAAAGATCAGGGCATTTTCGAGGTTTTCGCCTCAAAGGTTACCAAAGCTACGGGAAGTACGTCAGCATTTTTACTGGCATTTTTCACCGTAATCGCTTGGGCGGTAACCGGTCCGATCTTCAAGTATTCCGAGACTTGGCAACTCGTGATCAACACAGGCACGACCATCGTGACTTTCCTTATGGTTTTCCTGATCCAGAAATCGCAGAACAAAGATTCAATGGCTATCCAGCTCAAATTGAACGAACTTGTCGCATCTCACGAATTTGCGAGCAATCGGCTTATCGATGTCGAGGATCTGTCCGAAAAAGAGCTTGTGGCCTTGCACCAATACTATCTCAAATTGAGCGAATTGTGCAAAAAAGAAGATTCGTTGCTTCGCACGCATTCCCTCGAAGACGCTCAGGAAATGCACAAGATCAAGCACCACAAGCGCAAAAAAATAAAGGACATTTCAAAGAATCCCGACAAATCCATTTAGAAGCGGAAACCCGCTACCCGCGAAAAGCTTTTTCAAAACCTTGCTTTTTTCTACGCCCAAAACGAGCTTCCGTGCGGTCGCTGTTTTTGTCGTGAAAAAAGTCGGCGGTTTTCAAAAAAGGCTTTCTGCTTGTATCGGGGCTAGGCCGCGATTTCCAAAAACACCTATTTTAGCCGCATGAAATACATCCGCCTGACGGTCATCTCGATATTCGTGGTTTTCGTACTTTTCTTCGCTTTCAAAAAGCCTGAGGGTTACGAAATCGCGGGAAAATGGTATGCGGGCAAAATTGTCCTTAACGGAAAAACCGTGCATTCCGATACTTCCAAGAAGTTCAGTTACGTGTACGAACCCAATGTCCAGATTCTGACTTCCACCAAAGAAATACTGTTTTTTTTGGGCGACTCCGCGATCAAGGCAAATTTCGAGTTAGAAAAAATCAACGGCAAAAAACAGCTGATTTTGTCCTCACGAGAAAAAGCGCTGAACGGCATTTTCGAAATGGAAATCGATTCGGTGCTGAAAAATCCGCGCGATCTGCAAATCGAGGTGAGATTGCGATCGGGCAAGACTTTTCTGCAATTCGGAAAAAAAGTACACATAGACAATTTCAACCCGCAATTTCCAAGGAAAGGAGCGGTTTAAAAAATCTTCATCTTTGCCCGCAACTGCATCTGCATCTGCCTTTTCGTCTGCAACTGCAACTGCAACTGCATCTGCTTCTGCAACTGCAACTGCAACTGCAACTGCAACTAAAGCTTCTCCTTCAAATATTTCCCGGTAATCGATTCGGTGTTCTTTACGATTTCCTCAGGCGTCCCGATCGCGAGAATGTAACCGCCGTTTTCGCCGCCTTCAGGACCGAGATCGATGATGTGATCGGCGCATTTGATAAGATCGAGGTTGTGTTCGATCACGATAATCGAATGGCCTTGATCCAAAAGCGCGTCAAACGAAGCCATCAGTTTGTTGATGTCGTGAAAGTGCAGGCCCGTGGTCGGTTCATCGAAAACGAACAACGCTTTTTCCTTGGTTGCGCCTTTTACGAGGAAAGACGCGAGTTTGATGCGTTGCGCTTCTCCGCCCGAAAGTGTCGAGGACGATTGCCCAAGTTGCACATAACCCAATCCGACGTCTTGCAACGGCTGTAATTTCTGGATCAGTTTGGTCTGTTTGTGTTCCTTGAAAAAGGCCACGGCGTCGTCTATCGTCATGGTCAAGACGTCGTCGATGTTTTTTCCGTTGAACGTCACCTCGAGAATTTCCTTCTTGAAGCGCTTGCCGTTACAGGTTTCGCAATTCAGCTGAACGTCGGCCATAAAGACCATTTCGACGTTGATCGTGCCTTCGCCTTTGCAGGTTTCGCATCGTCCTCCGTCTACGTTGAACGAGAAATGCTTTGGTTGGTAATTGCGAAGTTTGGACAGTTTTTCCTTGGCGAACAAATCGCGGATGTCGTCGTAAGCCTTGATATAGGTGACGGGATTCGAACGCGAACTTCTTCCGATAGGATTCTGGTCCACATATTCGATATGGCGGATTTTGTGGTAATGCCCGCGCATTTCCGTAAACTGACCGGCTTTTTCGCCCGCGCCTTCAAGCTGTTTCTGCATGGCCGGAAACAGGATTTTCTTGACCAAAGTACTCTTTCCGCTTCCCGAAACGCCTGTGATCACGGTTAGAACCTCGAGAGGAAAACGCACGTCGAGATTTTGCAGGTTGTTTTCGCGAGCGCCGAGAATCTCGATGTAATTGTTCCATTTGCGGCGCGTTCTGGGAACTTTTATTTCCATTTCGCCGTTCAGGTATTTGGCCGTGAGCGAGTCTGCTTTGAGGATTTCGTCATATGTTCCGTAAGCGACGAGTTCGCCACCGTGCGTTCCGGCTTCGGGTCCGATGTCAATGATGCGGTCGGCGGCTTTCATGATGTCTTCGTCGTGTTCGACCACAATTACCGTGTTGCCGAGTTTCTTCAATGAAATCAGCACGTTTATGAGTCTTTCGGTGTCTTTCGGATGCAGGCCAATGCTCGGTTCATCGAGAATATACATCGATCCGACGAGTGAGCTTCCAAGTGAGGTCGCCAAATTGATGCGTTGCGATTCTCCGCCCGAAAGCGAGTTCGACGTTCGGTTCAAGGTCAGGTAATCGAGTCCGACTTCCACCAAAAAGCTCAATCGCGAATTGATTTCGATCAGAAGCCTTTTGGCGACTTGCCTGTCGTATTCCGAAAGTTGCAGATCGGCGAAAAACGGGACGAGGCGTTTCATCGGCATATCGACCAGATCAGAAATCGTCTTGCCGCCAATCTTGACGTAATCGGCTTCCGGACGCAATCTTTTGCCCTTGCACGACCAACATTTCGTCTTTCCGCGGTAGCGCGATAGCATCACGCGATTCTGAATCTTGTAATTCTTTTCCTCCAATTCGCGGAAGAAATCGTCGAGTCCGGTGAAGTGCTTATTGCCTTTCCAAACGAGCGCTTTCTGTTCGTCCGACAGTTCGAAAAACGGTTTGTGGATCGGAAAATCGAAGTGATAAGCGGCCTTGACCAATTGGTCTTTGTACCAACTCATGCTTTCGCCACGCCACGGATAAATCGCGTTTTCATAGACCGAAAGCGAAGTGTTCGGAATCACCAGTTCAGGATCGATCCCGATCACGTTTCCATAGCCTTCGCAAACCGGGCAAGCGCCATACGGATTGTTGAAACTGAACAAATGCACGTTCGGTTCTAGAAAATTCATTCCGTCGAGTTCGAAACGCGAATTGAATTCGGTTCTTTTTTCAGAATCGGCTTCCTGTAAATAGAGTTCGCCTTTTCCTTCGTAGAACGCGGTTTGGACGGCGTCCGAAAGTCTATTGTAAAAATCTTCCTCGTCCTTTACCACAACGCGGTCGATGATGAGTAAAATGTCTTTGTCGTCAAGCGAGTGCTGGTCAATCTCGTCGAGACGCACCATTTCCTGACCGACCAGAATCCTCGCGAAACCTTGCTGCAAAAGCACTTTGAGTTTGTCTTCGAGCGCGCGGCCTTTTTCGAGATGGATGGGCGCGAGTAGGAGCAAACGCGTGCCTTCCTGGTATTTTTTTACGGCGTCGACGACATCGCTGACCGTGTCTTTCCTCACTTCTTCTCCCGAAACAGGCGAAAAAGTCCTTCCGATTCTCGCATAAAGCAATTTCAGGTAATCGTAAATTTCCGTAGAAGTCCCAACGGTCGAGCGTGCATTGGTCGTGTTGACTTTTTGCTCGATCGCGATTGCCGGCGCAATTCCTTTGATATATTCGACTTTCGGTTTGTCGAGACGCCCGAGGAATTGTCTGGCGTATGACGACAAACTTTCGACGTAGCGGCGTTGTCCTTCTGCATAAAGCGTATCGAAGGCCAAACTCGATTTGCCCGAACCGGAAAGTCCGGTGATGACGACGAATTCATTTCTTGGGATTGCGACGCTCAAATCCTTGAGATTGTGGATTTGGGCACCTTTGATGATGATGTTTTTCTTGGGTTCTAACGTACTGAAATCAGGCTGCATAAGTCGGTCAAAAATAGGCTGCAAAAGTACGGAATTCGCATCCGAAAAGGAAATCGGCTTAACACCGTTTTTGGAATGATTTTGGATTGCATAATATGTAGGTTTTGAAATTCAATCGTGATAATGTTGCCGATAATCATACCAAAATCCCGTTAAAATGCGGACTTATTGTGCGAACGTTGTTAATTTTTCAATTTTTATTTGTACATTAGAAAATAATTAGTTTATATTTGGTCATTCATTCACACTACTTTAACAGAAGCCGCCTATCGCATAAAAATACTTTTTAGAGATTTCAGAGAATTTCACCCAAAAACTAAAAGGTATAATTATGGCTACTGTCACCATCCCAGATGCACTATTGGTCAAAAATTACGTCGCCGGCGAAGAGAACGCTTTGGCTACGCTAATCAACAGGCACCAATCCAAGATTTATGGGTTTATCTATTCGAAGGTTTCCGACAGAGACATCTCGGATGATATTTTCCAGGACACATTCATCAAAGTCATCAAGACCTTGAAATCTAACTCCTATAATGAAGAAGGAAAGTTTTTGCCTTGGGTGATGCGAATTGCGCACAACCTTATCGTCGATCATTTCCGCCGCAACAAAAAAATGCCGATGTTCCGCGAGACCGAGGAATTCTCGATTTTCTCGATCATGAGCGACGACGCGCCAAACGTAGAAGGTTTGATGATCACGGCCCAAGTGGAAAGCGATCTCAAAAAGTTGATCCACGAGCTTCCGAAAGACCAGAAAGAAGTGCTTGAAATGCGTATCTATCAGGATTTGTCTTTCAAGGAAATTTCAGAAATCACGGGCGTCAGCATCAACACGGCTTTGGGTCGCATGCGATACGCGCTTATGAATTTGAGAAAAGTGATTGACAAGCATCAAATTATTTTGACGAATTGACAATATTTTGAAATCGACTGCGTTTTTATGGTAACAAACGCAAACGATATGGCTAAAATTTACACTACAAAACCGTTAGCAGCGTCCAAAATGTTACCAAAAAAAGAGACCATCAATTTCTTGCTTAGTTATTCCAAAGCTTTGACCATCAAGAGAAAAGGAAATCTCGTTTTTGAATGTATCGCTAACTGAAAAACAAAAATCCCACAGCTTTTACCGTTGTGGGATTTTTTGTTCTACGGAATTTATCTGAGCTTCTTTTTGTAAAATTCGTTTATCAGCGACTTCTTTCCAACGGTGCGCGTAATCACGTCTTTTTCCAAATCCCAGCCGCGAGCGGGCGAAAACTGCCTTCCGTAGTAAATGATCTGCAGGTGCAGTTTGTTCCAAAGCGCTTCCGGAAACAGCCGTTTGGCATCTTTTTCGGTTTGCTCGACACTTTTTCCGTTTGACAGATTCCATCTGTGCATCAATCTGTGGATGTGCGTATCGACCGGAAAGGCTGCATATCCGAAAGCCTGCGACATCACGACACTGGCCGTTTTGTGTCCGACGGCCGGCAATTCCTCGAGATCTGGGAAATTGTCGGGCACTTTACCATCGTGTTTTTCGAGCAGGATTCTCGACAGGCCGTAAATGCCTTTTGATTTCATTGGTGACAATCCGCAAGGACGGATGATATCCTGTATTTCCTCCACCGACAATTTCACCATTTCCTGAGGCGTATCGGCCTTGGCGAACAGCAATGGCGTAATCGTGTTCACGCGCGCATCGGTACATTGGGCCGACAGCAAAACCGCGATCAGCAACGTATAAGCGTCTTTGTGGTCGAGCGGAACCGGAACTTCGGGATACAAATCCTCAAGCGTTTTAATCACGAAATCGACGCGTTCTTTCTGGGTCATTTCTTACTTTTGGGCAAAGTTAATTTTTAAGGGCGAAGACGCAATGGTTCGAAGCATTTTGCAACTCATTTGGAAAACGGTAAAGACTTCGCGACGCGCCCAAAAATCCCAAAATCCCATGACGACACTCAAAGCGGGCGACAAAGCCCCGAATTTTTCGGCCGTTGACCAAGATGGAAAAGCGCACCAATTGTCAGATTACAAAGGTAAAAAGCTGATCGTGTTCTTTTATCCGGCGGCAAACACGCCAACTTGTACGGTCGAGGCGTGCAATTTGCGCGACAATTATGCAGAGCTTCGTGAAAACGGATTCGAGCTTTTAGGCGTAAGTGCCGATTCTGCTAAAAAACAGGCCAACTTTATCGAGAAACACAAGCTTCCTTTTCCGCTCTTGGCCGATGAGAATCACCAAGTTTTGAACGCGTTCGGAGTTTGGGGCCCGAAAAAATTCATGGGACGCGAGTTCGACGGCATCCATCGCACGACTTTCGTGATCGATGAAAAAGGTGTTATCCTGAAGGTTATCGAAAAGGTCAAGTCGAAGGAACACGCGGCTCAAATCCTGGAATGAAATTCCAATCCCGATAGCTATCGGGACAAAACCCAATCCCGATAGCTATCGGGACAAATCCCAATGCGGGCAATAACTGTTTTTTGCGCTTCAAGTCTTGGCGTTGACGCGATTTTTGAACAACAAGCATTTGAACTTGGTCGGATTTTGGCCGAGCGTGATATCGCGTTGATTTACGGCGGAGCAAACGTCGGATTGATGGGAAGTGTCGCCAACGGTGCGCTTTCGGCTAACGGAAAAGTCATAGGCGTCTTGCCGGACTTTCTGCAACAAAAGGAAATCGCCCACAACGGATTGTCGCAGCTTCACATCGTTTCGAGCATGCACGAGCGCAAGACGAAAATGAACGATTTGTGCGATGGCGTGATCGCGTTGCCCGGCGGATTCGGCACTTTGGAAGAACTTTTTGAAATGCTGACTTGGGCGCAACTAGGTTTGCACAAAAAACCGATCGGATTGCTGAACATTGATGGTTTTTATGACGAGCTTTTGGCTTTTGCCGATACGATGGTAGCCAAAGGCTTGCTTAAACAAGTCAACCGCGAGATGCTTTTGTGCGATGATTCGATCGAAGGTTTACTGCAACAGCTGCAAAACTACATAGCACCAATCGTTTCCAAATGGATTTCCGAAGACGAGATCTGATTCGCATCGGAACAAAAAAAAAGAGAACCAAACTGATTCTCCTTGCTCATATAATTGTCTTTCGACTAATTCGTCTCTTCCAGGATCTTGTTCGGGTCGTATCCGAAAAGGTAATGTTCCTTGATGAGTTCGGCGATTCCTTTTGGAAGCATTTCTTCCCAACCCGGTTGTCCGCTTGTGATCATCTTGAGTACGGCTCTTGAGAAAACCTCGAGGTTGTGCGGATCGAAGTCCTCGATATCCATCACTTTTCCGTTGAATTTGAAGAACTTGTACAATTCCTTCATTCTTGGATGCACTTTGAGATTCTCCGAATTCACGATATTTCCGTCTTCGTCCAACATCGGATATAGGAAAACCTTCAGGTCGCGATAGAACAATTTTCCGAACGCTTCGAGAATTCCTCCGCTCAAGTGACGGTAATATTTCTCGTCGAAAATATCCACGAGATTGTTCACGCCCATCGCCAATCCCATACGGGCTTTGGTGTAGTTCGAAAAATACTCGACCACTTTGTAGTATTCCTGGAAATTGGAAATCATCACGGTTTGGCCCAACGAACACAGCAATTCGGCTCTGTCCATGAAGTCTCTCTCGTCGATTTCCCCGTCAGAACGCAGGTTGGAAAGCGTGATCTCGAAAATCACGAGCGTGTTGTCTTTTTCGACCTTACTCTCGTCGAGGAACATCTTGAGCGATTTCTCATACATGTCCATATTCACGACCGTTACCGGACGGAAACTGCCGCGAAGTGCGAGAATGTTCTTTTTATAAAGTACGGCCGCCGGCAAGATGTTGTTTCCTTCCGGGTCGAACATTACCGCATCGGTCATTCCGTTTTTTACCAATTGGAGCGACATCAAACGGTTGTCGACGTCGGCGAAACGCGGGCCCGAGAAGTTGATCGTATCGATTTCCAATTGGTCTTTGTCCAAATGGTCATACAGATAACGCAGCAATTTTTTGGGATCGTTGTATTTGTAGAACGCGCCATAAATCAGGTTTACGCCCAGAATTCCGAGGGTTTCCTGTTGCAGACGCGCGTCTGTTTCCTTGAATCTTATGTGGATGATGATCTCGTTGTAATCTTCGTCCGGTTCGATCTGGTAGCGAATCCCAACCCAACCGTGACCTTTGAACTGCTTGGCGAAATCGATCGTCGCGACCGTATTGGCGTAGGAGAAAAAGATCTTATTCGGATGTTTTTCGCGTCCGAGGCGTTTTTCCATGAGCATTACCTCGTGGGAAAGCATTTTCTTGAGTCGGCCTTCGGTTACGTAGCGACCGTCGAGTTCCGATCCGTAGATCGCATCGGAAAAATCCTTATCGTAAGCAGACATGGCCTTTGCGATCGTTCCCGAGGATCCGCCCGACCTGAAAAAGTGGCGAACGGTTTCCTGACCCGCGCCGATTTCGGCGAAAGTTCCGTAAATGTTCTCGTTAAGGTTGATGCGTAACGCTTTGTCCTTGATAGAAGGTATTTGCTCTATGGCCTTGTCACCCTTAAGGGTAAAACCGTCATCTCTTAGCATAATCGTTGAAATTCCCTGCAAAGTTAATTAAAAATGCAACGGATAGAAACTGAATACTCTTATTTTTGTGTAAAATTGACCGAAAAGGATTTTGGTTTCCTTAACGGTTTTTCCGTCCGAAAGCGTCTATTTTTGTAGCAAATTCCATTCCAATTATGAACGTATGTTTTTTGGGCACGGGAACTTCCCAAGGCATTCCTGTCATCGGCAGCGACCATCCGGTTTGCCATAGTCTTGATCCTCGCGACAAAAGGCTTCGCGTGTCGGTTTGGATGCATTGGGAAAACCATTCGTTCGTAATCGATTGCGGACCGGATTTCCGTCAGCAGATGCTTGTCAGCGGGTGCCGAAAAGTCGAAGGAATCCTGTTCACGCACGAACACGCCGATCACACAGCCGGACTCGACGACATCCGTCCGTTCAATTTCCGCCAAGGCCATATCCCGATTTATGCGCATTCGCGTGTGATGGATAACCTCAGGAAACGCTTCGACTACATTTTCGAGGAAGTCGACAAATATCCGGGCGCGCCTTCGGTGACTCCAATCGAAATCAGGAACGACGAACCTTTCGCGATCGGCGACAAAATGGCGATTCCAATCGAGGTCTGGCATGCGAAGTTGCAGGTTTTCGGATTCCGCGTAGACGATTTCGCCTATCTCACCGACGTAAAACTCATCCACGAACCCGAAATCGAGAAGCTCAAAGGACTTAAGGTTTTGGTTGTCAACGCACTTCGCGAAGAAGCCCACGAAAGCCATTTCAATTTGCAGGAAGCGCTCGATTTCATAAATTTGGTGCGGCCGGAACGCGCTTATCTCACGCACATCAGCCATACCATGGGATTTCATGCCGAGGTCGAGAAAAAACTTCCGCCAAACGTGTTTCTCGCTTACGATAACTTACAAATCTCCATCTAGATGAAAAAATCACTTTTCCTTTACCTTTTCGTCCTTGCGGCCATCATGAACGTTTTCACCTACGCCTATTTTTCCAAAGAAGTCAAGTCGGAGAACGCGAGGATGGAAGCCAAAGTCAAAAAGGCCAACGACAGCACGCTCGTGTTGTACAACCAATTGATCGACGAGAAGTATTTTTCTCTGGAACACAACGAAAATGCGCAGGATTATCTCGAGACTTACGATTATCGCAAACTGATTGTCGACCTGAATACGAAAATCTTGGATATGAACGACAATCCGAAGGGAAATGCATTGATTCCTTACGACCAGATTGGCGAACAGAAATTCATCATCAACAAGGTCAAGGTCTTGAATCACCGTTGGATCATCGCCGATTTCAGCGACGGGAAACATTGGGGCGAAGTCTTGCTCAAATACTTTATCGAAGGCGACAACAAATTCACTTTCGAACGCATCGATTCCCAATTGTATCAGGCGCAAAACACGGGTTCGGAATAATTACTTTTCCAAAAGCCAATTCCTGAAATCGAAGAAATTCTGTGGTGCGACACCGTGTCCAACGGGATATTCCTTATAAACCGATTCCACTCCCAAATTGTCCAGAAACGGCTTCGATTTGCGCGCCCAATCTACGGGAACGACTTGGTCGGCCGAACCGTGCGAACTGAAAAACCGCAGTTTTCCAAAATCGTTCCTGGTGTAATCTTCGGCAAAAATATCCTCGTTCAGATAGCCGCTCAAAGCCGCGACCTGCTTGATTTTTGTCGGATAGGAAAGCGCGACGGCATAACTCAGGATCGCGCCCTGGCTGAAACCGACAAGCGTGATTTCAGTTTCGTCTATCGGATATTCCGAAACCAACTGATCGATCAAACCGACGATGATCTCGCGCGAACTTCTGGCTTGGTCCAGGTTGGAAAAACGCTTTTCATCTGCCGTGAAATCGATGGCGTACCAAGCGTAAGACGAACCGTAACCGCCAAGCGAATAGGGCGCGCGGGCCGAAATTACGTAATAGTCGTCGGGCAATTCGGAGGCGAACGAGAACAAATCTTCCTCGTTGCTCCCATAGCCGTGCAACAACAGCAAAAGCGGGTTTTTCTCGCGCACGACTTTCGGCTGACGCACCAAATAGTGGATTGAATTTTCCATTTTAGAATTTACTCAGGAATTTTTGGAAGAATTTGCCAAAAAGCGGCACCGGAATCATTTCACCGCGAACGGCCGTAATCAATCCGTAAGTCCACAAAACAGACACGAAAAGGTACATTGGCGCGGTGATCATCCAATTGTCGAACGGACTCACAAGCAAACCGAGACAGATGAAAAGCAGCGACAAACCAAGCGATTGCCGAATGTGAAAAGACGCAAAAGGGTTTTTGTCATCGGCATTCATCGACAGCGCGATCAAAGCGCCGATCAGCAGAATATAACTCGTGATCGCGGCCGATTTGCCTTTCTCTACGACTTCGTTCATGATAGGATCAGTTGTGAATTGTTGAAAATCCCGTAGACTTTCCCTTTGGTTTTTTCGCCCAGGAAAGCCGAATTTTTAGATTTTGATAGGATGTTCTGTTTGGTGAAGACCGATGTTCCGTCCGTGGTGAAAAACGTGAGATTTGCTTTCGATTTCTCGGAAATGCCAGACGATTCGATTCCGAAAATCGCTTTCGCGGACGTGAGTTTGTCCACGACAATTTCAATCGGAAGCACATTCAAAAGTGCGCGAAAGGCCGATTCCAAACCTATCGTTCCGTCTTTGGCCAGATCAAATTCCATCTTTTTGTGTTCGATGTCTATCGGATTGTGATCGGATGTAATCGCGTCGATGATTCCGTCTTTCACGGCTTTCACCAAAGCTTTCCTGTCTGACTCCGTTCGCAGCGGAGGCGAAACTTTCACGCGTGTGTCGAATCCGGAAAGTTTTTCATCGGTCAAAGTCAGATGATGCACGGAAACACTGCAAGTCACGCGCAATCCTTTGGCTTTGGCTTCTTTTATGAGTTGGACGGATTTGGGCGTGGAAACCGTCGGAATATGCAGTTTTCCGCCAGCGTATTCCAGTAAGTACAGATTTCTTGCAATCATCAATTCCTCGGCCAGATTCGGGATTCCCTTGAGTCCGAGTTTTGTCGCGTTTATGCCTTCGTTGGCGATTCCCTTGCCTTTGAGGCTCGATTCCTGGGCAAAAGCAATCACCAGAGCGTCGATATCCTGGGCATATTGAAGTGCGAGTTTGAGCAAATTGGCGCTTTCCATATTGCGGGCGTAATCGCCAAAAGCAACCGCGCCCGCGTTTTTCATGTCGAGCAATTCGGCCAGATCGTTTCCTTCGGATTTCATCGTCAAAGCGCCAATAGGATACAGATCGACAGCATTTCCGTTCGATTTCGTCCTGACGAGATTCACCAAAGCCTGGTTGTCGATGATCGGATTCGCGTTCGGTTGCAAAGCCACGCCCGTAAATCCGGATTTCGCGGCGACCGAAAGTCCGTTCGCGATCGTTTCGCGGTCTTCGAATCCGGGTTCGCCAAAACTTGCGCTCGATTCGAACCAACCTTGGGAAACGCAAAGATTCTCGAATTTCAGTTCTTCAAAATTATCGGAATTTTTAATGCTTTTCCCAATTTTGGAAATCGTTCCGCCTTCGATCAGAATATCGACGATCTCGTTGTGGAACTCGCTTTTGGCGTCGACAATCTTGGCTTGTCTTACGATCAGGTTCATTTGACGAATTTTTGGATCAGTAGTTCGGTTGTGAGGAAAATCAAAGCCAGGACGATGAACCATTTCCAGATGTCGGTGTTGGTTCGGTCGGCTTGTAAAGTGTCGAAAACGGCTTCTACCGAGTCGATCGTTTTGAAATCCGAAAGCAAATCGGCATTCGAACTTAGGTTGGATTCGGTTCTGTCATAGTTGAAACCGATGTTTTTGAGTGCTTTTTCTTTGTTGAAAACGGTAAAGTTTCCGGCTTCTGTCGGATAATCGCCAAACGTCATCTTGACCTTGTTGTTCAGGATCTGTTGCACCGGAATGAACTTTTCGTCCTTGCCTTTGACCTCGACGATCTCGTCCTTGGCCAGATTGGCGTCCATCACGAAAGGTTGTCCGTTCCCGATCGTAACCGAGGCGATTCCCGTTTTTTGGGCATTTTGCGCCATGTTGTAAAACGTCGGAACGATCAAAGGTGAATTCTGGAAATTGGAATTCGAGGCCGAAATCGGTGCGGCAAAAACGTAGATCGAAGCCACCGAATTTCCCACCGAAGTCAGGAACGCGCTTTGGTCCTCATAATTCAAGATTGGAGCCGAAGCGCTTGAAATCCCGAAAGATCTACTGGTTTTCGGATACTGGAAATTCTCGATTTTTTTCTCGAAAACGCCAGCGTACAACGGATGCGAAAATGCAATTTTGGTCACGAGTTTTTCGTCGGATACTAAATTTTTGAACGTCAATCCGCCAAAATTCGACACAAAAACGTTCAGGTTCGTCACCGAACTTTCCTCGGACGGAATCAACACGATATTGCCGCCTTTTTCTGAAAACGCTTTCAAAGTCGTCTGCAAGGCCTGCGGAATTTCCTTGAGTTCATTGAGAATGATCACATCCTGTTTGTCGATCAGGTTGTAATCAAGGCTTTGGATAGCGAAATTCACGAAATTGAATTCGCCCGATGTATAGATTTTGGACAGAAAACCGCTTTTGGCCGCATCGCCGATGGCAATCACGTTGGTTTTTTCGGGTTTGGACAGGCTGAAAAACAGTTCGTTGTCGTAGGCCAGTCCGTTGTCGGTGATTTGGACGAATCCGTTGAAATCGGCCTTCGGAATCGTAAAATTCATCGTTTTTGTCTTCGCATCCATTTTGGAAACCGTCTTGGCGATGAGCTTCGAGTCGTTGTAAAGCGCAATCGGAACTTCTTTTCCTTGTTGGCCAAAAGCCGACAATTTCACGCTGATTTCGTAAAAGTTGTCCATCGTCTGGTTCAAATAAACGCTGTCGACGGCGACATTCGTCTTTTGTTCAGATTCGGGAATGATAAAATACGTGTTCGAATTTTTGTCGATCGCTTTGAGTTGTTTTTGCTCGAGTCCGGCCGCATCGGTGATTACGATGATGTCTTTGCTGAAAGCCGATTTTCGCGCGTTGACTTTGGCGATTAAATTGTCAAGTTCGAACGGAGTCGCACTGTATTTGAGATTTTGAAGTTCTTTTTGGATGGATTTGATGTCGGTGTTCCAGAAGCTTTCGTTGTTCGTGATCAGCGAGAAATTGCGTCCATCGGGCGTGTGTTCCAGCAAATCTTCGATCGCCCGACGCAACAGTTCGCCTTTTTGGCCTTTCGCCTGCATCGAAAAAGAGTTATCGAGAATGATGTAGGTTTCGTTCGAGGCGCTTTTGGAATCTTTGGCCTTGAAAAAAGGCTGGGCGAAAGCGATGATGATGCAAGCGAGCAAAAGTAGGCGAGTGGCAAGCAGAAGCCATTTCTTGATGCGCGAACTCTTGCGGGTCTGTATCGAAAGTTCCTTGAGGAACTGCACGTTCGTGAAGTATTCTTTCTTGAAACGGCGCAGTTGGAATAAATGGACGATAATCGGGATTACCAGTAGGAAAAGGAAGTATAGGATCTCCGGGTGTCTGAACTGCATTCCGCTTTTTAGGTGTCAAAAATACGGATTTTTGGTCGGTAAACGGCAATGGTCGTGGCGAGATTTGGAGAATTTTTTGGAGCCTCGGATTTTTGGGATTCGTAACCGATTAAACGACCGAATCGCGTCGGAACAATCTTAACTACACTTAACTTGCTTAATTGTTCAAAAGTTTCGACGACACTTTTCGGTTGCGCAAGCGAAGCATCTTAATAACCTCAATGACCTTAATGGTTCAAAAAATTGTGGTTGATTTTTGTGAGATTGCGTCGGACAATTTCCTTTGCTCGTTTTGCAACTAAAAATATTTCGTAATCGAATGTTGTCTCAAATA
>NZ_SEBR01000016.1 GCF_004295795.1 Flavobacterium sp. | reverse complement strand
CCAGCGGGGCTTACTTTTGCCTCGCCGCAAAAGTAACAAAAGGGCGCGCGGCACGACCGATTTTGGCGACCTGACAGCCTTGGAAATTCGGGAATTAAAGGAACTCGCGGAGACTTTTTGGGTACGAGAACCTTTTTGGGTCGCTCAAACAGCCTTTAATTTACTACGCAAGCTCCGTCAGTTCGCGTTGCTCGGGTCACGAATTTCCAAGACGTCAGGTACCCGCCAAAACGCTCAAATGCCGGACTAATCGGAAAGTGTCTATTGACATTTTTAGCGGCGCTGAATCTTCGGGCCCGGAGATTTTTGTAAAACGACTTACTATCTGCTTGGGCCTCGATTTCCTCCGCTGTCGCTTTGGAAAAATGCGTCTCCGAAACACCTTTTTTCCTCAATCGCCAAAATCGTTTCCATAACGTAGTCACCGGAAACTTTTGGCTCGAAAGCCCGTGGTTCGAAACAAACAAAAGCCGTGGTCAGCCGCATTTTCGTGCCAAAGTCAAAACTCAGGATGTCAATCAAAGCCAACCGATTGTTTCCGTCAAAGACACACCCGTTTTTCGCTACGGAGCCGTTTTTTAGCGCCGCGAAGCAAGCTAAAAAGCAAATAGGCACTTCCAAATAGTCCGCGGCCTAAGCACAAAACGCGGGCACCTGACGTCCCAAAAATTCGCAGAAATGGAAACTGTTTGAGCGACCCGAAAGGTAAGTCGTTACGAAAAAGCTTTCCCGCGAGTTTTTTCATTTCCGAATTTTTGGGGCTGTCAGGTCGCGTTTTTGGTTCGAGCCGCAAGGCCTTTTTGCTACTTTTGCGGCCAGGCAAAAGTAGTCCCGCGGAAGGCGACGAACAACAACATTCGGCAGCGAAGCTGCCGCAAACACAAAATGAGCGAAGCTCATTTTTATCAGGCTTCGAGAATGAGATAATTTCCGAGAACACAGAATCAAAATAAAAAAGAAAAAGGATCGTCTTACGACAATCCCAGCCCGGATGCGGGCAACTAGCCTTTCGCAGAAAAAGCCGAGATTTTCTTGGATTGAAACAGCGACCGCAGGAAGCTCGTTTCAAGCTATAGAAAAACCGGTTTTTGCAAAAAAGCTAGTGCTTGGTAGCCGGAAAAAGCTTCAAAAAAAAAGAACAAAATCCCCCGCAAGAATCCGTAACTTTATAAAAACCTCTCAAAAAAACACAACAATGACAAAAATCCCGGACCAATACAAAATCGCTCCAATAAAACAACAAACCTGGCTCGTAAACGGCGAACTCAAAACTTGGGACGGCGCTTACACCGACGTCTTTTCCCCAATCTCATCAACCGAAGACTACAAACCGACATTGCTGGGCGAAATACCCGCGATGGGCGAAAAAGAAGGCCTCGAAGCCATCGAATCGGCGGCAAAGGCCTACGACAAAGGCAAAGGTTTGTGGCCGACCATGAAAGTTGCCGACCGCATCAAATGCATGCAGCAATTCGTCTCCAAAATGAAATCGACGCGGGAAGAAGTCGTGAAGTTGCTGATGTGGGAAATCGGGAAGACTTTGGGCGATTCCCAGAAAGAATTCGATCGCACGGTCGACTATATCAACAACACGATCGAGGAATACAAGAAAATGGATAGGGAAGGCGCGCGTTTCCAGAAATCGGAAAGTGTTCATGCGATGATTCGCCGCGGCCCGCTTGGCGTCGTGCTTTGCCTCGGGCCGTACAATTATCCGATCAACGAGACTTTCTCGCTCTTGATTCCGGCGCTTATCATGGGAAACACCGTGATTTTGAAACCGCCCAAATTTGGCGTTTTGGCACTTTCTCCGATTTTGTCCGCTTTCGCCGAAAGTTTTCCGCCGGGAGCGATCAACATCATTTACGGACGCGGTCGCGACGTTGCCGGTCCTATCGTGCAAACGGGAAAAGTCGATGTTTTGGCACTTATCGGAAACAGTACATCGGCACGCGCCTTACAGGACCAACATCCGCATAAGAACAGGTTGCGAATGGTCTTCTCGCTCGAAGCCAAGAATCCGGCCATCATTTTACCGGATGCCGATCTCGATCTGGCAATTGAAGAATGCCTCGCTGGAACTTTGTCGTTTAATGGACAACGCTGTACAGCACTGAAAATCGTCTACGTCCACGAAGAAATTGCCGAAGAATTCAACCTTCGTTTTTCCGAGAAAGTCGACGCAATGAAATTCGGGAATCCTTGGGAAGACGGAGTGAAATTGACGCCGCTTCCGGAACCTGACAAACCGAAGTATATACAGGAATTGATCGACGACGCCAAAGCGCACGGGGCCAAAGTGCTCAATGCGAAAGGTGGCGAACACTACGACAATTATATTTTCCCGGCGGTGGTTTATCCGGTGAACAAAGACATGAGAATTTACCACGAAGAGCAATTCGGGCCTGTGATTCCGGTGCTTTCTTTCAAGGATATCGACGAGCCGCTCGATGATATGGCCGAATCGAATTACGGTCAGCAAGTGAGTTTGTTCGGAAAAGACCCGAAAACGCTGGCGCCATTGATCGACGGTCTTACCAATCTGGTTTGCCGAGTAAACCTGAACAGTTCCTGCCAACGCGGTCCGGACGTTTTCCCGTTTACGGGACGAAAAGATTCGGCAGCCGGAACGTTGAGCATCCACGACGGATTGCGCTCGTTTTCGATAAGGACGATGGTCGCGGCGAAAGAAAACGACTACAATAACGGCATTCTTACAGACTTGCTCGACAGCAAGAAATCAAATTTCATCAACACCGATTATATTTTGTGATGCAAAATGTGTTGCTCGAAACGGCAAACGGGCACCCGATCGAGGCGCAGTATTTCGCTTCGGCCGGGAATCGCCTGGTCGTGATTGCATCTGCCACAGGCATGTCCGGAGATGTGATATGACCGATTTATTATCTGAAATACAAACGAAATGAGCATTTTCCAACAAATCATAAATCAGGATAAACCAGTGCTGGTCGACTTTTTCGCAGAATGGTGCGGTCCATGCAAAGCGCTGGCGCCGATTCTGAAAGAAGTAAAGGACGAGCTGGGAGAATCAGTTTCCGTCATAAAAATCGACGTTGACAAAAATCGCGCGTTGGCCAGTCAATACCAGGTGCAAGGCGTGCCGACGATGATTCTTTTTAGAAATGGGCGACAGGTTTGGCGGCAGTCTGGTGCTTTGCCTAAGTTGGAGATTTTGCGGGTTATTCGGGGTTAGTTGGGGTTTCAGTAGTAGCAGTAGCAGTAGCAGTAGCTGGCAGAGTTGACTTGAATGCAGAGGCTGAAGCAGTTGCTTGGGTTGGATGGAAAAATGTTTCGTTTATTGCTTTTGGGCGCGAAGTCTGTGACTTTGCGAATGGCGTGGCGGAGTCTGTGACTCCGAAAAAAAGCGCAGCGCCTTAATGTTCTTAACTATCTTAATGGTTCAAAAATAGAGCGCAGCGACTATGTAGTAATTAGCTAAAGAGCGCAGCGTCTCAATATCCTTTATAAAAAAAAATAGATCCAATCGGGTGATTCGAAAATGTTGACCAAAAAACTCCAAATCAAATACCCAATCATCCAAGCGCCGATGTTCGGAGTCACGACACCTCAAATGGTCGCCGCAGCAGGTAACGCAGGGTTTCTGGGATCGGCGGCTTTGGGAGATCTGGATTCCGAAAGTTCCTCCAGGATAATTCGCGAATGCAAGCAACTCACACGCGAAGGCTTTGCTGCAAATATCTTCGCAAACCAAATCCCCGAAATCACCCAAGAGCTGAAATCGAGATATCAAAAAACAAGACAGACACTCCGCGAATTGTCAGAAAAACTAAATCTCAAAGTAGACTTTCCCGACATCGAAAATGTCAAACCATCGGGCTATCACGAACAGGCGCAAGCAATTCTAGAAGAGAATATCAAAATCCTGAGTTTTACTTTCGGAAATCTCGATTCCGGCACCATCGAAAAATTCAAGGAAAAAGGCGTAACCCTTATCGGAACTTGTACGAGCGAGGAAGAAGCCCAAGCCCTGATCCAATCCGAAATCGACATCATTTGCGTGCAAGGAATCGAAGCCGGCGGTCACCGCGGTTCATTTTCAAACGAAAATATCCCACAAATCGGCGGATTGTCGCTGCTGCAAAACGTCCGGCAAATGACCAAATTGCCAATACTCTACGCCGGAGGAATAGCAAATAAAAAGACGATCGATTCCGTCAAAACGCTTGGCGCGGATGGATTTCAGGTTGGCACAATACTGCTTTGCTCAAAGGAAAGCGCCTTGACCGAATCGGAAAAACAGCGATTGGCTACAGCCCAAAGACGAGAAATCGTGCTGACCAAAAGTTTCTCGGGTCGCTACGCCCGCGGACTAAAAAATGACTTCATAGACCTGTTCGAAAACGCTGGCTATATCTTGCCTTATCCGTATCAAAACAAACTTACCGCACCATTCCGAAAAGCTGCCAGACAAGCGAATTTGGTAGAATACGTGAATTTATGGGCGGGACAAAGTTTAGGAAATCTGAGTTTTGACCCGACGGATGTAATTTTGAAGACGTTGATTTAAAATTGGCTTCAAAAACCAACTTGGGCAAACCGTGCAATTTTAGAAAGCAACCGTATAACTCAAAATCTCTAGTGTTTCCGAACTTTACAAAAAACAGAAATCATGGAAACCAGGAAACCCGATAGGACAGCGCCAGGAATCGACTACCAGGAATCGGAAATCAACGATTACATCGTTAACGATGCCGAAAGGGTGCATGCCGAAGAAATGAAAAAGGCAGTCGAAAAAGACCGCGCCTTTTATGAAAGTCCCGAAAATCCGGGCAAAGAAATCAACCAGAACGATCAAGCTTATTCGCAATCGACACCTCGAGATTTTGTGAAAACGCATTCAAAGTTCCATCACAAGGATGACACGATAGAAAATTATGACCCGGAATGATCCGGGTTTTTTTTGCGTTAATTTGGGTGTAATTTCACCATCGGTCGCAGGATTTTGAATTTTCGACGCAGTATCTTTGCCGCGCAACCTGTAAGGTTTTAAAGATGACAGGTTCCACAAGCTATGCCAAACGAATCCGCGCCCAAATTTTCCCGTTTCCTGACCAAGAATCCTGCTTTGGTCATAAAAGAGTTCCGTTATTTTTTGTCGATGCGCTTCGGAGTGATTTTTGCGCTGAACATGCAGTCGACCATCATTTATTATTGGGTTTACCACATTACGAACGACAAACTTTCATTGGGTTTGGTAGGGTTGGCCGAAGTGATTCCCGCGGTGTGTTTTTCGCTTTTCGCCGGACACATCGTCGATCTGAACGAAAAGCGCAAGATGTTGTTCCTGTGTCTTTTGGGATATATCGCGCTTGGTTTGGGACTCGCAACTTTGAGTTTGCCGCATTTTGAATATCTGCACGTCGATACGCGATTGCACGTCATTTACTTTTTGGTTTTCCTTGGCGGAATTTTTCGTGCGTTTTACGGACCGTCGGGATTCGCGATGTCTGGCTTGGTCGTGCCCCGGGATTTGTATCCCAATGCGACGAGTTGGAGCAGTATGGCCTGGCAGCTCGGTGCGGTAATAGGGCCATTGGTTGCGGGTTTCCTGATCGCTTGGGGCGGAATCACCACGGGAATGTTCGTGGTTTTGGCCGTGGAAGTATTGCTTTTGATCCCGTTGTTGCATATTTCTGCCAAACCCGTCATCAAAAAAGAGAAAGAACCTGTTTTGAGAAGCCTGACCGAAGGATTGCGGTTCGTTTGGAGCAAGCCGGCGCTTTTGGGCGCACAATGTCTTGACATGTTTTCGGTTTTATTTGGCGGAGCGGTGGCACTTTTACCCGTTTTCCAAAAAGAAATTCTCATGGTGGACGAAACCGGATTTGGGATTTTGAGAGCCGCTCCGGGAATGGGCGCGATTTGCACGATGGCGCTTTTGGCCTTCATTCCGTTGAAGACGAATCCCGGGCGCAAATTGTTTTTGTGCGTGACAGGATTCGCCATTTCCATAATTGTCTTCGGACTCAGCAAGCACTTTTTGCTTTCGTTTTTCGCGCTTTTGTTTTCCGGAATGTTCGATGCCGTGAGCGTGGTGATCCGCGGAACGATCCTACAATTGGTCACGCCAGACCACATGCGCGGACGCGTTTCGGCCGTAAACACGATTTTCATCAGCTCGTCCAACGAGCTCGGGGATTTCGAAAGCGGCGTGATGGCGCACTGGCTCGGAGCAGTGAGAGCTGTGGTTACTGGCGGATGCATTACTTTGGGCGTAATCGGGATGACGTTTTTTGGAGCGCCCCAACTTCGCAACTTCAGTTTTTCAGACAAGCGGGAAGAGGAAGAAAAAACCACGCCGGGACTTCCTTCGTAAATGCTCGCGGCCCGGATGCAGGCGGAAAACCCACAGGTCGCGGGCGCACTTTTCACGATTTTGGCACAGCGACCGGAGGAAGCTCGTGCGAAAACCTGTGAAAAGGCGGTCGCGGCCGAGGATTTGCAGCCAGTCAGCCGGAATAGCCGCCATCATTAAAATTGCGTTAATATTGTAATAGTGCAAAGGAATATGGGAATTTTGTAAACAGGTCGTAGGCAATATTCCCAATTTTGCTTCACTCAATTTGAACGATTATTTCCAAACAAACACTTAATCGGGAAACTTTACCAGCAGAGAATTCGCCAATTCACAGACAGCCTTCGAGGCTTGAACTATTTTGAAAAGTGGGATAATCGGGAAGGAGTATTCCATTTTTTTTTGATTGGCAACAGTATAAATTAACCAAAAACAGGAGCTCAAGCGAATGAGGTTCACCATTATTCGCCGCGACAATTTTCCGGTCACGGCCATTTTGAAGGAGCAGTTACGTAGCCTTGACATACGATTTAAGTTGCACGAATCGGGTGAGATCGAATTGCCTGATGACGTGTCGTCGGCAAAACTCGACAAATTGGCCTTGTTACTCAAAAAATACAGCATTGAGGTACTCGACGACGAGAAAAGCCAGGTGGTGCAAAAAATACGCAACATCCTGATCGAGCTCGTGCACGACAACAAGCCGCAGCTGATGACGATTTCGTACTATCTGTCTGAACGAATGGGTTTGAGTTACGGCTACCTTTCGTCCTTGTTTGCGATCCATACGCATTATTCAATCGAGAAGTACATCATTTTGCTTCGCATTGAACGCGCCAAGGAAATGATAATCGAAGGACGGCTTACGCTAAAGCAGATCAGTGCGATCCTGAATTACAGCAGCGTGCAGCATTTTTCGCGTCAGTTCAAGAAAACGACGGGACTCACGATTTCGTCTTTTAAGCGAATAATCGAACTTAAAAGGACGGCCAACACATAACAAACAACAAAAACAAAAAATAGTCAAAAAGCATGATGGTAGAAAAATACGAAAGGGATACGATGAACGTGATGCTTGCAGACGATGATGCAGACGATCGCATGTTTTTCCAGGAAGCCCTCGAGTCGACTTCGATCAAACACAATCTCACTTTATTCAAGGACGGTTTCGAGCTCATGGATTATTTCCTGGATCAGGAGTCGGAATTGCCGCATATTTTGTTCCTCGATTTGAACATGCCGGGAAAATCCGGAGTGCAATGTCTCGACGAACTCAGGGCAATACCGAGATTGCGCGATATGTCGATTGCCATTTACTCAACATCGGGCGCAGATCGCGATATCGAAGACACTTTGGCCAAAGGCGCGAACGTTTACATCCAAAAACCGAGTAACTTCGACAAACTCAGGAAAGTGATCAGTCACGTGCTTAAGACCAATTGGCAATTTCACATGTCCGGACTCAACAAAGAAACTTTCTTCCTGAATATCTGATTTGTTTTAACACACAATCTTGTAATCTCAGGTGGCTTAAATGCAAGGTTTTTCATCAATTTAGGAGGTAACTTTATAAAACCTTTTGAGTCAATCGTGTCTTAAGGGAGAAATCTTTTTTAAAATATGATTTGATTAAAAGTGAAATAGAAAGTGGAATGCGCAAATTACGTGTTCCACTTTTTTTTGGAACCAACTAAAAAGTGTGAAATGAAATTCAACGTTTCCTGTAATTCCTTGTTGCCGTTGGATAGGATTATCCAGGATCGGCTTGACCAGTTCGAGATAACTTACGTCAAGAGCGGTGAAGGATATTTTGAGATTCCGAATGAGGTTTTCTACGAGCGCAAAGCTTCATTGGACGAATCCTGGAAAAAATACGGCCTCAAAATCATCGAAGACGAAAGGGAGTGTTTGGTGCAACGCATCAAGAACGTGCTTTTCGAGAACGTGATTTCGGGAAAACAGCTGCAACAGACGCTGTCGTGCCATCTTACTGAAATCTTCGGATTGAGTTACGGTTATCTCACGGCCATTTTTTCGGCCATCACGCATTGTTCGATCGAGCAGTATGTAATCCTGATGCGAATCGAACGGGCAAAACGCATGATAATCGAGGACGAGGTTTCGCTAAAGGAAATCAGCGAATCGTTGTGTTACAGTAGTTTGGGACACTTTTCAAAACAGTTCAAAAAGACGACGGGAATCACGCTTTCCGATTTCAGAAACATCATAAAACGCCGAAAGAATGCCATCGATTAAAGCTACAGACGAAAAAGTGGCCGACCAAAAAATGCTTATCATGTTGGCCGACGACGATTCCGACGACCGCTCTTTGTTCACGGATGCTTTCCAAAAAGTCAAGACCATAGCAACTTCATTGCAAATTTTCGAGGACGGGGTCGAACTTTTGGAAAATCTGGAAAAAGTCGAAGAACTACCGCACATCATTTTCCTGGATTTGAACATGCCAAAAAAGTCTGGAATCGAATGTCTTCGCGAGATCAGGCAGAATCACCGTTTTGATTCGGTGTCGATCGCCATTTATTCGACTTCGAACCGAGCGCGCGATGTCGAGGAAACTTTCAGTCTCGGTGCCAACGTCTACATCCACAAACCCAGTAATTTCGACGAACTCAAGCGCGTGCTCAAATACGTGCTCAAGATGAACTGGCAATTCCATTTGGCGGGAATGAATAAGGAGACTTTTTTCCTCAACGTTTGATTTTCGATATATCCAGACAAGAACTTTTCGGGCACAAAAAAACGGGAGATTATCCCGTTTGTGCTTTTATACCCGACTGTCGAAACCGCCGTATTTTCGCTCGGCTTCCAGTCTTCGCCTTTCTTCCTCATAAGTTTCCTGGCGCTCGTCTCTTGCCGCCGCATCCCATGAATCGTCGAAAGACTGTCCTTCGTGGTCGTTTTCAAAAACCATTTCGTTTCCTCTGGTCAGAAGGCTTCGGCTGCTGTCTGAACTCGAACCATAAGTGTTGCTGTATTTTTCGTCGTCAGACATCGGTTGCGAAGTTGTGAGATCAGGCTCGTTCGCCTCAATGCGCGTCTCGGTTTGGTATCGGTTTTCTGCATCGGATAAACTGTAATTGTCGTTCATCGGATTGTCGTTCGTCGCTTCATTACTTTCGTCGTATTTGGAAAGGCGTTCGTTTTCACGTCCTTCCCATTGGTTTTGAGTTTCCATAGTGGTGGTTTTTTGTTGTCAGATAAAGTTCGCAAAATCTATCCGCAATCGATTGCAACTTCTTGTCGAATGCTTACAACTTCCTCATATTAATTAGATTGCAGATTCGGAAACCATCCAACGATCAGCGCTAACTGTGTAAGATATAAGGCCATCGACAATCTTATCTTTATGGAAATTCAAAACAACACAACTATGAAAAAATTGATTTTCGCGATTTGCGCCATGATGTTCTTTACCGTGGCAAACGCACAGACCGACTCGACCAAATCAGGTAAAACAAAAAATAAAACCACGAAAAAGGTCGATTCTCCAACGATGGATACGCAAAAGGGAACGTCGTCACCAACGATGCAACAAAACAATTCGACCGATCCAGCGCGTCCGAAACCAGCCGTGACGCCGCCGCCGCCAACCACGCCGACGAATCCGAACCAACCGACGACGCCGAATTCCCAGTCGCAAGGCACGCAAACGCCACAAACGACTCCGGGAAGCCCGACTTCTCCATCGAATCCGTCCATGCCAAGTTCTCCGACGGGGAAACCTTGATAGGAAAAAGGATGTAAAAACAAAACCCGGACGAATCATCCGGGTTTTTTGTTTTGGTTCGACTTCGTTATTTCTTGATAACTGTCGTGTCTGTCGTTTGAACCTCTACGGTATCTTTCGTAATTACCGTCGTATCAGGTTCTGCCGTTACGATAGTGTCGGTTTCAGTCGTTTCTACCGTTGTCGTTTCTTTCTTGCAAGACGTCAAAGCAATTGAAGAAAGCAATATCGCGCCAAAAAGGCCAGTGCTTAACTTTTTCATGTGATGTTGTTTTATGTTTTTACAAAGGTAAAGTCGCGCGCCCTATGCCTTGTTATAGGATTGTCTTGAAAAATTGCACGATAGATTTGGATCAGCCGAAGTAATCGGGAGGAAACAACTCTTGGCCGGATTGTTCTGAGAGGTGTTTCATTTCAGATGGAAACGCTTCCGCGGATGCATTCTCGGCAATGACCGCGGCCTTTCTGAAAAACTCGTCCAAGCCCGCCGGAACCACCGTGCAAAGCAATTTTGCAGATTCACCAGACTTATTTTTGAAACAATGGATCGGGCCGCCTTTGGGAATGCGCACCAAATCACCTTTTCTGGCAATCGATTTGCCGTTTTCGGACGTGAATTCAACCTCGCCTTCCAAAACAAGGAAAGTTTCCTCAAAACCCGGATGTTTATGCGGATTCGGGCCACCGTTTGGCGGAACGTTCATTTCGATCATCGCGTATGCGCCGTCGGTCTGGCTTCCGTCGACGATAATTCTGTATTCGCCTCCGGCAATCGGCAATTTTTCTCCTTGGGTTTTCGAAATCAGACTGACGTTTTGCATAAGTTGAACTGTATTTTGAAGCTTTCACGAAGTTACGCGATTGTGGTGCTCCGACATCATCTATCGTAACATTCGATTCGGGATGGCTGCGAAAACAATAAGTCCTACTTGATATTGGGAAGGCAGTCAAAATCAGTCGTTGAAAGGCGGAGTAAGTCTGTGTTTGAACGAGAAAAGCACCAATCCGACTTTCGATTTGATGTCATATCTGTCAAACAAAGCGGTGCGATAAGCCTCGATCGATTTGACCGACAAGCCCATGATATCGGCCATCTGGTCGTAAGTGTATTCTTTTTCGTCGCAAACCAACTTGAGGAAATCCATCTCGCGTACCGAAAGATTCACGCTGGGAATTTTGCCGTTGTGGTTCGAGGAATCGTAATTGCGGACGCGCTTGAGAATTTCAGAAACATTGTTGTAACCGATTTTCACGATGTTGTCAATGGCGAATTTCAGATCGTGAGCCGTGCAGTTTTTGTGAAGGAAACCGCGCGCTCCGTGGTGATAAGCCGAGTCGATGATCTGTTCGTCAAAATGTTGGGTAAGAAGCAAAACCTTGTACTCCTCGTTTTTTTCCTCAAGCGCCTGAAGGACTTCGATCCCGTTCATTCGCGGCATCGAATAATCGAGGATGAAAATGTCGGGTTTTTCTTCAAGCGGAAGCTTTTGCAGGAAATCTTCTCCGTTATCGAATTCGTGCGTGACGCTGTAAGTGCCCACCTTGTGCAGCAATTCCTTGAGCCCGTGGCGCACGATGTGGTGATCGTCTATAATGCCGATTGTCGTTTTTTCCATATTTATTGGTTTTGGATGATTCTGATGATTGTTCCCGCGTTAGGAATCGATTCGACCGACAATCTGTATCCGATGGATTCCGCGCGTTTTTCCATGCCCGAAAGCCCGTATCCGAATTTTGCGTCCGTCGCGAAACCTTGTCCGTCGTCTGAAATCGCCATTTCAAAAGGATTGGAGTTTAGCGTGATGTCGACAAAACGCGCCTTGGAATGCTTGAGCACGTTATTCATCGACTCCTGAAAAATGCGGTAGATTACGGTTTTTTCGTTGGCGTCGAACACTTTGTCGAAACCGGGCGCAACCGAAAACGCGACGTCTATGCGCCCGGTATTTTTGAGTCTTTCGGCCTCGGATGCTATGGCTTTCACCAGATCATTAGTAATCAAAAGCTGGTTGCTCAAGGCGTGGCTCAAATTCCTGATGGACGAAGAAAGCTTTTGGACGGCCTCTGACATCGGCTCCAAAGCCACATTGTACTGAGCCGAATCGAGCCGCAAGGATTCTATCTGAAAGTTGATATAAGTGAGTTGTTGGCCAGCGTCGTCGTGCAAATCCTGTGAAATGTTCTGCAAAACCTGTTCCTGCGTCTCGATTACGGTTTGGGTAATGGCTTTTTGCAGGTCGAGGTCTTTTTGGTAGAGCGCGGCTGTGTATTTCTTGATTTTGGTGAAATAGAGGCGGATCAGGATGACGCAAAAGGCGATAATGATGCAGATGAATGTCAGCGAGACCAATATGCCTATCGCAATATCAGACTTCATATTGTTGTTTTCGTTTTGTAAAAATGTAGGTTAAGAGCAATCCGTAGAGAAAAACGTTGGCGGTGCGATTGATGATGTAATAGATGTCGATTTCGAAAACCTTCGCAGATGTGATTTCATGACTTCCGAAAGCGAACATCAGCGACATCCCGAAAAAGAAAATGACCGGCGCGAACAGCAATATGAACTCGGGCGCCAAAAAAAAAGCCACCGCTTCTTCGTTGAGGTTTTTCAATGCATGCCAGGTGAGGAAAATGACGTAGAAAAAACCTGCCAACGTGAAAGTCGCATAATGGAATTGACTGAATCCGCGTCCGCTGCAGCAAATCGATACTCCTGCAATAATGTAAAATATCGAAATTGCCTTGAGCGCACGGTCTTTTAGAATTTGGGATAAAAGTGACAGCCATAAAAAGCCTTGGGCAATCAAACTGATGTTTAGCAGACTGGTTTCGACTCGAAGAAAATACTCGGGTAAAGACGTGACAATTTCAGTGCAAGTGTACAACGACAGAATTGCGATCAGATGGTATCCGATTGTGTCTTTCTTTCCCCAAATTAATTGACAGAGAAAGGTTGTCACTACCAACGTTTTTATGACAGTCGAAGAAAAGTCGCTAAACATCTACATTTCAAATTGGGGATTTTTCATATGGATGCAACGCGGGTTGTTTAGTGTAATCGTAGACTGCATAATTGGTTCCGTTGAAGACAACACCCAAAGCTTTGCCCACGGCACCACCGAAATCAAAAACGGCAAAGTCCACTCCGGGCGTTATATCTTTGTATTTTTTCCACAGCGCTCTTAGAAAGGCGGCAGAAAATCTATGAGCGGTTTTGCTATGCTCGGTTTCTTTATGCCATCCGGTGACGGTATTCGAATTATTGTCAAGCGCGAAATCGACATAATGGCTGTAATTAGTCGTTCCAGACAACATTGTCGTTATTTCAGCCCAGGTCTTAAAAAAAGTGCCGTTCACGCTCAGTTGCGTGAAAATTTGATTGACTGTGTGTACATCCAACACATATTTATCGATTGTCCTGGCGCAAATGTTGGAATCATTTTCTTTTAGCCATGCAATCTGGTACTCGTAATCCCTGTCGTGGATTAGACTAATGTCCTTGCAAGCGTCTTTAATTGGCTCACCTGCAACAATCATAAGGTTCAAAAATGTCTTGTTCTCGATAAGATCTCTCATACTATTCAGTTTTTGTTTGGTTGCAATTTGCCAAATTTTCAAAAAGCCAGATTAGGCAAAACCCTAATTTGTTCAGGGATTTCCACAGTATCGAATAATAAAGAAGATAGACTTGTTTGGGATTCAAAAACTACATATAATTTTCTAACCTGCAAGTGGTTGGTTTGAATTACTTTTTAACAATTCTGCCTAACTTCGTCCGGATTTGGGAAGAGTGGAAACGAAAAATATGCGTTTTCAGGAGATTTTCGAAATGCCTAGGCAAAACAGTCCGAATTAGTAGGGTTTAGCCTATAAAGTTGTATCGATTGTGACTGACCTTGGCAGCGAATTAAAAGTCACTGCTCTTTGTTCTGAGATAAAACAATATGTTGTCAATATCTTATTGAAGTATAAAATTAATACGCGAATCAGGTAGATCGAAGGAAATCAAACAGTAACCAAAAACCAGTCAAATATGAAACTTACTGTAAAAGTCGAGGTGGGAACCGTTTATCCGCCTTCAGATATAAATGTTTACATACGCGAGGTCGATACGAAGAAAGAGTATACGTTCAGTTCCGACAAGTCTTTCGAAAAAGATTTCAATCTCCCGGATGGCAAATACTACATCAAAATTCAGGGTGCCAATCAAAAAAACGATACGACGAAAGTCACTTTATCGGGCGCAACGCAACGGGAGAAAAGCACCGCGGAACCTTTTTACAGTATATTTTTCCTAATAAAAATCCCTTGATATGAAAAGATTATGCCTACTGCTGTTATTTTGCTCCTTTGGTGCTTTGGCCCAAACGCAAACGCTGAATCAAATCGAACTTGTCGAAAAGACCAAATCTGGAAATTTCAAGGACGTTTTGGCCGGTTTCCACCAATTGGCTTTCAAAACGCTGAGTCAGGACGAAAAAAATATCGAATTCAACACAACGCTTTTTGGCGCATTGAAGAATTCCGAATATGGAAGTTTAAGAAACATGTCGCGTTCCAAAATAATTTTTCTTAGGAACACACAGATTGGCGCCAAAGTGAACTTCGACAATGATTTCAACCTGAAAGGCTACGCACTCGAAGGTAAATTCGCGTTGATGAACAAACGCGACGTCGATTTCGTCAATATTCGAGGTACAAATGCAAATCGCCTGAATGAGCTGCTTCAGAGTAAGATCAATACTTTGGATGAAATGAACTACCTGCCGTTGTTCCAATCCGAGGCCGAATTCGAAAATGGCATCAACGAAATTTACGCGGCAATCCATTCAGGTGTAAATCTCGGGACGCCGGCCTACAACCAAGTCATAAAAGATCTGGATGCTTTGATTTTCGCCGATCCGAGTGCTGTAGATTTGAACGGCGCAAAGCTGGCGACGGTTCAGGCGCTAATCACTCAACGCGACGCCGACCTGGCGAACTTTTACAGTGCGACCGCTGTAAAGCCACTGTGGACGATAAGTGCAAAAGGTGCTACCGACACGCGAAACAAATTCGAGCGAGTCGACTTCGAGAGCGTTTTTCTGAGAGGTGATGAAAAAAATTGGATCGAACTTGATCTAAGGGCGAAATTCACTTATGCCGACACAGGCAACGTCAACTTACCGCGTACAGCTTTCAACGGCAAGGCTGGTGTCAATATCAAATTGAAGAATGCCAAGGCGGAAAGCATTTTCGAAACGAAATTCTACGGCGAATTCAACGCCGTTCTAAAAAACGTTCTTCCCGATGAAGAAAAGAACAGTGTTCTGGCCAACGCCGAAATACGCATCAGGTTACTCGAAGACCTTTGGGTGCCGTTGACCCTAAAGTATGACGTCGAGCACGCGAACCTGCTGGGATTTCTGAATCTTACGTTCAATTTTGGCGACGGCTCTTAAGATTGTCAGAAAATCCGTCCGTCCGGAATTCGAAAATCCATGGATCGAAAGGTAAAATCCTGCAACATTTCCCAAAAATCCTACATCGTTTTTGCGTAAATTCAAACCATATTGCGTAAAAACCAAACAGCATGAAGGCCACCTTACTTTTCCTTTCTACACTATTTTTTACAGTCGGACTCGACATTGCCCAAGTTCGCAAGGCTTACATCGCTTCCCCGAAATCTGAGGCGGCCGCGATGAAGTTCGCCGAATTGGTCAAGGACGTCGCCAAAGAAGATGCCAACAAAGTGCTTGTCGCTTACAAAGGCTGCTCGATGGCGCTCAAATCGAAGCACTCGAATTTCCTTCCGGACAAGATTTCGTTCATGAAAGAAGGTGCGGCATTTATGGATGCGGCGGCCGCGGCGAGCCCGAAAGATATTGAAATTCGTATGATCCGCATGAGCGTTCAGGAAAATGTTCCGTTTATCGTCGATTATCGCGACAAGATACAAGAGGATAAAAACGTGATTTTGGCTAACTTTGCCAAGTCGTCCAAAGAAGTGAAAGCGCTCGTGCTCAACTATGCCAAGCTGTCCGAGGCTTTTTCGAAAGATGAGGTGGCGCGCCTGAAGTAATCCGATGCCAAAAATCCTATTTTTTTTCCTTGTTCCGATGCTCGTCTTCGGACAATCCAAGACCGTCAGGATCACGTCTAAAAAGACGTTGGAACTTCCGGAAAAAGTCGCCGAAACTTCTGGTCTTGAGGCTTGGAACGGCTGGATCTTCACGCACAACGATTCGGGAAACAAGGCTTTTTTGTACGCGCTCGATCCCAAGGACGGCAAAATCCTGCACGAGTGGAAACTGCCCGTGAGAAACCGCGATTTCGAGGACATCACTCAGGACAGCACCTATTTTTATGTAGCCGATGTTGGAAACAACTACAACGTGCGCACGCATCTCAACATTTATCGCGTCGAGAAAAAGCCGCTTTTGCAAAACAAGATCGCTATCGATTCGATTTCTTTCCATTGGCCGTCGGTCAAGTCCGATTCGACAAAGTTCATCAATTACAATTGCGAAGCCTTGGTGGCAAGCGGCGACAGCCTGTTTTTGTTCACGAAGGAAAAGCATCGCACGGCGGTTTTTTCGATTCCGAAAGTGCCCGGACATCACGTGGCGCGCTACAAATCGGAATTCAGACAAAAGAACTTTTTCGCTACCGGCGCGTACTTCAACGAAAGCCTGCATCGGCTTGTACTTTGCGGATACGACAACCAATTGCGGACTTTCATCCTCGATTTTTCCAATTTCCAATCGACGAACTTCTTCTCGGCGAAAGTCCAAAAGTACCGATTCACGAAGTCATTCCGGCAGACAGAAGGCATAACGAGTTTCAACGGATACGATTTTTACCTTTCGAACGAACGTTTCCATTTGCCGCTTCTGGTCAACAAAAAGCAGCAATTGCACAAAATCAAACTTCCGAAACTTCCTCGAACCGACTGATTTTCGTTTTCGGATAACCCCGAAAAATTCCCGTATTGCTCGCGCCAGTTCGCGTTGCTCGGGTAGTGGCCAATTTCCGACTGATTTTAAACCGCGAATTCGCGAATTCTCCAGCGCCCTGAAACTAAATTCGCGAATTCGCGGCAAAATTCCTAGCCTTTTCTGCGGTAAGAATCCGCCAATTTTCTTTGGATTTTTGGCCACGAATGCACGAATAGATTCTGGCAGTAGATACATTCGTGTATTCGTGGCCAATTTAGTATCGATTTTAAACCGCGAATTCGCGAATTGCTCCAGCGCCCGAAACTAAATTTGCGAATTCGCGGCAAAATTCCTGGCTTTTTCGGCCGTAAGAATCTGCCAATTTTATTTGGATTTTGGCCACGAATGCAAAAATATATTTTGGAAGCAAACACATTTTTCGAAGGTAAAACACATTCGTGCATTCGTGGCCAACTTCTGACTGAATCTTTAAACCGCCAATTCGCGAAATCGCGGCAAAATTCTTGACTTTTTATGCGGTAAGAATCCGCCAATTTTCTTTGGATTTTTAGCCACGAATGCACGAATAGAGTTTGGCAGTAGATACATTCGTGTATTTGTGGCCAATTTAGTATCGATTTTAAACCGCGAATTCTCCAGCGCCCTGAAACTAAATTCGCGAATTCGCGGCAAAATTCCTGGCCTTTTCGGCGGTAAGAATCCGCCAATTTTCTTTGGATTTTTAGCCACGAATGCACGAATAGATTCTGGCAGTAGATACATTGTGTATTTGTGGCCAATTTAGCATCGATTTTAAACCGCGAATTCGCGTATTCGCGGCAAATTCTTGATTTTTTATGCGGTAAGAATCCGCCAATTTTCTTTGGATTTTTAGCCACGAATGCACGAATAGATTTTGGCAGTAAGATTGTCGTGGCCAAGCTTCCAACTGATTTTTTGAGACAGTAAATTCGCCCGTGGCAAAAAAGAATCAGCGGCAAAACTCCAAAAAAAATCCGAGGCTAAAATGCAAAAAGCCCTTCCGAAGAAGAGCTTTCCACACAAAATGAAAACAAGAAACTCATTTCCATCCACCGCCCAAAGAGCGATATAAGTCTACATTGGCGTCGAGTCTGGCCTTTTTCTGGACCAAAACCTGAAGTTCGCTTTGCAGTAAATTGTCCTGAGCCGTGATGACTTCAAGGTAATTGGCCATTCCGGATTTGAACAGCATATCGGCATTCGAGACCGCTTTTTCGAGCTGTAGTCGACGACCGTCCGCGGCTTCGTATTGCAATTTGAGTTTGTCGATCGAAACCAAGGCGTTGGAAACTTCACCCACAGCCACCAAAACCGACTGCCTGAAACCGATCACCGCTTTTTCGCGTTCGGCCTTCGCCACTTTATATTGGGTTTTGAGACGCTTTCCGTTCAGCAAAGGTTGTGTAAGTCCGCCGGCGACCGTTCCGAATAGGGAAGCGGGCATCGTGAACCAATTGCTGGCCTCGAACGAGTTCACGCCGCCTGTCGCGGAAATCGTGAGCGTCGGATACAACTGGGCTTTCGCCACGCCAACTTCGGCATTCCATTGTTGCAGATACAACTCGGAAGCCTTTACGTCAGGCCGTGTCGCGACCATTTCGCTGGGAACGCCCGCATCCAATTTGTCTGAAACCGACAAGGCGGCCAAAGAAGATTTGCGGTCGATCGCTTTGGGAAAACTGCCCGTAAGTACGCTCAAAGCATTTTCCTGGATCGCGATTTGCTGTTCGAGAAACGGAATGAGTTGCGCGGCCACAAGTTTCTGTGCTTCAGCCTGTTGTTTGGCCAAAGACGTCACTTGTCCCGAATCGTACCTGAGGTTGATCATCTGTAAAGTTCGGTCGTTGAGATCGAGGTTCTTGCGGGCAACTTCGAGTTGGGAATCGAGCATCAGCAAGTTGTAGAAGCCTTTTGAAACGTTCGAGACGATGATCGTCTGAAGTGCGTTTTTGGCTTCCGCCGATTGCAGATATTGCGCCAACGCCGACTTCTTGCGGTTCCTGATCTTTCCCCAAATGTCGGCTTCCCAACTCAAGGATCCGGCGGTCGTAAAATCATCGATGTGATGTTGGCCGACGAATTGGCTCAGACTCAATCCGTTCAAGCTGTTTTCTGACGGATTGGTCGAACTCGCGGCAACCTGCAGGTTCAAAGTCGGGACATTTCCCCATTTGGCCTGACCCAAACGCAATCTCGCAATTTCGATGTTTTGTTGGGCGACAAGCAAGTCGTTGTTTTTTGCCAACGCGCTGTCGATAAGGGTTTGCAGCGTTTCATCCGTGAAAAAAGTTCGCCAGTCAGTGTTAGCGACAGAAAAGGAAGCAGTGCCGGATGCGTCGTTGAAACGGAACGTATTCGGCGTCGCATCTTTGGGCGTCTCCACGTCTTTCGAGACTTTACAGGCGCTCAAAACGAGTAGCAGAACGCCTGTCATCAATAGTTTTATGTGATTTTTCATGAGATCAGATTTGGACTGGAACGGCTTCAACATTAGCCGCAACCGGTTTTTTTGCCGAGACTTTCTCGTGCAGGTATTGGAATACGATGAACAACACAGGAATGATCAAAACCCCAAAGACGACTCCGGTAATCATTCCGCCTGCCGCGCCAATCGAGATCGAGTGGTTTCCTTGTGCCGACGGACCTTTTGCATACATCATCGGAATCATACCGACGACAAAAGCAAGCGAGGTCATAATGATCGGACGCAGACGCAACTTGGCAGCCTCGAGCGCCGAGGAAACCAGCGATTTGCCCGATCGTCGCCGTTGTGCGGCAAATTCCACGATCAAAATTGCGTTCTTGGCCAGCAATCCGATAAGCATTACGAGGGCGACCTGAACGTAGATGTTGTTCGAAATTCCGGTCAGGCCGATGGCTGCGAAAACCCCGAAAACCCCTGTCGGAATCGACAGTATGACGGCAAGTGGCAGGATGTAACTTTCGTATTGTGCCGCCAGAAGGAAATAGATGAACAACAGCGACAGGATGAAAATCGTGGTCGATTGTCCGCCTGAGGATATCTCTTCGCGTGTCATTCCCGAGAATTCGTATCCGTAACCGAAAGGCAACGTCTGTGCGGCAACTTCCTCGACTGCGCGAATGGCATCACCCGAACTGTAACCCGGTTTTTGGATCGCATTTATCCCGATCGAGTTGAACAAGTTGTAGCGCGAGGCATTTTCCGGTCCGTAGACGCGGTTGAGTTTCACGATCGTTTTGATCGGAACCATTTCTCCGGTGCGGTTCTTGACGAAAATTCCGTCGAGGGACGCGAGTTCGTTTCTTGACTCCTTGTCGGCTTGCACCATGACGCGGTAGTATTTCCCGAATCGGTTGAAGTCGGAAGCCTGAGCCGATCCGAAATAAGCCTGCATCGTTTGGGCGATGTCTTTTACCGAGACGCCCAATTGTTCGGCCTTGACATCGTCGACTTCCATGTCATATTGCGGAAAATCGGCTTTGAATGAAGAGAAAGCCACGGCGATTTCGGGACGTTTCATGAGCTCGCCAAGGAATTTGTCCTTGACGCCCGAGAATTTTTGCAGGCTTCCGCCGGTTTTGTCCTGAAGCACGAAGTCAAGTCCGTCGATGTTCGAGAATCCGGGAACCGTCGGGAACGTAAAGACGAAGAAATTCGCACCTTTTATAGCCGACAATCTGGCCTGGACGTCGCCCATGATCTCATTAACATCGTCAATTTCGCCTCTTTCTCCGGCTTTTTTGAGCAAAACGAAAGCCACGGCAGACGACGGACTCGAAGATTGCGTCAACATATTGAATCCTGACAAGCCCATCACGGTGCGTTGCGAAGGAAGTTTCTGTAAGATCTTTTCGGCTTCGGCCACGACTTTAGTGGTTCTGTCAAGCGACGCTCCGGCCGGAATCGACATTGAAATCGCGATGAATCCTTGGTCTTCCGACGGAATGAATCCTGTTGGCGTTCTCTGCACCATGAAAATCGTCGAGGCAATGATCACGGCCAGTCCGCCAAGGCTCAACCATTTGTGGCGCGTAAGGAAACGCAGGCTTCCGACGTAATTGGTGGTGAGTTTGTCGAATCCTTGGTTGAATCCGATGAAGAACTTCTGTTTGAACGATTTTTTCTTGGTCGCCTCATCGCCTTCGTGGTGAATTTCCTTGAGGAAAACCGCAGCCAGCGCCGGACTGAGCGTCAAAGCGTTCAAAGCCGAGATCACGATCGCAATTGCCAGCGTAAAGGCGAATTGTCGGTAGAAAACGCCGGTCGACCCTTCCATGAATCCGACAGGCAAAAATACGGCCGCCATGACCAGCGTGATTGAAATGATCGCCCCCGTTATTTCACTCATCGCTGATATGGTGGCTGCTTTAGGCGGTAAATGTCGGTGTTCCATCTTGGCGTGCACGGCCTCGACGACGACGATCGCGTCATCCACGACGATTCCGATGGCCAAAACCAACGCGAACAAAGTCAAAAGGTTTACCGAGAATCCGAAGATGTTCATGAAAAAGAAAGTCCCAAGAATCGCCACGGGAACGGCAATGGCCGGAATTAGCGTCGATCTGAAATCCTGGAGGAAAATGTAAACGACGATAAAAACCAGGATAAAAGCTTCCACCAAAGTCGACACGACTTGCTTGATAGAAGCGTCAAGTGAATCTTTGGTGTTGTAAAGGATCAGATATTTCACGCCTTTCGGAAAGTCCTTTTCGGCTTTTTTCATCAGGTTGGCAATCGCGATCTGGATTTCGGACGAGTTCGATCCGGCGAGTTGCATGGCCGCGATGTTGATTCCGGGTTTTCCGTTGGTGCGCGTGTAATTTCCGTAAGTGTAAGCTCCGAACTCGATTTTTGCCACGTCCTTGAGGCGCAAAACCGATCCGTCAGGATTCGATCGGATGACGATATTCTCGTATTCGGTCGGTTTGTTGAGTTTTCCTTTGTACTTGATCACGTACTCGAACGCTTCTTTGCTGCTTTCGCCGAATTTTCCCGGAGCGGCCTCAAGGTTTTTGTCCTGGATCGCACCGATGACTTCTTTCGGAGTCAGATTATAAGACGCCATCTGTGAAGGTTTCAACCAAACGCGCATCGAATAATCCTTATTTCCGCCGAAGATGATCGATTGGCCAACGCCTTGGATCCGTCGGATTTCAGGGATGATGTTGATTTGCGCATAATTGGCCAAAAACGTCTGGTCGTACTGGGTTTCGTCTTCCGAATACATATCGACGACCATGATAAGGCTGTTCTGCTGTTTGGTTGTCGTGATTCCGGCAAGTACGACTTCTGACGGAAGTTGGCTCGTGGCTTGTGAAACGCGATTCTGTACGTTCACCGCAGCTTGGTCCGGATTGGTTCCGAGTTTGAAGTAAACGGTGATTACGAGTGATCCGTCATTGCTGGCGGTCGAGCTCATGTAGCTCATGTTTTCGACTCCGTTTATCGCTTCCTCGAGAGAAGGCGCCACGGAGCGAAGGATGGTTTCGGCATTCGCGCCCGGATAGAAAGCGGTCACCTGAACGGCCGGAGGCGCGATGTCAGGGAATTGCTGGAGCGGAAGTCTTGTGAGTCCCAGGATTCCGACGATCACGAGCAAAATCGAGATCACGGTCGCCAAAACGGGACGTTCTATGAATTTCTTGAACATGTTTTGTGTGTGAGTTTAAACTGTTGTAAATGGAATAGGGAAGTCCTGTCCGACCGCGGTTTTGCGATCGGAGAGACAATTTTCCCAAAGGGTTTTGGCTTAGTTTTTGGCCAGGATTTTTTGTTCTTCCGGTTTGATGGACGCGCCTTCCTGAAGGTTGTCGAATCCTTTGAAGACGATTCTGTCGCCAGATTTTATGCCACCCGAAACGATATACGAATTGTTGGTTTTGCCCGAAACGGTAATGGGTTGCTTCGAAACTTTGTTCGATTTGTCGACGGCGAACACGAAGATTTTGTCCTGGATTTCGATGGTCGCTTCCTGAGGAACGAGAACGGCATCGGAATGCGGCAGGCTCAATCGGACTTTTCCTGTGTTTCCGGAGCGCAACAATCCTTTGGCGTTCGGGAATTTGGCGCGCAAAGTGATGGCGCCCGTGGTTTTGTCGAATTGTCCGTCGATCATGTCGATGTGACCGGGTTGTTCGTAAGCCGAATTGTCCGAAAGCACCAATTTTACCGGTGGAAGTTTCTTCAATTTCTCGTTCAATGTCGCGCCTTCGTGGTCGGTCTTGAATCGGATGAAATCAGATTCTCCCAAAGAGAAATAGGCGTAAACGTCGTGAACGTCAGACAAAGTCGTCAAGGCTTCGAAGTCGGCAGGCGAGACGAGGCTTCCTTGTTTTTTGGGAAGACGTCCTATATAACCGTTTACCGATGCGGTAATGTTCGTATAGCCAAGATTGATTTTGGCAGAACCGACAGACGCTTTTGCCTGCTCGACATTCGCGGACGCAACCTTATAAGCTGCCTTGGCTGATTTCAACTGATAATCAGAAACGACGTTATTGGCAACTAACGGCGTTAGTTTTTCTACTTCCAATTGGGCGTTGGTTTGTGCGGCTTCGGCGGCGCGAAGTTGTGCCGTGGCGTTGTTCAACTGCTCGCGGAAAGGTTGTTCGTTGATCTTGAACAAGGTTTGGCCTTTTGTAACATAAGCGCCTTCGTCGACGAAAATGCGGTCGAGATTCCCGCTTACCTGCGGACGGATTTCGATGTCGACCGTGCCCTGAAGTGCTGCCGGGAACTCGGCGTCAGTCACGGCGTCGGTATTTGCGATGCTGATTACCGGAAGGGCAGGAGCTTCGGCCTGTGGAGCATTGGCTTGGTTATGGGCACAAGCCGTGATAACGAGCGCTCCGATTGCGTATAAAAACAAATTACTTTTCATTTTGTGTAGTGATTAAAGTGGGATTGGTTTGAACTCTTTTGATACGAAGCGCGACTCGTCAGAGAATCCGGTTCGTACGTCAGGTACACGCTATGAGCCAATCTCAATATTAGCACGAGCCAGCAAGCGGATGCAACCTTTGCACTTTTTAGTTGTAGTTCTCATAGCGTTGATTTGATTGATTTGTTTTCTATTGTTTATTATCAAAAATTTTATATCATCACGTTAGATATTCTAACGATGTTAATTAAATGTATCGAATTATTTATCTTTTCAGTATTGAAGTAAGTCATTTAAACTATTTATGTTATTAAATCTAACAGTGTTAGTAAACTAAATACGGCGACGCTAGATTTTCTTGATTAAAATATTGTTGGCCAGTGAGGTAACTCTGTTAGATGTCGATTCAGCAACTAAGCTATAGTCGGGTTAATAATTCTAACAACGTTAGGCATCTCTTTAAAAAAAAGCAAAATACTTAGTTTGCTTACTCAATTCGACTTCCAGTTACATCTCAAATGGAACGCTACCAGACTTGCCAATTTTCTCGAAATCATCAGTCGTCAAATTTAACTGACTACCGGCATTTAACTGACTACCGGCGTTTTCACCGACAGTATGATTCCGCTGATTGCATCTTTCAAAATCTGTCTGTTCATTTCGTTTCCGAGTCCGTCAGCGACGATGTTGATTGAAATCAATCCGTGGACGACAGAGAAAAACATGAAATACTTCTGTTTGACGACATCGGGAATCGCATAGCCAGGCATCACATTTCCTATCGCTTCAAGGAACAAGTTGTATTGCAATTCCGCTTCAGCGACTTTCAGCATACAACAAGCCATTTCAACTCCGAACATCACCTGGTACATTTCTTTGTTCTCGAATGCGAAGTTCCAGAACGTCATCCACATGTCTTCCAACAGCGCATCCGGATAGGAATGTTTTTCCTTGAGATCTTTCAGCTCATTGTAAAGCTGCAGGAATCCTTTTTTCGTAATTTCTTTGAGAATGGCGTCCTTGTTCGAAAAATGCTCATAGATAACCGGAGCGGTATACTCGATATCGTCGGCGATTTTTCGCATGTTCAATCCTTGCCATCCCTCTGCTTTCACGATCTTATAGGCAGCGTCGAGGATTTTGGTCCTCGTATCTTCCTTTTGTCGCAATATCCGATCTTTACTTCCCATAACAAGAATAAATAAATCTAACAACGTTAGCAAAAGTAGTCCAAATTGTTTTCGTGGCAATGAAATTTAAGATTGTTTTTTCCTATCGCACAAATTCTCTTTGTCTATCTTAGGCTGAAAGGCCTTCTGTCATTGGCGATTCATATTCGACTTTTGCTTACTAAAAAAAGATCTACTCTTACAACTTTGTGCTCTCGGCAAACACTTACAAATTACTAAGAGCCACGAATGCACGAATTCAATTAATTCGTGCATTCGTGGCTTATGGCGATGTCACAAAAATTATCATAAAAACTATAGTACTGTGATGTCCGCGATTCTTTGTGACCGTTGCTGACAGTAATTTTTGGAAATGCAGCATTCGTCGCTCCCACCAAAACCTAGCCCGGATGCAAGTGGTTAGCCTTTCGCAGGAAACGCCAAAGTTTTGTTCACAAGCCAAAGCGACCGCAGGAAGCTCTTGGCGCGTGTTACAAAACCTGGCTTTTTCAAGAAATCTAAAAACGACAGCACAATTCAGCTACTGAAAAAATCCCTTATTTTTACGGTCAAACACGACAGCTATGATCAGAACAATTGCGCTCAGCCTTTTCCTTTTGGTGTCCACGAGCCATCAGCCACCAAAAACCGACTCACCATTTACGCCCGCCGGACGCACGGAAATCGACAAAAACGGAAATGTCGTATTGATAGGATCGGGCGCGTCAGTGAGTTTTTACTTCGCTTCCGACAAATGTTCGGTCACGCTCGAAAGTCCATCCGGACACAACTATGTGAGCGTCGAACTCGACGGCAAATACGTGGGGAGATTCCGGATCGAAGGCGAATCGAAAGACTACAGAATTCCCGTAAAACGACCGTCAAAGCGGCACACGATCCGGATTTTCAAAGCGACGGAAGCCTCAAACGGAACCGTAATTTTCAAAGGAGCGAAAGCCGATAAAATCACCAAATTCAGGTTTTGGGCCAAGAAAAAAGTTGAGTTCATCGGCAATTCGATCACTTGCGGAATGGGCAACGACGCCGTAGATTATCCGTGCGGAACAGGCGAATGGTACGATCAGCACAACGCTTATTGGGCATACGGACCGGTTTTGTCGCGCTCGCTCAAGTTCGACTTTCTGCTGAGTTCGGTTTCGGGAATCGGCATGTACCGCAACTGGAACGACGAGCACAAAGACGAGGCGAATATGCCTGACGTCTACGGAAATCTGTACCTGAACAAGGATTCGTCCAAGCGATTCGACAACTTTTTTCAGCCTGATGTCGTGAGTATCTGTCTCGGCACGAACGATTTATCTGACGGAGACGGGAAAAAAACGAGAGCTGCGTTCGACGAGAAGAAGTACGTCGAAAATTACATCCAATTCATCAAAACGGTTTACATGCGTTATCCGAAAACAAGGATAATCCTGTTGACAAGCCCTATGGTTTCCGGCCAAAAGAACGCGACGTTGGTCAAATGTCTTAAGTTGGTAATCGCCTCTTTCAAAGACGATTCGGCTCACAAATCGATAGAACTTTTCGAGTACAAACCGATGTCGCCAAAAGGCTGCGGAAATCATCCGGACATAAGCGACCACATCGAAATGGCCAAACAACTCGAACCCGTTTTCAACAAACTTCTCGAATAATACAACTGCTATAACCACGAAATTTCGAATGAAAAAACTTACGATTGCCGCCGCCTTGCTGATTTTTGTTGGTGTGTCGGCACAAAAACGCACTTGGAACGACAAATCCAAAACGATAGACCAACGTGTCGATTTGCTGCTCAAGGAAATGACGCTCGAGGAAAAAGTAGGGCAAATGAACCAATACAACGGTTTTTGGAACGTCACAGGGCCGGCTCCTAAAGGCGGTTCTGCTGAAAAGAAATACGAAGATCTCAAGAAAGGCCGTGTCGGTTCGATGCTCAATGTGCGCGGCGTCAAGGAAGTCAAAGCAGTTCAAAAAATCGCTGTCGAGCAGACGCGGTTGGGAATTCCGTTGATTATCGGCTTCGACGTGATCCACGGTTACAAAACCATCAGCCCGATTCCTTTGGCCGAAGCCGCGAGTTTCGATCTGGATGCGATAAGAAAATCGGCGGCCGTCGCAGCGGATGAAGCCTCGGCAGCCGGAATCAACTGGACATTTGCGCCTATGATCGATATTTCGCGCGATGCCAGATGGGGACGCGTAATGGAAGGCGCGGGCGAAGATCCTTTTTACGGAGCCAAAGTCGCCCAAGCGCGAGTCAAAGGTTTTCAAGGTTCAGACCTGTCGGCAAACAACACGATCGCGGCCTGCGCCAAACATTTTGCGGGTTACGGATTTGCTGAATCGGGACGCGACTACAATACGGTCGATATCGGAAACAACACTTTGTACAACGTCGTTTTGCCGCCGTTCCAAGCCGCGAGTGACGCCGGAGCAAGGACTTTCATGAATTCATTCAACATTCTCGACGGCATTCCGGCCACGGGAAACAAGTTTTTGCAACGCGACATTCTCAAGGGAAAATGGGGTTTCAAAGGTTTTGTCGTGTCCGATTGGGGTTCGATAGGCGAGATGATCGCCCACGGATTCGCCAAAGACAACATCGAAGCGGCCAGAATCGCGGCCATCGCAGGATCTGACATGGACATGGAATCGAACGCTTATGTCGACAATCTCGTGAAACTCGTAACCGATAAAAAGGTCGAACTTTCGGTTGTGGACGACGCCGTCAAGCGGATTTTACGCGTCAAGTTCGAACTCGGGCTTTTTGACGATCCATATCGTTATTGCGACGAAAAACGCGAGAAAACCATCGGGCAGAAAGCCAACCACGATGCGGTTCTCGAAATGGCCAAAAAATCGATCGTGCTTTTGAAGAACGACGGAAATCTGCTTCCGCTCAAGAAATCCGGACAAAAAATCGCGCTTATCGGAGCTTTGGCCAACGACAAGAACAGTCCGCTCGGAAGTTGGAGAATCGCCGCTGACGACAATTCTGCCGTGTCGGTGCTCGAAGGTCTGAAAAATTACAGAGGAAACGAGTTGGTTTATGAAAAAGGCGCCGATGTTTCGGTCGGACAAACGGCTTTCGTCAACGAGGTCAACATCAATACGACAGACAAAAGCGGATTCGAATCGGCTAAAAATGCAGCGAAATCTGCCGACGTCGTCGTGATGGTCTTGGGAGAGATTGGATTCCAGAGCGGCGAATCCAGAAGTCGCACCAACCTCGATTTGCCCGGCGTTCAACAGGAATTGCTTGAGGAAATCTACAAGGTCAACAAAAACGTCGTGCTGGTTCTCAACAACGGCCGACCGTTGATCCTGGATTGGGCGAACGCCAACATTCCCGCCATTGTCGAGGCTTGGCATTTGGGTTCCCAAGCCGGAAACGCGATCGCGCAGGTTTTGTATGGCGACTACAATCCGTCGGGGAAATTGCCGATGTCTTTCCCGAGAAATGTTGGACAAATCCCGATTTACTATAACAATTACAGCACCGGCCGACCTGACAAGACCGAAACCGTTTTTTGGTCGCATTATTCAGATGTGGAAAAAACGCCGTTGTTTCCGTTCGGATTTGGATTGAGTTACACCAAATTCGCTTATTCGAACCTTAAACTCGACAAATCGGATTACAAAAAAGGAGAATCGGTAAAGGTTTCGGTAGAAGTCAAAAACACGGGAAATTTCGACGGGAAGGAAGTCGTGCAACTTTACATCCGGGACGAAATTGCGAGTTTGGCGCGTCCGGTAAAGGAACTCAAAGGTTTCGAATTGGTCGCCATCAAGAAAGGCGAATCCAAAACAATCTCGTTCACGCTGACGGAAAAAGAACTCGGATTCTTCGGGAACGACGGGAATTTCGTGGTGGAACCAGGCGTTTTCCAGGTCTTTGTCGGAACGAACTCCAACGAGACGCTTGAGGCGAAGTTTGAATTGAAGTAAGATTAAAAATTCCAAATTCCAAAGATTTTATTTCTGAGATCTGAAAATCCGAAAATCTGAAAATCGCCAAAAAAAATCCCGAAACTACTCGGGATTTTTTTTATTCGTGAACCTCTTCCTGTTCGGTCTTTTTGTCTTTTTTCTTGCTTTTTTTCTTCCCGCTTCGAAGTTGTTCCTTGAACGTTTCGTATTTGGCAAGCTGGCCGGAATCGAGAAGCGCTTTTATGTCTCTGTCAGACTTTTCGGTAATTTGAACCGCTTCTTCCTTCTTTTCAGAATCAGGTCTTGTGTCGGTTCGCAAAGCCGTGAGCTTGCGCTGTTGGTCGTGCAGGATGTTTCGGATGGCCGCTTCCTGAAGTCCGTTCAGCGTCAATTCCGTGGTAAGCATCGTCATCGTTTTGTCGAGTTGCTCTTCCGGACTCGGGCCTTTCGATTGGCCTTGCATGTCGTGTTGCTGGTCGAGAGCGTTGATTCCGGTGCCGTTTCTTCGCATTTGGGCAGCAGCCGAAATCGTGAAAAGGACAAAAAGGAGTAGGGCAAAACGTGTTTTCATGGCAATGGATTTGTGGCGAAGGTAATAAAAGTGAAGAACATCGCTCATTTCCTCAAACGCGAATTGTAGTTTTTTATGATGGAAAGCAATTTTTTGTCAGATGAAAATACGGTGTTAAGGCCTTGCGGTTCTTGAGGCGGATCGGCTGTGAACGGATCGCCCGTATTCCATTTGCCTTTGTCGTTCCTGGCGATTCCTTCGCCTCCGAATCCCCAGAAATTAACGCCTGCAAGCGCTTCTTTGGACGCAACGCTTTTGGACAATCGGTCGAAAAACAGGGTGTAGAACGCAATTCGGCTGTCGTAACTTGACTCGGGAAGCAAACTTTCGTCTTTTCTCGGCAATCCGAATTCTTCGACGACAATCGGTTTTTTGAGGCGTTCGGCCACGGCGACGTGATTTTCTATGTAAGCCGACGCTTTCTCGATTGCCACGGGAAGCGTCCCGATCTCGTCCTTGTGATCATACCATTGCCAGTTTTTGGGCCAGATGTGCATCGTCAAATAGTCGATTTTTGAGTTTTTGTGCGTCTTTTCGAAAGTGTCGATGTTGGCGTTCGAGCCCGCACTGCCTTCGCTTCCGGTGCAAATGAGATGATTTTTGTCAAGCGAATCGATGAGGTCGACCGTTTTGTTTAGCCAGTCTGTGAATGCCGCTTCGTTCTCTACAGTAAATATTCGTGGTTCGTTGGCGACTTGCCAGGCCATGATCGCAGGATCGTCAATGTATTTTTTCTTCGTGTATGAATTCGTGCGTCTGATCACTTTTTTGATGTGAGCGTCCAAAGCGGTTTTACAAGGTTCACAACTATGGAATTTGGACACATAATCCATAAAAACCTGCCACGTGTTTTCAGGCCTGATGTTCGGATTCGGGATGTCACCCTTGCCGTTCCATTCGAGATATTGCGCCATTCCGCCGCTCCATTCCCAATTGTTGGTCAGGTAAAGCACGGCAACCATGTCGCGTTTTCCCATTTCGGACAAGAGAAAATCGAGTCCGTCGAAGGTTTCTTCGTCATATTTGCCTTGTTTGGGTTGCATGGCATATGGAACGGTGTAATCGTATTTTCCGCCATCGGCCCCGACCATGATTCTAAGGTTGTCGATTCTGTTGGATTTCATCACGTCAAGTTCTCGCTTGAGGCGTTCGCGGTCGCCGTATTTTTTGGAACCGAGAAGTGCGCCGTACCAATAATTGGCGCCGATGTAGTGGTAAGGTTTTCCGTTTCGGATAAATTCCGTGCCTTTCACCGAAACGAATCTGGTTTGAGAAAATCCGGATGACGACAGTAACATAACTAACAGCGTTATAAATAGTGTCGTTGTTAAAAATCTCGTCCTGAGATTGATCGGAGTTGCGAAGACGCCTGATTTGATCATTGTTGAGAAATTGTTAATGTCGCAAAGGTAACAATCCGAAAAAAATACGCGATTTGACTTCAGCGTATTTCGGTTCAGAAATGAAAGTGCTAAAGTGAAAGTAGATGCGGAAACGCTTTTCCAAAAGTCAAAGAAAAGTTAAAGTACGCAAGGTAAACATCTGAAAGTCAGCATATATAGTTTTTCGAGATATTAACTAACGGAATTATCTATGATAATGGTATTAGATTATCTAACGGTGTTAGGTAAATTTGCCTTCATCAACTAACACATACAACATGAAATCAATCATAAAACTTTTGGGACTATCCATCGGATGCAGCTGTACTTGTATCCATGCACAAAACAACATTGCAAACGAGTTGAAGGACAAAGACGCAATTATCCTGACGACAGTTTCTTCCACAGACAATTCAGAAGGTAATTCCGACAGTTTGGCGAGCCTCCAGGATATCGGGAAACTTTACGCTTTGTAACCTCTAAAGTAAGTCGACAAGCAAAACCGTGGCAATAGCTGCGGTTTTTTCGTTTTGGCGATTGCGGAATTCTCATAACTATCTCAGATTGCTCAAAAAAATCTTGTAATGTTTCTTCGTTTGAGTGCTTTTTTTGGTCGGATTCTTTAATTTTAATAAAAACAACGCATTATGAAAACAACACTACTTTCGGTCTTTTTGACCCTTTCAGGACTTTGCGCCTTCGCCCAGGCACCTACAATCGCGGGCGATGTCCTACTTTGTCCAAACTCGAACGGAACTGCGTCAGTCGTTTCAAGTCAGGTTTACGACTCTTACCAATGGCAATTTCGGTTTATGTTTGGAGGCGGCGCTTTTGAGGACATTTCCGGAGCGACATCGAGTTCTTTCACTTACGACGATTACAATTACGCCGTGACTTATATCCGCGTTCGCGTGACTTTGGGAACTAACACTTATTTTTCAAACGAGCTTGCCATCGACAGTTATGCCTTTCTGCCGATTTTTACCATCCAAACATTCAATCCAAATGAAGTGTCGATCGATCCAAATGATGGAACTTTGCTGCTTTGCCAAGGCGCGACAATCCAATTCGAGGCCGGAATGCCTTATGACACAAATCTGCAATGGTATAACAACGGATCGCCTATTCCTGGCGCAACAAATTCGATTTTGGTTGTGACCGAAGCCGGAAATTACAACGTTTCAGGCGCGCCAGGCGTTTGTCCGAACTTCAGCCAAAATTCGCTTCCGACCTTGGTTGCGATCGACCCGAACTGCAGTTTGTCTGTCGAAAATTCAGCAAATCGCATCACTTTTGCGATCTCTCCGAATCCCGTGAAATCGAATTTGCAGTTTACCTCGAATGCATCGGTTGACGAAATTTCGATTTTCGACATTTCCGGCAAGAAGCTCTTCGCCTCGAAACCGTCTGCAATGTCGGTAAATGTTGATCTTTCGGCTTTGGCAAATGGGCTTTATGTTGCTCAGATCCGCACAGAAATCGGGAACACATCCGTAAAGATCCTCAAAGAATAAACAACGAATCGAATTGAACAACGAATTGCAAATACGAATGATTTGTTTATTAATTTCTTGTGGCGGATCGGTGTCCAAAAGTGACCGCGAATTCGCGAATTTCAGCCTCGAGCGGCCAAATTCGTGCATTCGTGGCTTTGAATAGAATCGCCTGGCATAAAAAATAAGTTCGCAATTTGACCGAAATAAATCTGGCCACAAATGCACGAATTTCATAAATATTGGTGGATTTGTGGCCAAAAAAATAACCGCGAATTCACGAATTTCAGCCTCGAGCCGCTAAAATTCGTGCATTCGTGGCTTTGAATAGAATCCCCTTGCATAAAAATAAGTTCGCTATTTGACCGAAATAAATTTAGCCACAAGTGCACGAATTACATAAAGATTGGTGCATTTGTGGCTAAAAAAACAACCGCGAAATCGCGAATTTTAGCGGCTTGTGCAGAAATTCGCGAATTCGCGGCCATCATCGGTCGGCAATCTGCCTGAAAAGGATTTGCGGCGAACGGCTAAAAAATCCGGGGCAGGATTCAAAAAGTTTTGTAGCGCAAACAAGCTTCCACGAAATAATAATCCCCATAGCTCAAAGGCGTGTCGATTTCTGTTGCAGCAGGCATGTTCCCAACGCCGTGTTTGAGCAAAAAGCCGCCATTTTCACCGGTTTTGGCCAGGTACTTTGGAGTCATTAGCGCGGATAGCATTTGTTCGGCAGCGTAGAAATAGGTCTTGGATTTCCCTTCGTCGGAATATTTGGAAAGTTCAAAAAGCGCAGAGGCAATGATCGCGCCGGCCGAAGAATCGCGCAAAGCATTCGGAATTTCAGCCGTGTCGAAATCCCAATACGGAATAAGATCTTTTGGTAAGTTCTTATTTGTCAATATGAAATTTGCAATTTTTTGGGCGTGGTCGAGGTACTTTTTTTCTTTGGTTTCGCGATACATCAAAGTGTAGCCATACAAACCCCAAGCCTGTCCGCGAGCCCAAGCCGAATAATCTCCGGCACCTTGATTGGTGATCTGTTTTCTGACTTTTCCGTCCTGGATTCCGTAAATGACCACGTGATACGAGCTGTAGTCGGGTCTGAAGTGGTTTTTTATTGTTGTATCGGCGTGTCGTTTGGCAATTTTGTAATAAATGCTGTCGCCGCTGTGTTTCGTAGCCCAAAACAACAATTCGAGGTTCATCATATTGTCGATTATCACGGGCATTTCGTCGGCATTTGCCCGATTCCACGGCGCCGGATCCCAAGATTTGATACAACCCGCTTTTTCATTGAATCGCGAAATCAGTGACTTGGCACTGTTCATGAGGATTTCCTCGTATTCCTTTTTCGGATTTTGGCGCTCGGCGTTCCCAAAACTGCAGTACATCATGAAACCCAAATCGTGCGTGGTTTTGTTGAATTGCTCCCGCTTCAGGTCAACAAGTACTTTTTGCGCCTCCGATTTTAGCTTCGGATTCGCTTTCCATTCGTCGAGATATAGCAAGGTTCCGGGATAAAATCCGCTGCACCACCAACCTGAATCGCTTGTTTCGAGTTTGCCTTTCACGAAGGTCTTTGGATATTTTCCTACCGAAACCTTCGTGCTCAGAAAACTGTATTGGCTTTGGGCTTGCGAGAGTGCGTCGTCGATTTTTTTGTCGAGTTTCTTTTGTGCCGATGCGATTCCGATTGCGGCCAAAAACGCGATCACCAGTAATTGTCTTGTTGTCATTTTCTGTTATTTAGCTTACGGAAACTATCCGAAAAGTAAATATCAGATTTTTTATCGAACGATTTCAAATGGTCAAACCGATAACTTCGGTACTTCCGCCCGTCCAAATACTCAGTCGTGTCGCGCAAATTCTAATTTTAACACGCTGAAATACTTTCGGTTGTGTTTTTTAGATATTTTTATAAGGATATTCCTGAATTTTATGAGAAAATTCTACGCTTCTGTTTCATTCACCGCGTTTCTGTTTGTTTTCTTTATCTTTTCGTGCTCGCGTTCTGACGACGATGACGGCTATGTCGAGCCTGATCCGGTTTCGCCTGTGGTTGTCGATTTGACTCAGGTTCCGTATCAAAAATTGTCCGACTACCACTTTTTTGGATCCGACATGAAAACCCAGACGCCTTCACTCGGTGTTTTGCCCTATGCACCATCGTCGAGTCTGTTCACCGATTATGCCCACAAGAAGCGTTTCGTATGGATGCCCGAAGGAACAAAAGCTACTTACAACACCGACGGTTCGGTTTTAGAACTGCCGACGGGCGCGGTGCTGATCAAGACATTTTACTACGAGAACGTGCAGAATGTTTCCGTGCCAGGAAGTACGAGGATCATAGAAACCCGACTGATGATCAAAAAGTCCGACGGATGGATTTTCGCCAATTACGTGTGGAACGACGAACAAACCGAAGCATTTTACGACATGCAAGGCAGTTTCACACACGTTGAATGGGTTGAGAACGGCACGACTCACCAAGCCGATTACAAAATCCCGAATTTGAGCCAGTGCATCGTATGCCATAAATCCCAAAATTCAGAGAACGGAAGCAATGTGCAGCATATCCCGATCGGCATCAAACCGCAAAATCTGAACTTCGATTACAATTATGGGAACGAAACGAAAAACCAGCTCGCCAAATGGGTCGAAGCGGGTTATCTCGATGCAGATTTCACGCCTCCGACACAGGAAAATTCCGTGGTCGATTACAACGATCCAAGCAAATCTTTGGAATTGAGAGTGCGTTCTTACTTCGATTCCAACTGCTCGCATTGCCACATGAACGACCGCCATTGCGACTATCGCCCGATGCGTTTTGCGTACCACGAAACCGGTGGTACAAACGGATTGGCAAATATGGGCGTTTGCGTGAACACTATGGACATGCAGGATTTTCCGCCGGAACTAAACAAAATCGTTTCTGGCAGAAAGCCCGAAGAATCCATGCTTTTTTACCGCGTCAATACCACAAACGAGGCTTTCAGGATGCCGCTTCACGGAAGAACGGTATTGCATGTGGAAGGCGTCTCGCTGATCGAAGCCTGGATCAATTCTCTCGAAAATTGCGAATAATCACATATTAACTAAACAAAAAACAACTGATGGATTGGAAAACTACTAAAATCAAGGCGTCCTTTTGGGTTGGGACGTTCTTATTGTGTTGTATCACTTTGCCCGCATTTGCGCAAAATTCGTGTGCCACGGCAGTCGCGATCGGCCCGGGAACTTACACGGTCGATGCCGTAAACGGAACGATCAACACCGGCTCGATGTGCACGAACAGCAACAATGCCAACGCCGCCAAGTGGTACAAATACACGCCAACGGCCAATTACACCGTTACTGTAACTTCAGATTTGCAACAAAACATCTGCAAAGACACTTATCTGGCGATCTACACCGGAACGTGCGCAGGTTTGACTTGCTTCGCTTATGATGACGATGCGGGCGTGATTCAGTGCAATTCGGGCAACACAAGTTCATTTTTGTCGAAAAAGACATTCGATGTCGCAGCCGGAACGACTTATTATATTTCGTGGGACAACCGATGGATGTCGACAGGATTCGATTTCCAGCTCACCGAAGCGCCTTACGTGCCAAGTCCGTGCATTACTGCGACGACAGTCACGCCGGGAACTTACACTGTAAATGCGATCGATGGAACCAACATCAACACCACTTGTTCGACTGCGACTTTGGCCAAGTGGTACAAATTCATTCCAAGTGCCGATGCAAATGTCACGGTGACTTCCGATCTATCGCAAAACCTTTGCAAAGACACGAACTTCAGTGTTTACACGGGATCATGCACGGGAACTTTGACCTGCGTGACTTCTGACGACGATTCGGGAATCTTGACGTGCAACTCCGGAAATACCAATTCATTTCTGTCGAAAAAGACATTTACAGTCACAGGCGGAACGACTTATTATATCGTTTGGGACAACAAAAAAAGCGCCGTCGGTTTCGACTTCCAGATCATCCAACAGGAAATCGTGTATCCGGTGCAATATGTCGCCACGCCAATTGCTACCGTAAACAGCGGTTACAATATGTGTATCGTCGATATGAACGGAGACGGCAAAGATGACATCGCGGGCGTCAGCCAAAACAATCTCAGGATCCACTATCAGGGAAATGCGGGCGCTTTGACCTACACTGATTTTCCGATCACAGGAAACAGCATGATGCCAAGTTGGAGCATTGCGGCCGGCGATTACAACAAGGACGGTTATACCGATTTGCTTCTCGGAGCCGGATCTGGCCTGACTTTCTGGAGATCGAACAACACGGGAACTGCTTATACGAATGTCACGCCTGGACAATACATTTTCTGCCAACGCACCAATTTCGTCGACCTTAATGCCGACGGAAATCTCGACGCGTTCTCATGCCACGACGTAGACGACAACTGCTATTACATGAACGACGGAACGGGAAATCTGACCTTCGGACAAGTTAGCGGAACAAACTCTTACGGACAAGGAGGCGGAAATTACGCCACGATCTGGACCGATTACAACAACGACGGATTGGTCGATTTGTTCATCTCGAAATGTTCCGGTCCGCCTTGCCAATTGCGCAAGAACAACGGAAATGGTGTTTTCACCGATGTGTCTTCGGTTTCCGGACTCAACTTCACGCCGGTTTCATCTTGGTCTTCGGCCGTAGCCGATTTCGACAACGACGGTGACATGGACATTCTCGTAGGATCGAACGGCGGTTCCCCGACGCGTCTTTACAGAAACGAACTAGGAAGCGGAGCACCGGACATGTTCACGAATATCACGCTTGCTTCGGGCTACGCAGCCGGTTCGCCAACCGGTCGCGACTACATCGCCTACGATTTTGACAACGACGGTTTCGTGGACGTAATGGGCGGCGGCAACCGAATCATGTTCAACCAACACGACAGTTCGTTTCTTCCATCGATTTACTCGGGATTGGGCGTTGGCGCGGTTGGCGATCTGAACGGAGACGGCTTTCTCGATATCCAAAACGGGAACACGATACGTTATGCGGTTCCAAACGGCAACAACTGGACAAAAATCACGCTGCAAGGCGTGCAAAGCAACAAGCAGGGAATAGGAGCGAGGGTTGAGATCTACGGCGCTTGGGGAAAACAGATCCGCGATATTCGCAGCGGCGAAGGTTTCGGCTACATGAGTACGTTGAACGCGCATTTCGGTTTGGGACAAGCTACGGCGATCACGCAGGTCATCATCAGATGGCCGTCTGGAACGGTCGACGTCGTCCAGAATCCACCGACAAATACAGCTTTGAACGTGGTCGAAGGCTCGACTTTGGCAGTTAACCAAAATCAGTCGAATGTGTTTACGATGTATCCGAATCCTACACAAGACATATTGAACATCAGCGGAGAAGGAGTGGAAAACATCAACTTTATCAGGATTTTCGATTTGCTCGGAAGAACAGTCGCAAGCCCAACGTTGGAACAACAGACGCTTTCGGTGCGAGACTTGACGCCCGGAACTTATGTCGTGTTGATAAGAACATCGGACGGAAAAACCTTCAGTCAAAAATTCATCAAGAAATAATAAAAAATCCGGAGTCGAACCTCCGGATTTTTTTTGCTTTTACAGTCGTCAACCCGACCTTCGCCTACCAAACATATTCTTGGAATTCGTCGTTCCAAAAGATTTTCAATGTCCGAACGGACTTTCAGTCTTGCCGAATGCGTGAGGGATGGTGGCTTTGTCTAAGCTCTTTGGCCAGCCTCAAAAGCTGGACAAAAGCGAGTGCCGCCCAGCCCGACGGCGGCTTCTTTATAGGTTCGGTTACACAGGATTTTCAAGCCGCCGGCACGCCCAAATCCAAATTATTAGCTATTAGCTAATAACTATTAATTAATAATTATTAATTTTGCAGATTATTGGGGTCGACTGGTTTTGACAGCAAGACCAATTGATCGGTAAGCACGTCGTGAAGGCAGCAATTCACGTTAATCCCGAGCTGCAACACTTTTACACGGCGAGAATAACTACGCTTTGGCTGCTTAATCTGAATAAAGTAAGATTAATCCACGTCCCTACAAGGTAGGGAGGCTGAATTCTCCTGGAAAGCCCTGGTTTGTGGCGTTCCGTCAAGGAGAACCGTAAAAATAAACCTAGATTGTCTTTTGCTCTGCGAGACTGTCGAAATTTAAAGAGCTAAGTGTTTCGTGGCTGTTTCCTGGCCAAGCGCAACATCGAAAATCCATTCGGGAAATAAACGTGTAGAAAGCCCATTGATTGCTTGTTTGGACCCGGGTTCGATTCCCGGCGATTCCACAAAAAAAGGAGAATCTGTTTTTTGATTCTCCTTTTTCGTTTTTACTCCGATGTTGATTCCGTCTCCTGCCGCAATTTACTGTTCTTTTTGCCGTACCAGAAGTAGATGGCAAAGCCGATTCCGAGCCAGACGAACAATCTGATCCAGGTGTCAAGCGGAAGTGAGACCATCATCGCCACACAAGTCAAGATCCCCAAAATAGGAACGAGCGGAACAAAAGGCGTCTTGAACGGACGCTCGACATCCGGCTGGGTTTTTCTCAAAATAAGAATTCCGAGGCAAACCATGACGAAAGCCAAAAGCGTTCCGATGCTCGTCATTTCCCCAACGACACTTATCGGTACAAAGCCCGCGAAAAGACTGATGAAAAGACACAACATGATGTTCGATTTCCAAGGTGTGTTGAATTTCGGATGTAGGTTTGCGAACACTTTCGGAAGCAGTCCGTCCTTACTCATCGCAAAAAAGACACGAGATTGGCCCAAAAGGTCGACGAGAATCACGGAAGTGTATCCGACCAAAATCGCTAGAATCACGGCAGTCGCCAGCCATTCATAAGGTGTATGCGCGATCGCGACCGCAACCGGAGCCGCGCTGTTCTTGAATTCGGTGTAATCGGCAAGGCCTGTCATCACGTATCCGAAAAGGATAAACAAGACTGAACAGACCAAAAGCGATCCGAGAATCCCGATTGGCATATTTTTTTGCGGATTCTTGGTTTCCTGCGCCATTGTGGCCACGATATCGAATCCGATAAAGACAAAGAAAACCACGCCGGCGCCACGAAGCACGCCGCTCCAGCCGTATTCTCCGAAATTTCCGGTGTTTTGCGGAATGTATGGATGATAGTTTTCGGGGTCGATGTATTGCCAGCCCAATCCTATGAAGACCAAAACGACGCCAACCTTCAAAGCCACGACCAAAGCGTTGAAGAAAGCCGAGCTTTTCGTGCCTCGGATGATGATGGAAGTCACGGCGGCCACGATAAGCACCGCGGGCAAATTCACGATTCCGCTTACGGTCGATCCGTCTGCCAAAGTCAAGGTTTCGAACGGAGACTGCACCAATTGCGGCGGAATGTGGATTCCGAATTTATCGAGAAACTTCACGAGATATTGCGACCAACTTATTCCAACCGTCGCCGCGCCAACCGAATATTCGAGAATCAGATCCCAACCGATTATCCACGCGAAAAGTTCACCCAAAGTCGCATAGGCGTAAGTGTAGGCGCTCCCGGAAACCGGAACCATCGAGGCGAATTCGGCATAACACAAAGCGCTGAAAGCACAACCGATCGCGGCAATTGCGAACGATAAGGTTACGGCCGGTCCCGCGTTGTTGGCCGCAGCGATTCCGGTAAGCGAGAAAAGTCCGGCGCCAATGATGACTCCGACTCCGATCGCGATGAGGTTGATTGGCCCGAGCGTGCGTTTCAACGTGCCGCTTCCTGTGGCTTCGGCTTCCTTTTTGAGGGCGATGAGCGATTTTTTTAGCATAAAACTTCGTTTTTAGGAATAAAAAAAGCCTTTCACGACGGAAAGGCTATATAGAACTATTCATTTTTGGTTCAGGCCAATACACGTCGAAGATTGTTGCGGTCGCAACAAAAAACAGGCAGGATATGGCAATTGGTTTTCATTGCTGCAAAACTAAGCAAGAATTTCGAAAAAACGGGCGTTTCGGTTCAGAAACCTTGTTCGTCCTTGACCCAACGTCTAAGCAAGACCAGACTTTCGTTCGTGTCTTTGAATTTTACTTTGGTCAGAATGCCGCCAAGCGTGAATTCGGAGATTTCCTGTCCGTCGAGTTTGGCCTCGAGTTCGGGCGTAAGCAAAATGCGCGCTTTTACGTTCGGACGATCGGGGATTGCGGGTGTGCATTCGATCGCAATGTCTTTGTAGTCGATGATCTCGCCGTTCGCAAGTCTGATCCTGACGCCTTTGTCGCCCGCGCAATTCGCTGCCGAAGTCCCCAATACAAGCGTTTTGTCCTTTTCGGTGGGCGAATTGTAAGTGGAAATTGAGATCGAGCTTCCGGGTTTGGTCAATACCATTTCGTAATCGATCTGGAATTGCGGATCACGTTTGACCGAAGTCTGCGCAACGACCGAAAATCCGACAAAAATTACCAGCGCAAGGATGGATTTTTTCATAAGTGAAGGAGTTGGTTACCGAACAAAAACTCGGAAGCTGCGAATTTTATTGCCCCAAATTCATTCCAAAGCGTCTTCTTTTTCTTTCTTGAACGGATAATCACCAAACAAAGGAGCCAATTTGCGAACCATATAAGGTTTTCTCGAGAATTTGTTGGAAAGCGCCACGATCATGACTTTCTCGTTTTTGAGATTCACGTAGGAAGACGTATTTCCGTGCCACCAACCGTTGTGGAAATAAAAATGTTGCCCGGTCACCCAATCGATCATGCGGATTCCGAGGCCGTAGTTTTTCTCGCCTTTGTGTTCGTAAGAATAGCCCACGTAGACCTGCTTGATGAGTTCCGGATTCAGATAATCCGGATTATAGCGCGCCATATCGAACTTCATCAGATCGCGGGGCGTCGAGTATATGTTCTTGTCGCCATAAACCGCGTCGAGAAAATCCATCCCGATCTCGACGCCATTTCCTTTATAGGAAGGAATCACTTTTTTGCGATCTTTCTCGTAATCCATCACGAAAGTGTCCTTCATGCCAAGCGGATCGAACAACATGCGTTTCATCGCAGCCGGATATTTGAGTCCGGTGATCTTCTCGATGATCAGCGCCAGCATCGCATAATTGGTGTTGCAGTAGGCGAAACTTCTATCGGCGGGACGGTCCAAAGGCGTTTGGTTTTTGGCGAAAAGGTTCAAGATATCCTGATTGGTCAGAATACTGTCCTTGTCCCAAATCTCTTTTCGGTCGGCATAATAGGCGTAGTTCGTGAGTCCGCTTCTGTGGTTCAGCAACATTTTGACGGTGATGTCGGGATACGGGAAATCCTTGAGGATCGTATTGACTTTTTGGTCGAGTTCGAGCCTTTTTTCGTCTATCAGAAGCAAAACCGCGGTAGCCGTGAGCACTTTTGAAACCGATGCGATGTGCAAAGGCGTGTGCTCGTCCATTTTGATCTTGCGGTTCTTATCGGCCGTTCCCATGTATTTTTCATAGATGATCTGTCCGTTCTTGACGACGATCATGCTCAGATTGTCGCGTTCCTCGTTCCAGTTCTTGTCCACGAAGCGAGAGATGGTCTCTTTTTTCTGGCCTTTGAAAGCAACAGACAGTTTCGGCTCCGAAATCTTGAAAGGTTCGATGTGCGGCAGCGTGTCCTTTGCCGTTTCAGCGTCAGACATGCCTTGAATGGCCGGTTCCTTCTTGCAGGAAGTCAGCGTCAGCATAAAAATCAGGAAGTATGTGGAGTAGCGTTTTATCGCGAAAGTCATTTCAAAAAAAGTATAAAAGCAAATATAACCAATCAACACACAAGGCTAAAACCGCAGTTGTTAATGATTTTCTAAACTTATGTGCATATCGTCGTTAAGACGTTGTGATTCAGTAAATAATTGGGTTGTTTTTTGTGGATAAAAAAAGTTTTGACAACGTTTTCGTAAACCGTACTTTTGGCATCCAAATCAAACTGAAATGAAATTTGCCCTAATACGCGAACGCAAGAATCCGCCTGACAGACGCGTGGTTTTCAGCCCGGACGCACTGGTTGACTTCCAAAATAAATTCCCTGAAGCCCAAATTGTCGTGGAGAGTTCGCCAATCCGGGTTTTTTCTGATGAAGAATACAAAGCCAAAGGATTTGAGGTGACCGAAGATATTTCCGATGCCGACGTTCTTATCGGAGTGAAAGAAGTCCCAATTGACGCGCTGATTCCGAATAAAAAGTACTTCTTTTTCTCGCACACGATCAAAAAACAACCGCACAACCAAAAGTTGCTGCAGGCGATTTTAGAGAAAAACATCGATTTGTATGACCACGAAACGATCGTGAACGAAAAGCACGTCCGCCTTATCGGATTCGGTCGCTATGCCGGGATTGTCGGTGCTTACAACGGTTTGCGTGCCTTCGGAATCAAGTTCGAATTGTTCGATCTGCCAAAAGCCGAAACCTTGCGAGGTCAGGAAGAAATGGCGACAAAGGTCAAAAGGCTGATCCTTCCGCCGATCAAAATCGTGCTGACAGGTTTCGGAAAGGTCGGAAAAGGCGCAAAGCACTTTCTCGATTCGGTAAAAATCAAGGAAGTTTCTCCGCAAGATTTCCTTTCGAAAAACTACTCAAGTCCGGTTTACACGCATATTGACGTACTCGATTACAACAAAAGGGTAGACGGACAGGATTTGGGAAAAGACGATTTCTACGCAAATCCCGAAGCCTACGAATCGAATTTTGAGCGCTTCACGAAAGTTTCCGACATTTTCATGGCCGGACATTTCTACGGAAACGGCGCGCCCGCGATCCTGACAAGGGAAATGCTAAGAAAACCGGACAACAAGGTCAAGGTCGTAGCCGATATTTCGTGCGACGTGGCCGGTCCCATCGAATCGACTTTGAGAGCGTCCACGATCGCCGAGCCGCTTTATGGCTATTTGCCGTCCGAAAACAAGGAGGTCGATGTATTCCATCCGTCGGCTGTCGTGGTGATGGCCGTAGACAATTTGCCTTGCGAGCTTCCCAAAGACGCCAGCGAAGGCTTTGGTGAAATGTTTCTCGAGCACGTGATTCCGGCTTTTTACAATCAAGACCAGGACGGCATTCTCGAAAGGGCGCAAATGACCAAAAACGGACAGCTTATGCCACATTTTGCTTATCTGGAAGAGTATGCGCATCCGCTTGTCGCAAAAAAATAATCGTAACACGAAAAAAATCAACTGCCTTTGGAAACGAAGGCATTTTTTATATTTGGTAAAAACCCCGTTTCCGTGAATGTGATTTCAAGGCTTTTCGCACTTTTTTCGCTTGTTTTTTCGGCTTCCGTGTCGGCTCAGGACATTCCGGGCGTCGGACTGCTTCCGTTCGTTGAAAATTTCGTAAAGTCCGACTATCAAGGTGACAATCAAGTCTGGAATCTTACGCAAGGCGCGGACAATGCGATGTACGTGGCGAACAATCACTATTTTTTGCGCTACAATGGCGTGAAATGGGAACGCTACACCTTGCCCAACAAAAGCATCATCCGTTCGGTGATGTCGCACGGCGACCGCATCTATTCTGGTTCTTACAATGATTTCGGCTATTGGAAGCGCGTCTCGGGGAAAATGACCTACACGTCTATCGCCTCGAAAGCCAAGTGTTTCAGCGCCGACGACAACGAGGAAATCTGGAAAATTTTCAAAGTTGGAAACACGATTTATTTCCAGACTTTCAATGAGATCTTTACGATGTCAAATTCGGGGAAAATCGCGAAGACCCGTTTTCCGTATCAAATTTCGTATTGCTATGTCGTCGACGGAAAAATCTACGTGGCGACCGTAAAACACGGCGTTTACGTTATGAACGGCAAGCGCTTCGACAAGAAGGAAAATTGGTCGGAACTCATCGGCGAGGTCATCCACCACATCGACAGTTACAAAGGCCAGATCTACGTTTTCACGCGAACCAACGGGATTTTTATCGAACAGAACGGAAAATTGCAGCCGTGGACGGGAAAACTCAACGAAAGCCTAAAAAACCACATCATCCTTTCGGCCAAATTCATCAAGAACAACACACTCGCCATTGGAACCGGACTTCAGGGACTTTTTCTGGTCGATCTCGAAACGGGCAATTACCGCCATCTGAGTCGCGAAAATTCGCTCAAAAACAACGCGGTGCTGAGTTTTGCGCAAGACAAGGAACAGGATTTGTGGCTCGGGCTCGACAACGGGATCGCTCACGTCGAAGTCAATTCGCCTGTGGATGTCTTTTCGGATAATTCGGGCGTAATGGGTTCGGTCTATGCCTTGAGTACGATGACCGATGGCTACGTTCTGGTGACGAACAACGGGGTTTTTACGTATCGGAATGCCACTTTGCAATCTGTTCCGGGTTCTCAAGGCCAGGTTTGGGACGTCTATAAAAACGGCGACAAATTCATCATCGGACACAACGACGGAACGCTGGTCTTCGACGGACGCGATCTTTCGAAAGCCAACACGGTGAACGGCGGCTGGAAGTTCATGAAAAGCGAATTCGACAATGTTTACTTCCAGGCAAATTACGCGGGAGTCGTTTGGTACAAAGACGCGACTGATCTTGCGAACTTCAAGTTCATCCCCGGATTTACGAAGCCGGTGCGAAACATCGAACAGAAACGACCGGGCGAATTCTGGGCCGCCGACAACTACAAAAGTCTTTACAGAGTCGCTTACGACAAGAATTTCCAGACGACCAAAGTCGAGAACGTTTCCCAGCAAAACGGCATAAAAAACGATTTTGGCGTCAAGATTTTCTCCTACAAGAACGAACTGTTTTTCCTGATCGACAAGTCTTGGTACACTTACAATTCGGTCTCCGGAAAATTGGAAAAGGACACAATGTTCAACAAGTCTTTCACTGGAATTTCAGACATCGTTCCGGTAGATCAGGATCGCTTCATCGTAGAGAAATCAGGACTTTTATATGTCGTGCATCAAAACAAATCAGGTTTTGATTGGGAATTGATTCCCGAAAAATATTACGACGGAAAGGTGATTCTCGAAAATACGAAAGCATACAAGATAGGAGAGAAGATTTACCTCAATCTCGACGACGGGTTCATTTCGTACCGTCCGGGTGGAAGCGTCTCGGGCGATAGCAAAGTCAAGGTGGAAGGTTATTATGAAGGGGAATTTATTTCGGACGGAACCAAGATCAGGAACGACAAACCCGTCGAGCTTCAGGTGATTTCGCCTTATTTCGGGTACCGCCGACCGAATCTTTACTTCAACCGAAACGGAAGCGGAAACTACGAACGCGTCGAGGACGGACGCTTGGTACTCAATAATTTGTCAGGAGGAAATCAGGAAATCGGGATTTATACCTTCGACGGCAAAAACTACGACAAGATTGCCGAATACACTTTTTATGTGATGTTTCCGTGGTATATCTCGTTTTGGATGATATTGGTTTATTTGCTCGTCATCGCGGGAATTTTCCTGCTTTACTCGCGTTGGAACCACTTGCGGACCAAACAGAAACTGCAGCTTCAGGAAGAAGAGCTCAAGCACCAAGGCGAGATCATGGAAATGGAGCTCAAGCGCCAGAACGAGCTCAATATCCAAGCTTACGAAAAACACATCCTCGAATTGGAATTGCAGTCGAAATCGTCGCAAGTCGCCGGTAAATCGCTGTCTATTGCCAAACAGAGTGAGATGATCGAAAACATTGAGAAGATTCTCGACAGTGAATCCAACATCGGCAGGATCAAATCGGATATCAAAAAAGCGATCAAATACAATGCTGTCAACAAACACGAATGGGAATCTTTCGAGTATAATCTGAGTCAGGTCCATAACGAGTTTGTGAAAAATCTTACAACGCGTTTTCCGCAACTTACTTCCAAAGACATTCGATTGAGTATCTACCTGAGAATGAATCTTTCATCGAAAGAGATCGCGCCGTTGATGAATATCTCCTTTAGAGGCGTGGAGTTGCATCGCTATCGACTGCGAAAGAAACTTGACTTGTCCGCTGATGAAAACATCTCAAAATTCATGATGCTACTTTAACTGGTAATTAACTAATTTTTGGTGGTCAAAACTGATAAATCCGCATACATCATCACTACATCATTGCTATCGGATTTTAAGGAATATTTATGATAAATAAGATTCTGTTAGTCAATATATTAACTTGAATAATCGTAATAGTGATGTGGTAATGTAGTAGTGCAGAAAGCGTTACTATAACGTTTGAAATTTCTATCTTGGTCGTGCTAACTTTTAACAGATTAATATGAGAAATTTTATGCTTTGCCTTTTGGCAATTCTATCCTTTCCTTCTTGGATGGCCGCTCAGGGCATTTCAGGAAAGGTTTTGGATGACCAGCAGCTTCCGTTGCCAGGCGTCAACGTCAATGTAGTAGGAAGTACCAATGCGACCGTAACAGATCTCGATGGTAATTTCACCGTCACGGCAACTCCGGGAACGCAACTCAAATTCACGATGCTCGGGTTCGCCGACATGACAATGCCCGCCGCAAACGGAATGTCAGTAGTGCTGAAAACATCATCAACCGAGCTACAAGAAGTTGTTGTGATTGGTTACGGAACGGCGAGAAAAAGAGATCTTACGGGATCGATCGTCAAGGTTGACGGAAAAGAAGTTGCCGATAAGCCGAATACCAATCCGGTTGCTTCTCTACAAGGAAAGGTCGCAGGTCTTTCGGTTGTAAATACAGGTCAGCCCGGCCAAACGCCGGATATCCGTATCCGCGGAACTATCAGCCGTTACAGAACGCAGCCGCTTTACGTAATCGACGGGATTTTCAACGACAGCATGGACTACCTGAATCCGAATGACATTGCGTCGATCGAAGTTCTGAAAGATCCATCTTCACTGGCAATTTTCGGTGTGGAAGGCGCGAACGGGGTAATCATCATCAGTACTAAAAAAGGTGTAAAAGGAAAAACGACGGTAAATTTCAACACATCTACAGGTGTAAAGTCTATTGTCAATACGCCAGATTTGACCAATGGTGCGCAGTTTCGCCAACTTTACGACCAACAACGCGTAAACCAGGGCTTGTCGCCTTATCCGTACTACAATCTCTACAACGGAAACACGAATTGGGTTGACGAAATCAAGGAAAGCTCTCCTATCATGTCTATCTACAACCTTTCTATCTCTCACGCCAGCGACAAGAATAAAGTTTATGTTGGCGCAGGATTCACGGAAGAAGAAGGACTTATCAAATATGAGAAGCTCAAGAAATTCACGTTCAATATCAACGATGAATTGCAGGTAACCGACAGATTCAAGGTCGGCGTCGGGATCAACGGATATGACGCCCGTCTTCCGCAGTTGAGAAGTTTCGAGTCGGCTTTGAGAGCGACACCTTTGGTCGCGGCTTTCAACCAGGCGCAAGGGCTTTACAACCAATTGCCGAGCGACCTTGGTGGCGCACAGATCGGAAACCCGTTGGCGGCCATCGAAATGACCAGAGGAACGCAGCTCAATCGCGATACGCGTTTTGTCGGAAATATTTTCGGGGAATACAAAATCATGGACGGTTTGAGCTTCAAGGCCACTTATCTTGCCGATTTGATGTTCTCCAGAGGCCGAGGCTATACACCGGTTTTCAACGTCTACGCAGCAGAATCTGATGAAGCCACGCCTTATTCGGGAATCATTCGCACCGGCGTTTCCCAATTCAAGTCAGATCTGGAAAAAATTCAGACGGAACTTTTGCTGAATTACGACAAGACCTTCGGGAAACACGATTTCAACGCCGTTGCCGGATACACCCGCAGAGAGCGCAACTATAGCTCGATGAGCGGAACGGTCGCGCAATACACAGGTCCGGATGCTCAGCAAATCCCTAACGATCCGCGTTTTTGGTATCTCGATGTTTATCCTTACGGAGATCCAACTTCGCGTACAAGTGACAGCGACGAATGGTCGAATGCCATCGTGTCGGTTTTGGGACGCGTCTTGTACAATTACGACGGAAAATACCTTTTGAACGGATCATTCCGCCGCGACGGTTCATCCCAATTGAGAAAATGGGACAGTTTCTGGTCGGTTGGTGCCGCTTGGGAAATCTCTCGTGAGAAGTTCATGGAAAACCAGAAAATATTCAACTTCCTGAAAATTAAAGGATCGGTCGGAGAATTGGGTAACGACTATGCAGGAGCGCTTTATTATCCTACATATCCGGGTTACCAATACGGAGCATCTGCGGTTTTCGGAAGTACGCCTGGACAACCTGAAGTGCCAAGCCAATCGCTGGTCAAAGCCTTCATCAACAATCCAGATTTGAGATGGGAAAAAGTGATGGCATACGAAGGAGGAATCGAATTCGCTACCCTGAACAACAGACTTACTTTCGAGGCGAACTATTTCCATAAGACGACAAAAGATCTATTGAACTACATTACCGTCGGAAGTCCTGGGTCCGGTCAGGATTTCTTCTTCAACTCTGGAGAGATTCTTAACAAAGGATTCGAGTTCGCGGCAACCTGGAAAGATAAGGTGGGTGATTTCAACTACTCGCTTTCCGGTAACCTTACGACTTTGAGCAACCGCGTGACGAAAGTATATACCGATGGTTTCCAGGTAATCACGAATCCTTCCGTGTTCCGTCAAGGAGAGCCGATGGGAGCATTTTACGGATATGAGGTGGAAGGCGTTTACCAATCTTATGCCGATATACTTAGTTCTGCTCCAAGTACTTTGGGAAGCTACGATCTGGGAGATTTGAAATTCAAGGATGTGAACGGCGACGGCGTCATCGACGATCAGGATCGCAAAGTAATCGGAAACCCAACGCCAGACTTTACTTATGGCGTGTCGTTGAACGTGAGTTACAAAGGCATCACGCTATCAGCCGACCTTCAAGGTGTTTACGGAAACGAAATATACCGCGATTGGGGCAACGGATCGACTTTTACGCAATTCAACTACAGAACAGCGCGCCTGAACGCTTGGAACGGAGCCGGAACATCAAACTGGGAGCCGCGCCTCAACGATGCTTCGGGTTACAACACGAACAACATTTCGACTTATATGATCGAGGACGGAAGCTACGCGCGTCTGAGAAACGTCCAATTGTCATACGATTTCAGCGGAAACTGGCTTGAGAAAGCGAGCATCCAAAGCTTGAAATTGTTCGTCAACGCACAAAACCTCGTGACCTGGAGCAAAAACTCGGGATTCACGCCAGAGGCCGGAGGAAGTCCGACAAGATTCGGTGTAGACGTAGGAGGTTACCCGCTTCCTGCCATCACTTCACTAGGACTCAATGTTACATTCTAAAAAAACTGACATGAAAAAAACAAGATTGATACTGCTTCCGGCCATTGCTTTGCTTTCTGCGGGCTTGGCTATCGGATGCGACGATGATTTTCTGGATAAAAAACCGTTGGGAAGTGCCGTAGACGGAGAACTTCCCGTGGGCGGATTCGAGGCCCAGGCATTCGGACTTTATGGAAGAATCCGAACAGCCGACGGAATCGCTACCTGGAACCGCTATTGGTTTCAGAGCATCCGCTCTGACGATGCCGCCAAAGGCAGTACGGTGACTGATGCCGCTTCTTTCGGAACTATTTTCGACTCCTACCAATACACTGCCGCCGAAGCATTCGCGGGAGCGAACTGGGATGGTCATTACAGACTGATTTACGATTGCAACAACCTTATCGCAGATGTAGACGATTCGGGAACGACAGAAGCAGCGACGTTGATAAACCGCGCAGAAGCCACGGTTTTGAGAGCTTGGGCTTATTTCGAGCTCAGACGCGATTATGGGGAAGTGCCGTTGATCCTAAACCGCATTTCCAATCCGTCAGATGCTATCGCGCCAAAAAATACGATTGCGGAAATCGACGCCCAGATCATCGAAGACCTGAACTACGCCGCAGAACGTCTTCCGACAAGTTGGCCGGGACAATTGGGTCGCGCCACGAAAGGGTTCGCCAAGACACTTTTGGGTAAACTTTACTTGTATCAGCAAAACTATCCGCAGGCTTTGAACGAGCTTCAGGAAGTGATGACCTACGGATACAGCCTTTACCCGTCTTATTCGGGCTTGTTCCTTCAAGAAGGCGACAATTCGGCGGAATCGATTTTTGAAGTGCAGTTCACCCGTATCGGAACCGTCAATTATTCCAACAACTACTGGGAATCGCAAGGCGTCCGCGGAACGAGTACCTGGGATTTGGGTTGGGGCTTCAACGTTCCTACGCAGGCTTTGGTAGATGCTTATGAAGCCGGAGACCCAAGAAGAACCGCAACGGTCCTTTATTCAGGAGGAGAAGACGGCTACGGACTCGTAGTGCCTCAAGCACCGCCATTGGCTCAACCGTATTGGAACAAAAAGGCCTACACCAAGCCTATCGAGCGCACGACTTATGGCGAAAACAAAAACCATTGGGCGAACATCAAGTTGATCCGTTATGCCGATGTTCTTTTGATGGCAGCCGAGGCAGCAAACGAATCAGGGCAGACGGGAATCGCCGTGGGTTACATCAACGAAATCCGCGCGCGGGCCAGAGCGGGAAATGCCGCGGTTTTGCCGGACATCACATCGACCGACCAAGGCACTGTAAGAGCCGCGATCAAACAAGAGAGAAGAATCGAGTTTGCCATGGAAGGTGAGCGTTTTTACGACCTTGTGCGTTGGGGCGATGCCACTTCCGTTCTCGGCGGATTGGGCTATCAGCACAAAAACCGTTTCTATCCGATACCGCAAACCGCTATCGACCAGTTCGGTGGGATTTTGGTTCAAAATCCAGACTATTGATTACTCGTAAATGTTCGTTTGAACTTTAATAGCTAAAATTATGAAAAAAATGAAAATGACTATCGCCCGTTTGGGAATGATGATGGGAGCCGTTTTGGCGTTGTCGGGCTGTCAGGATATGGACAGGCCGGGAGTTGGCAATTATCCTGTGGATGAAAATCCGCCCGGAGGGCCACTGAAATTTTACGTTCCGTTTGACATGGAAAGCGAAGATCCGTTGATGATTGCCGTTGACCAGATTAGGGCAAAATTCCCGACCGAAAACTCTTTCACGACCACTTCCGGTGTTAACGAAAACGCCGCACAAGGTGTCACGGATAAAGTGATCAACTACTCCAAACCAAATGATTGGGGTGCAACCGCTGACAGTTTTACAATTGCGTTCTGGGAAAAGCACGACGGGCAAACCAAAAGTGGAGCGAATCCGGGAGCGGAGCATATTTTCAGCATTCCATCCTCGAACGGACACTGGTCAGGAGGAACGATGATGTTGCTTTTCGACCAATGGAGTGGCTCGGCTTCGGCGGCGGCGGTAAAATTCGTGATGGTCGACGCCAATATGGCCGATACCTGGATGACGTGGGAAAACGCAGACTCGATCGAGGGACTTTTGGACAACCAATGGCACCACATCGCTTTCGTCTACGAGGCTTCCAATTCCACGATGACGCTTTACATCGACGGAGCGGCATACGGCACCAAGACTTGGGGAACGCACGGAGGCGTGAACCTCGACGATTCGAAAATCACAGGATTCAGGATCGGGAACGGACCGCAGTCGCAAAACGACACCGGAGACAACTGGTTGTACTCCAACTGGAAAGGCGGTCTCGACCAATTCCGTCTGTATGCTACGGCGCTAACCGCGGCAGAAGTACAGGATCTTTTCGCAAACCATCTGTAAAATCAAGAATTCCAAATGCCTGTCGCGGCAAGAGTTGCGACGGGCATTTTTTTAAAACAACACAATGAGGATTTACAAAAGCATATTCTGCTTGTTGCCGTTGCTTGCGCTTTTGAACTGCAACAACGAAAGCGAATCGGCCGGAAGCCCGGATTCAGGACTTACCGATGCCCAATTGCTGGATAAAGTACAAAAAGACGCCACGGTTTACTTTTGGGACTTGGCGCATCCAAATTCCAAACTCGCACGGGAAAGGTATCACATCGATGATCCAAGCAACGATCAACACATCGTAACTACGGGCGGTTCCGGTTTTGGATTGATGACATTACTTGTCGGGATCGAACGAGGTTTCATTCCTCGTGCCGAAGCCGTGGCAAGATTACAGACAGCCCTGAATTATCTCGAAAATGCCGACCGATTCCACGGCGCCTGGCCACACTGGATGAACGGCAACAGCGGAAGCGTGATCCCATTCGGGAAAGTCGACAACGGAGGCGACCTTGTGGAAACCGCATTTTTGTGCCAGGGATTGATCTGCCTTCGCGAATATTTCAAAACCGGAAACCAACAGGAGCAAGCGCTCGCCCAAAAAGCAGACACACTCTGGAAAGGAGTGGAGTGGGATTGGTACACAAAAGGAGGCGAGGACGCCATTTATTGGCATTGGTCGCCCACTTACGGCTGGCAGCTCAACTTCAAACTTGAGGGCTACAACGAGTGCCTTATCACTTACATAATGGCGGCATCTTCGCCAACACATTCGGTTCCGGCCGCGGCCTATCACACGGCTTGGGCGAGGAACGGCAATATCGTGAGCTCGTCCAGCCAATTCGGGATTCCGACGATCTTGAACCACAACGGCGCAAACGGAAACGTGGGCCCGATGTTCTGGGCGCATTATTCGTATTTGGGATTGGATCCGACGGGACTCACAGACCAATACGCCAATTATTGGGAGCTGAACAAGAACCACACCCAGATTATCTACCAACATTGCGTCCAAAATCCGAATCATTTCAATGGCTACTCGGATAAATGTTGGGGATTGACGGCCAGTTACACAAGAAACGACGACGGGACGACAGGTTATTCGGCACACATGCCAACCAATGACAGAGGCGTGATTTCGCCAACGGCCGCGCTTTCGTCTTTCCCATACACACCAACCGAGTCGATGAAATTCCTGCATTACCTGTATGACGAAAAAGCGAGTTCCTACGTAGGATTGGCCGGACCATACGATGCCGTTTCACCTCATTTCAACTGGACGACACAGCGTTATCTCGCCATCGATCAGGGAACGATCGTGCCCATGATCGAAAACTACCGCACGGGGATGCTCTGGAATCTTTTCATGAATGCTCCGGAAGTCCGTCAAGGCTTGCAAACGCTAGGATTTCATTCTACAAAACACGGATTCTGATGAAGTACTTAGCCGGAATCTTATTGGTTTTCCTGACCTTTTGTACGAAAAAGGAAAAATCTGTCGACGATAAAAACAGGATCGCTTCCGCGGATAAACTCACCGACGAACAACTCATCGATCTCGTCGAGAAACAGACGTTCAAGTACTTCTGGGATTTCGCCGAACCCAATTCCGGCCTGGCGCGCGAGCGGTTTTTCCCGGACGGCAATTATCCGGAGAACGATTCGCACATCGTCGCCACCGGCGGATCAGGTTTTGGCCTGATGTCGATCCTGGCCGGAATCAACCAAAAGTACGTCACCCGCCAGCAAGCGGTCGAAAGGCTCGAAAAAATCGCGTCGTTTCTCGAAAAAGCCGAACGTTTCCACGGCGCCTGGCCGCACTGGATCAACGGAACCACGGGAAAAGTCGTCCCATTCGGGCAAAAGGACAACGGAGGCGATTTGGTCGAAACTGCTTTTTTGTGCGAAGGAATCATCTGCGTACGCGAATTTTTCAAAGGCGGAAGCGATACGGAAAAAGCACTCGCTGCCAAGTATGACGCGCTTTGGAAAGGTGTTGATTTCAATTGGTACACGAACAGGTCGAACAAACTTTACTGGCATTGGTCGCCCAATTACGATTGGCAGATGAACTTTCCGCTCGAGGGTTACAACGAGACGATGATCACTTATATTCTTGCGTCGGCGTCTCCCGATCACGCCATCGATCCGAAAGTTTACCACGATTGTTGGGCGAGAAAAGGCGCGATCAAGTCGGATAAGGAAAAATACGGATTGCCGTTACTGCTCAAACACAACGGAGCCGAGGAATTTGGCGGGCCGCTTTTCTGGGCGCACTATTCCTACGTCGGACTCGATCCGCACGAATTGACTGACAAGTATGCCAACTATTGGGACCTGAATTACAATCAGGTGAAGATCGACTATGAGTATTGTGTCAAAAATCCGAAGAAATTCAAGTGCTACGGACCCGATTATTGGGGATTGACGGCCAGTTATTCGGTCAATGCACAGGGAACCATCGGATACGATTCCCAAAAACGCGTCGGCTACAACGCCCACATGCCAAGCAATGACAACGGCGTCGTTTCGCCGACAGCCGCCGTGAGTTCCATCGTCTATCTTCCGAAGGAATCCATCGCAGCCATGCGCAATTTCTACGAAAACCACAACGAGGAATCTTGGGGAGAAGCCGGATTCTACGATGCGATCTCGTGTCAGTACAAAGCATCGGCCAAACAATACCTGGCCATCGACCAAGGTCCGATGGTCGCCATGATAGAGAACTACCGCAGCGGCTTGCTGTGGAAACTTTTCATGAACGCGCCCGAAGTGCAGCAAGGCCTCAAACGCCTCGATTTCCATTCGGGCAAGTATAAATTTTAAGTCGAAAGGCTTGGGTTAGTTATATTGATTTTCTGTTTCCGGCGGTTCCTTTCTGCAACGAGGAAGGAACCTTGGAAACATTTTTCCCAGCCAACGCCATATCTTTGCAGTCAAGCCTAAAAATCAAAAACAGTTATAATGAGAAAACAATTGATCGCCCTTTCGCTACTGGTTTCGGTTGCGGCATTCGCCCAAAAGAAAAAGGAAACGAAGACGAAATTGAAGCCAAAAGCCGAATTCGTGTCCGAACTGATGTCGAAAATGACGTTGGACGAAAAAATCGGACAGCTTAACCTGCCAACCTCGGGCGACATCACGACCGGACAATCGAGCAGTTGGGACATCACCAAAAAAATCCAGGAAGGAAAAGTAGGTGGTCTGTTCAACATCAAGACCGCCGCGAAAATCCGCGATGTACAGAAATTGGCCGTCGAAAAAAGCCGACTTCATATTCCGATGATTTTTGGAATGGACGTCATCCACGGATACGAAACCGTTTTCCCGATTCCGCTAGGACTTTCGTGCAGTTGGGATATGAAGAACGTCGAACTCAGCGCGAAAATCGCTGCCAGCGAAGCCACCGCCGACGGGATTTGCTGGACATTTTCACCGATGGTAGACATTTCGCGCGACGCCCGTTGGGGAAGAATCGCCGAAGGTTCGGGTGAAGACGCTTTCTTGGGAAGCCGAATAGCCGAAGCCATGGTGCGCGGTTATCAGGGAAAAGACTATTCGTCGGGCAAAAACCTCATGTCCTGCGTCAAGCACTTCGCCCTTTACGGAGCGCCAGAGGCCGGACGCGACTACAACACGGTCGACATGAGCCACATTCGCATGTACAACGAATATTTTCCGCCATATAAAGCCGCTTTCGACGCCGGAGCCGGTTCTGCAATGGCGTCGTTCAACGAAATCGACGGCATTCCCGCGACCGGAAACAAATGGCTTCTCACCGAAGTCCTGCGCAAACAATGGGGTTTCAAAGGGTTTGTCGTAACCGATTTCACCGGAATCCCGGAAATGACCGCTCACGGAATGGGCGATCTGCAAACGGTATCGGCTTTGGCCCTGAACGCTGGAATCGAGATGGACATGGTCGGGGACGGATTCAGCACGACCCTGAAAAAATCCCTGGACGAAGGAAAAGTCACGATCGCTGCCATCGACAACGCGTGCAGGTTGATCCTCGAGGCCAAATACGACCTCGGACTTTTCGAAGATCCTTACAGATATTGCAACCTTGATCGTGCGAAAACCGAGGTATTCACGAAAGCCAACCGCGACGTCGCCCGCAAGATCGCCGCCGAGTCGATGGTTTTGCTCAAGAACGACAAACAGACGCTTCCGCTCAAAAAGTCGGGAACGATCGCACTCATCGGACCTTTGGCAGACGCAAAAGAAAACATGGGCGGCACCTGGAGCGTCGCCGGACGAATGAACGACAACATCTCGCTTTTGGCCGGAATGAAAGCCGCGGTAGGAAATTCGGCCAAAATCGTATACGCCAAAGGAAGCAATCTCGACTACGACGCGAAATTCGAAGAGAACGCGACGATGTTTGGCAAAACTTTGAACCGCGACAACCGCTCGAGCGAAGCCCTTTTGAAAGAAGCCCTTGACGTGGCCAAAAACGCCGACGTCATCGTGGCGGCAATTGGAGAAGCTGCCGAAATGAGCGGCGAAAGCTCGAGTATGACCAACATCGAATTGCGCCAGTCGCAAAAAGATTTGTTGCAGGCTTTGGTGAAAACTGGAAAACCGGTTGTCGTCGTGTTGTTCAACGGCCGTCCCATGGCTTTGGTCGACGAAGAAAAAGCCGCGACAGCAATGCTAGATGTTTGGTTTTCGGGATCTGAGGCCGGTTTCGCGATTTCGGACGTTTTGTTCGGAGCCGTGAATCCATCGGGAAAACTCACCACGACTTTCCCTAGAAACGTCGGTCAGGTGCCGATTTTCTACGCCGCAAAAAACACCGGACGTCCCATTAGCAACAAAGAAGGCAAGTTCGAGAAATTCCGCTCCAATTATATGGACGAAAGAAACGAGCCGCTTTTTCCTTTCGGATTCGGTCTGAGCTACACGAAATTCGCCTACTCGAACCTCAAGGTTTCTGCTCCAAAAATAGGTGCGAACGACAAATTCACGATTTCGGTCGATGTCACCAACACCGGAAATTTCGACGGCGCCGAGGTTGTACAACTTTACATTCGCGACCTCGTCGGTTCAGTTACTCGCCCGACTCGCGAACTCAAAGGTTTTGAGAAAATCACGATCAAAAAGGGTGAGAAAAAAACGGTTACGTTCCATTTGTCCGCCGAAGATTTGAAGTTCTACAACTCCGATCTCAAGTTTGTTGCCGAACCCGGTGCTTTTGAGGCTTTCGTTGGTACTAATTCCAATGCGGAGCTTAAAGTGGACTTTGAGTTGCAGTAAAATTTTTGTTTTGAGTTATTTGGAATTGGGACGTCTTTTGGCGTCCTGATTTTTTTTTGCGAGGGATCGCGCTCTTTTTTTATTTTTCGGGAGCTTTTTGCTTGCGCCAGTTCGCTTTTTAGAAGCTCGGGTCCGGCTACCTGGCACTAGCTTTCTTTAAAAAACCGGTTTTTCTGGGGTTTAAAACGAGCTTCCTGCGGGCGCTGTTTTAAACCAAGAAAATCTTGGTTTTTTCTGCAAAAGGCTAGTTGCCGTTATCCGGGCTACGATCGCCCTAAAACAAGTTTCCTTTTCTCCATCACTTCCTGTGAAACCGGAAATCTTGCTCGCTCTCGAAGCGTAAATAAAAAAGCTGCGCTTTTTTTGCTTTTTTCGGCAGCTGCGCTGCCGCAAGCTTTTAATTTCTTTCGTCGCCTGCCAGCGGGGCTTACTTTTGCCTCGCCGCAAAAGTAACAAAAAGGCTCGCGGCACGACCGATTTTTGCGACCTGACAGTCTTGGGAATTCGGGAATTAAAGGAACTCGCGGGAAGCTTTTCTCGAAACGACTTTCTCTTGGGGCGCTCAAACAGCCTTTAATTCCGCGAATTTCCAAGACGTCAGGTGCCCGCCAAAACGCTCAAATGCCGGACTGATCGGAAAGTGTCTATTGACATTTTTCCTCCGCTGTCGCTTTAGAAAAATGTGTCTCCGAACACTTTAATTCGTTAATCGCAAGAATCGTTTCCATAACGCCGTCGCCGGAAAATCCTGTGGTTAAACCAAAACTGGTTTCAGCTTTGCAATTAGGTAATTCTGTTCTACTTCCAGAATTTCCTTTTTGATTTGCAGTTTTATCAGAATCGAATCACAGTCCATACTTGCGGCCTTCGCAGTTTTGCTGGCTAGAGGGACGCGCGCCAGTGCAGCGACCGCCACATTGTTTTTGTCACTTGAGGCAAGAAAATCCTGGAGAGTCATTGCTCCCGAAATCTTGGCTTTTTTCCTTTCGACGCCGCCATTTCATGTTGCATCAAACCAAGCAGGGAGCGGATGGACTGATATCAAGATAAATTTTCTCGCCGCTACGGAAATCCGTAAAACCTGGAGAGAACTTCCTCATAGGTTTACAGAATCTAAATCATAAAATTCATGAAGATTCTCAAATTTTTACTTTTCCCAATTATGATAGTTGGTTGCACGCCAGACTCAAATGATAACCAGAACATCGATTATACTGATGATGAACCACAAAGTTGTACGTATAATGGACATACACTTCACGTGGGAAGTCAGGGAGGATGCTACTATATTAATTCCAATGGCAATAACACATATGTAGACCAATCACATTGTGCAGGCTGTAACTAAAATCCGCAGTACGAGGACGACAGCACGTGCAAGAACGAGTCGGCATTCGAAAGCAACCTGTTGAAAAATCGCTGCCAAAAAACACATCAAAAATACCATACTTTGGTATATTTGAAAAAAAGAACGCCATGGCAAAAAATACCTCAGTCCTGCTAGGAGATCATTTCGAAAATTTCGTAAACGAAGAAGTTGCCTCAGGTCGTTACAGCTCCGCGAGCGATGTTGTCAGGTCGGCGCTTCGGTTGCTCGAAGTCGAGGAGCAGAAAATCAAGTGGCTGCGGAATGAGCTGGAAATGGGCGAAAAAAGCGGCTTGGTAGAAAACTACGATCCTAAAAAACACCTCGAGGAACTCAAGAACCGTAGGAAATGAAGTATCGGATTACCGAGGCCGCGTACAATGACCTAAGCGACATCTACTTTTACACTACAGAAAAATGGTCAGAGGAACAGGCAAGTAAATACTTCGAATCCATCATTGCCGAAATCGAATTGTTCAGTGAGCATCCGGAAAATGCAAAACAAATGTCCAAAGTGAGAATCGATTTCTTTTATTTCCGGGCACTGTTACACTATGTCTTTTTCAAAAAGAACGACGACACGATAGAAGTGGTCAGAATACTCCACAAGATGATGGATTTCTCAAACCACTTGGAGTGAAGGCCGCCCCATAAGTCCTAATGAAGCAGCGTTTTCCCTAACTAGTTGCGTCAAGACACGATAGCGCGTCCGTGAAAAAAAAACTTCCCTGTAAAAACCAAAACTCTCCAAGCGAGCCCATTTTTGGCGCAGCGCGCAAGCCAAAAATCAATAAAAACGTTCCAATTAGTCGCGGCATCAGCGTTTTGGCGGGCACCTGACGCCTTGCAAATTCGCGAAATTAAAGGCTGTCTGAGCGACCCAAAAAGAAAGTCATTTCGAAAGAAGTTTCCCGCGAGTTCCTTTAATTTCCGAATTTGCAAGGCTGTCAGGTCGCCAAAACGGTGTGTCGCAAACGCCTTTTTCGTTCTTTTGCGGCGAGGCAAAAGAGCCGCCCGCCGCGCAGGCGACGAAAGAAACTAAAAGCCAACGGTGGCGCAGCCGCCGCAAAAAAAACACCAAAACAAGCGAAGCTTGTTTAATCGGCACAGTGAGAATTGGGTCTCGGTTCCACAGGGAAAATTGATGGAAAAGATATTGCGGCCAAGCAAAAGAAGTCCCCGCCGGACAGGCGACGAAAGAAATTCAAAGCAAGCGACGGCGCAGCCGGCGAAAGAAGCAAACGAGCGAAGCTCGTTCTCTACGTCACGGATGTGAGTAAAGTCTCCGGTTTCATAGCAAATAATCGAGAAAAAAGATGTTGCGGCAAAAAGAAAAATAGCCCCGATGCAAGCGAATAGCCTTTCGCAGAAAACCACCATTTTTTGCCGCATTGGCAAAGCGACCGCAGGAAGCTCTTGCCAAAGCGTTTTGCAAAAAAGGCGGTTTTCAAGAAAGCTAGAAGTGGGCAGCGGGAACCAGCTCCCGAAAAACCCTCCGCAAACGTTGTAAAACCCTTTCTGAAATCGATTTCGTTAATAACTTGACAGATACTACCTTGTGCAATCGGCCCTAAAAAAGGATATTTATAAAATTTTACGCCTCAAACTGCGAAACCATTAAAAAAGAGACGTTAAGTTTACGATAACAAACCTTTAACCTTTAATCCAATTTTATGGATACATCTACAAAAACCAACAATTCTGCGTTGTATACGCTGATTACGGTCTTCTTTTTCTGGGGATTTATTGGCGCTTCCAACGGCGTTTTTATCCCATTCTGTAAAGCGAAATTCGGGCTCGACCAATTTCAGAGTCAGCTGATTGACTTCGCCTTCTATGGAGCCTATTATATTGGCGCCTTGTTGCTTTTTGTTTTTAGCAGTGTGGCCAAAAAAGATATCTTGAACTCTTGGGGATTCAAGAAAGGAATTATCAACGGATTGCTGCTGAGTACTTTTGGGGCGGCATTCATGATTTACGCCGTGACTCAAGGAAGTTACGGACTCATTCTGGCTGCGCTTTTCGTCGTGGCGTTGGGTTTTTCTTTGCAACAGACATCGGCCCAGCCTTTTGCGGCGTCGCTTGGTGAACCGCATTCCGCTTCGAGCCGACTGAATCTGGCGGGCGGTGTGAACTCGTTCGGAACGACGATTGGCCCGATTGTGGTATCGATCGCGCTGTTTGGCATAATCGCCGGCGTCGACAACAAATTTATAGAGGAATTCGCCAAGAGAGCCGACTCATTGGACAAGATGGAAATCCTGTACGCTTGTGTGGGTGGGCTTTTTCTTTTGGCTGCGGCCCTGTTTTACCTTTCAAAGCGCCTTCCCGCCGGAAAAGGTGACGAAAGTTTCGAACCGGCCAATAAGGCCATGCGTACCTTGATTGGAATTACGGTCGCTTTGGCTGCCATATTTACCTATATTTTCTCACGTTACGAGAATCCCGATTTCATAACCCGATTTGTCGACGGCGTTTTGCAGCCTGATGGAACAAAACTTCGGGAAACCGATTATCTTGGTCTTTGGCTTACGGTAGGAACCTTGGCTATAGTGGTTTTCGGATTGTTGTTCGCCAATTCCGCAGCTCAGCGAAAGCCAGAAGGTTGGGGTGCAATGAAATACCCGCAATTGGTTTTGGGAATGCTGGCGTTGTTTACCTATGTCGGCGTCGAAGTGACCATCCAGAGTAACCTCGGGGAATTGCTTAAGACTGACGTGTTCGGAAAAATCGAAGGTCCGGCATTGGCTCCGTACATTTCCATGTATTGGGGAAGTATGATGATCGGTCGTTGGGCAGGTGCGATTTCAGTGTTCAATCCATCGAACCAGTTGCGTAAAATTCTTTTGATTGTCGTGCCTTATGTGGCATTCGGTGTCGTGTTGTTCGTCAATCACATTTCCGGTCAGGACGTAGGGCCGCTGTATGCTTATGCGGGAGTTATCGCAATCCAGATCGGCGGATTTTTTCTAGGGCAGGATAAGCCAGCCCGTACTTTGATGATTTTCGGTCTATTGGGAATGGCGGCTATGGTCATTGGTTTGGTTTCGACCGGAACCACTGCTATCTATGCTTTCATGAGTGGCGGATTGTTCTGTAGCATCATGTGGCCTGCCATTTTTGCTTTGGCCATTACAGGTTTGGGAAAATATACTTCCCAAGGTTCTGCTTTCCTGGTCATGATGATTTTGGGAGGTGGTATCATTCCGCCGCTGCAAGGCAAAATTTCAGATGTCATAGGCATTCACGAATCTTACTTTATTCCCGTGATTTGCTTTGCATATATCGCGTTTTATGGCTTTGCTCTCAAAGGGATACACAAAAAGCAAGGAATCGATATCGACAATGTCGCAATGGAAGGCGGACATTAAGTTGCAACTTTCCTAAAAAGCCAAAGGGTTTGTACGATTGTGCAAACCCTTTATTTTTAAACCCTACTAAAAGTTTATTGAATGGCTTTACGAAAATAGGGAAGTGCGTTTGATGGCTTGATACCCAAGTGTGTGTTTTCGATGAAGTGCACCCTTTCTTAACATATCTTATGAAATCGGACGTAAAAAAAGCTGCTTTGTGGGCAGCTTATTTTTTGTTCTCCTTGTAACGTCGGTCAGGCGTTCCGTCTTTTTTGACGTGCACTTCCTGTTTGTAGCGCTTGTCAGGCGTTCCGTCTTTCTTGAGCACTACGCCATCTTTGGAAACTGTTTTTCCGTCTTTGGTCGTTTTCGTAGTCTGTTTTTCGACTTTCGTGGTGGTGCCTTTCTTTTCGACCGTGGTTTTTTCCTTGGTCTGTGCTTGAGCCGACAGACTGAAGGCCAGGGCAATCATCAAACTGAACAATAGCTTTTTCATGGTGTGAAGATTTTGTTTACTCCAATTTACGATTATTTAATTTGAGCCTGTCTTTTCTTAACGTTATCTTTAGGATATGCGGCTGTGTTGACGTACATTGGAAGTTCAAAAAAACAGCCCCATGAACGTTATCAAAACCAATATCCAGAACCTCGCGATGCTGTCGGCCGTGATCACTTTCGCTTCTTGCGAGTCGAGCAAGAAAGTCGAGATCAAGGAAGACGGAACCGAAGTCATAGAAGTCAGAAAGCCGGAACAGGACACGGTAAACAAAGTCGCCAAGCCGGAAGCCGAGTCGCGTTCGGTATCTGGAAAAGTCACGAAGGTCAATTTCGGGAAAGACGGATACACCGCAATCGTGTCCACAGCTTCAGGAGAAAATTACGCCGTCACGATCAGCCATTCCAACCTGACCGATCACACGCAATACAAAGAGTTCAAGGTAGGCGAGGAGTTGAAAGCCACGGGCGATTTCTGGAAGAATGCCGAAGCAGAAAACCAGATAACGGCGAGAAAGATCGACTGAATCAAAACTGCCAGAAAACGAAAAAGCGCCTCATTACGAAGCGCTTTTTTTATATTTTGAAGATTCCACCAATCACGAAAGTTCGTTCGAGGAATCGGAAGTGCTGTTCGGCCCTGTCCGATCCGTTGTGGGTCGTGCGAATGTCCGGCATGTCGATGTAACCGGCCTTGACTTCGGACTGGATAAAGAAATACTTGAGGAAAGTCAGGTTCAATCCGGCTTTCACGTCGGCGCCCCAACCCGAAATGTGGAAATCGTCGTGTCTTTCCATTCCCATCAGTGTCGTGTTGGTTTTCGGATACAAAACTCCGGCTCCAAAACCGACCAAAGTGTTCAATTGGACAATATCGGTATTCACGTCGAAAAACTTGGTGATATCGTCGACCCGCGTCAATTCGGCGCTGATGAAATTGAGTCCGTCAGTGTGCTCGAACTTGAGGAAATCCTCGGTCATGTACATTGGCGTATTGTCGTAAGTCCCGTTGAAAGGCGCGTGTCCGTCGATCGTTCCGCTCATGTTCACGAGCTGGTTTTGCGTCATCACATATTTCATGTGGTCGACTCCGACCGAAACGTTCCATTTGTCGTGAAAGAAATAACCGACCCTGAAATTCGTCTGTGGAATCGTCATGCGCGTCGGGTTGATGTAATCGATGTGGACGCCTTTCGGTTTATCGTGCGCCTTGACGTCCTGAATCGTGAAATCGTAGTCTTTTCCGTGAAAACGAATATCCGATTTGGAGTAGCTTTCCCTGTTTCCGCCCCAAAAAACAAAGAATTTTCCTTTGGCGTGAGAAGTGTAGTAGGTTTTTGTCACCGCGTCAGTTGCGGTTGCGTCAGTGGTCTGCGCAAAGTCGTATTCCGGGCTAAGCGCTAGGGCAAGCACCAGAAACATCAGTTTTTTCAAGGGGTAATGTTTGTTAGATTAGTGTTCCGTTAGAACTCGTTCACCGTCTTACGAATCGCGACCAGCTTCCTCATCAGGTCTTCGAAGTAATTCAGGTGCAACATATTGGCTCCGTCGCTTTTGGCGTTTGCCGGATCGAAATGCGTTTCGATGAAAATCCCGTCCACGCCAACTGCAATTCCGGCTTTGGCGACAGTCTCGATCATGTCAGGACGTCCGCCTGTGACGCCGGCTGTCTGATTCGGTTGCTGAAGCGAGTGCGTCACGTCGAGAACTGTCGTGGCGAATTGTTTCATCGTCGGAATTCCCCTGAAATCGACCACCATGTCCTGATAACCGAACATCGTTCCGCGGTCGGTCACGATCACATTCTCGTTGTTGCAATCGAGCACTTTCTGGGTTGCGTGTTTCATGCTCTCCGGACTCATGAATTGTCCTTTTTTGAGATTCACGGTCTTTCCGGTGTTTGCTGCCGCGACGACAAGATCTGTCTGACGCACCAGGAATGCGGGAATCTGAAGCACATCGACATATTCCGCAGCCATTTCCGCATCTTCATTGGTGTGGATATCGGTGACCGTCGGAATGTTGAAAGTTTCGTTGACCTTTCTCAGGATTTTCAAGGCTTTTTCGTCTCCGATGCCTGAAAAACTGTCGATTCTCGAGCGGTTCGCCTTCTTGAACGAGCCTTTGAAAACGTAGGGAATCTGGAGTTTATCTGTAATTCCGACGAGGGTTTCGGCAATCCGCATCGCCATTTCTTCCCCTTCGATGGCACAAGGTCCGGCCAATAGAAAGAAATTTCCGCTGTCCAAGTGCTTGATATTGGGTATATTCTGTAAGTTCATCTGCTTTTTGAAAAGTTGCACAAAGATACGTACAAATAAGGCGCTCCGATTGAAGCGCCAACTTATTTTTAACAATACTGTACCAGAGGAAAGTTACTTCTTCAAACCCAGTCCAACGGGCACTTTGACCTCGCCTTTGGAGTAAATGTTGATGTAGAGCAACACTTTTTTCTTCTGCCCGATCCATCTCAGTTCGTAAATGTCGACGAATCCGGCGCCCATATCGCTGTGCGTGGTCGAAAGCGGACAGCAACTGTCGACCTTTTTGAAGAAAATCTTCTCGCCGTTCGGACCCGAAAGTGCACGCAGGTAACGCTCGGCATTTATCGTCTCATTTTTCGAAGTCCTGTAGAAAACGTTTACCGGATAATCCGGATGATACCCGTATTTCGGATTCGTGCTGAATTCGGTCACGATAAAAGTGTCGCCTTTGAGTTTAGGCTCGGGCGCGCTTTCGTCAATGTTCATGATCGTATTTTTGGTGCTCACGCAAGAAGCCAGCGAGAAGCAAAGCAGCGAAAGGAAAATCAGTTTTTTCATGTTAGTTGGTTTTGGTTCTGAAAAAAAGCGAAAGTGCAGCCGAAGCCACGACGCCGCTCGACAATACAAGTTGTATGCCCGAATAGATCTCGTTCTTTAAATTTGTCGTTTCCTGCGCTTCCTTGAGCGTGATTTTTCCGGTTGCCATCTTTTGCAGCATCGTATTCGGAAGCAATTCGGGCGCGATCACACCGTGAATGATGTTTTTTTGGATAGGCACGAAAACCGCCACGACGGCCGTCATCATCGTGCCCGCCAAAAATCCTTGCTGCCAAGTCATTTTTCCCTGAAAATACGCTTTTTCCTTCTCGCGATAGAACAAAAAATAGAACAAAAGGCCAATGGGAGCAAAGCACAAAGGAGAAAGTACGTAAAAGCTGAAGCCGGGTTTTTCGTACAATCCGAGTTCTTTTTCGACTATGGCCGAAGCCGACAGCGCCAAACTTAGCAAAAATCCCCATTTGATCTCGATCGCAAATTTCTTCATCCACCTTAATTTTCGCCAAAGTTAGGATTACATCGCGAATGTTTACCTTTGCCGCAAATATTTTTTATGGAAGCAATTTATCAAACCTGGCCTTGGTACGTGAGTGGTTTTTTGATCGCCTCGGTCATGTTATGCCTCATTTGGTTCGGAAAAACTTTCGGGATGTCCTCGAATCTGCGTTCGATGTGTTCCATCGCGGGAGCCGGAAAATTCGTGCCGTTCTTCAATTTCGACTGGAAATCACAGCGTTGGAATTTGATCGTGGTCTTGGGAACGATGCTCGGCGGATTCGTCGCGGTTCACTATTTGTCCTCGCCTGACAATGTCGCTTTGAATCCGAAAACGATAGCACAACTTTCCGATATGGGAATCGATGCGCCAAACGGCAAATTGCTGCCAAGCGCTGTTTTCAGTGCCGAAGCGATGCAGAATCCCAAAATGATCGCCGTTTTGTTGCTCGGCGGAGTTTTAATCGGATTCGGAAGCCGGTACGCGGGCGGATGCACTTCCGGTCACGCCATCTCCGGACTTTCGAACCTGCAGTTACCGTCGCTCAAAGCCGTCATCGGATTCTTTGTCGGCGGACTCATCATGGCACATTTCATCCTTCCACTTATATTCTGATCCGCAAAATCTGAAAATCCAAGAACAATGTTCAAAGCACTAAAATATCTTTTCGTCGGATTTATTTTCGGCATCGTCCTGACCAAATCCGAAGCCGTTTCGTGGTACAGGATTTACGAAATGTTCCAGTTCCAGTCGTTCCACATGTACGGGATCATTGGCGTGGCGGTCGTCGTCGGAATGATCGGCGTCCAGATCATCAAACGAACGCATGCCAAAAACATAAAAGGCGAAGTCATAAACATTCCCGACAAAGAACCGGGTTCGGCCCGTTATTGGATCGGCGGTTTGATCTTTGGCCTCGGATGGGCGTTGGCCGGAGCATGTCCAGGCCCGATCTTCATCTTGATAGGAGCCGGTTTTTGGCCGATGCTTCTGGTCTTGGCCGGAGCGCTCGCCGGAACTTTTCTTTACGGGCTGATCAAGGATAAATTGCCGCATTGAGAAACTGAAATCCGCGAATTATCGGGTAGAACTTCCGCACAAATTCAAAATAACACAAGCCACGAATGCACGAATCTGAATCTATTTTATTCGTGCATTCGTGGCTTAAATTTTTTGGTTCAAAAGACTCACCACTTGCGATATGCAGTAAAGAATTCGCGAAGCGCCTTGCCCAATTCGCGATTGAAACTTCCACACAAATTCAAATAAATGAGCCACGAATGCACGAATCAATTCATTCGTCTATTCGCGGCTTAAATTTTTAAACGTTACCAGTTATCGTCTAAAGACTGACTTCGAGGTTTACTGATAAACCCGAACGTAATCCACCAAATATTCCTGAGGAAAAATAGAATCATCGACCTCAGGCCCGCCAAAATCGCCTCCCACGGCGCAATTGATGATAAAGAAAAACGGTTGGTCGAACGGCCAGTTGTTTTGCGTTTTTTCTTTCGGAGCATAAGTGTAAACCGGTTTGTCATCCACAAAAAAGATGATGCGGTTTTTGTTCCAGTCGCACGCAAAAGTGTGATAACCTTCCTCGAGGTTCGGGAATTCGGTTTTTTTGGAACTCGCGTTCGCGCCATGCGTATCCTGCGTATGGATCGTCGTGTAAGCCATGTGAGGCTCGCGCCCGATGTATTCCATGATGTCGATTTCGCCGCCTTTGGGCCATCCGGCAGACGAAATATTCGAACCCAACATCCAGAACGCCGGCCAAATGCCGTGTCCGGTTGCCAGTTTCACTTTCGCTTCCATGTAACCGTACTGGAATTCTTTTTTGCCTTTGGTCGTGATGCGGGTCGAAGTGTAACCCACGTCGTCTTTCTTGATCGTGATGGCGAGTTTGCCATCGGCTACTTTGTGGTTTTTGTCGCCATAATTCTGTCGTTCGTGGTTGCCCCAGCCGTTGGCGCCATATTCGAAATTCCAGACTTTGGTGTTCAGGGCTTTTCCGTCGAAATTGTCTTCCCAAACCAACTTTTTTCCGGTTTTTTGGGCGAATAGTGCAGAAGTTGCCATTAGTAGAATCGCAGTTTTTGTCTTGACCGAGGTTTCGGCCATCGTAAAGAGTCGTGTCATTTTTTCAGTTTGAAATTTAGCGTCCTATCAAAAATAAGAAAACGTTTTCGACAATAAGTCCCAAAAGTCGCGTTAATAAGTCAGGACAAACTTTTTTGGGAAATGCCGCGAGTTTGCCTTTTTCGGAATATTTTTGATTAACCTAAAATGGATATACCTATGAACAAGACGAGATTCAAATTGCTTTCTGTAGCGATCGCGCTGGGTTTTCTCGCCAATTCCTGCGGCGATGACGATGGTGCCAGAGCTTCGATTGTCGGAAAATGGGATTATTCCCGAACGATAACTGAAGTCGAAAACCAAAATCCGGTTTCCCAGAACTACGCCGGACACGAACCGGGTTGCGACAAAGATTATCAGGAATTCAACGCCGATGGAAGTTACCGTGACGTGGCACTTTTCCAGAATCAGGACGACGAATGCACCGAAATCGCGGTCAATGGCGATTATTCTCAGGACGGCGATTTGCTGACAGTTTCGGAAGATGGAGAAACGCCTCAAACGTACACGATCACGAAACTGACGGGATCAGAACTTCGGTATTCGTCCACGACGCAAAACGGCGGACTGGATTTTACGGTGACTCTGGTCTTCCGAAAGAAATAATCCGGAATTCATAGAAAAACAAAACCCTTAGCGCAAACTAAGGGTTTTTTGTTTAGAATATCTCGGCGCTCAAGCCCGCTTCCAAAAGTTGGGAACACTGCGGTTTGAGTTCGTCATACGGACCGGTTTTTACGGTACATTTTCCGTTGTAGTGCACGATAAGCGAACATTGTTCAGCCTGTTCGGGCGAGTGGTTGCAAACACGCATCAACGTGTCGATCACGTGGTCGAAAGTGTTTACGTCGTCGTTGTACATCACGATCTCATTCTGGTTGTAGATCGCTTCTTCAACGGCGACTTCTTCCAATATCTTTTCCTTCGTACTCATATCCAGTAGGTTTGTATAAACGAGTTTGTTGGTTTTAAACGGAAAACTAATTTACATATTTTAGGGAAACCCAATTGTTGCGCGAGAATTTTTTAACGTAAGTCAAGCCTTTTGAAACGCAGCTTTCGTCAATCGCTTCAATGTCTTGTTCGTAAAATCCGCTCAAAAGCAAAATCCCGTTTTTGTTCAGGCAGTCGACGTATTGTTGCATATCGGCCAACAAAATATTGCGGTTGATGTTGGCGATGATCAAATCGTAGGACTTTCCCTTTAGCAATTCGGCGTCACCTTCGTAAACCATAATGTGTTCGCAACCGTTTCTTTCGGCATTTTCTATGGAATTCAGGTAACACCAATTGTCGATGTCGATCGCATCGGTGGGTTTTGCGCCTTTCATTTCTGCGAGAATCGCGAGGATCGCCGTTCCGCAGCCCATGTCCAAGGTCTTGAGATCTTTCACGTCGGTTTCCAGTAAATGTTGGATCATCATGTGCGTCGTCTCGTGGTGTCCGGTCCCGAAACTCATTTTGGGTTCGATGACGATGTCGAATTCGGCGTCCGTTTTTTCGTGGAAAGGCGCGCGTACATAGCAACGTCCGTCAACCTCGATCGGTTCGAAATGCTTTTCCCATTCCTCGTTCCAATTTACCTGGTCGATTTCCTCGATCGTATAAGTGATCGTGAATTCGTCCGATTTCAAAATGAACAGATCCTCGAGAATGTCCTCGCTCCATTGGTCTTTCTTGATGTAGGCGACGAGTCCGATTTCGTTCTCGACGAAGCTTTCGAAAGGTTTTTCGCCCAATTCGGCAAGCAGGATTTCGGCTCCGGGATCTTTCGGGGCGACCGTAAAATGGTAGCCGAGGTAAATGTTTGACATGTCTTGAATTTTTGCAAAGGTAAAGTGAGAAAGGCCAAATCGCAAATTAGAAATCTCAATTCTCAATTCTCAAATCCCAAAATCCAAATCCCAAATCCCAAATCCCACTCGATAGCTATCGGGAACGATTTCCAAATTCGACTTGTGACATTCGGCTTTCCAATTCCGACATAAAAAATTAACTTTGCGTTAACAAACAACCGACCATGAAAAAAATCGCGCTGCTTTCGTTGCTTTTGCTCGGATGCAAAGCCACATCTCAGATTGTCGTCGGGCGCACCGACAACGACAACGACCTCAAGCTCTCGACACTTCCGTATTACAACTTCGGAAAAGGCGTCGGGCTCACTTCTCCCGACAGTATTTTTCAGCTGAACATCCGTTTCCGGATACAAAATCGCGTGACGTATTACGATAACGAAGGCCAGGATCCGACCTACGACGGACAGATTCGCCGTTTGCGTCTGCGTTTTGACGGATACGTCGGAAACCCGCATTTCCTTTACGCGATCCAATTGTCGTTCGCGCCTGGCGACACGGGTGAAATCCGCGAAGGCGAAAACCTCAATATCATTCGCGACGCCGTGATTTATTACCGTCCGAACGCGAGTTGGAATTTTAGTTTCGGACAGACCAAACTTCCCGGAAACCGCCAGCGCGTAAATTCTTCGGGCGGATTGCAGCTGACCGATCGCTCGATAAATAACGCCAGGTTCACAATCGATCGCGATTTTGGTTTCCAGATACATCAACTCAACGAATTCAAGGACAAATTTTCCTACAATTTCAAGACCGCCGTTTCAACCGGAGAAGGCCGAAATGTCACGGGAAATGCTGACGACGGCGTGGCGCTCACCGGAAAGGCCGAGATTTTTCCGTTCGGTGCTTTTACCAAAGACGGAACTTACTTCGAAGGCGATCTCATGCGCGAGAAAAAACCGAAGTTGATGTTTTCGGGCGCTTTCCAGCAAAACAACCAGGCCAGAAGAACAGGCGGACAGCTCGGAGAGGAACTTTACGCCCAAAGAACGATGAAAAGCGTATTGCTAGACGCTATGTTCAAATACCACGGTTGGTCTGCGATGGCGGCTTATATGTCGAGAAATACCAGCAAAGATCCTGTTACTGTGAATCCCGAAGACGTGACAGCCATCCGTTATGTCTACACCGGACACGGTTTCGATTACCAATTGAGTTATCTTTTTCCGACGAATTACGAAGTCATTGGACGTTTTTCGACGCTGAAACCGAATTCAGAAATCTTTTCGCTCACGCCTAAACAGCAGGAATTTTCGCTAGGTCTGACCAAATACATTTGGGAACACACTTTCAAATTGCAAGGTGAAGTGACCTACGATATGCTAGATTATAGCGATGGAAGCCAGCGAAACAATTGGTATGTACGTTTCCAGATCGAGATGGGAATTTGATGCCTCGACAAATTTCAGGCGAATAAATAAAAAAAGCGTGTCCGGATTTTCCCAGACACGCTTTTGTGTTTTAGGGCAGATCAGACTATCGCTTGATCATTTTGAGCGTGCTGACATTTTCGCCTTGGGTTACGATCACGTTGTAAACGCCTGACGGGAATTGTTGTCCGAAAAGTGCATTCTCGATCGCAGCTGCGGAAATTTGCTTGTCCTCAACCAATTTTCCGACCATATCGTAAATCTTGACATTCACGTTTGCTACGTCCGAAGCATCGATATCGACAGCGAAATTTTCCGTGAACGGATTCGGATAACCGACCGCCTTGAATTGCCTCGACGCTGATTCCGATCCATTTTCCTTAACCAAAACCGAACGCGCCGAACCCGGAGCCGTAATCGTACAAACTTCGCTGAGCGGCGACCAAGCGCCAGAGGTAAGCACGGCAACGCGCACGGCATAAGTCGCTCCGGCAACGTAACCCGGAACTTGCTTGAAACTGAAATAATGTACTGGTCGGTCAACGATGATTGTCACAAGGTTTGAAAGGTCGGTGAGCTCGAATCGATACGATGTAACTCGGTTGAGGCTGGTTGTTGCGATAAGCGTGGTGTTCGAAGGCACTATTCCGCCACAATTCACCAAAGTAGGAACTGCGGGAGAAGAAATCGTACAAGCCGATCCAAAACCGGAATAATCGCCATTGGTTTTCACGGCGACTTCCACGCTGTAAGAAGTTCCATAAGTGTAAGTCGGCAACATTGTCAGCGAGAACCAATTCAGCGGCCGGTCGAGAATTTGTACTTGATTTGGCGCGGTAGCGTCGGTGAGATTGGTGATCCTGAAACGGTAGCCTGAAACGCCCGCCAAACTTGTCGTGGCGATAAGCGTGCTTAGCGATGGTAAAATCGTGCCACATTGTATAGGATTTATGGCCGCTTGTCCGCCGTTTGCGAGAACGTTCGGAGTCGAAACCAAACAAGATTCTCCGTAATAGCCCGTCCATTGTCCGTTTACGCGAACTGAAACCGAAACCGAATATGTCGTCGCGTAGTCGTAAGATGCGAGCGAAGTCAACTGGAAATTCGGAACGTTTCTATCGATCGTCTGTACATTTCCTGTCGCGACATTTTCGATCCGGAAGCGGTAGCCGTTTACGGGAGTAGGCAAGCTCACCGCGCCAATCAGTGAATTTAGGGTCGAAAGCGTCGTACCGCATTGGGTTGGAAGCACTTTCGAATAATAGGGCGTGCCGCAAATCACAGCCGATACGTTCAAGGTTTGCGTGCTGCTTCCGGCCTCGTTAGAAACTGTATAGGAAACCGTTTTTGGGCCAGTCGAATTGTAAACAACGGTATGCGGACCAATTCCCGTTGCCGTCGCCGGAGTTGCATCTGAACCAAAATTCCACGAATGCATTTCGATCAATCCCGTCGCAGTCGAGGTGAAAACAACTTCGGAATTCACGCAAGGTGTTGTCGAACTGGCAGAAAGTCCGGCTGTGGGCGCTTCCAACGCAAATTCAAAATCGATGTAATTCACGTTGATGTCGTTCGATTCGAAAACCAGTCGGAATTCCGAAAGGCCTTCGTGCAAATGCAGTCCGCTTACGGTAACGGTTTGCCAGTTTTGGTAACCGCCTGTATTCGGGATCGCGACCGAGCCGGTGATGTTCACGCCATCTTGCTCCAAATGCAGGAAGCGATTGTCGAATGGCGAACTGATTCGGAACTTGATGTTGTAGTCGCCGTGTTCCGATACGAAAGTCGTGTACTCCAACCATTCGCCGTTTTCGACCCAACCGACGTTGAAAGTGCCTTCGGAAGCGGCTTGGAGATCGACATCGTCCGTGCGGAAAGCATTTCCGTTGTTGCCTTGGCTCAGGTCGTGATAGGCGATTCCTTCGCCGTCAAGATCGTACTCTTCGATTTCAACGCGACCCGGAATAACCTTCGGACTGCCACCGTAAGGAGATTGCGGCGTCTGTTCGCAAGTATTTGATTGGATCGTGCCGACTTTCGTGTTGCTTCCGATGGCGTTTGTCGCGGTAAGCGTGACGGTTTTTTCACCTTCGGAAGTGTAGACTACCGAGTGCGGCCCGATTCCTGTTGCCGTGGCCGGAGTCGCGTCCAATCCGAAATTCCATTGGTAAGTATCGATGGTTCCGAACGAAACCGACGTAAAGGTTACTTCGGTTCCAATGCAGACCAGTTGCGAACTCGCCTCGAAATCGGCGGTTGGCGCGGCATTGTTGTTTCCGGTGTAGACGAATTCGAATTTGTTGACGTTCACATCGGCCGAGTCAAAATACAACGTGATGACGTGAATGCCTTGCGTCAGTGCAAGATTCTGGATCGTAGCTGTTTGCCAGGCCTGAAAACCGCCCGTATTCTGGATGTTCACCGCGCCCGTCACGTTAACGCCATCGACCTCGAAATGCAAGGTCCGATTGTTGTTTGGTGTAGAAATCCGCATGTTTATCGTGTAATTTCCGGTCGTGTTGACATTCGCCGTGTACTTCAACCATTCGCCGGCTGCCACCCAACCGATGTTGAAACCGCCTTCACTGCAAGCTTCCGTCCCGACGCCGTCTCCAGGCCTGTAAGTGGTGTCGCCGCCTCCGTTGCTGTCGAAAAACGCGCCGATCCCGATGTCGTAGTTCTCGGCTTCAATAACGCCCGGAATTTGGGCGACAATGCCTTGATACGGCGCTTGCGATAAATCGGTGGCCGTGTAGATTGCGGTGTAGGTGATTGCGCCCGATGTCGGTGCCTGAAACAGCTGGTTCGCCGCTCCGCCGTGTTGCCAATGATCGAAGTCGTATCGCGTATTTCCGACAAATTGTGGCGTCGGAGCGTTCAACGTCTGGAACGTCGCATTCGCCACGACTTGTGCTGTCGCAGGCGCAACAACCGTTTTCTGGTTGAGTTCCAGCGTCAGTCCCGTTGGCGAACTAGCCGCCGTGACGTTGACAAGATTCGGATGCACGTCGACGAAATCAGTTGCGGTCAAACCGTTGCTGTCAGTGACCGTTACGGTGAATCTGTACCACACGTTCGGTGTTTTTTCACCTTGATTGTTCGCCACGAAAGTCCCTGAACTTACGCCAGACGGGCTCGCTCCGGGATGTGAATGCCCTGCGCCGGGAACGTCTTCGTGAAAAAGGTCGATGCTCCACGAGAAAGCGCTTTCGGGTAGATTTCCGTCTTCTACGTCAGATGCTGTCGCAGAAAAATTGATCACGTCGTCGTGGTTCCAAGTCAGTGTCGGCAATGGCAACGTGATCTCGACAGCCGGAACGTTGCTGAAAGGCGTGACGGTCAATTGCGCAATGCTCGAGGTCACACTTCCGATTTCATTCGAAACCACACAAGTGTAATTTCCGGCATTGGCCATTGCAACCGAAGGAATCGAATAAGTCGCTGAATTCGCTCCTGGAATAGTCGATCCGTTGAATTGCCATTGGTACCCGATTTGTCCGGCTCCGCTGACGTCGATCGTAAAAGTCGCGGCGTTGGTTTCCATCACCGTTTGCGAAACCGGCTGGTTCACGATCGTGGGCGCGGTTTCCTGAATGTAATTGAGTTTTATCAGATCGCCGTTGTTTCCGTAGCTGCAATAATAGATATAGCCGTCGTTTCCAACCATCATTCCCAAGGCGAACTGATTCGGCGAGTCATAAAAAACCGTCGAGACAGGATTGGGTTGCTGCGTCCAATCGAACTGGCGCAGTTCCGTTCTGACATAATCCTTGATGATAAACTTATTGGCCAAAGCCGGATATCTGATGATCGATGGATTGTACAGAACGCCATTGGTAAGTGCATTGCCGATACTTCCCGTTGCGTAAGTAAAAATCGGATTCGTGAACAAGTTGGTTTCGGTTTGGATGCCGTCTCCACCTTGCGGATGTCCCCAACCGTAATTGCGGATTTGCGGGTTCGAGATCTCGTTTATTTCTTCCCACGAAGTTCCCACGTCGAGCACGAACAATTTGTTGGCGACCGCATTCGGGACCAAGCGCCAAGGATTTCTGAAACCGTACACCCAAATGCTTTGTCTTTGGACGGAACCGCTTCCATAGAAAGGATTTCCTGGCGCGGGCGATCCGTCTTCGGTCACACGCAGGATTTTCCCTTTGTAAGTGTCGAGATTTTGTGAGTTCTGGTTGTTTTGGCTGTCGCCGACGGTAATGTACAGGAAACCGTTGAAGAATTTTAGGTCGCCTCCGTTGTGGAATCCGCCGCCTATCGGTTCGAGCAAAAGGATTTCCTGTCGCCCCAATTCCTGGTTTGCTGCATTGACCTGGACGCGCTCGATTCTATGGCGCACGATTCCGGCATCGATTATCGAATAGAAAACATAGATGTAACCGTTTGTGGCGAAATTCGGATGCAGTGTCAAACCCAAAAGGCCTTGCTCGTTGTTGGTTGTCGTCGTTACCGAAAATACGGTGGAAACTGTTCCGTTTTGGTAGACTTTGACGATTCCACCGCGTTCGGCTATGAAGATTCGGCCGTCAGGCGCTTGTTCCATCGAAAGTCCTTCCTTGATGATTTGGGTAGGAGTGAGGTTTTCGGCAGCATATTGCGAATGCAGCGCGGTGGAAAAACTCAGCAGTAAAAACAAAAAAACGGGAATTGTCCGTTTTCTGCCAAAAGAAAATAGTTGTGTTAGCATAGTTTGTTATTTGAGGTTGTGGTTATGTTGCGGTTTTGTTTACTGCGTGAATTCCAGATTGAAAACGAAGATTTTCATATAACGCTCGTCGTTCGCCTCGTAAGAATAAGTGAGGGTTTTCTTTTCGACGTTCAGCACGATACGGCTCTTGAGGATTTTGGAACGCAACGACCACACGCTTTCTCCGTTTTCAGATTGGAAACTGGTGATGTTGCCGTGAAAGATGCGCGTTTTTCCGTCATCTGTCATACAAATTACAGCGTATCCGTTGCTTTTGTTGACTTGTTCGCGAATGTCGATCAGCGAATGTTCTTCTTCGTTGTCCTTGAGTTCGTACGACTGCTTTTGCTCGTTCCACATAAAGAACTGACGGGAATTCGAGACATAACGCAATTGGGAATCGGTCTGCGAATGCGCAAGTTGACCCAATATTGCCAAGGCAAAGAGGAGTAAGTATTTCATTTTCAGAATTTAGGGCGAAAGCGAAACGCCCAAACGTTCCTCAAAAGTATAAAAGAAAAGTTAAGATTTCAGCGCTGGGCGCATTTTTTGAGCTCGTGTTCCAAGACGTAGATTCTCGATTTGAGTGCCTTGAAATTGTTCAGCGCGGGTTCGGTTTTTTTGAAACTCTGTTCGGCAGCCTCGCATTTCCCCTGCTTTATCAGCGCCTTGGTCATGTTGTAGTAAGACATGTAGTAGCTTTTCTCGTCGTTTGTCTGTGACGCGGTGTGCTTGGAGACGATAATGCACTTTTCGTATTCGCCGTTGAGGTAATAGCTTCGGCCCAAGTGAACTCCCGCATTCAACTGCGTCGGATCGTAAATGATATGCGAGCGGTTGTAGTATTCGATGGCATCGGAATAACTTCCGGATTCGTAAGAAACATGTCCTAACGTAGTAAGGATTACGGCATTCTGGGGTTCGAGTTCGAGCGCCTTGAGCAAATGGCGTCTGGCTTCGTCGAAATTGCCTTTTTCGAAAAACGCGCTTCCTTTGGCACACAAAGACTCGGCTTTGGCGTCGTTGAACTTCATGCGCTGTTGGTAATGGTGAAGGCCGCTTAGTTTATCCTCGGACGAAATCAAGTGCTGCGTATCGTCTGCCTCGGCTTTATTCCCGACGCAGCAATAACTCATGGCAGCGATTATGACCGATGCAAAAAACGAAGCGACCTTTCCCATACTTTAGTTTATATAGCCGATGCGATTGCGGCAAAATCATCGGCTTTCAGCGCAGCTCCGCCAATAAGTCCACCGTCTACATCTGGTTTTGAAAAAATTTCTTTCGCATTGTCAGGTTTTACGCTTCCGCCGTAAAGGATCGAAACGTTTTCGGCAATTTCACCACCGAATTTGTTCTTTACCGTCTCGCGGATAAAAGCATGCATTTCCTGCGCCTGATCGGGAGAAGCGGTTTCGCCCGTACCGATCGCCCAAACCGGTTCATAAGCCAGAATGATCTTGTCCCAATCTTTCGAATCGATCTGGAAAAGTCCGTCGTTCAATTGCGTTTCCACAACTTTGAAATGGTTTTCGTCCTTTCTGTCCTGCAATTCTTCCCCGAAGCAAAAAATCACGGTCATGTCGTTTTTCAACGCTGCCGATGTCTTCGCCGCGATGATGGCGTCGGTTTCCCCGAAATGGCTTCTTCGTTCGGAATGCCCAAGGATTACGGTTTCCACACCGATGCTTTTTAACATGTCGGCTGAAATCTCGCCGGTGTAAGCGCCATTTTCAGCCTGATGCATATTTTGCGCGGCCACGGCGATATTGGTGAACTCAAGGTGTTGTACAGCCGACACCAGATTGACGAAAGTAGGAGCGACCACGAATTGGGCTTCTACGTCTGTAGGAAGTTTTTCGATCAGTTCGTTCAGTAAGTCTTCTGTTTCCTCGGCATTCTTGTTCATTTTCCAGTTGCCGGCAACGATTTTTTGTCTCATTTCGATTTTAGTTGGTTAAGCGTTTTGTCCATGCTTTCAAAATCGGTTTCGATGGCGCGGTAAGTCGCGATTTTCCCTTTTTTGTCCACAATGATATATCTCGGAATCCAGTCGAGGTCGATGGATTGCCCAAATTTTCCCTTCATGCCGTCGGTTGCCCAATAATGGTCGCCTTTGAGTTCGTGCTTGGCGATGCCGTTTTCCCATTTGTCTTTGGCCTTGTCCATCGAGATGAACACATAATCGACTTCGGGATGTTTTTGCTGCAAATCCTTGAGTTTCGGCATGGCTTTTACGCAATCGCCGCACCACGAAGCCCAAATCTCGATAACGGTGGTTTTTCCGTTGTGTTTTTTGAGGATTTCAGACAGATTGCTTGACGCATCGCTCAAAGTCGCCAAAGGTTGGGAAAGGCTTTCCTTCGAAAATTCAGATTTCTGTGCGTTCGAACAAGCGAAGATTCCGGCCAGGACGATGGCCATCATTATTTTTTTCATGTGATTCGGATTTTTTCGGGACCATCGCTCAACGTGACTGTCCGGAGTTTGTCCACAAAGGTAATTTCACGAAAATACAAAGATTCCCAAATAAACGATAATATTCAGAAGTGCCGCGGTTCAAAGATTAAGTCTCGATTACCAATGCGGACCATTCGTTTCAGGACGATTTCCGTCGGCCCTCATTCTCGTCCAGGAAAACGACTTTCGATCCTGATTTCTTGCGTTTTTCCTTTATCCTTATCCGGTAGATCTTTCTGACCATGAACGCAAAAACGATTACCGAACACGCCATGAAGAGATTGCCCGTGATTATATAGAAAGTATTTCCGGGAAACGGATCTTCCTTGATCGAAATCCAGTCTCTCAGAAAAAATCCAAGGAGGAAAACCAAGGCGCAGATCGCAATTATACGATAAGATTTCTTTTTCTCTTCCTTGAACATAAGGGGCTAATTTTTGGCAAAATACAAATTTAATCGAGTTTTAGCGCATCGGCGTCTTTCCAATGCAACTTTTGTGCGATCGTTCCGTTTTGGATGATCACCAAACTTGGATTGGCGCGCTCTATCGTCTTCAATGTTGTGGCATCGCAGAAATAATAATCGAACGTGTGCCCGTATTTTTTCTTCGAATTGGCGATTTCGTCCTCGAGTCCGGCGGTCATCATAATGACTTTATAGCCTTTTGACTTGGCTTTTTTGGCGATTCCTTCCAATGCCGACATGCCTTCTTCGCTTGATTTCTTGAGATCGTAAGCCACGAAAACCAGCAATTTGGGCTCTTTCAGAAGTTCATCCTTGTAGTCCGATCCGTCCAATTCCATGGAAAAATCATGGATTGGTGGCACGTAACCTTGTGATATCACTTTGTCGACGCGTTCAACGAACTTCGCATCTGCCGGAAGGTTCATCAAATCGTTTTCACCGAATTCCTTCTTTTGGCCTTTTACTTCATATACGAAAACCATCTCTACTTTGGATTTCTCGGCGCCTTGAGGAAATTCCATGCCTTTCTCGATGTTGTTTCCCACCTTGTAAGCGCGGAAATCCTTGATAGGCAAATGGTTCAGAACCCAATATCCCATGAAGCAGCAAAGTGCGAAACTCACCGCGACCACGGCATTGGTAAGGCCTTTGGACAAAAATGGCCTGATCAGTTTCTGGTTCACGAACAAAATCGCGATCAACACGAGAAGCGCGAGATCTTTGTAGAAAGACTGCCAAGGCGTGAGTTTCAGAGCGTCTCCAAAACAGCCGCAATCTGTGACTTTGTTGAAGAACGCCGAGTAAAAAGTGAGGAAAGTAAAAAATACGATCATGAGCAACAAACTCCATATCGTGAATTTTCGCTTGAATCCGAAAAGCAGCATCACGCCCAAAACGACTTCAAAAATCACGACAAAAACTGCGATCGGCAAAGCCAGTGGCGTCAGAAATGGCAAATTGAGCACTTCCTCGCTGAAATATTCCTCGAGTTTGTATCCGAAACCTACGGGATCGTTGAGTTTGATCAGTCCCGAAATGATAAAAAGCACTCCTACGAGCACGCGTGAAATCTGGGTAATTACGTTTTTCATTGTCGTTGTTTGGCAGTTGTTTTATTTGGCAGACATGTGGATCAACGCGAAAACCGCATAGTTGACCATATCCTGGTAATTGGCGTCGATTCCTTCCGAAACCAGCGTTCTTCCTTTGTTGTCCTCGATTTGTTTGACCCGAAGAAGTTTCTGCAAGATCAGATCGGTAAGCGAACTCACCCGCATTTCGCGCCAGGCCTCGCCATAATCGTGGTTTTTGGCTTCCATGAGCGATTTGGTCGCATGCACATATTTGTCGTAAAGTTCGGTGGCTTTATCGGTATCGAGGTCGGGTTGATCGGCCACGCCCAAATCCAACTGGATCAAGGCCATGATCGAATAATTGATGATCCCGACGAATTCCGCAGCTTCGCCTTCATCGACCTTGCGCACTGAATTTTCCTGCAAACTCCTGATCCTTTGCGCCTTTATGAAAATCTGGTCGGTTAGCGAAGGCAGTCTCAAAATGCGCCACGCACTTCCGTAATCGGTCATCTTATTGATGAAAAGCGAGCGGCACGACGCGATCACTTGGTCGTATTCCTGAGACGTATTGGGCATTAGCTGTATATTTGTTTGCAATGTCCCAAAAGTAGAAAATTATTTCAAAGTGAGCCGAGCCAAAAGCCAGCGTCTTGCTATTAAATGTATAACCCAATGACAATCAACTGCAAAGGAAATCTCGTCGATCTGTCGCGCATCAAGGTGATGGGCATTTTGAACGTGACGCCCGATTCTTTTTTCGACGGCGGAAAGTACAAATCAGACAAAGATTTGCTCGGTCAAGCCGATAAAATACTTTCGCAGGGCGCGACTTTCATCGATCTCGGCGGATATTCCTCTCGTCCCGGCGCCGATTTCGTGACACCCGACGAAGAAAAAACACGACTGCTGCCGGCAATCGAAACACTGCTGAAGGAATTCCCGGACGCCTTGCTGTCGATCGACACTTTCCGCTCTGGCGTGGCGCGCGCCTGTCTGGAAACCGGCGCGGCACTTATCAACGATATCTCAGCGGGTTGGCTGGACGATTTCATGTTCGACGTCATAGCCGAATTCCAGGCGCCTTACATTATGATGCACATGAGAGGAACGCCTAAGACGATGCAACAATTCACCCAATATAACGATTTGGTCAAGGACATTTTGTTCTATTTCTCAGAAAGGATCGAAAAGGCCAGAAAATTGGGGATAAACGACATCATCGTCGATCCGGGTTTCGGATTCTCGAAAACACTTTCCCAAAACTATGAGCTGCTGCACAAACTTGAGCTTTTCGAAATTCTCGAATTGCCGCTTCTAGTCGGGATTTCAAGAAAGTCGATGATTTACAAGTTGCTGGAAACCAAAGCCGAAGAAGCCCTGAACGGGACAACTGTATTAAACACTATTGCAGTTTCGAAAGGAGCGAAGGTCCTAAGGGTTCACGACGTGAAAGAGGCAATGGAAACCGTGAGGATTTTCGAAACGGCCATGGGTTTGCGTTAGGGATGCTGCCTTTGTCTAAGCTCTTTGGCCAGCCCGAAAAGCTGGACAAAAGCGAGTGGCTGCAGCCCGACGGCGGCTCCGAAAGCAGTTGAAGAGCCAAAAAGCGATAGGAGCCAGTAGTTGTGTAAAAATCAGCCGCCGTAACGCCCAAATGACGCCTCACGTAACGTCCGTATCAATTTACAACACTGCTTTCCACAAACTGCAACTGCTTTTTCTGTCACTGCCACTGCTACTGCCACTGCCACTGCTACTGCCACTAAGAATGATGATAAGGTTCGCCCTTCAAGATCGTAAATCCGCGATAAAGCTGCTCCACGAAAAACAGACGTACCATCTGATGCGAAAAAGTCATGGCCGATAGCGAGATCTTGCCGCTTGCCTTGGTATAAATAGCATCCGAAAAACCGTATGGGCCGCCAATGACGAACACCAAAGTCTTGATTCCGGAGTTCATTTTCTTTTGCAATTCCTGGGAAAAACCGACACTCGAGAACGATTTGCCGTTTTCGTCGAGCAAAATCAATTGGTCTTGGGACGCAATTTTCGCCATGATCAATTCGCCTTCCTTTTCCTTCTGTTGGCTTTCGGACAAATTCTTGACATTCTTGATATCGGCGATGATCTCGAGCTCGAACTTGATGTAAAACGACAGCCGTTTTGAATATTCGTCTATGAGTTTCTGGAGTTCCTTATTGTCGGTCTTGCCGATGGCGAGCAGCTTTATGTTCATCTTAAAAGTAATTTCCGTCTTTTTTTTCAGGAAGAAAAGCGAACAGAAGAAGCGCAATCACGATCACGATCCCCGAAATCACCAGAAGCGGAATTGCGCTTTCCATTTCGAAAACGGCACAAAATGATCCGATTGCCAGGAGTAACAATCCTTTTCCCAAAACCAGTAGTGCCGGAAGTTTTTTCATTTTTCAAAATTAAGATTTTTTTGGAGCTTTTTCCGGCTGACAGGCACCAGCTTTTTTGCAAAAACCGGTTTTTCTAAAGTTTAAAACGAGCTTCCTGCGGTCGCTGTTTTAAACCAAGAAAATCTTGGTTTTTTCTGCAAAAGGCTAGTTTGCCCGCATCCGGGCTACGATCGCCATGAAACAATTTTCCTTTTTTCCATCATTTCCTGTGGAACCGGAACTTTTTCTCGCTCTCGAAACCTAAATAAATGAGCTTCGCTCATTTTGCTTTTTTCGGCAGCTGCGCTGCCGCAGGCTTTGATTTTGATTCGTCGCCTGCCAGCGGGGCTTACTTTTGCCTCGCCGCAAAAGTAACAAAAAGGCTCGCGGCACGACAGATTTTGTCGACCTGACAGCCTTGGAAATTCGGGAATTAAAGGAACTCGCGGAGACTTTTTTGGTACGAGAAACTTTTTGGGTTGCTCAAACAGCCTTTAATTCCGCGAATTTCCAAGACGTCAGGTGCCCGCCAAAACGCTCAAATGCCGG
>NZ_SEBR01000039.1 GCF_004295795.1 Flavobacterium sp. | reverse complement strand
CAGCGGATAGCCCGACGGCGGCTTCCAGAAAATGCGACCACCCGAAAAAGCTGTCGCTGCTACCGCAACCGCACCTGAAAAACCGCCGCCGGCACGCCCAAAAATCCGAAATCCAAATGCGGATTCCAGCGCGTGTATGTACTTATAGCCGATTAATTCTCAAATACGCCAGAAATTTGGTTTTACAAAAGCTAGGTTAACTTTCAAATAATCACAATCAATGATTTATAACGAAAAGATTCTACTTAAAACAAACGGCCTTGGCTTTGATCAAAACGAAATTCCTCAATGGTCTGCGAATAGTGTTGGACTTTCTTGTCAAAAGCTCTCAGCAAGAAAGAGTTGCAGGAGAACGCCAAGTCGATTTTGTCATTCGAGAAAATCTGCTTGGTAACGCGCATTTTTTCCTCATCAAGATCCTTTGTGATCGTCATGTGTGGTGTGTAATTATCGAGCGTCAGGCTGAGACATTTGTACAAACCAAAAACCAGATTCCTAATGTATTTGCGCGATTGTTGGCTTGGAGCAAGATAAAATGTGTGGTTTGAAAAGGTTTTGTAACTATCTATGCGAATCTCGTCAGCGATAGCGTTATTTGCGCAAAAATGTCTTGTACGCTCTCGGATGAATTCGAGATTGCGTTCTTCCGAAAAACCCAATACGGTAAAATGCGGTAGTGAATTCAGGCTGCCAAATGGACCGATGTTATCGAAGAGAAAATCTTTTTTGCCAATCACAATATCTGAAATTGGCTTGGGCGGCATAATTGCCAAAAGATAATCAGGTGCGGGTGATTTTTGCATCTACTTGGTAATCATATCGGTAATCGGCTTGCCAACCGCGGCGTTTGGAAAACTGATACTTAACAAATCGCTTACCGTAACCGCGATGTCGCTTATGTTAACGGGAGCCGATGAAGATCCATTTTTGATTTTCCAACCCAACCACAATAGCGGAACATGAGTGTCATAAGACCATCCGCTGCCGTGAGTCGTGCCTTTGTGGGCGGCATATTCGCCTTCAAGCCATCCGGGTTGCAGCATGATCGCTATGTCGCCCGAGCGCTTCGGATTGATTCCGTTGGCGATTCTCTGATGATGGTCATTACCCGAAGTCACAATAGATTCCGGATCGTGAATGTCCCAAACTTCCTGGATTCCGGGAAGCCTTTTTACGTATTGACGAAGATTTTGTACAATAGATGAAACATCGGCTTTCTTATCCGCGATGGTTTTATAATTCAGATAAATTTGCTGGCTTCCGTAATCTTCGATCCAGTCTGCCTTTCCGAAAGACTCGCTTATCAAGTCGTTCAGTTGTTTTTTGAATTCTTTTTCGGGCAAAAAACCGCCGGGAATTCCGTTCGCGGTAAGATAATCGGGCGTTTGGGCGGCTCCGTGGTCGGCGCTCAGGAAAATCAGCACGTTTTCCATTCCGAAATTCTTGTCGACATAATCAAACAGACGCTCCAAATCGCGGTCCAATCTCACGTAAGTGTCCTGAAGTTCGATAGCATTGATCCCAAATTGGTGCCCGACGTAATCTGTAGACGAAAAACTAAGCGCCAAAAAGTCGGTGTATTTGCCTTTCCCCAAGTTTTCTTTTTGGATCGCTTCCAGCGCAAAATCAAGCGTAAAAGTATTTCCCATCGGCACTTTTCTCAACAATTCGTAGCCTTCCTTTTCGCGGATTTTTATTAGATCGTGCGGAAATTTTCCATCGGTCTCACCTTTGAAATTGTTTCGGAAGTTGTCGCCATCGGCCAATCCCAACGTATATCTGTCAATCGGAAGCGCGGTTTCCCAAGGCTTTGACAAATAGAAATCAGGCAATTTTTTGGCATTGAAATCCTTCACCCATTTCGGCAGATCGCTTGCGTAATAGGAACTGGTAATGAAATTTCCGGTCGTATTGTCGAACCAATATGCAGCGGTTGGCATGTGTCCGGCCGGAAGCACCGAGCCGCGATCTTTGAGACAAACGCCAATCACTTTCGACTGCTTGTTGTTCGACAGCCGCAATTCGTCCGTAACCGTGGTCGATAGCAAACTGGCCGGCGACATTTTACCTGTCGAAGCCTCCGTACCGACAGGATTCACAGTAGGATCGCTCACCACATACCGCACTTTTCCCCAACTTCTATCGTACCAATCGTTCGAAATGATTCCGTTAAAAGCCGGAACACTTCCTGTGTAAATCGCCGCGTGGCCTGGCCCGGTGTAAGTCGGGACGTAGTTATAATTCGTATTTCGGCAATCAAAACCTTGCTTGATGAACCTTTTGAAGCCGCCTTCTCCATAATAATCGGCGAATCTGTAAACGTAATCGGCGCGCATTTGATCGACCACGATTCCTATGACCAATTTTGGGCGTTGCACATCTGATTTGGATCTTTTTTGGGCCGAAGAATCGACTGACGCGCACAAAAGTACGAACAGCAAGAACGCTTGTCTCATGGGGAAAATTCGTTTTTTCAAAGTTAACGTTTCTGCAAAAAAAATGCTGTTAAGCAGGTGTCAAGATTTTTTGGGCGTGCCGGCGGCGGTTTTCAGTTGCAGTTGCAGTGGCAATTGCAAAGCGATTTTTGAACTAAAGCAGTGGAAGCCGCCGTCGGGCTATCCGCTGTATCTTTTGCCTTGAAGAATCGTTTTTTCCGGAAAATTTGGGGTGGCAAAAGGATGCCGCTGCTATCCTTCACGCAGTCGGTTCGGAATCAATAGCAGCGATAAAATCCTGAAATTCGTAAAAGAAATACTCGAACACACCCATTTTCTCGTTGAAGAAGTCGAAAATCTCGTCCCAAGTGTCGCGGTTGTTCACGCTTATCCCAAATTTGTCGACCCAAACTTTCGAAATTGTCTTGTTCTCAAGGTAGACGTCTTTTTCGAAAATGGCTTCTGGTTCGTGTTCTTCCAACAAGATCGTCTTTAGCGAAAGCAGCTTGTCGAAATAGGCGTAACGCTTCTCATCGCTGTTGTTTTCTATCGAAAAGGAAACTTCGGCTTTTTTGTTGTCGACGTAGAATTTGAGAAAAAAGTCCTTGATTTTTGTGTCGTACAAAAGCCATTTTCTGGGATATTTTTCGGCGAATGCGATCCAGAATTCTTGTTTGATGCGTTGGGCTTCGGCTTTGCTGAACATAGAGGAAATCTTTTTGCAAAGATAGGCTATTTGCTTCGGATGATTTTTGCTCGCGTTGCTTCGCCGGAAAGGCTCGCTGCGCACCGCCAATTTTGAAAATTCCACAACATCGCCTACCTTAGTGACACGCCAAAATGCAAAAATGAACTTCGAGGATTTTCTCAAAATCGTTCCAAAAATAAAAGACTTGGGTTTGCCCGGCGAGTCGGCTCACGCGAAAATGTCGCCGCCAGAAAGGACAAAACTCATGGAAACCCTGAATTGGGAAACGCTTGATGCGAGAATGGCCGCCGTATTGCTTTTGATCTATCCGCGGAACGAAAAAACGTATTTCGTGCTGATTTTGCGCAACTCCTACAAAGGCGTGCATTCGTCCCAAGTCGCGTTTCCAGGCGGAAAAAAAGAAACATCCGACAGGAATTTCGAGGAAACGGCCTTGCGCGAGACTTTCGAGGAAGTCGGGATTGCGCCAGAGCAGATTTCCGTGGTGCGCGAACTCTCGAAAATTTACATTCCGCCGAGCAATTTCGTGGTTTATCCGTTTTTGGGAATCTGCGAAAGCGAGCCTGTTTTTACGCCAGATCCGAGAGAAGTCGCAGGGATAATCGAAGTCGACCTAGACGAATTTCTCGACGATTCAATAGTCACCGATCTTTGGCGCGACGTTTCTTACGCCAATCCGCTGAACGTGCCCGGATTCCGGATTCAGGAGCACATTGTGTGGGGCGCGACTGGCATGATTTTGAGCGAATTCAAGGAAGTGATAAAGGCGGTTGTCTAACGCCGTGATTTTCGTAAGTTTGCAGCTTACTTTTTCGGGTTTATGGGCTTATTCAAAAGAAATCCTTTCGGGCATATATTGTTCCTCAAACGCTGGATGATCCTCATCTTCGGATTGCTTACGCATCGTCGTTACCACGGTTTCAACGAGTTGCAGATCGACGGCTCGGAGATTATCCCGACGTTGCCCGAAACAAACGTGCTTTTCATTTCCAACCACCAAACCTATTTCGCCGATGTCGTGGCCATGTTTCACGTATTCAATGCGAGTCTTAAAGGTCGCCAGGACACGATAAAAGGTGCGGGTTATTTGTGGAAACCGAAATTGAACATTTATTATGTCGCGGCGAAAGAGACTATTTCGGAAGGTTTGCTTCCGCGGATCCTGGCTTATGCCGGCGCGATTCCGGTGCAAAGGACCTGGCGCGAGAAAGGAAAGGAAGTAAAGCGCGAGTTCAATCCGGCCGATACCGAAAATATACAGAAAGCGTTGAAAGACGGATGGGTAATCACGTTTCCTCAAGGCACGACGCGCTCGTTCAAACCTGTGAGAAAAGGCACGGCCCACATCATCAAACTTTACAAACCTGTCGTCGTTCCCATCGTGATCGACGGCTTCCGACGCTCGTTTGACAGAAAAGGCCTGCGTCTCAAAAAGAAAGGCATTCTGCAATCTTTCATCATAAAACCACCGCTTGAGATCGACTATGAAAACGAGACCATCGAACAGATCGTAGAGAAAATCGAGTGGGCGATCGAGCAACATCCGTCTTTGCTCAAGGTAATTCCGGCCGAGGTTAGGCAGGAAGCCGAGGAGTTGAACAAGAAGCGCGAGTGGAGTTATTGATTCGGATTTTCAGATTTTCAGATCTGAGGCTGGACTTGCTTTTTTTTCAGGACTTCTTCTAAGCAGATTTCCAAAAAATCACCATTGGACAGCATTTGGAATTTAACCGAAACTAGCCCCGGTTGAAGTGGTTAGCCTTTCGCCGAAGAAGCGCCATTTTTGCCCGTTTTGCAAAGCGACCGAAGGAAGCTCTTGCCAAAACGCTGCAAAAATGCGCTTGTTCAAGAAAGCTAAAAGCGGAAAACGGGATCCAGCTTCTAAAAAATCATTTTACGGCTTCGACCTTGAAACCCTGTTTTCTCAACAGCTTGATTACGCCGTTTTCTCCCGCCAAATGCGCCGCGCCGACTCCGAAAAAAGTCGGTTTTTGTTTGGCGATTGCTGCGATTTTTGGAATCCAGTTCTGGTTTCTTTTCGTCAAAAGTTCGGCTTCGTACTTTGAAGTCATCACGTTTTCTGACGTTTTCGCGGCATTCAGCATGCCTTCGATGTCCTTGGCTTTGTAAAGGTCGACGAGCATTTTGGTTTCCACTTTGTCGTGTTCGAGGTTCGATTTAACCGATTTCACGAGTTCGGCCATTTGTTCGTCGAACGGAACGGCGTCAAGCGTCGCCATTTGTTGTTGCACGGTTTCCAATCCGAAGACTTCCTCTTTTTGCTCGGCCGAAAGTTTCATGAGATTTTCCTCCACTGATTGGATCGGGCAATCCATGAGTTTGGTCAGGAATAGCATCGAAATGAATACGGGTTTTAGCGTGTTGACCATTTCCAGCGGCATTCCGAGGTTTTTTTGCACGTATTCATCCACGATTTTCACGTCTTCGGGTTTGGCGAGATCGGTCATTTTTTTGCCAGCCGGCATCGTCATCGAGCCCATCATCGCCGACTGGAGCGAAGGATCGTCCATGTCGAGTTCGAGATAAAGCTGTTTGGTGTCGGCCATCGCTTTGATCGCGTTGGGATCGAGCGTCGCATCGCAAGTGATGTGGATCGTTCCGTATAGATACGATGGTTGCGAAAGTCCGTTACCCGAGATTTTCCACAGCAGCGACTTTTCGAGTTTTTGGGCGTTCAATCCGGCGAAAGCCAGCAAAAGCGCGCCTAAAATATATTTTTTCATAGTTCGATTTTCTTGAGTTCTTTGTAGTTGACGAGTAGTTTTTTCATCAGGAATCCGTAGAGCAATTTGTAGAAAAGCCACGCCAGGAAAGCAAAGGCCAATACTATGAGCAAGAATATCACGAGCAGGATTGCCATCGATGAACCGTCTGATTGCACTCTTTCGCGAAAAGGATCCATTTTTGGGTTGGTCAGATATTCCAAAACCAGGCCCACGACGAAAATCGTCACCATCATCGCGAGGTTGTACCACACGTAATAATTCACGGTTTTGCGTGTCCGGATAATGTTGTCGGTAAGTTTGCTTGTGGAATCCGTAGTCGAAATCGAGACGTAATTGCGATAGAACAAGCAGATGAAAACGGCCACGACCGCATAGTTGAAATACGTGAAGCAACCCGAGTAGAATTCGTAGTTCGCGTATTTTTTTCCGAAATCGCCATCGGCAAAAGGCAAAAGTCCGAGCGCCAGCCAGAACAGCAGTTCGAGTATGCTAATGATCAAAATCCACTTGACGATGCTCGACGATTTCTTGTGCAGCATCGCATATATTTCCTTGTCGCTGACTTGGTTGAACGCGTTTTCGCTTCGCTTCCAGTCTTTCTTGAGCAAATCCAGTTCGTCCATTTCTACGGATTTAATATTTTTTTCAATTTCGTCTTGATGCGATTCATCTTTACGCGCGCATTCACCTCGCTGATTCCCAAAGTCTCGGAAATCTCGGCGTAATCCTTGTCTTCCAGATACATGAAGACCAACGCTTTTTCAATGTCATTCAACTGATAAACTGCCTGATACATAAGTTTTATCTGTTCTTCCTCTTCATAATCGTATTCGTCCTGACCGATAAAATGCCGCGAGCTGTCATATTCCGTAGTCGCTACGGAACGCGTGCTTTTCCTGTACAAAGTGATTGCCGTATTCAGCGCCACGCGATACGCCCAGGTCGAGAATTTGGCGTCGCCCCTAAACTTCGGATAAGCCTTCCAAAGCTGTATCGTGATTTCCTGGAACAAGTCTTTATGAGCATCTTCACCCGACGTGTACAAACGACAAATCTTGTGTATGATGTTCTGGTTCTCGCGCAATTTGCGCACAAAATCTTGTTCTAGAGCTTCACTCATGTGAGCGTTAGTGGTTGATTGGTGAATTTTGTTACAAGGTAGTTCAAAAGTGCCTGAGTGCAAAGTATCCGAAGTGTCGGAGTGCAAAGTGCTTGAGTGCCAGAGCGTCGCAAAGCCCAAGATCACCGGTCAAAAGGCGGCAGACTGAATTATTGCCGCGACAACCGATTCGGAATCACAATCTTACCACAAAAGCTCGCGTTTCGGCCCGCGTTCGGCTCCTTTAAGAAAAACGAAAATATGTCACATAAAAACAAGAAACAATTTGGCGTTTGGATGGATTCCAGAAATGCAACAGTCGTAGGAAAAGAAGGATTTGACGGCGAATTCGTCATCATAGAAAGCATCGTCAACGCCGGCCCGGACAACAATTCGAACGAGAACGCCGCCAACAATCAGGAAAAGACGCTTACCCAAAAATTCTTCAAGGAAATCGCGGCCAAAATGCCAAACGTAGAAGTATTGCACGTCACAGGAACCGGGCAAATCCAGGAACAATTCATAAAATTCCTTTCCGAGACGCCACAATTCAAGAACGTCCAATCGACCGAAAGCACCTCTAACAAGATGAGCGACGAAAGCCTCGCACTTTTCATGAAAGACCATTTCAACTGAAAATAAAGACTTCAGGACAAGGCCATAAGATCGATTTTATGGCTTTTTTTTTGGGCGTTGCCTTCGGCCGGGCTATCCGCTTTTAGCTTTCGGTGGCAAGCGCGGTTTTGCAACGCGATTTCGCGAGCTTCCTGCGGTCGCTGCAAATCGCGGCAAAACCGGCGCTTGTCACCAAAAGGCTAACCGCTTCTATCCCTAACGCAAAGTCCTGCGTGGCAACATTCCTTAAAATTCTGCAATTCCGTTTCCAAAGCAAACACTTAACTTTACCGAAACGCAAACTCAGGCACTCAGGCGCTTTGCACTCAGGCACTCAACAATGAACATCCCAAAATCAAATCTTCCGCGAGTAGTTATAATAGGAGCAGGCTTCGGCGGCATCGCGCTGGCCAGAAAACTCCGAAACCAGAATTGCCAGGTCGTGCTTGTCGACAAACACAACTACCACAATTTCCAGCCGTTGATGTACCAGGTCGCCACCGGCGGACTCGAGGCCGGTTCCATAGCGTATCCGGTGCGGAAAATCATCCACGATTACAAGGATTTCTATTTCCGGATGGCGCGCGTCAGCGAGATCGATGTCAGGAATTCTTGTGTGCTGTCAGAAATCGGATCGGTGACTTACGACTATCTCGTGATCGCGACAGGTTCCAAGACGAACTTCTTCGGCAACAAGGAAATCGAGCGCTATTCCATGCAAATGAAGACGATTTCCCAATCGCTCAACATCCGCAGCCTGATCCTCGAGAATTTCGAGCAGGCCGTTTTGTCCAAAGACGACCGGGAACGCGCGTTTTTGATGAACTTTTCGCTCGTGGGCGGCGGCCCGACAGGCGTTGAACTAGCCGGCGCACTGGCCGAAATGAAAAAAGCCATCCTACAAAAAGACTATCCCGATCTCGACATTTCCAAAATGCAGATCAACCTGATCCAATCGGGCGATCGCATCCTCAATACGATGAGCGAAAAATCGTCGGCCAACGCCGAAAAATTCCTCACGAAATTGGGCGTGAACATTTTAAAGAACGTGAGAGTCACAAGCTACGACGGACGCACGATCTACACAAACAAAGAACTTGCGATCGAATCGGCGACGGTAATCTGGACGGCCGGCGTCATGGGCGCGCTAGTCAACGGTTTTCCGTCCACTTCAATCGACGAAAAAGCGAGGCGTCTGCGAGTGAACGAATTCGGTCAGGTCGTCGGGTTCCAAAACGTTTTTGCCATTGGTGACATCGCGCAAATGGAAAGCGAGGAATTCCCTTTCGGACATCCGCAAATGGCGCAACCCGCAATCCAACAAGGAAAACACATTGGCGAAAATATCGTCCGGTTGATGAAAGGCACGATGCTCAAACCTTTCGACTATTTCGACAAAGGTTCGATGGCAACGATAGGACGCAACAAAGCCGTCGTCGACTTGCCAAAACTACATTTTCACGGTTTTTTCGCGTGGTTCGTGTGGATGTTCGTGCACCTTTTTTCGCTTATCGGATTCCGCAATCGCGCAATGGTTTTCCTCAACTGGGTTTACAATTACGTCAGGTTCGATCGCGAAGGCCGACTCATAGTGCGTCCGTTCAAGAAAAAGAGTTTTGTGTCGTTCACCGCAGACGAAGTATAGTTTGGCAATTTTGTAACGTTTGGGCTGTTTCAATTCGGTACGATAATTGGTAAATTGGCGCAAAATCTACAAACATGAGAAAATACTTAGCCCTTTTGCTTTTCGTGCCTTTGATCTCGAACGCGCAACTCAACAAGTTGGTCAAAAAAGCCAAGACGGCCGTGACTTCAAAATCGACTTCAGGTTCGTCCGTCGGAAACCTCGATATCGCGTCAGCTCTGAAGGAAGCACTCGACAAAGGCATCGACAAACAGGTTACGAAATTGACCGCACTCGATGGTTTTTACAAGAATCCATCGGTCAAGATCCTGTTTCCGGAAGAATTGCAGAAAGTCGACAAAGCGTTGCGCTCGGTCGGTTTGGGAAGTCTCGCCGACGAAGGCATCAAGTCCTTGAACCGCGCTGCCGAAGATGCCGTGAAGGAATCGACTCCGATTTTCGTCAATGCCGTAAAGCAAATGACGTTCACCGACGCGAAAAATATCCTGATGGGAACCGATAATGCCGCGACGTCTTATTTGCAGAAGTCGACCCAAAAGCCATTGTACGAAAAGTTCACGCCGAAGGTTCAGGAATCGATCGGGAACGTCGGTGCCGACAAGGTTTGGGCCACGATCATCACGAAATACAATTCGCTTCCGTTGGTCTCGAAAGTCAATCCCGACATCACCGACTATGTAACCAACAAGGCGCTTGACGGTGTTTACAAGATGATTGCCGTGGAGGAAAAAGACATCCGCAACAACCTGAATTCCCGTACTTCAGATTTGTTGAAGAAGGTTTTTGCTTTGCAGGACAAGAAGTAGATTTCAAATTCCAAATTCCAAATTCCAAATCCCAAATTCCAAATTCCAATCTCGATAGCTGTCGGGAACATAATTTCTTCAACCGCGAATTCGCGAATTTTACTTTGCGTAAAGCTCTGGAAATTCGCGAATTCGCGGTTAAAAAAAAATTTTAATCCGTAGCTGTCGGAACAAAGTCCAAACGCTTATCCCGCGATTTAACCTGCGAGGTTTTTTCAACCTTGTAGGTTTTTTGTTTTTACACCAAATTGAAGTTGGCAAAATCGAATTTTCGCATTTAGATGTTTAGATCGAATCTTGCATCGGGCGTTTTCTGGTTGTCGGGAACATAATTTCTTCAACCGCGAACTCGCGAATTTTACTTTTCGTGAAGTTCTGGAAATTCGCGAATTCGCGGCTAAAAAAATATTTTAATCCGTGCGTGTCGAAATTCTGAATTGCCTCCGGCCGATTTTCGTTGCTCGCGTCGTGGCCAAAAAAATTTAAGCCACGAATGCACGAATTTTGCTTTGCATCCGTGACTATTTAATGCGAAGTATTAGAATCCGTGTGATTCGTATAAATCTGGTGTTCACGTCGTGGCAAATCGGAGGAAGTCCAAACGGAAATTTGGGGAATAACCGAATTCTTTATGGGATTGTTATAACGAATCAGCGGTGCGAAAGTTTATTTTTACGTGAAAATCCAACCTATGAAAAAATTTGTCGCCGCGTTTTCGATTTTGATGCTCAGCGGATGCGCCGAGTTGCAGCAAGTTGCGAGCCAATATCCGCAAACTTCGGGTGTTTTGACCAATGCCGATATTTCGGCTGGGTTGAAAGAAGCCTTGAACAACGGGATTTCCAAAGAAGTGTCGAAATTGACTTCAACCGATGGTTTTTACGCGAACCAAGCTGTGAAAATCCTGTTGCCGACAGAGCTGCAAAAGGTCGAGAAAGCGTTGCGAAATGTCGGTTTGGGAAGTTTGGTAGACGACGGGATCAAAAGTCTGAACCGCGCTGCCGAAAACGCCGTCAAAGAATCGACGCCCATTTTTGTGGATGCCGTCAGGCAGATGACTTTTACCGATGCTAAAAATATCCTGCTTGGCCAGGACAATTCGGCGACGCTGTATTTGCAGTCCAAAACCACGAATCCTTTGTACGCGAAGTTCAATCCGGTTGTCAGGAATTCTTTGGGAAAAGTCGGAGCCGACCAGATTTGGGGAAACATTATTTCCAAATACAATTCGCTTCCGTTGGTACAAAAAGTGAATCCCGACCTGAACGATTATGTGACCGATAAAGCGCTTGAAGGCGTTTTTAAGATGATTGCCGTCGAGGAGAAAGATATCCGCGGCAATCTCGCTGCCCGTACTTCAAATTTGTTGCAACGGGTTTTTGCTTTGCAGGACAAAAAGTAGATTTCTAAAATTTCAAATCCCAAATTCCCAAATTCCAAATCCCAAATTCCAAATCCCAAATTCCAAAGTCAAACCTGCAGGTTGATCTGGCATCTGAAAGTTTGATCAACCGGATTTGCGTTAGGGATTTAAGGCGTTATCCTTTTTCAAGGGCGGCGCAGCAAGCCCGAAAAGATAAAGCCGGAAGCCCGGCGCCGCACTGGTTTGATTTGGAGGCGGGATTTGATTCGGCGCAACGCCAATGGAAAAAAAATCTAAATTTCAAATTCCAAATTCCAAATTCTAAAATCCAAATCCCAAATTCCAAAGCCCAAATTCCAACCAATCCTGACTTTGGATGAAGCTCGTAACATTTTAATAATCAGACCACAGAAATAACATTGCCTTAACATCGGTAGGCGGGATTATGTCGGATATTTGCCATGAGATTAATGGTTTTCTCACATTTGGTTAGGGTTAGTTATAATGAAATTTGCCGGTTTGCTTTGCAGGTCGGCAATTTTTTTTGCGGTAGTTTTGCCTCATGCACGACTTTTTGACCAAACGCGTCGACAATTCGCCCCTGATACTTTTCCGGATGCTTTTTGGCGTGCTCATGGCGTATCAATGCTTCTATTACATTTACGACGGCTGGGTTTTCCGCAACTTCATCTCGCCCAAATTCACGTTCACGCACATCGGTTTCGAATTCTTGCAGCCTTTGCCCGGAAATGGCATGTATTTCTACTTTGCGATTATGGGAATTTGCGCGCTAGGCGTGGCTTTCGGATGGTTTTACAGAATAAGTCTGGCGCTTTTCCTGGCACTTTGGACGAGCAGTTATTGGATGCAGAAAACCAACTATAACAACCATCATTATCTCATAATCCTGGTTGCCGTTTTGCTGCTTTTTGTTCCGGCGAATACTTACGCTTGCGCGGATGTGAAACGTTCCGGCAAGCGTTTTTCGATGCCGGATTGGGTGCGATGGCTGTTCATCTCCCAAATGGCGATCGTGTATTTTTACGCAGCAATCGCCAAATTGTATCCCGATTGGATGAACGGAACATTCTCTGGAATCGCGCTCGGAAATTACGGAAAGCATTACGGAATCGCACTTTTGCAACAGCATTGGTTTCATTTGTGTGTGGCGTGGTTCGGGTTGCTTTTTGACTTTTTTATCGTTCCGATGTTGCTTTGGAAGCGAACCCGAATTTTGGCAGTGATCGCGCTTTTTGTCTTTCACACCTTCAATTCAGTCACGCTCGACATTGGGATTTTCCCGTTTTTCGCTTTGAGTTTTGTGTTGTTTTTCTTTGATCCGAACGACATCCGACGCGTATTTTTTCCGAAAAAACCTGTGCTTGATGCACGAACAATCGAATCGGAAACAGTTGGAAACACAACGATTCTCAAGTATGTAATTGCGCCTTATCTGCTATTGCAACTGCTTTTGCCATTGAGACATTGGCTCATAAAAGGCGATGTGCTCTGGACCGAGGAAGGCCACAAACTGAGTTGGCGCATGATGTTGCGCGAGCGGAAAGGCACGGCAAAGTTCACGGTGATCGACAGGAAATCGGGTGATACTTTAGAATTTGACCAAGACAAAGAACTCACGAAACCGCAGCGAAAAGCGCTGGCGACGCATCCTGACATGATTTGGCAAATGGCGCAAAGAATCCATTCGCAGTTTGGCGAGCAAGGAAAGGATGTTGCGGTTTATGTCAAGGCAGAAGTGTCGATCAACCGCAAGCCCAAAAAGTTGTTGGTCGATCCGAATGTCGATATGGCTTTGGTCAAATGGGATTATTTCTGGCATTGTCCGTGGATTTTGGATGCGGAGTAAAATGCCTAATTTTGAACGCAGCATCACATCATGAAAAAACTCGTTTTCTTTTTGTTGGTTTTCGTCTCGATCGGGCATTCGCAGGTTTCGCGTCAGCGCACGGTAAAACTCATGGGAAGCCGTTTCGATTTGACTATCGTGCACGAAAATGAAGTCAAGGCCGAAGCTTACATCGACACTGCAATCGCGGAGATTTCGAGGATCGAGAACGTGATTTCCGAATGGATTCCGAACACCGAAGTTTCCCAAGTCAATAAGAATGCGGGAATCAAACCCGTAAAAGTCAGCAAGGAATTGCTCGAACTGACGCAAAGAGCATTGTATTTCTCGAAGGTTTCAGACGGCGCTTTCGACATCAGTTTCGCGGCCGCAGACAAAATCTGGAAGTTCGATTCGAGCATGACCGAATTGCCATCGGAACAAAAAATCGCCGAATCGGTGCGACTTATCGGATACAAAAACATCGTTGTCAACACCAGAAAATCCACGATTTTCCTCAGGAAAAAAGGCATGAAGATCGGTTTCGGATCGATCGGGAAAGGATATGCCGCCGACAAGACCAAAGCACTTTTGATGGAAAAAGGCGTTCCGGCCGGAATCATAAACGCGTCGGGCGACATGAACACTTGGGGAAAACAGCCCGACGGCGAACCGTGGACGGTCGGAATCACGAATCCTTTGCACAAGAACAAAGTTTTCGCAGTCGTGCCTTTGCAGCAAACCGCGGTCGTGACTTCTGGCAATTATGAAAAATTCGCGCTGATAAACGGCAAGCGCTATTCGCACATCATCAATCCAAAAACGGGTTATCCTGCGAGCGGTTTGGCCAGCGTCACGATTTTTGGCCCGAGCGCCGAAACGTGCAACGGATTTTCAACGACGATAATGGTTTTGGGAAAAGAACTCGGCCTAAAACTGCTCGAAAAATTCCCGAATCTGCAATGCATTCTGGTTGCTGACGACGGCGAAATTTCGACTTCCGAAAACATCGAGCTCAAGAAATTCAAGCCTTGATTTCAATTCTGGATTTTTGGAATCCGATTACGATTGGGCGAGCCGTTGGATTTTTGGCTCGAGTCGCAAAAAGTCGTCGAAATTGGGTTCGGAAAAAGTCTTGAGGTAAAAATTTTCGCCGTTGATCTCGATTTCCAGATTGGATTCGTTGGCAAAATCTGCCAACATTTCCTGCAAAACCATCGGATTCCAGCCTTTTCTGATCGTTCGCACGTCGAGACCTTTTATCGCGAAATCATCCTTTCCCACAAAAAGTTCGAGCAGCGGTTCGGCAAAAGTTCTTTCGGTTATCAGATAATGGCCGTCAAAATCTGGAATCTTCGTTTCGAACAACATCTGGAAACCTTGAAATCCGGCTTGTTTGAAATGCGGATTCGCCACGACGCGGATGAAATTGACCACGTAACTTGCGTCGGGAGAAATGTATCGGCTTTTGACGAACCAAGTGTCGTAATTGGCTAGAGTATGCGTGTTGCCCAAGATTTCGATTTCCTCATCACTCGATTCCGAATATTGAAAACCTGACTTTTTGAGCTCGTTCGCAAGTCGTTCCAAGATTTGTTCTTCGGAGGAATAAAACTCCGAGATTTCTTCATCAGATTTTAGCCTATCGAGATTGTCGTGCGAAAGCCATTGGCCGGACACCGCTTGCTCGACGGTAAATTTGGCGCCGGTTTTTGGATCGTAAAGATAGTCGTCGGACAAACTTTTCCGGATTCGGTCCTCGTCTTCGGTGTCTTGCCTTAAAACCTTGCGTATTTTCGGATACAGAAAAATGGCAAGCAAAATCGCTCCAAAAAACACATAAATTCCCCAGGTTTCGAACATCGCTAAAGTCTTTGTTGCAGTTGCTTGAAATATGAAAACGCCCTGATCAGGCGGCTTCCGTGCCACGAAAACATTTCTCCGTCGACGAAAATCGTCTTGGCGTGGTGTGTGAATCGTCCCAACTCAAAAGCGTCCTCGTCCTTGAACGGAAAAGGTTCGGACGACAGTAAAATAACTTCGGGATCGCCCTGGATTTTCATTTTCTGGACGATGACTTCGGGATATCGGCCTTCGTTCTTTTCGTAGATATTCTCAAGGTGGTTCAATTTCATCAGTTCGTTGATGAATGTGTGGTTTCCCGCGACCATGTAAGGATTTTTCCAGATGAAATACGCCGAGCGGAAAGTCGGTCTGCCAATCATGAATTGCTTGAAATCAGCCAATCCGAAGGCGATTTTATCCGATATTTTTTGGGCTTCGGTGCGGCAGTTGAAAAGTTGTCCGAAGTCCTGGATCATTTGCAGACTGTCTTCGATCGTGATTACGTCAGTAACCCAAACCGGCGCGATTTCCTTCAAGGCTTCGACAATTTCGAGCGTATTTTCTTCTTTGTTGCAGACGATTATGTCGGGATTCAGTTCGCGAATCTTGTCCACGTTGACTTTTTTGGTGCCGCCGACGATTTTTTTGGTCGACCTGAAATGGAAAGGATGCACGCAAAATTTGGTGATTCCGACGATTTTTTCCTCGAGTCCTAAATCGTACAAAAGTTCGGTCTGGCTCGGAACCAAAGAAACGATGCGCTTTGGAGCCGATTCAAAAATGTGGGTATTGCCCAATTGGTCGCGCAACGAAAAAGCCATAAAGAGTAAGATTGTGCAGAAATTCTATAATGCGAAGGTAGGCAAATCGGTTATTTTTAAATCGTTAATTTTAACAGATCCAAGCCACCACTTTCATGAAGAGATTTTTGTTGCTGTTCGCGTTTTTGCTCAGTTTCCAAGCCCAATCCCAACGTCTCAAACCAGGATTTGACGAGTTCGAATACCTGCAATTATTGCGGGCTTATGCACGTTGGGGCGACAGCACGATCTACGACAAGATTCCCGAAAGCCGCATTTATAAAAAGATCGGGCGCAAATATCGGTCGGAAGAAATCGGGTTTCTCAACAGTTGGGAAATGTATGAGACGCCAAGTCAGACGGTGATTTCGATTCGCGGCTCGACCAAGGAAGCGATAAGTTGGATGGCGAATTTTTACGCGGCAATGATTCCGGCCGTCGGAACGATGAAACTGAACGATTCATTGAGCTTCGACTATCATTTTGCCGACCATCCCGAAGCCGCGGTTCACGTAGGTTGGTCTGTCGCTGCCTGCTATCTGTTGCCCGATATCCTGGCCAAAGTCAAGGAAAGATACAACAACAACCGCAAGGATTTCGTCATTTTCGGACACAGTCAAGGCGCCGGAATCGCGTATTTCGTCACCGCTCAACTTCGGTATTACCAACGAACGGGCGTGCTGCCGAAAGACATCCAATTCAAGACGTATTGCAGTGCCGCGCCAAAACCCGGGAATTTGCAGTTCGCCTACGATTATGAAGCCGAGACGCAATTCGGTTGGTCGATATCCGTAGTAAATACCGCAGATTGGGTTCCGGAAGTGCCGATCACGGTGCAAACGCTAAAAGATTTCAATAAGACGAATCCGTTCAAACTTGCACCCAAAATGATTGAGGAAGCGCCTTTTCCGACAAATATCGTGATGAGCTACCTGCACAAACAGCTCACGAAACACAACCGCAAAGCGCTGAGAAAATACAAATTGTTTCTCGGGACGATCGCTTCCAAAATGGTCGCGTCCAAACTTCCCAAAGGTTTTGAAGCCCCGAAAAAATTCTACGAATCGACGAATTACGTCAGATGTGGAAATTTCGTGATCCTAAAAGCCGACGAAGAATACTACAGGAGATTTCCGGACAACGACGCAACGCTTTTCGTGCACCACGGCATTTTGCCCTACACTTACCTCACAGAAAACCTGATGCGCGACTAAGCGAGCAATTCTGCCATTTCTCGCTGCATTTTCAAGGCTTCCTCTCGGCCTTTCTCGGCGAAATCTTCACCCGATGAAGCGTATATGATCGCTCTTGCCGAATTGACCAAAAGCCCGACATTGTCAGTCATTCCATATTTGCAAACCTGCGACAGGCTTCCGCCTTGAGCACCGACGCCGGGAACGAGCAAAAAACTATCGGGAACGATCTTGCGGATTTCGGCCAGATATTCCGCTTTGGTCGCGCCCACGACATACATCAGATTGTGAGAATTCTTCCAGGTTTTGGACGTTTCAAGCACTTGTTTATACAATTCTTTGCCATCGACGAGCTTTGTCTGAAAATCAAAAGCGCCGGGATTCGAAGTCAACGCGAGCAAAATCGTGTGCTTGTCCTCGAAAGTCAGAAACGGTTCTACCGAATCCTTTCCCATATAAGGCGCGACAGTTATCGAATCGAACTCCATATCCTCGAAAAACGCCTTGGCATACATCGTCGAAGTATTGCCGATATCGCCTCGTTTGGCGTCGGCGATAGTGAACTGTTCGGGGAAATTCCCGTTCAGGTATTCGATCGTCCTGCGAAGCGATTCCATGCCTTTTATGCCGTAAGCTTCGTAAAACGCGATGTTCGGTTTGTAAGCCACGGCGAGATCCTGGGTTGCGTCTATAATCGCTTTGTTGAACGCGAAAATCGGGTCTGGCTCTTCCAAAAGATGTTTTGGTATTTTTGACAGATCGGGATCGAGGCCTATGCAAAGGAATGATTGCTTTTTTTTGATTTCTGATAGTAGTTGGTGTGTTGTCAAAATTGGGAATTTTGGTAAAGATACTTTTTTTTGGGGAGCTGGTTCCGGCTACCTGGCACTAGCTTTTTTGCAAAAACCGGTTTTTCTATGGCTTGAAACGAGCTTCCTGCGGTCGCTGTTTCAAGTCAAGAAAAAGGCGGTTTTTTCTGCAAAAGGCTAGTTGCCCGCATCCGGGCTAGGAATGTCGTAAGACGATTTTTTTCTTTTCTGATTTTTCCTTTTGTGTCTACGGAAATTATCTAGCTAGAGAAGCCTAGATAAATAAGCTTCGCTTATTTTGCTTCTTTTCGGCAGCTGCGCTGCCGCAGGCTTTGATTTTGATTCGTCGCTTGCCAGCGGGGCTTACTTTTGCCTCGCCGCAAAAGTAACAAAAAGGCTCGCGGCACAACCGATTTTGGCGACCTGACAGCCTTGGAAATTCGGGAATTAAAGGAACTCGCGGAGACTTTTTGGGTACGAGAAACTTTTTGGGTCGCTCAAACAGCCTTTAATTCCGCGAATTTCCAAGACGTCAGGTGCCCGCCAAAACGCTCAAATGCCGGACTGATCGGAAAGTGTTTATTGACATTTTTCCGCCGCTGTCGCTTTGGAAAAATGCGTCTCCGTAACACCTTTTTCCTCAATCGCGAGAACCGTTTTCATAACGTCGTCACCGGAAACTTCTGGCGCTGAAAACCCGAGCTTCGAAACAACCGAAGAATCAGTCGAAAATTGGTGGGAAGCCGCATTTTCCTAAGACCTAACAAATCTCGGAGATTTGTTAGGTCTGGGCGAAGTTCGGAGAAAAAAGCGGGAGTTGGTTACAGATTTTCTGTAGAAAATGTTAAAGGTTTTTGATCCGAATGGTTGTTTTGTGCCAACGTAAACCCAAGATTCCCAACCAAAGCTAACCGATTGTCACCGTCAAAGACACACCCGTTTTTCGCTACGGAGCCGACCGAGAAGTTCTCGCAAACAAAAAAATTCCTGCGGAGCCAATTTTTAGCGCAGCGAAGCAAGCTAAAAAGCAAATAAACACTTCCAATTAGTCCGCGGCCTAAGCACAAAACGCGGGCACCTGACGTCTTGAAATTTGGGAAAAAAGAGGCGTCAACGGTACAGCGCATTGTTCGCCTCTTTTACTCCGCAAGCTCCGTCAGTTCGCGTTGCTCGGGTCCAAATTCC
>NZ_SEBR01000002.1 GCF_004295795.1 Flavobacterium sp. | reverse complement strand
GAAAGAACTCGCCGGAACTTTTTCTCGAATGTAGAAACTTTTGGGTGGCTCAAACAACTTCCATTTGCGGGAATTTCCAAGACGTCAGGTGCCCGCCAAAACGCTCAAATGCCGGACTATTTGGAAAGTGTCTATTGACATTTTTCCGCCGCTTTCGCTTTGGAAAAATGTGTCTCCGAGACACCTTTTTTCCTCAATCGCGAGAATCGTTTCCATAACGTCGTCACCGGAAATTTTTGGCATTGAAAACCCGTGCTTCGAAACAACCGAAGACCAGTGAGAATTGGCGGGAAGCCGCATTTTCCTAAGACCTAACAAATCTCCGAGATTTGTTAGGTCTGGCCGAAGTTCGGGGAAAAAACCGAGTGTTGATTACAGATTTTCTGTAGAAAATGTTAGAGTTTTTTTCATTTCCGAATTTTTGGGGCTGTCAGGTCGCGTTTTTGGTTCAGCCGCAAGGCATTTTTGGTTCTTTTGTTGCCAGACAAAAGAACTCCCCGCCGGACAGGCGACGAATTACAACACACGGCAGCGAAGCTGCCGCAAACACAAAATGAGCGAAGCTCATTTTTATTAGGCTTCGAGAGAAAAAAATCAAAACAAAATCCAATTCTTTCCCAAATACCACCAAACGCAAAGCGTTAGCCCTAATTTAGCAACACACAAGGCTAAACCTCAAACAATTCCAAACCAAAAAAAATGCAAAAAAAAACCTTTATAATAGCAGGCGGCACCAGCGGAATCGGCCAACAAATCACAAAAAAACTCTTGGAAAAAGGTAACGCTGTACTAACGATCAGCCGAAAAAAACCAGAAATCGAAGACCCCGAAATCGAACATTTCGAACACGATTTCCTATCGGACGCGCCACTTCCCAAGATAGAAACACAAGTAGATGGTCTGATCTATTGCCCGGGCTCGATCACGCTAAAACCGATAGGAATGCTAAAACCCGAAGACATCCTGAACGATTTCAAACTCAACGCCGCCGGAGCATTCGCGTTCGCAAAAGCCTACAAAGCAAATCTTGCTGTTGACCGCAATCCCGGCATCTTATTTTTCAGTTCGGTTGCCGCTTCGGTCGGAATGCCTTTCCATGCCAGTGTTTCGATGGCAAAAGGCGCAGTCGAAGGTTTGACGCTTGCCTTATCCGCAGAGCTTTCTCCCGCCATAAGAGTGAACTGCCTCGCGCCATCGCTTACAGATACGCCACTCGCCCAACCTTTGTTGAGCAACGATGCCAAGAAAAGCGCCAATGCCGAAAGACATCCGTTGAAACGCGTGGGAACCGCAGAGGAAATTGCGCAACTCGCAGTGTTCGTGCTCACGGAAGCAACTTGGATGACCGGACAGATCATCGGAATAAATGGCGGTTTGGGAAGTATGGTGAAATAAGAAAAGTGCATCAAGTCAGCGATAGCCGCGGAACATTTGCCTGATGATGTGTGTGATAAAAAGGCGTTTGGGACAACTCGCCAATATTCTGATTTCCTGCCAAAACGTCGTTTCTTCCCTCAAAAAACGCAACACGAGTTCGGGTGAGGCGCGTCGGAACAAAGCCGTGAAAATCTCCTTTCCACGCGCATTTTCGTGAAAAAGTACCGATACGAAAATCTTGTCGTACCAACGGAAGCGATCGGTGCGATGGAATTTGGAAAAATCCGCATTATCAGAACCCAGATATTTCAAGGTTTTGACAGCCAACTTTTTCGCGTACATCAAAGTGTAACCCGTGCTCGGTTTTGTCCATCCGCCGGCAGTTCCTATATGCAAAACGTTCTTGGTGTTGGCTTTCCAAAAAGGAAAAGCAGTCATCGGGATCACGCCAGATTCCTTGCCGACGATCTTGTATTCCTCGATTTTCTTTGATATCAGATACGACTCGATTCCCGCTTCATATGCTTCGTCAAGAAGTTTGTCGCGAGAAAACAACGTATACTCCACCAAAGCTTTGGATTCCGAAAACGGCAAAACGTAAACGAAGCGCGTATTGCCGTCCTGTGCAATGTCAAAGTCCATAAAAGTCGCGCGGTCACTGTCAAAACAAGGTTTCGGTGTTTCGACGATCCATCCCGCAAAATGCTGCAACAGCAACGGATATTCCGCGGACGATTCCACTTTTGGAGCGACGCTGTTGAAAACCTTTTTGCCGATGTGTTTCCCGAAATCGGTTTCCACCTCGACCAAATTTCCGTTGTCGCTGATGTTGCGTACGGTTTCCGTAGTAAAAATCGCACCGGAATGCAACTTTACTTTTGTCGTGACCGATTTTTCCAAAGCTTCGGGCGACAGCAATTTGTACCCATATTTCCCGCGAAGAATTTCCTGTTCAACACCAGATTTGAAAACTGCCTTATTCCACCTTTTGGTAAGCAGATCGTCGAATTCGCCCGCGCCTTCTTCCCAAAAGCACCACGTTTTGTTCTGGCGTTTGGAATCGTCGAGGATCAAAATCGATTTTCCCGACAACATTCCGCGCGAATCCATGGCGTGGAGCACCAACATTGCCGAAAGGCCGTATCCGCAAAAAATGTAATCGTAAACCATCTTGGCTAAGCTATAACATTTACCTTAGTTGTTCAACACATCGACCGGAATAATGAACAACATAAAGTCGGAATTCACGATAAAAGATCTCGAAAACCTCTCGGGCATAAAAGCGCACACGATTCGCATGTGGGAACGAAGGTACGCGATCCTGCAACCGCAGCGAACCGACATCAATACGCGTTATTACGATGTGGAGAATCTGCAGAAACTGCTCAATGTGGTCTTGCTCACAAAATACGGTTTCAAGTTGGCGCGGCTCGGAACGATGGACGGCGCGGCACTTGACGCCATGGTAAGGGAAGTGCGATCGGACAAATACGACCGCAACCACGTAGCCCATCTTTTCAAGATTGCCATGATGACGTTCGACCAACACCTGTTCATGAAAACTTATGCCGATCTTTTACAGGAACGCAGTTTCCGCGAGGTTTTTTTCGACTATTTCATCCCATTGCTCGACGACATCGGGATTTTGTGGCAAACTCGCACGATCAGTCCGGCTCACGAACATTTCATCAGCGGATTGATCCGAATGAAAATCCTGTCAAACACCGACCGTTTGCTCTCGAAAGCGCCGCAAGCCACCAATCGCGTCTATGCACTTTTCCTGCCGTACGGGGAAATCCACGAACTGGGTTTGCTTTACCTCAATTACGAACTGACTAACTTGGGCAACCACACGATTTACCTCGGCGAAAGCATACCTTTGGAAAGCCTTGAGCGCGTCAAGACTTTGTTCAAGGTCGTGACCTTTGTGACCTATGCGACGGTTGCGCCACCAAAACACGAATTTGCAGGCTATCTCGAACAACTCGAACAGCGGCTGTTGCGCCCGGAATGCGAGCTTTGGGTTCTTGGAGCGCTGGTTTACGAGCAGCCGAGACACGCAAATCGCAACATCAAATTCTTCAATTCGCTCAAAGATGCGTTGAACGAAGTGTAAAGTTTTGGAAAAGCCCAAAATAATGTTTAACAAAACCGTAATTTGCTTAAACAATGAAAAAACGCGTTTACATTATCGGTTCCGGGTTTTCGTCCCTCGCGGCATCTTGTTATCTCGCGCAGTCGGGCTATGACGTGACCGTTTTCGAAAAAAATGCGCACATCGGCGGAAGGGCGCGACAGTTGATTCGCGATGGATTCACGTTCGACATGGGCCCGACATGGTATTGGATGCCGGACGTTTTTGAAAGATTTTTCGCCGACTTCGGAAAAAAGCCAAGCGATTACTACTCGCTAACGAAACTCAATCCGGCGTATTCCGTCTATTTCGATTCGGATACGCGCGTTGCCATTCCCGACAATCCGGACGAAATCGCATCGGTATTCGAAAAAATCGAGGCCGGAAGCGGCGCCAAGCTCGACAAATTCCTCACCAAAGCAAAAACACACTACGATATCGCAATAGGTGATCTGGTTTACAAACCTGGAGAATCTGTGTTTGAATTGGTTTCTACTCAGACCGTTCCGCGTTTGGGACAATTCTTCGGAAACATCAGAAACGACATAAAATCACGTTTCAAATCGCAAAAACTCAAAAGCATTCTCGAATTTCCGGTGTTGTTCCTGGGCGCAAAACCACAGGACACGCCATCGTTCTACAACTTCATGAACCACGCCGATTTCGGTCTTGGAACATGGCATCCGAAAGGCGGAATGGCAAGCGTCGTCCAAGGCATGGAAACGCTGTCGCGCGAACTCGGAGTCAACTATGTGACCAATGCAAATGTTGGCGAAATTCATTGTTCCGACGGAAAAGTCGAAGGTTTGACGATAAACGGAAGGCTCGAAAATTGCGACATCGTGTTAAGCGGCGCCGACTATCATCACACCGAGACACTTCTGCCCAAAAAAATGCGAGCCTTTAGTCCAAAATATTGGGAGAAACGAGTTTTTGCGCCGAGCGCTCTCTTGTTCTATGTCGGATTCGGGAAAAAACTCAAGAACGTCGACCATCACACTCTGTTCTTCGACACGAGTTTTGACGACCACGCTTTCAACATTTACGACGTGCCTTCCTGGCCGGCGAATCCTTTGTTTTACGCCAGTTTCCCGTCTTTGACCGACGCAACTTTTGCGCCTGACGGATGCGAGGCGGCAACATTTCTGATCCCGATCGCGCCCGATCTGAAAGACGACGACGCAACGAGGGAACTGTATTTCGACAAAGTTTTACTACGTCTGGAAAAACTCACGCGCCAATCGCTTCGGTCTGCAATCCTGTTTCGCGAAAGCTATTGTGTAAGCGATTTCAAAAAAGATTACAATTCCTATAAAGGCAACGCCTACGGATTGGCCAATACGCTTTTGCAGACGGCCTTCCTGAGACCGCCGCTTCGAAGCCGAAAGGTGAAAAACCTGTTCTTTTCCGGACAGCTTACCGTTCCCGGACCAGGTGTTCCGCCGGCATTGATTTCGGGCAAATTGGCCGCCGATTTAATTCACAAGCACAACCCATGAAAAAATTGTTCGACGATGTGTCCGGGGCGTGCAGCCGGCAACTGACCAAGACTTACAGCACTTCGTTTTCGACGGCTGTTCGCATGTTGGCGCCATCGATCCGTCAGGACGTGTACAACATTTACGGATTCGTGCGCCTGGCCGACGAGATCGTGGACAGTTTCCTCGACTACCGCCAACAGACGCTTCTGGATCAACTTCGGACGCAAACTTACGAGGCTGTCAGCGACGGCATCAGCCTGAATCCTGTGCTGAACGCATTCCAGGAAACAGTCAACCGATACGATATGCCCATGAAGATGATAGACGATTTCCTGAGAAGTATGGAAACCGATCTCAACAAGAAAACTTACGATTCGAAAGAAGAATACGACCTTTATATTTACGGTTCGGCCGATGTCGTCGGACTGATGTGCCTGCATGTTTTCGTAAAAGGCGACGCCAAAAAGTTCGACGAGCTCAAAGCCTCGGCGATGCGATTGGGTTCGGCTTTCCAGAAAGTGAATTTCCTTCGCGATTTCAAAGCCGATTTCGAACTTTTGGGACGCGTCTATTTTCCTGGAACCGATTTCGAGACGTTGAGCGACCTCGACAAAAAGAACATCATCGCAGATATACACGAAGATCTCGAACAAGGTTTCCAAGGCATAAAACGACTTCCGATAGAAGCGCGACTTGGTGTGTACGTCGCTTATCGCTATTATCGTGCATTGCTCGGCAGACTGAACCGTATCGCATCTGAAGATCTGAAAAAACGACGCATCCGCGTGCCCAATTACAGCAAGCTTACCCTGTTCGCCCGCTGTTATCTCGACCATAAACTGAACCTGATATGAACGCGATAGTTATCCACATCATCATATTTGTCGCGACTTTCCTGAGCATGGAAGCTGTCGCTTGGTTGAGCCACAAATACATCATGCACGGCTTTCTGTGGATCTGGCACGAAGACCACCACAAAAAAGACGGGGATTCCTGGTTCGAAAGAAATGATTTGTTCTTCGTGACTTATGCCGTGGTCTGCATCACGCTTTGCCTGTTGTGGCGCTTCGACATTTTCGAATACGGATTGACGGTAGGCGCCGGGATTTTCTGCTACGGAATGGCCTACTTTACCGTTCACGATATTTTCATCCACCAACGTTTCAAACTTTTTCGCAACACCGACAATCGCTATGCGAGAGCCGTTCGTCGCGCCCACAAAATGCACCACAAGCATTTGGGCAAGGAGCACGGGGAATGTTTCGGGATGCTTTTTGTTCCTTTCAAGTACTTTCGGGAGGAATACAAAAAAGCGAAAAGGGAAACCCGTTAAGATTTCCCTTTCCAAATGTCTTGATTTTTTTTGCGAATCCGATATGGATCTGGTGGAAGCGCGTGGTTTTTTCAAAGTTCCGAAGCACGAAAACGGTCAGGTTCCACAGGCGCATTTATCTTCCACGCCATATCCATAAGCTTTCGGAAAACGAACCTTCACGACCAAAAAAAGCCGTCGCCGCGGAATAATAAGTCGGACGGACGGAATAATCGACGCGGCATTTGGGTTGGAAAGCATCGCCTATATTTGCTTGAAGTAAACCAAACCGAAACCCGTGAAAGCAAAACTACACTTTCTTGTTCCCGCCATTGCGATCGGTTTTGGGGCGCACGCACAAATGGCGCAACTCGACAGCCTGAAACGCGTCGTGAAATCGACCAAGTCAGACACGGCCCGCGTCAATGCGCTGAACAAGATATCGAACCACTTCCGCGAAAGCTATCCTGATTCCACCCGCGTTTATGCCGTGAAAGCCCAGACGCTTTCGACCAATATCGATTATGACTTCGGATTGGCATCGGCTTACCAGAACAACGGAAATGCACAAATCATTTTGGGCGAGTACAAAAAAGCGCTCGCGTCGTTTGGGAAATCCCAGTCGCTTTTTACCGATCTGCTCGAAAACGACGAATCGAATGTTTCCATCAAGAACGCTTTGGGGCGCACTTTTGCGAGTTCGGCCGTCGTGCATTCGGAACAAAGCGACTACGCACGTTCGCTGACCGATTATCAAAAAGCGTTGCAATTGTTCACCGAAACGGCCAACAAACCAATGATGGCACGCGTTTACAACAACATTTCGGTAGTTTACAAATCCCAGGGAAATCGCGACAAGGCACTTGAACATCTGAAACACGCTTTCGATTTACAACAACAGACCGGCGATTTGTCTGCGGCCACGACGTTGATGAATATGGGTGCGATCGAATTCGACAAAGGCGATCTCAAGTCGGCGAAAGCCAGTTATGAAAAGGCCGAAAAGCTGTTTCCTGATTCGAACAACCAACGCGATTTGGCGCTTTTGTACAATTATTGGGGCGATTATTATCGGAAATTGGGCGACTTCGGGAAAGCGTCCGAAAATTATTCCAAGTCATATTCCAAATATTCCGAACTCAAAAACGCTTTTGGACAATCGTTGGTTTCGTACAACCTCGGACAACTTTACCTCGAAAAAAACGATTTAGAGAAAGCACTCGACTTTGCACAGCGTTCGGCAGATTTTTCCAGGGAAATCGGGGCGTTGAACCAATTTTATCACTCCGAAAAACTGCTAAGCGAAATTCTCGAAAAAACAGGAAATTCCAAATTGGCGCTTGACCATTACAAGAAGTACGTTTCGGCCCGCGACAGCATCGTGAACCAGGAAAACACGCGCAAGTTCGCTTTGGCCGAGATGAATTTCGAGTATCAGAAGAAAGAAGCATTGCTCAAGGAAAAGAACAAGCGGCAGACGCAATTCTTCGGATTGGCCGCGCTCGTGGTTTTGCTTTTGATCGGATTGATCGTCGTGATCTACAACCGACGCCAGGTAAAACGCCGCCTGACGCTGCAAAAAGAAGTCGCCGAATACGAACAGAAAGCCTTGCACTTGCAGATGAATCCGCATTTCGTTTTCAACTGTTTGGGTTCGATCTCGAGTTTTATCGTGCAAAACGGCACCGATTCGGCTTTGAAATACCTGTCTAAATTCTCGAAACTGATGCGCCTTACGTTAGAATATTCCAAAGGTTCGCTGATTCCGATCGACAAGGAAATCGAGAGTTTGCAGAATTATCTCGAATTGGAACAATTGCGCTTCCACAACAAATTCGATTTTGAGATCAGATCGAGCGAAAAAGTCGAGTTCAACATGGGATTGCCGCCGCTTTTGGTGCAGCCTTTCGTCGAGAACGCGATCCTGCACGGCATGGTTCCAAAAGAAGGTCACGGACATATTTTAGTGAGTTTCGATGTATCGGAAAACCAGCTAATCGTAACGATCTCGGACGACGGCATCGGAATTTCCCAGTCGAAGATCCTCAAGGAGAATTCGGTCACGGCACACAAGTCGATGGCGCTCGAGATTACGCGCAAACGACTCGAGATCATGGAATCGACCACGGCCAAATCAGCTCAGATCGAGATTGTCGATTTGTGTGGGATTGGGCAAAATGGGACGAATGTGATTTTGAAATTGCCGATTCAGTATGTTCCGTGATGACAACCAAATTTTAAATTCCAATCCCGATAGCTATCGGGACAAATTCCAAATCCCAAAACGCAATGGGGATAAAAGATTCTCAAAAACGAACAAAAAACAAAGAACAAAGAACAAAAAATAAAGAATAACGAACAACGAATAACGAACAACGAATAACGAACAACGAATAACGAATTTTGAAGTGGCTCAGATGATAACAGCAATCCTGATTGAAGACGACAAACACCTGCGCGAAGGCCTGAAAGCGCTTATTGAACGCTATACCGACGACATCGCGATAATCGGGGAAGCCGACAGCGTGAAAGCGGGAATCGAAGCCGTGCAGGAATTGAAACCGCAAGTGATTTTCCTCGACATCCATTTGGGCGACGGCACCGGATTCGACATGCTCGAGAAACTGGCCGAAAAGTCCGGCAAGATAAAGGCGCACATTGTTTTCATTACCGCTCACGAGCAATATGCGGTGAAGGCTTTCAAGTTTTCGGCACTCGATTTTATTCTGAAACCCGTCGATTTCGAGGAATTGCAGACGACGATTTCGAAGATAAAAGACGCCGTTCGCCACAACAATTCGTTCGAGCATATCGATTTGCTGTTGGAAAACATCCGCAAGAAAGTCGACAATTTCAAACGGATCGCACTCTCAACCAGCGACGGAATCCATCTTTTCGAGGTTTCGGACATCATCAGGTGCGAGGCGAAAGTGAATTACACCCAGTTTTACATCAAGAACCACAAACCTGTTTTGATCGCGAAAACGCTCAAGGAATACGACGAATTGCTTTCGGAACACGGGTTTGAACGCATCCATCAATCGCATCTGATCAATTTGGCCTATCTGAAATCTTACATAAAATCAGACGGCGGTTATGTCGTGATGTCTGACAATTCAAACATCCCGATCGCCCAAAGCAAAAAAGACAAATTACAGGAACTTATCAAAGCACTTTGAAACGACATAAAAAAAACCATCAATCAAAAAACGAACAAAAAAAATCTATCATGAACAAACCAATACTCTTCCTGATCTTGCTGTTTGCCGGGATGGCGAATGCGCAAACGGTCACCATACCGAATCCCGTTTTCAGGGCAATCCTGCTATTTTCCGATACGACCAATACGATTGCGATAGGCAGCGACAACGTCACACCAATCAAGATCGATGCGAACGGCGACGGACTTATCCAGGTAAGCGAAGCCTTGGCCGTGCACCAACTCAATCTGGGCGGTTTTCTCATGACCGATATTTCTGGTGTGGAAGCCTTTGCGAACCTGCGCGTTCTGGAGTGTCCGAACAATCAACTTTCAACGCTCAACGTGAATCCTTTGGTGAACCTGACAAGGTTGAATTGCTCCGGCAATGCACTTACAAGCCTGGACGTAACCGCGTTGACAGATCTCGATTTCCTTTTTTGCGAAAACAACCAGATCGCGAACCTGAACCTGGGAACGATTCCAGAGCTCAAATTCGTGACCGCCGACGGAAACAACCTCGCCAATCTCACGCTGAACGGATTGCCGAAATTGGCAGCGGTGGCTGTGAGCAACAATCAGTTGACCGGCATTTCCTTGTCGAACTTGCCGATGCTTCAAACGCTCGAAGTCAGTCACAACCAACTTACTTCGCTCAACGTGAGCCAGATTCCGAGCCTGACGCAATTGCTTTGTTTTTACAACCAGCTTACCTCGCTCGATCTTTCGGCCGTGCCCAATTTGACAAACCTCAATTGCGGCGAAAACAACATTACGACACTCAACCTCAACGGATTGACGAATTTGAGCAACCTGCAATGTTCTTATTTGCCGAATAATGTCGTGATCAACGGAAACAACCTCAATGCTTTGACCAATTTTATGTATGTGGGACAAAATTCGGCCGTGACTTTCAACGGATTCCCGAGCCTGGCCAACATTACCGTGAATCTGGCACAACCGACGGTGACTTTGAATCTGTCGGGCTTCAACGCGAACACCAACGTTTATATGTTTAGCGGACCTGTCACGAATCTTACCGTGAACGGAATCGGAGCTTTGCAACTCAAGGCGATAAATTGCTCGAACAACCAACTTACAGCCTTGACCTTGAACGGAATCAATGCGTTGAAATCGCTGAATTGCAGCAACAACAAATTGACTTCACTCAATTTGAGCAACTTGCCCAACCTCGACTATCTCGACTTGAGCCGAAACAAAATCGCGACGCTGAACTTGAGCGCGCTTCCCAACCTGAAACACCTCGACTGCAACAACAACAAGCTTTCGAGCCTGAATTTGAGCGCATTGCCCGCACTTGAATACTTGGATTGCTCGAATCATCCTGATTTCGATATCATCGGAAACCAGATCACTTCGTTGAATTTGAGCAATTTGCCGAACCTCAAGTATTTCGACTGTTCGAATTATGCGTTCGCCGGAATTTTGGGCGCGCTTGGAAACCAGATCACTTCTCTGGACGTGAACAGCCTGACGAATCTTGAGCAACTTCGCTGCAACAAGAACAATATCTCGACTTTGGTCGTGAACAATCTGACGCATCTGACGCATCTCGACGTGTCTTATAACTTGTTGACGAGTCTGGATTTGATCGGATTGACAGATTTGGTCTATCTGAATTTCAACAACAACCAGCTTTCGAACCTGAACATGACAGGTTTGGTGAACATCACGGAATTGCAGTGCGGCTTCAACCAGATCGCGACTTTGAACGTGGTAAATATGCCGAATCTGATGAAACTTTATTGCAGTTCGAATCTGCTCACGACTTTGAATCTAAGCGGCCTGAACCAAATCACAGACCTGAACTGCGAAGTCAACCAGCTCACGACGCTCGATGTGACGCAAATGCCAAACCTCCAGTACCTGAACTGCAACTCCAACCTACTGTCGAATCTCGATTTGGGCAACGTGCCGAATCTCAGGGAACTTCACTGTGTCGGGAACGGTTTGTCGGATTTGAATTTGAATGCGCTTTCGCAACTGCAGCACCTGAATTGCGGCGGAAACCAATTGGCCAACCTCGATGTCCAGGCGACGACGAATCTGCTGGATCTTTTTTGCGGACAAAACCAACTCACGAGTTTGTCGGTGAACAACCTTCCGAATTTGCGCGGATTGGATTTCAGTTTCAATCAAATCAGCACCATCGACTTGAGCACGGCGACGAATTTGATCAGTCTGGATTGCCACAACAACCAACTTACGAGCCTCGACGTGAGCAATTCACCAAACCTTTACGGATTGTATTGCTACGACAACCAGATCACCTCACTTGACGTCAGTAACGCCAGCACGCTTACCTATTTGAGAGTGCAAAACAATGCCCTCACCGAATTGCTGATGAAAAACGGAAGCTTCGAGACCGATTTCAACGTGGCGAACAACCCGAACCTGGCCTACATTTGTGCCGATGACGCGCAACTTGCGAGCGTACAATCGCAATTGAACACTCTGGGAATGACAGCTACGGTTTCGAATTCGTACTGTACATTTTCTCCGGGCGGACCGTACAACACCGTGATCGGGACGACGATCTTTGACGGAAACAACAACGGTTGTAACGTGAACGATCCTTTGCATCCGAACATCCGCGTCGATTTTACCGATGGTTTCAACACGGGATCGGCGTTTACGAATACACTTGGCGTTTGTACGTTCTATGCCGATGCCGGAAACTATACCTTGTTCCCGAACATCGAGAATGCGTCGGCTTTCAACATTTCCCCGGCCAGCGCGTCCATCGATTTCCCGAACAACAACTACAACATCAGCAACCAAAGTTTTTGCCTTTCGGCCAATGGCGTGCATCCTGACTTAGAGATCGTGATTTCCCCGATTTCTCCGGCGCGTCCGGGTTTCGATGCGGTTTACGAAATAGTCTACAAAAACAAGGGCAACCAAGTGCTTTCGGGCGACGTTACGCTCGGCTTCGACGACACGAGACTTGACTTGGTGACGATGCTTCCGACCGCCGACGTCGCATCTGCAAACAACCTGCAATGGACGTACACCGGATTGTTGCCGTTCGAGAGTCGCGTCATCAAACTTGAGTTCAATGTGAATTCTCCTACTGAAACGCCGTCTGTAAACAATGGAGACATTTTGGCTTTCACGACCGCGATCACTCCTGTGACAGGAGACGAAACGCCGTCTGACAACACTTTTACGTTCAATCAGGTCGTGGTGAATTCTTTCGATCCGAACGATATCACTTGTCTGGAAGGCGAATTGCTTTCTCCGGCAGAAATCGGGAATTACCTGCACTACATTGTCAATTTCGAGAATACGGGAAGCGCAAGTGCTGTAAATGTCGTGGTTCGCATGCAAGTGGACGAAAGCCAATACGACCTGCATTCGCTTCAGGTCATGAACACGTCCCACGCCGCACGCACGGCCATTCGAGGAAATCTGGTCGAGTTCATTTTCGAGAATATCGAATTGGAAGCGCCTAGCGATCCACCGGTTGGCGGACATGGAAACGTATTGTTCAAGATCCGTTCGAACGATGGATTGGTTCAGGGCGACTCGGTCTCGAGACAGGCACAGATTTTCTTCGATTACAATTTCCCGATCGAAACCAACAATGCCGAAACGATTTATCAAGCCTTGCAAACTCCCGATTTTGCCGACAATAGCGTATCGGTTTACCCGAATCCTTCTAACGGAATCGTGAATGTGAAATCGACTTCGGAAGTAAAATCGCTTGAACTGTTTGATGTTCAAGGAAGATTGTTGCAACAGAATCTGAACTCGGACAGCATCGATATTTCGTCGCGAAGCACTGGTTTGTACTTTTTGAGGATCAAGACCGATAAGGGAATTTCGGTTCAGAAGATCAGTCGCAAGTGATTTGTGGTTTTGGCGTTTTGGATTGGCTGATTTTTATCAAAATAAGTAATTGAATTTCAAAAATTTAACTGTCGCCATTTCCGCTTTTGATTTCAGGAATTTGGGTTGGAAGTTGGCGGTTTTGTAGGATTTTGGCCGATTTTACGATAATTTCTTACAAAAATGACCACCCTGTCAGGGTTATAAACCCTGTCACTGTTTTAAACGGTGACAGGGTTATTTTTTTTTGCGGATTTAAAAGGAATCCCAGCTCCAAAGCAACCTCCATCAAAGTAAAACCTGAACCCATAAAACTTAGCATTTCCTCCCGATAAACTCAACACGAAACTTAGAATCTGATTTAGATGGCTAGCAAATGGAAGTTGGAATTTGATCCAAATACCTATCAGAATGGAATCTTCACGACCTCCATTCCCGGAAATCATCACCCGAAGGTTCCTCAAAAATCGCAAGCCCGAACTCGGGAACGATTGTCATGAGATGATCGAAAATATCGGCGATTATGACTTCGTAATTGATCCAGCGCACATCGGTCGTAAAACAGTAAATCTCGAGCGGCAAACCTTGAGGTGTAGGCGAAAGTTGGCGCACCATCGTGGTCATGTTTTTATGGATGCGCTTGTTTTCCCTGAGATATTCCTCGGCATAAATCCGGAATACGCCAATATTGCTCATGCGGCGGATGTTGACCGAAATCGATTCGGCATCGATATTCCTGTTGTGCTTCTCGATTTCCTTCTCGCGCTCGATGATGTAATTGCGGATGAGCCTGTATTTCTTGAAATTTGCGATATCGTCGGCGTCCAAAAACCTGAAACTGCTCATTTTAAGGTGAATCGAACGCTTGATGCGACGTCCGCCCGATTCCTGCATGCCGCGCCAGTTCTTGAACGAATCGGAAATGAACGCATAAGTGGGAACGGTCGTGATCGTCTTGTCGAAGTTCCGGATTTTTACCGTGGCCAGATTGATCGACAAAACGTCTCCGTCAGCGCCGTATTTTGGCATTTCAATCCAATCGCCCACGCGCACCATGTCGTTGGCCGAAACCTGGATACTCGCGACGAATCCCATGATCGTGTCCTTGAAAATCAAGATCAGGATGGCCGATGCCGCGCCCAGAGAAATCAGGAAAGCATAAGGCGATTGGCCCGTGAGTAGCGAGAAAATCATGATGCCGCAAACAAAGAAAACCAGTATTGTGATCACTTGGGAATAACTGTCGAGTGGCTTGTCCTCAAACGCCTTCTTCGATTTGAGCCAGTCTTTTACCGACCTCAGGATGGCGTTGACGAAAAGTCCGACCATCAGGATCACGATCACATCGGTCACTTTCAAAATTCCGCTCACCAATTGCGGGAATCCGACAAAAACCAAAGGAAAAAACTGCTTGGCTATCACGACCGTTATGATGTGCATAAAATATTTTACGACCTTATTTCGCAACAGGTAATCGTCGAGTTTTGTTCTCGATCTTCTCACGGCCTTGATAATGAAATACAGCAGGATTTTTCGGAAGAAATAATCAACCACGAACAAAATAAAGCCGAGACAGGCAATGAGCAAAACCGCATTTACGGTATGCGCGAGTTGTTCTGACAAGCCGATGTCGCGCAAAACCTTGAACAGCGCATCGTAAATTTGGGATTGGACTTTTGGAGCGGAAAATTGCATAAGGCGTGTATTTTTTACAAAGCAAGCGATTCTTGTCCGCAAACCCAAGATATCGGACAAATCGGCAGAAAACAAAAGTGGAATCCTGCACAAAACAATTGTCCAAAAAGCCAATATATGCACTAAGTTTGCCAGTACTAAATGTAGAGATATGATATTTTATGCCGATGACGATTTAGACGACCTGGATTTTTTTACCGAAGCTGCCAGCATGTTGGGCCGAAAGGTAAAAACGTTCACACTGGGAGACGATTTGATCGACCAACTCAAGAATCCACCGCCGAAAGCCGCGATAATTTTTCTGGACATCAACATGCCGAAAAAATCAGGACTTCAGATTCTGAAGGAAATCCGATCGGCAGAACTTTGGAACAAACTTCCTATCGTAATGCTTTCGACAGCCAAGGAACAAGCGATGATCGAGAGCAGCAAAGGTTCCGGCGCCAATCTTTTCATTACCAAATCGGCCAACTTCGAAAAATTCACCCAAAACCTCAAGCGCGCTTTGGACACCAATTTCTCGTCGCATCCGAACCCACAACAATTCTATTTCGCCTAAAAGCAAGTACGAATTCCCGATAGATAAAAAAGCCCTGATTTCGACGTCAGGGCTTTTGTTTTTTGCAGATGATCTGAAAATCTTATTTCGACAAATACATCTTGCGACGCGAGTACAACTCATAAAATTGGTCGTCCTTCAAATCGTCGATGAACAAAATGCTTTCGCCAGTCGATTTCATTTCGGGTCCGAGCGCTTTGTTCACGCCGTGGAATTTCGAGAAAGAGAAAACCGGCTGCTTGATCGCGAATCCTTTGAGCTGCGGATTGAACGTGAAATCTTTGACCTTTTTCTCGCCCAACATCACTTTCGTCGCATAATTCACGTAAGGTTCGCCGTACGCTTTTGCGATGAAAGGCACAGTTCTCGACGCGCGCGGATTGGCCTCGATGATGTAAACCGTATCGTCCTTGATCGCGAATTGGATGTTTATCAATCCGACGGTTTTCAAGGCCAGGGCAATTTTCTTCGTGTGATCCTTGATTTGCTGCATCACGAATTCGCCCAAGTTGAAAGGCGGAAGCGTCGCGTTCGAATCACCCGAGTGGATTCCACAAGGTTCGATGTGCTCCATGATTCCGATGATATAGACGTCTTCACCGTCGCAGATCGCATCGGCTTCGGCTTCGATCGCCCCGTCGAGGTAATTGTCGAGCAGCAATTTGTTTCCCGGAATGCTTTTGAGCAAGTCGATGACGTGTTCCTCGAGTTCCTGTTTGTTGATGACGATCTTCATGCCTTGTCCGCCCAAAACGTACGATGGACGCACCAATAGCGGAAAGTCAAGAACGTCGGCGAGTTTCGAGGCTTCTTCGGCCGATTCCGCAACACCGAATTTCGGGAACGGAATGTGAAGCGACTCGAGCAGTTCGGAAAAACGCCCGCGGTCTTCGGCCAAATCGAGCGCATCGAAGCTCGTCCCGAGGATTTTGATGCCGTAGCGATCGAGTTTCTCGGCCAGTTTCAAAGCCGTTTGTCCGCCAAGTTGCACGATCACTCCTACCGGATTTTCGTGTCGGATGATATCGTAGATGTGTTCCCAGAAAACCGGCTCGAAATACAATTTGTCGGCCGTATCGAAATCTGTCGAAACCGTTTCCGGATTGCAGTTGATCATGATCGTTTCGTATCCGCATTCTTTCGCCGCCAAAACGCCGTGGACACAAGAATAGTCGAATTCGATTCCTTGTCCGATGCGGTTCGGGCCCGATCCTAAAACCACGACCTTTTTCTTGTCGGACACGACAGATTCGTTGTCAACATATCGCGTTCCGTCGGCTTTTTGGATTTCGGCCTCGAAAGTCGAGTAGTAATAGGGCGTTTTTGCCTTGAATTCAGCCGCGCACGTGTCGACGAGTTTGTAGACGCGTTTTACGTTCATTTGCTCTCTCAAATTGTAGACCTGAGATTCGAGACAGCCGATCATGTGGGCGATCTGTCTGTCGGCGAAACCTTTTTGCTTGGCTTCGAGCAACAGTTCCTTTGGAAGACTTTCGATCCTGAAATTCGAGATTTCCTTTTCCAAAGCATACAATTCCTCATATTGCTTCAAAAACCACATGTCGATTTTGGTGATTTCGTGGATTCTCGAAAGCGGAATGCCCATCGCGATCGCATCGTAGATCACAAAAACGCGATCCCAGCTTGCGTGCGTGAGTTTGTCGATGATCTGTTCGTAATTTTTGTAGCCTTTCCCGTCGGCGCCAAGCCCGTTTCTCTTGATTTCGAGCGATTGCGTGGCCTTGTGGAGCGCTTCCTGGAACGATCTTCCGATGCCCATGACCTCGCCTACCGATTTCATCTGAAGTCCCAAAGTTCTGTCGGCGCCTTCGAATTTGTCGAAGTTCCAACGCGGGATTTTGACGATGACGTAATCGAGTGTAGGTTCGAAAAGTGCCGAAGTCGATTTGGTGATCTGGTTCTGCAATTCGTCGAGATTATAGCCGAGTGCGAGTTTGGATGCGATTTTCGCGATCGGATAACCTGTCGCTTTCGAAGCCAAAGCCGAGGAACGAGAAACGCGCGGATTGATCTCGATGGCCACGATGTCTTCTTTTTCGTCTGGGGAAACCGCGAATTGCACGTTGCAACCGCCGGCGAAATTCCCTATAGAACGCATCATTTTGATGGCCATGTCGCGCATTTTCTGGAAAGTCGCGTCAGACAGCGTCATCGCCGGAGCGACCGTGATCGAGTCTCCGGTGTGGATTCCCATCGGATCCATATTTTCGATCGAACAGATGATCACGACGTTATCGTTCTTGTCGCGCAAAAGTTCCAATTCGTATTCTTTCCAGCCTAGCAATGCCTTGTCGATCAAGACTTCGTGGATTGGGGAAGCTTCGAGTCCGCGGGTTAGCAATTCGTCGAAATCTTCTTTTCTGTGGACGAAAGCCGCGCCCGTTCCACCTAGTGTAAATGACGGGCGGATCACGAGCGGAAATCCGAATTCCTGGGCGATTTCCTTTCCTTTTAGAAAAGACGTCGCGGTTTTGGCCGGAGCCGCCGGAATGTCGATGCGTTCCAGCAATTGCTTGAATTGTTCGCGGTCTTCGGTGATGTTGATCGCGTTGATGTCAACCCCGATCAGCTTCACGTTGAAATCTTCCCAAATGCCTTTTTCTTCGGCCTCGAGGCACAAATTCAGCGCTGTTTGTCCGCCCATTGTTGGCAAGACCGCGTCAATTTGCGGATGTTCCTTGAGGATCTCGATGATCGATTTGGTCGTGAGCGGCTTGAGGTAGACGTGATCGGCCATGGTTGGATCTGTCATGATCGTCGCCGGATTCGAGTTGATCAAAATGACCTCGATTCCTTCTTCGCGAATGGAACGTGCCGATTGCGAGCCGGCGTAGTCGAATTCACAAGCCTGTCCGATTACGATTGGACCTGATCCTATAATCAGTACCGACTTGATGGAAGTGTCTTTTGGCATGTATGTAAAGTTGTGTTTAGTAGTTACTTAAACTCGTTGTTCGTTGTTCGTTGTTCGTTATTCGTTATTCGTTGTTCAAAATTAATTCGATCTGAATCCCGAAATCAACTCCGTGAACTTCTTTCAATGTTGAACAACGAATGTTGAATAACGAATGTTGAATTTTGAACGTATCCTAGCCCGGATGCAAGCGGAAAGCCTTTTGCAGGAAATCGCCTTATTTTTCGCTTTTGCGGAAGCGACCGAAGGAAGCTCTTCGCAAAAGCAGAAAAATTTGCGGTTTTCAAGAAAGCTTACAGCGGCAGCCGGATTCAGCTTCTGATAATCAATATTTTTTTGAACTTTTTTGTCAGAAAACCTTAGAATTTCTTGAATGTTGAATAACGATTAACGAACAACGAATTTTGAAGTTTTTTGTCCCGACAAGGTATAAAAAAAGGCGATACCGATAAAAGTAACGCCTTTGTAAATGCTGTTTCCAACATTATTTTTTGTGTCTTGGCTCAGAAGAAACTGTCAACTTGTGACGTCCTTTTGCACGACGACGCGCAAGGACTTTTCTACCATTGGCAGATGCCATTCTGTCCATGAAACCGTGTTTGTTTCTTCTTTTTCTCTTTGATGGTTGAAATGTTCTTTTGCTCATCGCTAAATATCTTTAAATATCCTGAATACTATCGTTTGATTCGGTAGTGATTACGTGTTTTCAAAACCGAGTGCAAATATAGGCGTAATTTCTTTTTTCGCAAGTGGTTTTTGAAAAAATATTTTCCGCTTGTTTTTGATTGCGGGAATCATTCGGTATTTGATCGCGCTCTTTCCTGTTTTGACTTTCGACTTTCGACTCAAAACCACTATATTTGCCCCGCAAAAAAGTACACCATGTTCAACAAAAATATCAAGATTGTCTTTGCCGTATTGATTTTCGCGGCCGCTGTTTGGCAATTTGTGGAAGGCAATATCGGGAACGGGGTTTTCCTTATCATTTTGACGGCGCTCCCGATTCTGCTTTATTTCAAAAACGAATTCATCCTTTTGGCTTTCCTCCGCCTGAGAAAACAGGATTTTCCGGGCGCCCAGAAATGGCTTTCGAAAATCTCGAATCCGGAAACGGCTTTGGTGACCAAGCAAAAAGGCTACTACAATTACCTTCAGGGCATCATGCTTTCGCAGACGAACCTGAACCAAGCCGAGAAATATTTCAAGAAAGCGGTCGAGTACGGATTGTCTATGGATATGGATATGGCCGTAGTAAAGCTTCAGTTGGCGGGAATCGCTGCGGGAAGACGTCGCAAGATCGAAGCACAAAACTTGTTGGCCGAAGCCAAAAAACTCGACAAACACAATATGTTGAAAGACCAGATAGCGATGTTGAAGGAAAACCTGAAGCGCATCTGATCAAAAGACTTCTATAAAATCTGCCCCGTTCTTTTGAGCGGGTTTTTTTTTGGACAATTCCAAATTTCATCCTGATAGCTGTTGGGATCAAATCTGAATTCCATTCCGGAAGCTCCCGGACCCAAATCTCAATTCTATTGCGATAGGTGTTGGCACGCCAAATCTCAACTTCCAAATTCCATGTCGATGGCTGTCGGGAACAGATTCCGTCTGATGTGACCGAACCAATTTGGGGTTTTGGATGCGTTTTGCGTCGGAGGCTACTTTTTTCGATCGGTTTTTCAAAATTACCCTGTCACCGTTTAAAACAGTGACAGGGTTTAAAACCCTGACAGGGTGTACGTTTTTCGTAGCAAAAAGTAAGAAAAACCGTCCATTTCCAACAAATTTACTATTCACAAATACAGAACTCCAAAACAAAACATCCAAAAAGCTAACCAACAACTCCAAATCAAAAGACATAACAACTTGAAATCCAACAAACAAAACTGTAACAAAACTTTTACACGCAAAATCAACTTTTGTTAACGACTTTCGTTAAATTTGAGTAGTGTTAATCTATAAAATTGGGGTTTATGAGATTAATTTTACTTTCTTTCCTTATCGGATTCGTGTCTCAACCGGCTCACAGCCAAGACAAACAGGAGAAAACTGTACTCTTTTCGGACGCGATCAAAACGAACATAAAAAAGTACAACAAAGAATCAGATTTGGTGTACGAAAGCGGCGACATCGGAAAAGGCCAATCGCTTTTCGACTCATTGGTGCAAAACCACTTGGTAGGCTCGAAATTTGACGATTACACTTTCAAGAGCGTCAACAGCAAAAAGGTCAAACTCAGCAACATCAAGATGCCGACGTTCATCATCACTTATTCGGCGTGGTGCGTGATTAATAAAGGCGAGGTCGCGGCACTGAACAAACTGGCGCGCCAATACAACGATTCGATACAGTTCATTGTCGTGTTTTGGGATACGAAACAGAACATGAAAAAAGTCGGACGCCAATTCAACGGAAAAATCAGGGTTTGCTACGCGAACGAATCGTACAGAAACGACGCGAGAACAGTCGCCACGCTAAAACACACCTTGGGTTTCCCGACGTCGTATTTCCTCAACGAAAATCTCGAAGTAGTCGACATCAAACGCGGTGGCATCGCGATTCCGCCAAGAACGCCGACCAAAAAAGCGATAGCGATGAACTACGACCTGTTCAACGAAAGATTGGTTTCTTTCCTTGAGAAAAAGAATCAGGTGCGAACATTGGCCGAAGTGAACCAGGATTGAAAAACGTTTTCGCCATCCAAGTCAAGAAACAGATAAATACATCAGAAACTACAAAGCCGATGTGATCTGTCGGCTTTTGCGTTTATTGAAATATCGCTTCCGCGGACGACTTAGCTTCTCTTAATTCCCTACTGTTTTAGAATTAACTCTTTTGTCCAGCAGTAAGATTTGTGCATCAAACCTTGATGAACGACCTTAATGGTTCAAAATCAAAACGAAAATTAACTTTGTTGTTCAGCAGTAAGATTCTTTCGATCAGACCTTAATGAACTTAATGGCCTTAATGGTTCAAAATCCAAACGCAAATTAACTTTGTTATTCAGCAGTAAGATTCTTTTGATTCAAACCTTAATGAACTTAATGGCCTTAATGGTTCAAAATCAAAACGCAAATTAACTTTGTTATTCAGCAGTAAGATTCTTTTGATTCAAACCTTAATGAACTTAATGACCTTAATGGTTCAAAATCAAAACGCCAATTAACTTTGTTGTTCAGCAGTAAGATTCTTTTGATTCAAGCCTTAATGAACTTAATGGCCTTAATGGTTCAAAATCAAAACGCAAACTAATTTTGTTGAGATTAATTCGCGCCACCAACCAAAATCCGTATACCGACCAAGACCAAACAAGCCGCCAGCGACCGAATAATTGCCTTCCCGTGAATCTTCTGAGACAAAAATGCCCCAATCTGCGCGCCTGGAATGATCCCGATCACCAACCACAGGATCAAGTGCTGCACTTCGGGTGGAGCGTAACTTCCGTCGGCAAAATGAATGATCACGGTAATCGAAGCCATGATCGCGAGGATAAAATGTGATGTCGCCGTAGCGATGTGAACCGGAAAACGCAGCCATTCGACCATCGCCGGAACGTGGATAATTCCGCCGCCGATTCCCAAAATTGGAGAAAGATAGCCGACGATCACACTCAAAAAAGTACCTTTTCGCCAGTCGTAACTGTATTCGTAAACCTCGCCCGAGCGATCGACAAGCCGTTGATGCGTCCAACCTTTGCGTTCGAGCACGACTTTGCTCTGCGGTTTGGCCTTTCCGCCTTTTACGAACAAGAAAATCGCGAGGGCGATCAAAATCACGCTGAACGCGATATCGAACGTGCCTTTCGGAAGCGACTTCGAAGTCATCACACCAAAATAAGTAAGCGGAATCGTGCAAATCGCAAAAATGATTCCGGCCCTATAATCGACGCGTTTGTTGTACATGTAAGCCGACGTGCCCGAGATAGAGTTCGCCGCAACAACCGCCATGGAAATCGCAGTCACCGTTCCCGGATCGAGTTCCGGATGAAAAATCAGCAACATCGGCACGATAATAAAACCGCCACCGGCACCAATCAGCGTTCCGACGGTGCCCGTGAGCAAGCCCAAAAGCAATAAAATGTAAAATTGATCCATTCCCCAAAAATAAGGATTTCAAAAGGAATGGCTTTCGCCGATTTCGATCAATAACCGCTCGTAGGAATATCGAGCACGTATTTCTTGCGCGCCAGATTCGTGAGTTTCCTGTCGCGCAACCAAGGATTGTGGATCTTGAGGATTTTGTAGTTGATACCTTGCGAATTGGCAAAAGTCGCCAGATCATTGATCGTGGAATCGACCTCGACCTTTCGAACCGGAAGCAACGGATAAGTCTCTTCGGGCGCGACCGTAAAGCCATAAAGCGCCGGATTTTTCATGATTTCCTTGAGCGCCAAAATCCGGAAAACGTAACGCGCGGTTTCTTCGGTGAGCAGCAAATCGTAATAATTGCCCATTTTCTGGAATTCGATCTGTTTGTTCACGCCGGCGACTCCGCCGTTGTAAGAAGCCGCCGCCAAAGTCCAGCTTCCCAATCTCGCCTTGGAATCGAGCAGATATCGGCATGCCGCCTCGGTCGATTTTTCAAGGTGATAGCGTTCGTCTACGATGTCGTTCACTTCCATGCCTTTTTCTTTGGCAGTCGCAGGCATGAATTGCCAAACGCCGCGAGCTCCGGCCGGAGATACCACGTTCACGAGTCCGCTTTCGATTACTGCGAGGTATTTGAAATCGTCAGGCACGCCGTTTTTGGCCAAAATCGGTTCGATTACGGGAAATGCTCTTGCCGCTCGTTTCAAGATCAGCAATGTCGTGGCGTCGAGGTTGGCGTTCACAAGCAATTCACGGTCGAAACGTTCGCGCACATCTGAAATTTGCAACGGAACCTGTTCTCCGCAAAAATCGGCTTGCGTCGGAAAATAATTAGCCGAACCTTCCCTGAGGATTTTCTTTTTGGTATCGGTCGAAACGCCGTAAATGAGAAAACTGCTTGCCACAACTGCCGCCGCAACGAACGTATATTTTTGGATCAATTTCATATTGTCGATTTTGAGTGAAGTAAAACTACGGATTCACGGTTGCGAGTCCGAACTTTTTATGATTTTGGGTAGATTTTCGTTTAGCCATTTGTACTTGTTCAGGATCATGATGTGCGTGCCGCCTTTCACGGTAATGAACGGAGTCGTGATGTATTTTGGCGGAAAAACCTCATCGGAATCACCGTGGATGTGGATCACGTTGCCATCCGGCTCGCTTCTGTCCCAACAGATGATCTTTTCCAACGCCCAATCGAGGTAAATCTTGTCTCTCATGGCGAGAAATTTTTCGTAAAGTTTGAATCGCTGACGGAATTTTCCGCCAAAAGGCAACCTTTCCAGCTTCTCGAAATTCTCGGCCAAGTGCGTCGGAAAAATTTTGTAGAGTTTGGTATACCGCGCCATTCGCATCCTTTTCGGGAATTGTCTGTTGCATTTGACAGATGAGATGATGATGACTTTTTCGGCATCAACGAACTGCGCCATTTCCTGCACTAGCACGCCACCAAACGAAACTCCGATCAAAACAGGTTTTTCGGCTTTGATGTTTTTGGCAATCCTTTTGGCGTAATCCGACAACGTTTCCAGCGGAAGCGGCAAGGTCCATTCGAGCATATGCACTTCGAATTCTTCCTCGGGCAACGCGATCCTCTCGAAGATTTCAGGGCTCGCGGCCAATCCGGGCATAAAATAAACGGGAATTTTCCTCATAATGTTTAACGGATTACTAACAGCGTTAAACTGATAAAATCGCGAGATTTGTAAAAATAACGGTTTTGCCCAAACAGACTCTGACGCAAAAACAATTTGTCAAGAAATTATGACTGCAAAACAGTTTCCTGTGAAAAGACGCAGCTAGGCTGACCTCGATTGGTTTCAAGCCTATACTTTGTTTTCGGGAAACCGTTTCGATTAGATCACCAACCTGAACGCAATTCGCTATTGGCCACCAATGCGGACCCCGCGACACCAATGCAATTTTGACTATGGAAATAAAGGACAATACTTTTCAACGACAGTTCGAAGCATCGGACAGCGGAAAACTCGTAACCATCGAGTATTCAAACCAGGAACGCAAGATTTTCCTGACGCGTATCGTAACGCCGGAAGGTTTTGCGAACGAAGATTTCATAACCGAAATGCTCACCCAAATCCTGGACGGAGCGGTCGAGAAAAACATGAAGGTCGTGCCGACTTTCCCCAAGATCGCGGCCTTTTTCCGTAAAAATCCCAAGTACAAGGAATTGCTTCCGCCGGGAATCAAGATCTGACGCCATCAAAAACCGAACGCCCAATCAAGGGCGTTTTTTTATTGTTTGACGAATCGTATCGTTTGGGTTTTGGCCGATGACGTGATTTGCATCAGATAAATTCCGGAACTGAATCCGGAAACGTTCACTTCCGATGAAACCGATTGCTGTTTGAGCTTTCGTCCGTGAAGGTCAAAAATGGCCACCGCGGCTTTTTCGTCCGCTCCGACGATCGACACCAATGACGACGCCGGATTCGGAAACAATCGGATCTCATTTTTGGAAAAATCATCGGCTTTCAACTCAAACGGATCGGTATAATCCGGAATCGAATCTGCGTCCGAATCGTCGTTTTCCAGAATTCCGTCCCCGTTCAGATCTTCATCGGCATTCAGGATTCCGTCTGCGTCCATATCTGCGCCCGGATCGATTGCCCTAACGAGAAAACAACTGTGATAACCCAGACTTTCGTAATAAACTGACGGGACGTACTGCGGTGCCGGCCCAAGATACGTGTACTGGATTTCGGTGGTTTGCTCGCCCGCGATCACGGTTGTCCACATCCCGGTGACATATCCGTCATAGTCCCAAGCGGTCAGGTCCATTTGGTAATTCGCCTCTAAATCGTATTGGATGTGTTCGGAAATCATCGGAATCGCATAGCTATGAACAAGGTAATCGGCGTCTATCGTCACGAAACCGTCGTTGTCGCCGTCGAGCACGCCATAACTGTAACAGCCCGGCGGATCGAGTTGGCAATAGCCCAAAAACGAAACCGACAGAAGACTCAGGAGTAATAATTTTCTCATATATTGCGTTTGTACAAAGCTACGTATTCCAATTTTCCACACAAGCCCAATCCCATGATATCAAACGAATTACGCGAACAGGTCGTTGAATTCTTCGAAAGTGTACAAAAATATTACGGCGACCTGACCGAGATTACCGAAGGTCTTTACTCGCACGGCGACACGTTCGACGCCAATCTCACCACGTGGAATTTGTCGGAATTTACGTTGATCCGATCGGCTTATCGCAACAATGGCGCACGGCTGATGATGGAAGGCGAGAAAATGTACTACGAGATTTCGGCCGAACGACTGGTCGATTTCAAGCATCCGGGAAGACACGTTTACGAGTTTGTGGAATTGTATGGCGTGAATGTTTATCGCATTACCAAGGTGCGGTTTCACTCGAAGTATTGAGGTTGGGGATTTTTTTGGTTTTTGGAATTGCTTTGGTTTTGGTGGAATTTGCTGGATTGGCTGGATTGAACTCTAGTTGCGGTTTGATTGAAGTTCGTTGATGAACCTGACAAAATTTCAACCGACACCACTCACCTCCATTTAAGATTTTCTACAGATTTTCTGTAAACCACATATCTCGAATCGCATTATCTTTCGGGCGGGTGGTGGTGGTAATTTTATCGAGTGGAAAATAAGATTTCTTGAGCCGTGACAGATTCAGACGACAAATTTGTCCGCAGATTTAATTCGAGTTTACCCAACGAACCTGATTAAACTTCGGTGACGGAATTGATCAGAATTCCATTGTGAACCTGACAAAGTTTCAACCGACACCCCTCACCTCCATTTAAGATTTTCTACAGATTTTCTGTAAAGCACATAATTCGAACCGCATTATCTTTCGGGCGGGTGGTGGTGGTAATTTTATCGAGAGAAAAGCCGATCCTTGAACTATGACTGCTTCAGTCGACCAAATTTGTTTGCAGATTTGATTCGAACTTACCTGAGGAACTTGGTTAAACTATAAGGACGGAATTGATCAGAATTCTATTTGTGAATCTGACAAAAATTCAACTGACACCACTCACCTACATTTAAGATTTTCTACAGATTTTCTTTAAAGCACATATATTGAATCGCACTACATTTCGGGCGGGTGGTGGTGGTATTTTTATCGAGTGGAAAATAGGTTTTTTTGAGCCGTGAACGATTCAGACGACAAATTTGTTCGCAGATTTAATTCGAGTTTACCGTACAAATTTGATTAAACTTCAGTAACGGAATTGGTTAGAATTCCACTGATGACCTGACAAAAGTTTCACCGACACCACTCACCTACATTTAAGATTTTCTACAGATTTTCTGTAAACCACATATCTCAAATCGAACTACATTTCGGGCGGGTGGTGGTGGTAATTTTATCTAGTGGAAAATAGGATTTTTTGAGCTGTGACAGATTCAGACGACAAATTTGTTCGCAGATTTAATTCGAGTTTATCGTGCGAACTCGATTAAACTTCAGTAACGGAATTGATTAGAATTCCATTGATGACCTGACGAAAGTTTCACCGACACAACTCACCTACATTTAAGATTTTCTACAGATTTTCTGTAAACCACATATCTCAATTCGAACTACCTTTCGGGCGGGTGGTGGTGGTAATTTTATCGAGTGGAAATAGGTTTTTTTTGAGCTGTGACAGACTCAGTCGACAAACAACTCCCGAAGCGGACGTCCTTTTTGCCAACACCGTCAATAAGGAGCAAAAACGCTTAATGTCCTTAATGAACTTAATGGTTCAAAAACGTAACCATCCAAAAATGAGTTCAAAAAAAAAGCCGACAATAAAGTCGGCATAAAATTTCTATGGTATCAAAATCTCCGGAATTCGCCGGTTACACCAAAACATTTGCGAACTCCATACGCACCAGACCATCATCGTCAATCTTGGTCAAAATGACTTCCTGTAATGTATTGGCAAACTCCGGATTCCAAGGCGCTTTCACCTTCACGTAATTTTCGGTAAACCCGTGAATGTAGCCTTCCCTATTTTCGTCCTCGAACAAAACCGTTCTCGTCGTCCCAATTTGCCCCTCATAAAACGCTCTTCGTTTTTTGACCGATAAACCGCGCAACATCTTACTGCGTTTTGCGCGAACGTTCGCCGGAACGACGCCTTCAAAATCAGCCGCTTCGGTATTATCCCTTTCGGAGTACGTGAAAACGTGCAAATAAGAAATGTCAAGCCCGTTCAAAAAATTGTAAGTGTCGAGAAAATGCTCGTCCGTTTCGCCAGGAAAACCAACGATGACATCGACGCCAATACAAGCATGCGGCATGACTTCCCGGATTTTAGAAACCCGATCAAAGTACAATTCGCGCAAATAACGACGCTTCATTTTCTTCAGGATGTCGTTGCTTCCGGATTGCAGCGGAATATGGAAATGCGGCACAAAGGTTCGCGACTTCGACACAAAATCGATGGTTTCGTTTTTCAACAGATTCGGCTCGATCGACGAAATCCTCAAACGTTCGATGCCTTCCACTTTATCCAGGTTTTGGACAAGTTCGAAAAAAGTATGCTCGTGGCGCTTGTTCCCAAACTCGCCTTTGCCGTAATCGCCAATGTTGACGCCGGTAAGCACGATTTCCTTGATGCCTTTTTGCGAGATTTCTTTCGCGTTTTGCAGCACGTTTTCCATGGTATCCGATCGCGAAATGCCTCTCGCCAACGGAATCGTGCAATAAGTGCATTTATAGTCGCATCCGTCCTGAACTTTCAAAAACGCTCGCGTGCGGTCGCCAATCGAGTAACTTCCGACGTAAAAATCGGCTTCGTGTATCTCGCAGGAATGCACCTCGCCCATATCATTCTTGGACAGATCGTTGATATAATCGGTAATCTTGAATTTTTCGGTCGCTCCCAAAACAAGATCGACGCCGTCAACCGACGCCAATTCCTCAGGTTTCAATTGCGCATAACAACCAACCGCCGCCACGAAAGCTTTATCGTTTAATTTCATCGCCTTCTTTACGACCTGCTTGAACTGCTTGTCGGCATTTTCTGTAACCGAACAAGTGTTGATCACATAAATGTCGGCCACGTCCTCAAATTCGACACGATCGAAGCCTTCGTCCTGAAAACTGCGTGCGATCGTCGAGGTTTCGGAAAAATTCAGCTTGCAGCCAAGCGTGTAAAATGCGACTTTCTTTCTTTCCATTTTGTAAAATTTGAATTCCCGGTTTTCCCGGAATCCGGTTGGGCGCGGTTTCGGAGAATCATCCGCAAATCCGCTTCCTGAAATAAGGGCGCAAAAATACGACAAAATTCCAAAGTTGGCATCCGTCCGAAACACAAATAAAATTCAACTTCCTAAAAATCAGGCGAACGAAATAAAATTATAATCGCAAATTCCAACTTCGAATGCAAAAAAGAACGTCGAATCGGCAACAAGTTATCAACAATCACAATTATTCACAGTCGCGAAAGTTATACTTACTTATCTTCGGAAATATGAGAAACCTGATTTTCATCCTGTTGGTTTGTGCAACATCGGCATTTGCCCAGAAAAAAAACATCCAACCGTCGCAGTTGCCGGAAGGCGCGCTAACGTTCATCGAGTCGAACTTCACCAGCGTGGCGCTTCACCACTGCATGAAATTCACAGAAGGCGACAACGTCCGTTTCAAGGCAGTACTCGCGGATGACACCGAAATCGATTTCACCGAAGACGGGAAATGGAAGGAAGTCGACGGGAAAATACACTCCGTGCAACCCACTTTTTTGGGACAGACGATAATCGCCTACATCAAACAGAATGCGCCCGGACAACGTTTGCTCAAAGCGACGAATTTGGGTAAAACCATAGACGTGACCTTGGTGAACGGACAAAAATTCACGTTCGATTCCCTAGGAAAGTTCCTAAAATGAACAATCGCCAAAACAATATTAAACTTCTCGGATTCCCCAAATCTGAATTGTAACTTGACTAAAAAGAAATGACTATGAAACGAATTTGCCTGCTATCGCTGCTTTGCTTTTGCTTTTTCGGACAAGCGCAATCGGCCAAGATTTCGGTTGCGGAACTTCCGACGGCCGCTAAAACTTTCCTAAACCAATACTACAAATATCGTCCCGTGGAATTCGTCCGAAAGAAAGATGAAACGGGAATTCCTTATGAGGTCAAGCTTGCCCAAGGCACACAGATCAAATTTTGCGACAATGGCGATTGGTGTCAGATAAACAACGGGAATTCATCTGTTCCAAAGGAATTGGTTCCGACCAATATCGCGACTTACATCAAGGAAAAATATCCGAAGAAACGCATTTGTTACATCGAAAAAGACGCCGATGGAATCGAGGTCAACCTCAACGGAAACATTTCGCTTGCATTCGATCCTGACGGAAAATTGGTGGATTGACGTCTTAAATCGATATTAAATAGATTGTCGACCAAAAAATGCGGTCGTAAATTAGGGTAAACTCTAAAACGACACGACATGAAAAACGCAATCTTCAGCCTGATTTTAGTCTTCGCGACGACTTTTGCGAGCGCTCAGGACAGCAAACTAAAAGTGACCGACCTTCCAAAAGAGGCCCAGAATTTCCTCGAGAAATACTTCAAGGGTGAAAAAATCGAGAAGGTCAAGAAAGAAGCCCAGATTGGCGAAAAAGGCTACGAAGTAAAACTCGCCAACGGAACCGAGATCGAATTCACGAATTCCGGTCATTGGCGCGAAGTCGACGGAAACGACGGCGCAATCCCGACGGGTTACATCTTGCCCGCAATCACAGACTACATTGCCAAAAACTATCCAGCCCAAAAAATCACGCACATCGACATCGGCCACAAGGAAATCGATGTCGACCTTTCGAACAACACCGACCTGAATTTTACCCAGGACGGAAAGTTCATCAAAGCAAAACAGAAATAATTTCGATCAAAGAAGCCAATTTCCTACGAGATAAATTGGCTAAAGATAACTTCGGAAAAACCACCGATAACAAAAAAGCCACCTGAATCCGGTGGCTTTTTTTTATTCTTTCCTATATTGTTTCGTCTCTTCGAAAATGTGTTCGAGAATCCTGGCTTCCTGTTCGTCAAAAACGAGATTTCGCCTCGACATTACGATTCTTGCGGTTTCAAAAGCTTTGTTGGTTAGATAAGTCGTGAATCCGGAAGCGCCGCCCCAACTGAAACTCGGGACGAAATTCCTTGGAAAACCAGATCCGAAGATGTTCGCGCTAACACCTACGACGGTTCCCGTGTTGAACATCGTGTTGATGCCGCATTTCGAGTGGTCGCCCATCATGAGTCCGCAAAATTGGAGTCCCGTTTTGGCAAATCCGTTTTTCTCGTAACTCCAGAGTTTCACTTCCTCATAATTGTTCTTGAGGTTGGAATTGTTCGTGTCGGCGCCAAGATTGCACCATTCGCCAAGTACCGAATTTCCCAAAAACCCATCGTGCCCTTTGTTCGAATATCCGAAAAGCACCGAATTGGAAACCTCGCCACCGATTCTCGAATGCGGGCCAACCGTGGTCGCACCGTAAACTTTGGTTGCGAGTTTGACTTGTCCGCCTTCGCACAAAGCAAACGGTCCGCGGATCACCGAATTTTCCATGATCTCGGAATTTTTACCGATGTAAATCGGTCCGGTCGATGCGTTCAAAGTCACGAATTCCAGCTTCGCGCCGTCTTCAATGAAGATATTTTCGGCACCGATCACATTGCAGCTCGACGGAATCGGTTGCGACTTTCTGTCCTCTGTAAGCAACTCGAAATCTTCTCTCAAAGCCGCGTCATTCTTGGCGAAAATGTCCCAAGGATTTGATACGACAATGCAATCGTCGTCGAATTCGATGATTTCATAAGCGTCAAAATCAACTTCTTCCTGAGTGTCTTGCGTGTAAAAGGCGATGATTTCACCGTTTTTCGCGATCGCCTGTTTGGGCTCAAGACTTTTCACCATTTCGGCCAAAATCTCGTTCGGGCAATATGAGGCGTAAATCATCACGTTTTCTTCCATTTCGACCATCGGAAACTTATCCGAAAGATATTCTTCGGTAAGGGTCGTCGTCGTATTTCCAAGGTATTTCTCCCATTTTTCGCGAATGGTCAGGATTCCGATGCGAATATCGGCCACCGGACGCGTGAAGGTGAAGGGAAGAAGTGCGTTACGGACCGAGCCGTCGAATAATATGTAGTTCATTTTGAAATTTTCAGGTTGGCGGATTTGCAGATTTTCAAACCTGTGATTTCGCACGGTCGAAAATCCATCCCGAAAGTACGAAGTTCTGCGTTAACCGAAAGCCAAAAAGTCGTTATCGGTTCATTTTGATCCGGCTTTCTGAAAATCCGGGAATCTTTCAATTCCGAAAATCCAGGAAACAAAAAAGCCCTCCGTTTCGGGAAGGCTCTTCGTAATTTTGAACACTACTTTGCGATTGGCAATTACTTGCTGAATTTCGCGTATTTGTTTTTGAACTTGTCGATACGACCTGCCGTGTCGATAAGTTTCGATTTACCAGTGTAAAAAGGGTGAGACGTACGAGATATCTCCATTTTCACCACAGGATATTCTACTCCTTCGTGCGTGATTGTCTCTTTTGTATCTGCAGTTGACTTGGTGATGAAAACCTCGTCGTTAGACATGTCCTTGAAAGCGACAAGTCTGTAAGAATCTGGGTGAACTCCTTTTTTCATGGTGTATCTTTTTAATGAACCGCTTTCGACCTGAAGCTTCTTCGAGAAGGTATGGCTTACGACAGTTTTTGGGTTTACTGTTTAATTTTGAGTGCGCAAATGTACGATTATTTTTTAATAACCAAATTCTTTCTCGATTTTTCTGCCCATATATTTTCAGGAAATCGTGAACGCTTAATTCCTATATTTGTTAACCAAAATAAACAACAAAGATAATGAACCCAATCATCAAGAAAAACGGACTGACTTTCGGAATTATTCTAGCGGTAATCGGCGTTTTGACCACGACAATCACCTATGTCACACAACTTTTCACCGCTTGGTGGATCACGCTTATAGTTTTTGTTGTTTCAATAGCCGTCTACTGCATTATGCTTTCGCGGACGAAAAAAGAACTCGGAGGCATCACTTTCAAGGAGGCTTTCACGACTTATTTCATCGCGGCATCGATCGCTGTGCTGGTTGGAACGCTTTTCAACATCACACTATACAATTTTGTAGATCCGGGCGCTCAGGAAATCGTGAAAGAACAATCGATCAAGGCCACGGTAAGTTTTATGAAAAACATGGGAACGCCGACTTCCCAAATCAACGACGCGGTCGAAAGACTCGAAAATGACAATCCGCTATCGATCGGCAAGCAGCTTTTTGGCGGAGTCGTCGGGCTTGCCGTAAGTTGTGTCATCGGATTGATCCTCGCGGCCATTTTCAAAAATCGCCAGACCTACCAAGACTAAATGAACCTATCTATCGTAATTCCTCTTCTCAACGAAGAAGAGTCGCTTCACGAACTTCACAATTGGATCGTGTCCGTGATGGACAAGAACCACTATTCGTATGAAATTTTGTTCATCGACGACGGAAGTTCCGACAATTCCTGGCAAATCATAGAAACGCTTTCGCACGACAATCCGAATGTGAAAGGTATCCGATTCATGAAAAACTTCGGAAAATCCCAAGCCTTGCACGCCGGATTCGCTGCAGCCAAAGGCGATGTCGTGATCACGATGGACGCCGATCTTCAGGACGATCCAGAAGAAATCCCGGAATTGTATTCGATGATCGCCAACGACAAATTCGACCTGGTTTCGGGTTGGAAGAAAAAGCGCTACGACAATGTCGTGATGAAAAACCTTCCGTCGAAACTGTTCAATTGGGCGGCCCGCATGACCTCTGGCGTGAAATTGCACGATTTTAACTGCGGATTGAAATCCTACGACAACCGCGTGGTGAAAAACGTGGAAGTTTCGGGTGAAATGCATAGATATATTCCCGTTTTGGCTAAAAACGCCGGTTTCAGGAAAATTGGGGAAAAAGTCGTAAAACACAGAGCCCGCAAATATGGCGAAACCAAATTCGGGATGAACCGCTTCATAAACGGTTTTCTGGATCTGATAACCATCTGGTTCCTGTCGCGTTTTGGAAAAAGTCCGATGCATTTGTTTGGAGCTTTGGGCTCGTTCATGTTCATCATCGGATTCTTGTCGGCCGGATATATCGGGATCGCTAAATTGGTGCGCCTTTACGACCACGAACCGACGATTCTCGTGACGCAAAATCCTTGGTTTTACATTTCGCTGGCCACGATGGTCATAGGAACGCAATTGTTCCTCGCCGGATTTTTGGGTGAAATCATCTTGCGCGCCAAAAGCAGCAACGATCGATATAAGGTTTCGGATACTATTAATCTTTAAATCGTTTTTTGGCCGCAAGACAATAATTTCATCCCTAGGGATCGAGGTAAAATTCGCGAATTCGCGGTTTGAAAATTGGCATAATAATTATGAGGCGTTTTTTTTTAACCGCGAATTCGCGAATTTTCGCAGTTGATGTAAAGATGATAACGGCCATTATTTTTTTTACGGAGATTTAATTTATAAACGCCTTAACAACCTGAAACCCGAATTTTAAGGACATTTGAAGTTCGGAACACAAAAGCCCTAGCCCGGATAGCAGCGGCATCCTTTTGCAGCGTTCTTAAGCGCAAAAGATACAGCGGATAGCCGGAAAAAGCTTCTAAAAAACAAAAACAAGATGCACATTGAACAACCTATACTCGATCGCGTAAACGAATGGCTCACGCCAAATTTTGACGAACAGACGCGACGTGAAATCGAAGAAATGATGACCTCGAGCCCAAAAGAACTCGAGGAAAGTTTTTACAAGAATCTTGAGTTCGGAACGGGCGGAATGCGCGGCGTGATGGGCGTTGGGACGAATCGCATCAACAAATATACCTTAGGGAAAAACACTCAGGGACTTTCTGATTACCTGCACAAATCGTTCCCGAACAAGGACATCAAAGTCGCGATCGCTTACGATTGCCGCAACAATTCGAACACTTTGGCAAAGGTCGTGGCCGATGTTTTTTCGGCTAACGGAATCCACGTCTACCTGTTTTCAGACCTGCGCCCAACTCCGGAATTGTCGTTTGCTTTGAAATACCTGAAATGCCAATGCGGAATCGTGTTGACGGCATCGCACAATCCGCCGGAATACAACGGTTACAAAGTATATTGGGAAGACGGCGGACAGCTCGTTCCGCCACAGGACAAGGAAATCATCGACCTGATCGAAAGCCTTTCCTATGACAATATCAAATTCACGCCAAACGAAAAGCTGATCACGATGATCGACAAGGACGTCGACGCGGCTTTCGTGGCTTCGACGGTCGAGAACGCGAGTTTCAACACGCCACAAGCGGCCAAAGACCAACTCAATATTGTTTACACTTCGCTTCACGGAACGTCGATCAAGGCAATTCCTCCAACTTTGGAAAAAGCGGGTTACAAAAACGTACATATCGTACCGGAACAGGCAGAACCGAACGGGAATTTCCCAACGGTAAAATCTCCGAATCCAGAAGAACCGGAAGCACTTTCGATGGCGGTCGCATTGGCCGAAAAGCTTGGAGCCGATATCGTGATAGGAACCGATCCGGATGCGGACAGACTAGGCATTGCCGTTCGCGACAACGACAACAAATTGGTGTTGCTCAACGGAAACCAGACGATGGTTTTGATGACACATTTCCTTTTGGACCAATGGAAGAAAAAAGGGAAATTGAACGGAAAACAGTTCATTGGCTCGACAATCGTTTCCACGCCGATGATGCACGAACTCGCCGACGCTTACGGAGTCGAGCTCAAAGTCGGCTTGACCGGATTCAAATGGATCGCCAAGATGATCAAGGATTTCCCGAATCAGGAATTCATTGGCGGTGGCGAGGAAAGTTTCGGCTTTATGGTTGGCGACAAGGTGCGCGATAAAGATGCGATTGGCGCGACATTGCTGATTTGCGAAGTCGCCGCTCAGGCCAAGGCCAAAGGAAGTTCGGTTTACCGGGAATTGCAGAAATTATATGTGGATTATGGATTCTACAAGGAATATTTGGTTTCACTGACCAAAAAAGGCATAGAAGGCGCGAACGAGATCAAGCAGATGATGATCGACCAACGTGAAAACCCGATTCGCGAACTCGACGGACAGCGCGTGGTTTGCGTCGAAGATTACCAATCGTCCATTTCCAAAAATTTGATGGATGACACCGAAGAACCGATCTCGATCCCAAAATCTGACGTACTTATCTATTACACCGAAGACGGATCTAAAATCGCGGCCAGACCAAGCGGCACCGAGCCAAAAATCAAGTTTTACTTTAGCGTGAAGACCGAGATCGATTCGGTTGACGATATCCCGGCCGCCGAAAAAGCGCTGGATCAAAAGATCAAGAATATCGTTCGCGACCTTAACATCGATTGATGAGCAGTTTAAAGAAAATCATTCCTTTTGCCAAGCCGTACAAAAAGTACGCTTACCTGAATATCTTTTTCAACGTGCTTTATGCGTTGTTCAGCACTTTGTCGTTCATCGCTTTGATGCCGATGCTGGACGTATTGTTCGGCAAAACCAAAAAAGTCTACGCCGAACCGGTTTACACGGGAATTGACGACATCAAGGATTACGGATCGACACTATTAAATTTCCACATCACGAGGTTTACCGACAGTCACGACATCGGAACGACGCTCGCGATACTTGTCTGTGTGATCATCGCCTTGTTTTTGCTCAAGAATTTGTGCGATTACCTCGCGATGTTTTTCGTGACCTTTCTAAAAAACGGCGTTCTTCGCGATTTGCGGACGGCGATGTATGACAAAATCCTGCAACTTCCAATCGCTTTCTTCTCGGAAAAACGCAAAGGCGACACGATTGCGAGGATTTCGAACGACGTAAATGAAGTCCAGAATTCGATGTTGGCCATTCTCGAACTTATCGTAAAAGAACCGCTGACGATTGTTTTCACGATCATTTCGATGTTCGTCATCAGCGTGAAACTGACGACATTCGTGTTTATTTTTATTCCGATTTCGGGCTATATCATTTCGCTTGTCGGAAAAACGCTCAAGAAAAAATCGTCGAACGCCCAAAAGGAACAAGGCGTTTTCCTTTCCACTTTGGAAGAAACCCTTGGCGGACTCAAAGTCGTGAAATCGTACAATGCCGAAAAACACTTCGGAGACGCATTCCGCAAATCGACCGACCGTTTTTTCAGGCTGTCGAACAGCATCGGAAACAGGCAAAACCTCGCCTCGCCTCTGAGCGAATTCATGGGAATTGCAGTGATCGCGTTCCTGTTGATCTACGGCGGACAAATGGTCTTGATAGACAAGACTTTGGCCGCGAGTTCGTTCATCACTTACATGGGCTTGGCTTACAACATCCTGACGCCGGCAAAAGCGATTTCCAAAGCTTCTTATGGCGTAAAACGCGGAGCCGCCGCAGCCGATCGCGTACTGGAAATCCTGCACGAACACAATCCGATTACTACCAAAACCGGTGCGATCCACAAGGAAACGCTCGAATCCGGGATCGTTTTGCAAAACATCACTTTCGGCTATCTCGAAGATAAGGTCTTGCGCGACTTTTCGCTCACGGTCAAAAAAGGCGAAACGGTCGCTTTGGTAGGACAATCGGGCAGCGGAAAGAGTACGATCGCGAATTTGCTGACGCGTTTTTACGATGTCGACGCAGGGGAAATCCTTGTGGACGGAACAGATATCCGCGACCTTGACATGCAATCGCTTCGAGGCCTTATCGGACTTGTCACGCAAGATTCGATCCTGTTCAACGACACGATCAAATCGAACGTTTCGCTTGGCCGTCCGAATGCTACTGACCAAGAAGTCATCGAAGCGCTCAAAGTCGCCAACGCCTATGAATTCGTGAAAGATTTGCCTGACGGAATTTTCACGAATATCGGTGACGCCGGAAACAAATTGTCGGGCGGACAAAAACAGCGTTTGAGCATTGCGCGCGCCGTTCTCAAAAATCCGCCGATCATGATTCTCGACGAGGCGACTTCGGCACTCGATACGGAAAGCGAGCGTTTGGTGCAACAAGCTTTGGAAAACATGATGCAGAATCGCACTTCGGTCGTGATTGCGCACCGGCTTTCGACAATCCAAAAAGCCGACAGAATCGTTGTGATGCAAAAAGGAAAAATCATGGAACAAGGCACGCACGACGAACTTATCGCCAGAGACGGCACTTACAAGAAGCTCGTCAACATGCAATCATTCGAATAACCTGATTTGTTGAAAAAGGCTTTTCTTCTCGTTTTGCTTTTATCGGTTGGAATTTCTTTCGGCCAGACGAAATACGAAAAAGATTTCGACGAATTCTGGAGCGACATCGAGGCCAATTACGGGTATCTCGACCAACAGAAAATCGACTGCAAAAAAGCCAAAGCGGTTTATGCCGATAAAATTCGAGAGGTAAAAACACGAGAGGAATTCGTGCGCCTGCTCGAAAATATGCTGAGCGAATTCCACAACGGACACGTTTCGCTGAACACGAATTTGAGTTCTTCGAACCGCATTGTTCCAACGGGTTCAGATATTTGGATTGAAAAATCCGGAGTAGATTTCATCATCAAGGATTTGCGGAAAGGCAGTTCGGCTGAAAAGTCCGGACTGAAAATCGGGATGAAAGTTGCCAAATTCAACGATTTGGAAGTCGCGCCACAAGTACAGCATTTTCTTCCGAAAGCCGAGACTTCGATCGATTCCGACGCGACGCAATACGCGATCTCAATGCTTTTCGCCGGAACGCACGACAAACCCCGCAAAATTTCAGTTCTCGAAAACGGATCGGTCAAAGATTATTTTCCGGACAGTTTCAAGCGCGATGAAACTATTTCATTGCTCGAAAGCAAGCTTGTGAAACCGAACGTCGGCTACATCAAAATCAACAATTCGCTTGGAAACAATGCGTTGATCGCTGCATTCGATTCGGCTCTCGACGAACTGGCGTACACAAAATTCCTGATTCTCGATTTGACCGAAACGCCCGGCGGCGGAAATACCACGGTGGCGCGCGCAATAATGGGAAGATTCACTACGGACAAAAAACCTTACCAACAACACGAATTTGACGAAAAAGAATTCGACACAAAACGCTCGTGGATCGAGTATGTGACGCCCAGAAAATCGCGCTATCAGGGAAAAGTCTACATTTTGGTCTCGCATTGGACGGGAAGCATGGGTGAAGGACTGGCAATCGGTTTCGACGCGATGAAAGCCGCAGAAATCATCGGGACGCAAATGGCCGGACTCATTGGTGCAATCTCGAATTTCAGATTATCGGAAACCAATATCGGTTACCAAATCCCAACCGAACGCCTGTACCACGTCAACGGCACGCCGCGCGAAGACTTCAAACCCAAAATCCTTACTTCGGATACTGACGCCACTTGGCGAGAAGTCAGGAAACGCACGAAAATCGATTAACAAAATCGCCAAAATTTGGTAACGTTTGCGTGGGTTTAGTTTCGTAGCTTTATTACAATTAATAATGGATTAACAATTAATAATTGCTCGGAGTCGAGGTTAACAAAAGTTGTTATTCATTTCCCATCGATCACCACTCATTATTCATTATTAATTATTAATTATTCATTATTAATTGAAATGTACATAAACGACGACCAGATAAAACTTCCCCCCGACCCCGACACGATCGTCTGGAAATACATGGATTTGTCGAAACTCATCGATGTTTTGCTATCGGGAAAAATGTTCATGTCGCGTTCCGACAAGTTCGAGGATCAATACGAAGGCACTTTTTCTGAACCGACATACGAGGAAATCAAGAAGCTCTCGGCCCACAATCCGGAGTTTTTGCAATACTACAAACAGCATCGCGAGCAAGTTGCGATCTCGAGTTGGCATTTGAACGAGTACGAATCGTTCGCGATGTGGCAGATTTTTACGCAAAGCCAGGAAGGACTCGCGATTCAGTCGACGATTGGGCGGTTGCAGAAAGCGCTCGCTCCCGAAACCCAATTTGCACAATACATCGGCGAAGTGAATTACATCGACTATAAAAAGGAATATATCCCGTTCGACAATGCGTTTTTCCCGTTTCTGTTCAAACGAAAAAGTTTTCAGTACGAACGCGAACTGCGCGTGATCACAGACGTTTCTGACTTCGATATCAAGATCGACAACGGCCTCAAGATCGACGTAGACATTTCGCAGATGATCGAGAAAATCTACATCCACCCAAAATCTGAAAACTGGTACAAAAACCTTGTGATCGAGCTCGTGAAGCGACTTGGATTCGATTTTGGGATTGAGAAAAGCGATTTGGAAAGCGACATACTTATTTGAAATTCCAAAAATCAAATTCCAAATTCCAATTTTTTTCCCGACAAATCGGGCTTATTGGAATAGGACCGAAGCCATCTTGTGGCACGCAGGCGAAGCGACGAATGCAAAAAACGCGTTCAAACAACTCAACGTCACCGAACACACCGATTTGCTGAATTTCATCAATTCTATGATATTTCCTGGATAAAAACTTGGGAAAGACAGCGTCAGACTTAAGCGCAATACTGGCAAAAGCGACGAAAAATAAAATCCTGATTAAAAGGAATCCCAATTAGGACAACCCGCAACTGCCACCGCTTCTGCTTCTGCTACTGCTACTGCCACTGCTTCTGCTACTGCCACTGCTTCTGCTACTGCCACTGCTTCTGCTACTGCCACTGCTTCTACTACTACCGCTACTTCTGCAACTATTTCTGCGACTGCCGCTTTCTGCAACTGCCACTGCCACTGCTACTTTCTGCAACTGCCACTACCTTAAACCGGCTTATATTCCACAACCTTCCACTCGCCCGAAAGCAAGTCGATATAATTGTAGTGCATCACGTCTTCTTTGTCGAATGCGCCACTTTTGTTCGTGTCCTCGATTGTCCTGAAGTAAAGACGATTCTTGGCTTCGACGAAATTCCAGTCGATGAGTTCCTGATATTCCGGAGAGATTTTTACCAGGCGTTTTCCTCCCACTTCGCTCATGTAAAGCGTCTGTACATCGCTTGCGTCGAGGCGTCCGTCTTGGTTCGTATCCATGTCGGCCAGCGAATAGACCATGATTTGCTGTTTGGTCTTGTCGGCGAAAGCCTTGAGAAAAGTCGCGGTCTGGATCAGGACAGGCTTGTCGAAAACAGGTTTGATGGAATCGGAAGCGACTTCCTGAACCATTAGATTCTTGAGATAACCCGTAATCTCGAATTCCCCGTAATTGGAAACCGTAAAACTGCCTTTTTCATAGCTATAACCCGATTTTCGCGCGCCATCCATTACACGATATTGTCCGACGGGATGAATCAAATACGAAGTTCCGGAAATGTGAATTGGCAGATCCGCAATCTCGATTTCGGACGTGTCCGCAACTGGCGATTGCTTCGTCTCGCGCGTCTTGTAAGTCACTTTCGGCTTTTCGGTTTCTTCATTTTTACACGAAGCCAGCACGAGCAAGGCCGAGAACGATAAGAGCAACGCTTTTTTCATAAGACGGAATTCGGTTAACGATTCAAATATAGGCAAAAATAAAAAGGCCGTTTTTCACTTAGTTCAACCTTGCGGAAAGTTTAACGTTGAAAACGCGCGTGGTCATGTAATTCGGAATTCCGTACTGGTTTTTCGTGTACACGTCGCGCACCCAGGTGTTCGTGATCGCATTTTGGTTGTTGAACATGTTGAAGATCTCGAATCCGAGTGACAGATCCTGGAATTTCTTGAGCCAATGACCTTCCGGACGTTTGTCATTCGTTTCCGTGAAAACATAAGAGAAGCCGACGTCGGCACGGCGATAATCGCGCAGACGGCTTTGATAAATATAAGGATCGGCATAAGACGGAGAACCGCCAGGCAAACCTGTGTTGTAAACCAAGTTGATGTAGACTTTGACGTTCGGGATCGTCGGCATGTAATCCTGGAACAAAACACCGAATTTCAAACGTTGGTCTGTCGGACGCGCGATATAACCGCGATCGTTGAGATTTTCCTCGGTTTTCATATAACTGAAGCTGAACCACGATTCGGTTCCGGGCACGAATTCACCGTTGAGTCGCATGTCGAGTCCGGTCGCGAACGCTTTGGCGTCGTTGTTGGCGCGGTAGCGGATTCGGACGTTTTCGAGCGTATAGGTATTGATGTCAGACATTGATTTGTAGTAAGCTTCTGCCGTAAACCTGAACGGACGGTTCCACATCTTGAAACTGTAATCGCCTCCAAAAACGTAATGGATCGAACGTTGCGCTTTCACGTCAGGATTTACCGTTCCCGAGGAATCCCGCAATTCGCGATACATTGGCGGCTGGTAATACATTCCACCGGAAATTCGGAACATCAAGTCGCGGTCGCCCCATTTCGGCTTGATCGAAAACTGCGCTCTCGGGCTGAAAACCGTCTGGCTTTTTCCGTCGGCTCCGTATTCGTTTTTGACCGTCCAATTGTGGGCGCGAACACCTAAGTTGAACCAAGCGTCGGCTCGACCGACATTGATTTTACGGCTAAATTGCGCAAAACCCGAAAGCCTGTCGATGGTCGTATAATTCAGGGCGCGCACATTTTGATAAGGAACAAGCGGCCCGGTATAAGGATTGTAAGGTTGGTCATTATTGGGAAGATTCACAATTGGCGGATTCAACGAAAACCCCGCGGAATCGATGACTTCCCATTCTACCAAGCGGTCGCGGATATCTTCACGCGAATATTTGAAACCCCATTCGATCGTGGTTTCCTTCGGAAGTTTGTGCGAACCTTTCAATTCGGCGTTCACGATAAGCGCGTCGAGGTCGTTTCGGCCGTGGTTCAATTGGGTTCCGATGCCACGATTGAAAGTCACATCTCCGAATGTATCCGATCCGATATTGGCATCGACTTCACCCAAAAAGTAAGCGGCGAAAATGTCGAAATATTCTCTCTCGATCGCGTGGTAAGCAGATCCAATGAATTTCAGGGTAAAATTTTCCGAAACTTCATAAGTCGTCTTGATCGTTCCGAAGTACGTTTGATATTTGTCTTTTTCCTGTCCGTCGTAGAAAATCTGCAACGCGATCGGTTCGTCTATCGTTCCGAAGTTCGTCTGACGCGTCAATGGCGCATAATTGTATCGGTTCTCGGAAATGTTTCCAAGGAAACTGAACGTCCATTTAGGAGACGGCTTGAAGTTGATGCTGGTTTGGATGTCGTAAAACCTTGGGCGATAATTCGTGGAAGTTTCCTGACTGTTCACGAGCAAAGAGTTGTCGCGATAGCGCGCACCGATAATTCCGCTCCATCTTTTGTCTTTGGAAACCAAGTCTGCGGAAAGCGCGCCTCCGAGGAAACTGGCTTCGGCCGATGCAGCGAATTTCGTAGGAACTCTATAAGTGATATCAAGTACGGACGACAATTTGTCCCCATATTTCGCCTGAAATCCGCCTGACGAAAAATTCACGTCCTGAACCATATCGGTATTGGTGAAACTCAAACCTTCCTGTTGGCCCGAACGGATCAAAAACGGACGGTAAATCTCGATTTCATTGACGTAAACCAAGTTCTCGTCATAGTTTCCGCCTCGCACCGAATAAGCCGTACTGAGTTCGTTATTGCTCGTGACACCTTGCAAAAGCTTGACTACGGCCTCGATTCCGCCGTTTGCGCTAGGAAGTTTCCTGGCCAATTCCGGCTTCAGGTTGGTCACGCCTTCAATTTGGTCGCGATTCGCTTTGTTGATGACAACGTCCCGAAGTTGTTCGAATTTCGCGCTCATGACAGGATTGAACTCCATGGTTTCATTTGGCGAAAGCTCGAATTTCTGGACAAGTTGCTTGTAACCCGGATGCTTTACGGAAAAGCTGAAGACCTGACCCGAAGGCACGTCGATTACGAAAAATCCGTTTTCCAGCGTCATTACCGTTTTGTCGCCCGCAGTCACGCTCGCGCCATCGATCGGCTTGTTTTCCTCGTCCAAAAGCACTCCCGTGATCCTTGCATTCTGCGCAAAAGCGACAATTCCGAACAATAGGAAAAAGAGCGAAAATAAAAGTTTGTTGGTCTTCAAATGGTTGGGTTTTACGGAGTTTTACTCCTTAAAAAATACGTTTCAAATATAGCGGAATTTCCCACATTGTCGGTCACGACGAGCTTTAATTCGTTCCTTCCGTCGACTAGGAAATCGTCTGTCGAGAACCAATGCGTGATGCGTTTGCTCTTGTAATCGAACTCAAAAAGCACCCAATGTCCGTTCAGATACCCTTTGTATTCTCGAATTCCCGAAAGCGCGTCAGAGATCGCGAACGAAATATTGGCGTCGTTCAAGGTTTTGCCCTCGATTTTTTTGACCGATGTGATCTTTGGCGCATCGACGTCCTTGGCGAGCTTGAATCCGCCGAGGTTTTTGGTGTAAGTCGAAAAAGTCGTGCCTTTGCGCTTGGTCGAATTGTAGGACAGACGCGATCCGTTGATCGAGGCGATGAAGGTTTTTTCCCTGTCGGATTCGGGAATCGATTTATCGTCGATCACGACATTGAAATTCGAGTGCACCGGAATGTCGTCGTTTCCGAAGACCATCGTGCTTGCGTTCACGTCGAAATTCAAAAAAACGTCCTCGTAAAAAGTCTTGGCCGGAACGAAAACCGAAAACGGGCCTTTCTCGAAATTGTTGTCTTTGGCTGCGTAAACAAGATAACCTGAATTTGGGATCGCGGTTTGAGGCTCGGTGGCAACCGGCGCGACATACTCGACCGGAATGTTTATCACGATCTTGTTGCCGTAAAAATCAGAAATCTCGAGACGAGAGACCTTGTTCATGCTGGGTTCGATCAAAATCGTGCCGTTGGTTTCGTCGGTTTTGGTGAGACTGAAATCGTTTGGCTGGCGTCGGAACAGCTTTTGGATTCTTTGTCCCGTTTTGCGAAACCTCGGATAATCGATCAAGGCGTTGATGTAGCGCGATTCGTCGAAAGCGAACGTGTTGAACTCGTATCCGTAGGACAAATTCCCGTTCACGTAATTCTCTACCTTATAAACACCGTTTTTTCCGGGCGAATAATCGCATTGGTCGTAGGCCGAAATCCCGATGCCGATTCGTCCGGTGCCCGTGATTTTTTCCGCCAGATAATTTCCGTCCTCGCCCATTCTCACGTCGACCATGACCGGAGTTTTTACGCCGTTCACTTCGGAATTCGCGTCTATCGGATAAACCAGAAGATTCGTCAGAACCGGCTTTTTGTTGTCGAGGATGATTTTGTCGAATCCGAAGAAAAGCGGATTGATGATCTTTTCGGACTTCGTCGCCCGGATCTCAAAGTGCAGATGCGGCCCTTCCGAACCGCCCGTATTTCCTGAAAGCGCGATCACGTCACCTTTGAGAACCTGCAATTCGCCGGGCTTCGGAAACAGTTCGACTTCGAAAGATTCTTGTTTGTACTGATTTTCGAGAATGTATTTTTCTACCGTCGCCGAACCCATTTTAAGGTGTCCGTAAACCGTTGTGTAACCGTTTGGATGGTCGATGTAGATCGCTTTCCCGTATCCGTAAGGCGAAATCTTGATTCGGGAAATGTAGCCGTCTCCGGCCGCGTAGACATTCAGGCCTTCTTTTTGTTGTGTCCGAAAGTCGAAACCGGCGTGAAAATGGTTGGAGCGCAGTTCACCGAAATTCCCCGAAAGTTGCAGCGGAATGTCGAGTGGCGAGCGAAAAAAGTCTTTGGGATAAACGTCCTGGGCGTAGATTGGCGCGTAAAAAAACAAAAGGAGTAGAAAAAATCTCATGGCGTACATATTAGATTGAGTGGTCGTCGGACGCTTGTCGTCCATTTTGCTAAGATAAAAAACCACGGCCAATTGAGATTACGTTTTTTCTGTATATAACAAGCTTTCGCGCAAATTATTATGGGCTACATCGATGGAAAAAATTGTTTTTCACTCAAAAAAATTTCGGTAATTGAAGTGAAATGCTACCTTTGTGATTCAGCTAATGATAAGGTTTTTGCATGAGCGAAATAGCAGGAATCATTGACACTCTCGAAAGCAGGATCAAAAAACTGCTGCAAAAAGTAGACGCTTTGGAAGCGCAAAACAACGTACTTCGGGAGGAGAAAACGAACGCTGCGGCAATGCTCGAAAGTCAGTCTGACGAAATTGAAGGACTAAAATCGGCAAACGAAACGCTCAGGTTAGCCAATTCATTGCTTGGCAGTGACGAAAACAAAAGAGATACGAAGCTCAAGATAAATTCATTGATACGGGAAATTGATTACTGTATCGCCCAGCTCGCGGACTAATGGACGAAAAGCTAAAAATCAAACTCTCGATCGCCGACCGCGTTTATCCGCTTACGGTGAACATGTCTCAGGAAGAAGGCCTTAGAAGCGCCGCCCGAAAGATCGAAGTCATGATCAAGCAGTTCGAGGAAAATTATGCCGTGCGCGACAAACAGGACGTTCTGGCCATGTGCGCCTTGCAGTTCGCTTCGCAATTGGAGCAAAAACAGCTTGACAACGCCATAGACGGAACAGAAACCATACAGCGTTTGAGCGCCATGAATGAAATGCTTGCCGAATATCTCAACAGATAAAAACACGTTCTTTTACAAGAAAACGATACTGCCTACATTAGTTTCCATTTGATAAACTCAACACTAAACAATTCAAATGGGTGAATCTCCGCTCCTAAAGCACGCCGGCTTGTCCCGGATCCTTGAACCGCGGGTTAACCCAAATCTTGTCATAACGAGTTTATGCAAGCGCCTAATGTAGGCTTTTTTTATGCAATCAGATTTCGATTGCGACGACAGCAAATGGAGTACGAACCAAGCTCCACTAACACTTAATTTAACACCAAATGGATAGCATTTTATTTATAATCATCGCAGCCGTAGCGGGAATCGGAGCAGGATTTGCCGTGGCCAAGTCGCTCGACAAAAAGAGCGCCGGCAGCGTAATCGGATCGGCCAAGAAAGACGCCGCGCTTATCTTGAAAGACGCCCAGCAAGAGGCCGAGAATATCAAAAAGGACAAAATCCTTCAGGCGAAAGAGAAATTCATCGAACTCAAAGCCGAACACGAACAAGTGATCCTGGCCCGCGACAAAAAAACCGCCGAATCCGAGAAACGCATCCGCGACAAGGAATCACAGGTTTCCAACGAACTTTCCAAAACCAAAAAACTCAACGACGATTTCGAGGCCAAAGCCGCCGATTACACGTCGAAAATAGAAATGCTCGACCGCAAGACGCAGGAAGTCGAGAAAATGCACAAGAGCCAACTCAACCAACTCGAGGTAATTTCGGGATTGTCTGCTGACGACGCCCGTGAACAGCTTGTGGAAGGTTTGCGCGCCGAGGCCAAAACCAGAGCGATGGCACACATTCAGGAAACCATCGAAGAGGCGAAATTGACGGCGCAACAAGAAGCCAAAAAAGTCATCATCAACACGATTCAACGCGTCGGAACTGAGGAAGCCGTCGAGAACTGCGTATCGGTATTCAACATTGAATCTGACGACGTGAAAGGTCGAATCATCGGTCGCGAAGGACGCAACATTCGTGCTATCGAAGCCGCAACAGGCGTTGAAATCATCGTGGACGACACTCCGGAAGCGATCATCCTTTCGTGTTTCGATCCGGTTCGCCGCGAGATTGCGCGTTTGTCGCTTCACAAACTTGTGACCGACGGACGAATTCACCCGGCACGTATCGAGGAAGTCGTCGCCAAAACCACGAAACAGATCGAGGAAGAAATCGCCGAAGTCGGAAAACGCACGGTAATCGACCTTGGCATCCACGGTTTGCATCCGGAATTGATCAAGATCGTAGGTAGAATGAAATACCGATCGTCTTACGGACAAAACCTTTTACAGCACTCGCGCGAAGTGTCGAAACTTTGCGGAATCATGGCAGCCGAACTCGGCCTGAACGTGAAACTCGCCAAAAGAGCCGGACTTTTACACGATATAGGAAAAGTGCCCGATACGGAAAGCGACCTTCCGCACGCCTTGCTTGGTATGCAATGGGCTGAAAAATACGGGGAAAAAGAAGAAGTTTGCAACGCGATCGGAGCGCACCACGACGAGATCGAGATGAAGTCACTTCTCTCGCCTATCGTCCAGGTTTGTGATGCGATTTCAGGTGCACGCCCGGGCGCGCGCCGCCAGGTTCTGGATTCTTACATCCAACGTTTGAAAGATCTTGAGGAAATCGCCTTCGGATTCCACGGCGTAAAGAATGCTTATGCCATCCAGGCGGGACGTGAACTTCGCGTGATTGTGGAAAGTGAAAAAGTATCGGATGAAATGGCCGGAACACTCTCTTTCGAGATTTCACAAAAAATCCAGACGGAAATGACTTATCCGGGCCAAGTGAAAATCACCGTGATTCGCGAAACCCGAGCGGTGAACATCGCGAAATAAAATTCCAACTGAATAGCCAAATCCCAATCTTCTCGGTTGGGATTTTTTTTGCGCCATCGACAACCTTGGATTAACGTTTGCACGAAACAACTCTCGGAGACAAAACTTTGACATTTCCAAATCCGATAGCGTGCTAGAACTGTATGAAGCGAAGCACAATAAATTCGACAACCGATTCCCGGTTTTTCCCCGAATTTCGACCAGAACCGCAGTCTTGCGAGGGACTTGGTAGGTCGCCAAAATCGGTCGTGCCGCGAGCCTTTTTGTTACTTTTGCGGCGAGGCAAAAGTAAGCCCCGCTGGCAGGCGACGAATCAAAATCAAAGCAAGCGACGGCGCAGCCGGCGAAAGAAGCAAAATGAGCGAAGCTCATTTCTATTAGGTTTCGAGAGTGAGATAACTTTCCGGTTTCACAGAAAATAATGAAGAAAAGATATTTGCGGCTAAAAGAAATAGCCCGGATAACGGCAACTAGCCTTTTGCAGAAAAAACCGAATTTTTCTAAGTTTAAAACAGCGACCGCAGGAAGCTCGTTTTAAACCCAAGAAAAACCGGATTTTTAAAAAAAGCTAGTGCCAGTAAGCCGGAACCAGCTCCAAAAAAAAGCGAATAACTCCAACACTTTTCGCTATGTTCAAATAGCGAACTTCAACTAATTTTGCGCCTTCAAAACGCGATCTTCTTCACCGTCCGCGATTTCGTCTCCTTTACGCCGCCTTTACTCACGATCAATTTATTGAAACGCCCTTTTTTATCGGACACAAATTCAAACGTTCGATCGGGATTTTCCCGTTGAAAGAATTTCGTCGGCGATTCCGGGACAAGTTCAATTTGGATTGAATTCAAGTACAACTTCCCTTTCTCGAACATGATCTTTGTTCCGCTGAAATCACCTGCGAACGACTGCCAACTCTTGGAATCGGCCTTTATTTCTTTGTGGACATACGGCAAATCGACCGGAATTCCGAATACAATCGCCGAGAGCGCATAACTGACGATGTGCGATTCCGAGCCGTTATTCGACAAAACCACCACGAACATATCGTCATCGGGATAGCGGTCGAATGTGGTCATCACGCCAATGAATCCGCCGCTGTGCGTTCGCAACGAATGGTTATGGTTGTAATACGGATCGACGAAAATCCCGTATCCGTAAGAATCGAAAAAGCCGCCATCGCGATATTTCGCGTTGTATTTCGTTTCCATTTTGGCGCGTGAAGCCGACGAAAGAACCGCATCTGTGTAAAGCGCGCGGTCCAACTTGTACAAATCTTCGACCGTCGAGTACATTCCGTCATGGCCGACATTCAAATTCCAGTTGAGATACGGGTTTTTCGCATATTTCCCGTCTTCCTTATAATAGATATCCGCTTTGTTTTTTACGACCGAATCGTTATTGCAAACGCCACTGTTTCGCATTCCGGCCTTGTCGAAAATATGTTCTTTCAAAAATTCCGGATACTTTTTCCCAGAAACTTTCTCCACAATCTGTCCGAGCAAAAAATAACCGATATTGCTGTATTTGCAAGACGTTCCGGGCTCGAACAAAAAAGGTTTGCGCATCAAGACCTGAAGTGCCGAATCTTTGGAAATCACTGTCGAATTCATGTACAGATCGTCGAAATCCAGCGGCAATCCTGCGGTATGCGTCAATAACATGTGAATTGAAACCTGATCTGCTTTTGGATAGTTCGGATAGAACTTTGAGAGTTTGTCATCGACCGATAACTTTCCTTGTTCGACTAACTGCATAATTGCAATTGCCGTAAAATACTTCGTGACCGATGCCAGCACGAACTTCGTCCCGACCGCATTTTCCACCGCAAATTCACGATTCGCAAGTCCGTAAGCTTTCTTGAGCAACACCGAATCTTTCTTCATCACGAGAACAGTTCCGCTGAAATCGTTGACATCAACCTGTTTGTCCATGTACCTCCCGAGTTTTTCAACTTTCGGATTCTGGGCAAAACAAAAAATCGGAATAAGAAAAAACAGCAGTTGTTTCATTGGAATTTGCAATTGGGATTTTAGGATTCTGATTTGGGATTTGGGATTTGGGATTTGGAATTTAGGATTTGGAATTTGGAATTTGGGATTTGGGATTTGGAATTTGGGATTTGGTCCCGATAGCTATCGGGATTGGGATTTGGAATTTATTTCCTCGGATGAAACCGATTCATGACCTGAGTAAGATGCTTGCGGTCGAGATGCACGTAAATTTCGGTCGTCGTGATTGATTCGTGTCCCAACATCAATTGGATCGAGCGCAGATCGGCACCGTTTTCGAGCAAATGTGTGGCGAATGAATGCCGAAAAGTGTGTGGGCTGATTTTTTTGCCGAGTTTGATCATGTCGGCCAATTCGCGGATAATCGTGAAAACCATCGCGCGCGTGAGACCTTTTCCGCGTCGGTTCAGGAAAATCGTGTCCTCGTGCCCTTTTTGGACTGCCAAAATCGTTCTGACCGAATTTATGTAGGTCTCGAGATATTTTTGGGTAACATTTCCGACGGGAACAAAACGCTGCTTGTTCCCTTTTCCCGTCACGCGGATGAAACCTTCGTCGAAAAACAGGTCGGACATTTTCAGCGTCACGAGTTCGGACACGCGAAGCCCGCATCCGTAAAGGGTTTCGAGCATCGTCTTGTCGCGTTCGCCGATTCTGTACCGCGTCGACTTGTCCTCGAACGATAAATCGATAGCCGAAATTAGTTTGTCGATGTCGGACAGTGAAAGCGTGTCTGGCAATTTGCGTCCGATTCTGGGCGTTTCGAGCAATTCCATCGGATTCGTATTTCGGAAATCCTCGAAAATCAGGAATCCGAAAAAACTTTTGAGCCCGGAAATGATGCGCGCTTGCGACCTCGCATTGACTTCTTTTGAAACTTCGTAGATGAATTGCTGAACGGTTTCCTCTTCGATTTTTATCGGATTCACCTCGATGCCATTTTGCGTCAGATAAAGACAAAGCCGATTGATGTCGAAAGTGTAATTCTCGATCGTATTGGGTGACAACCCGCGTTCGATTCGCAAATATGAGCGATAATTCTTGATGTACGATTTCCAGCTGTCCATTGTTCAAATAAACGAAATCCGAAGCGAACAAAATCACCTTCGTTCCAAATTCTTACGATTATCACAAATTCAATATTCAGTTACAGAATTTCCATATCGTAAAAATATCGTTACACTTTAATATTTTTTGTTGCAAAATTCTCATTTTTTACACCATTTTACACTGTTAAAGAAACGTGAATTAAGAGTTTTTTAAGGCTGTCAGAAATGTCACGGATATAATTTTGGCATCAAATAACCCTTTAAACATTAACAATCATGAAATCATTGAAAATCTTTGCAGCCGGACTTTTCCTTTTTGGTGCGACAGCAACTTACGCACAGGACAAAGTCGACAATTCAACAACAAGAACGCCTAGCCTTGGTGTAAAAGGTGGTGTCAACTTCGCGAGAATCGCCGGAGACGACGTTGGCGATAACGACATGAGAACCAATTTCCACGTAGGTTTGGTAGGAGAACTTCCGTTGGCTGACATCTTCTCGCTACAGGCAGAGGTCTTATATTCAGGACAAGGTGCGAAAGCTAAAAACCCTGGATTTCTTGGAGCCGACGAAATCGAGTACAAATTAGATTACATCAACGTTCCGGTTTTGGCCAAAGTATACCTTTTCAAAGGTTTCAGTTTGGAAGCTGGCCCGCAGTTCGGATTTAAGGTGAACGAGAAAATCGAAGTTGACGGAGACGAGACAGACGAACTTGACGGAGCTGAAGATTTCGAATTCGGTGCAGCCGGAGGTTTGACTTTCCAAACAGAAATGGGACTTTTCGCTTCAGGCCGTTACAACTACGGATTCACCGATCTTTTCAAGGATTCGGATTCAAGAAACTCGGTTTTCCAGATCAGTATCGGATACAAGTTCTAAGAACAAACATCCAGAATAAAAAAAGCCTCCCCAAGCTCGGGAGGCTTTTTGCATTAAATTCAACTCCATATTTTCAGAAACGGTAACCGGCTCCGACCATAAAACTGGCCGTGTGCCAATCGACGCCGTCGATATCGCTGATGTTTACCAAACCTGCGTTGAATCTCGCATCGACAAAAAGTCCGAAGCTGAATTCGTAAGCCGCGCCTCCGGTCAAGGCCACGTCTACTTTCTTGAACGCATCCTCGGAATCGTCTTCGGCGGCAAGCATCGCCCCAAAAGTCGGTCCGGCCTCGAGCGCCAGATTCTGGATGATGTAATATTTGGCCAGCACAGGAATTCTTGCGTAGGCCAGATTCACTTCGTCGGCACCTTCGCTCGTGAACAAAAGTTCGGGTTGGAGGTGGAAATTTCCGGCGATCGGCAAGTCGACGACTCCGCCAATGTACCCTCCGATTTTGGAGTCGAATCCGTAATTGTCGATGCCGTCTCCATAATCGTCTCCCGTAATCGTGCTGTGAAGCAAACCGGCCTTTACCCCGAATTTGATTTGTTCAGATTGTGCATTGGCGAGTCCGTAAGCCAAAAATGCACAGGCGCAAATGATTATCTTTTTCATTTCCTGTTCTTGTTTTTAGTTAGTACAGTAAAGTTAGACAGCTGTTAAATGCGTGTCCGATTCTAAAAACCGCACTTGTCAACAAACTTATAAACAGCTAAGGATAACCTATTTCCATAAAAAAAGCCTCCTGAATTGGAGGCCTTGATTTGAATTATGCTTACAAATCAGAATTTGTAGACAACGCCAAACTGAACTTCGGTAAGGTTTACACCGATCTCGAAAGAATCTGTAGATTCACCTCCGTCCGGCTCGATTGACGAGTAGCTCAAAGCTCCGATCGAAGCCTCGATAGCGACATTTTTCGAAAGGAAATAGCTTACGCCCGGGCGCAAAGCCACTTCGAATCCGTCAACTTTGAAATCGCCTCCGCCTTCTGGCTTGGTTTTTCCTGTTCCGTAGTTGAAGCCCAACTGTCCGAAGAAAGAGAAATCGTTGGCCGGAGTCGCGTAGTAACGACCAAAAGCTCCGATCACGAACAAATCTGTATCGACGTCTCCGTCAACAGGATTTTCTTCTTTCGTAGAAACATAGCCTACGTTCAATCCAACAGCGATGTTGTTCGACACGAAATAACCCGCAGTTGGAGCAATTGTGAACTCATTCGTCTTAAAATCACCAGTCTTTTCAGACGAGAAACCAACGGCGCCAGTCATGTAAAAATCACCTTTTTTGAAACCTTTTCCCGTTTCCGTTTCCTGAGCGGACGCGAAAGCAACTGCCAACAAAGCGGCAGCTGAGAACAATACTTTTTTCATTACTCGATATGTTTGAATTAGTGATTCAAAATTATTGCAGATTGATTCGCCGATTTGGCAACGGATTTGGACTTTTCAACAAAATTCTTAACAAATGTTTAATCTTTTGAATATTTATTATTATCGAAAGCAAACTGTGTAACCTTTGACCGAACTCGTGTAAAAAATCGTCCGAATCTGTTAATACTTTTACGAAACCTAAATTGTGAATTATGAAAACCCGCATCCTTTTCGCTCTCTTCCTTCTTGGAAGTGCCTTTACGGCTCAGGCGCAACTGCTAAAATTCGGAATCAAGGCCGGCCCGAACTTCGCCAATTTCAGCGGAGGCGTAAGCGGCATCGACTACACTTCACGCACGAGTTTTCACGCCGGAGCGTTGCTTCAGATAAAACCGCTCGAGAATTTCGCGTTGCAACCCGAAGTTCTGTATTCGTCGGTCGGAGCCGATGTGGAAGGTGTTGGCGATTTCAACCTCGACTACATTTCCGTTCCCGTGATGGCGCGTTTTTTCGTCGTGACAGACAGACTTTCGATTGATGCCGGACCACAATTTTCGTTCCTCGTAAAAGATGCCGATGTCGTTTTCGACGAAGTATCGGGCGAGGCCGACACCGAATCGTTTGACTTCGCGGTCGCTGGCGGCGTCACGCTTAATATCGCCGGCGGACTTTTCGTTTCCGGACGCTATTCCATCGGCTTGACCGAAGCCTCGAAACAAGCCGAAGTCAAGAATGCCGTTTTCCAGCTTTCACTCGGATACACTTTCTAGAAACACCAGAATCTTTATACCGAAGCCGTCTTTCTTTGCGAGAGATGGCTTTATTTTTGGCCACTATCGCTATTTTTACCCAAAAACGACAAATGCGCATCATCATCATAAACGGCCCGAATCTGAACCTGTTGGGAAAACGCGAACCCGAAGTTTACGGACATCATACTTTTGACGACTATTTCGAAACTTTGAAGTCGGTTTTTCCAGATGTGCAACTCGAATATTTCCAGAGCAACATCGAAGGCGAAATCATCACGAAAATTCAGGAAACGGGATTTTCGTATGACGGAATCGTCTTGAACGCCGCGGCTTACACGCATACATCCATCGGAATCGGGGATGCGGTAAAAGCGGTTTTGACGCCAGTTGTAGAAGTGCACATCTCGAATACTTTCGCGAGAGAGGCATTTCGGCACCAATCGTACATTTCGGCGAATGCAAAAGGCGTGATTCTTGGCTTCGGATTCAAAAGTTACGAACTAGCCATTCGATCGTTTTTGGTCTGAAACGTATTGAAATCTGAACTATCGGTTCCGTTCACTGTCCTACAATCCGAAACTCGAACAATCCAATCCATGAAACAACTTTTCCCTATTCTATTCCTGTTCTTTTGTCTGCCGATGCTTTCCCAGATTCGCGGAACGGTCAGCGACGACAAAGGCGTGACGTTGCCGCTGGTCAACATTTACGTCGAAAACACCTACAACAGCACGACTTCGAACGATCAGGGCAAGTACGAACTCAACATCAAAAAGCCCGGAAAATACTCGGTTTTGTTTCAGTTTTTGGGATTCAAGACGCAAAGGCGCGAGGTCGAGATCGAGGCTTTTCCATACGAACTCAACGTGTCGATGCCAGAAGAAAGTTTCGATCTGCAGGAAGTCGTGATCAATACCAAAGACAATCCGGCGGATCGCATCATGAGAGCCGCGATCAAGAACAAAAAGGCAAACTCCGAAAAAACCTCGAAATACACCGCAGACTTTTATTCAAGAGGAATTTTTCGCATAAAGGACGCACCAAAAGCGGTGTTGGGACAAAAACTCGATATGTTCGACGAAGTGCTCGATTCTACGCGTAGCGGCATTTTGTATCTGTCGGAAACGGTTTCCAAAGTCGTCTACCAAAAACCCGACAAACTCAAGGAAACGATCATCGCCTCGAAAGTGAGCGGAAACGACAACGGATTCAGCTTCAACAACGCGGCCTCGGCCAACTTCGACGTTTACGACAACAATATGCCGTTTTATGTTAACATCGTCTCACCTGTTTCGGACGAAGCTTTTTCGTATTACAAATTCAAGTTGGAAGCCACTTTCGTCGACGAGAACAATCACCTCATCAACAAGATCAAGGTCACGCCGAAACGTCCGCTTGAACCCGTGACTTCTGGCTACATTTATATTGTGGATGACAGTTTTGCGGTTTATGCGTGCGAACTCGACGTCACCGGACAAAGCATGCAGAATCCGGCAATCAATTTGCTGACTTTGAAGCAGACTTTCACTTTCAATACGCAAAACAATCTTTGGGTGAAAACGGCACAAACGATCGATCTCAAGGCCGGATTACTCGGAATAAACGTCGACGGACGATTTACTTATGTGTTCAACAATTTCGAGTTCCAGCAAAAATTCGAGAAGAACACGTTTACGCGAGAAGTCCTGACCGTGGTTGAAGGCGCGAACAAAAAGGACGACAAGTTCTGGGAAAGCATCCGCCCGATTCCGCTTACGGTCGAGGAAACCAACGATTACATCAAAAAAGATATTCTTCAGACCAAGAAAAAATCGCGCACTTACCTCGATTCGATCGATGCCAAAAACAACAAATTCAAGCCTTGGAGTCCGCTTACGGGTTTCACTTACAAAAATTCGTTCCGCGAATGGCAATTATCTTACGATGGAATCCTCAAAGGTTTCAGCTTCAATACAGTTCAGGGCTGGACGTTCCGAACGGGTTTGAACTGGCTCAAAAATCGCGAGGAAAAGCGCACATTCACGTCGGCGAACGCCAATTTCACTTATGGCTTATCCGAACAAAAACTGCGCGCGACCGCCAATTTCACGCATTTGTTCAACAGGCAGAACGATGCGACGATTCGGGTTTCCGGCGGAAGTCAGGCGGCTCAGTTCAATCCGGCGAATCCGATAGGGCCGCTCGTGAATTCGATCAGCTCGCTGTTTTTCAACGACAATTACATGAAGTTGTACGAGCGCAATTTCGTCAATGCGAATTATTCCATGGAAGTTCTGAACGGAATCACCATGACGGCAACGGTCGATTATTCCGAGAGAAAACCGCTTTGGAACAACACCGATTATGTAATTATTGCTGAAGATCACGACAAGTACACCTCGAACAATCCGCTTGCGCCTGACGATTTCACGACGCCGGCATTCACCAAACACAATGTTTTCAAAACTGGACTTTACGCCAGAATCGTGTTCGCCCAGGAATATTGGACGCGTCCCGACGGAAAGGTCAAAATCGGGAACGATCTTTATCCGACGATCAATATCGGATGGGAAAAAGGCATCGGAAACCAAAGCCGATACAGCTTCGACCACATCATGGGAACGCTGCGCTACGAGCGCACTTTGGGCAATAAAGGCAGTTTCGAGACGATAATCAAGGCCGGGAAATTCTTCAACGCCGACGATATTTCGTTTGTCGACTACAAGCATTTCAATGGCAACCAAACGCACATCGGCAAGAATGACCGCTATCTTTATGGATTCAACCTGCTTCCGTATTACGAACAAAGCACGAACGATTCTTATCTGGAAATCCACGCCGAGCACAACGACAAAGGTTATATCATGAACAAAATCCCGTTGCTGAACAAGTTGCGTTCGACGCTGGTTTTGGGCTACCACAACCTTTGCGTGCCAGACCGAAATCCTTACCACGAATTCTCGGTCGGATTGGACAACGTAGGAATCGGCAAATTCAGATTGATGCGAATTGACTATTTTAGGGCTTACCAACACGGATTCGTGACCGACGGCGTTGTGTTTGGGCTCAAATTCCTGAATTTGTTTGAATAGGGAGATAATAGACGGATAGATGATAGACGGATAGATGATAGACGCGTCTTTGTTGCAAAATCCGTATTCAAAACGAGACTTGTCACTTTCGATTTGTCTATCATCTATTTTCTTCAATTCTATTATCTTTTGCCTCAGAATCTAGTATATTTCAGTCTATCATCAACTATCTTAAAAAAATGTCATTCAAACCAACCAACTACAACTCGCTTTCACCGTACGTCATGGTCGAAGGCGCACAAAAATTCAGTGATTTTACGAAAGCTGTTTTCGATTCCGAGGAACTTCGCAAGTTTGAACGCGAGGACGGCTCGCTCATGCACCTCGAAATCAGGATCGACGACACGGTCATCATGGTCTCGGATGCGACGAAAGACTATCCGGCAAACGCGCTCATTTTACATGTTTATGTAGCCGATGCCGATGCCACTTACCAAAAAGCGCTCGATTTCGGTTGCCAGGCTTTGGAAGCTCCGACGCGACACGAAGGCGATCCCGACAAACGCGGTTCGTTTTTGGATTTCGCCGGAAATTATTGGTCGGTTTCCACTCAGGTTTCGGAGTGATGAAAGCGCGATTTTTGGCGATCGCCTTTGTGGTTGTTTTCGGGATTTTGTCTTGCAACCGAAAATCGGAAGTCGAAAAAACGGAGCAACTTGCCTCGGATGAAGTCAAAGTCGACACCTCAAATGCGGTCAAAATCGATGGCTTTTGGGCGAAACCCAAACCGTCATTCGATTTGCAGTCAGTCGAAAAAAGCGGCTCGCCCGACACATTGAAACTCGTGACTTGCGCAAAATTCGTATACGAGCCGTTCGGACAATTGGAAAGCGCGGACGATTTCCCGAAAAGCCATTTGAGAAACTTTTCGGCAGTTGAAAAAACAGTAAAAGCCGATGGAATCGACTACAAAATCCAGTCGTTGAAACTCGGTTCCAGCCGACTGGTTTTGTTTTTCGACCAAGGCGACGAAGCCGAAACCCATTCGTATATTTTAGGCGGTGAGATCGATGACGAGTCGGTTTTGTTTGCCGATGGAATACAGATTGGAATGACCAAACAGGATTTCCTCAACACTTTTTTTGATGATTTCCGATTGACGGATTTCGACCGATTCGAGGTCGTGCAATTGATTTCTTGCGTGGACGGCATTTCGCATTTGTATACTTTTAAGAATCAAGAATTGGCTATGGTTCTTTTTAAGACCGATACTTCACTGCCGACAAATTTGTGACCGATAACAATGAAAAAGCGCACGACCCATACTCTTTGGCTTTACACGATCGCATTTGCCGCGGCATTACTGGTTTGCGATGTTGCGACTGACCACTGCACAGGCTTTGAGGTTCTTATAATTTTCGGATTGGAACTAGTATTCGGATTTCTTCTTGCCGGATTTGTAATTTTCGGGTTTTTTCAAGCTTTGTCTGATAGCCGCTGGAAAACTGCCATTCCGTCGATCGTCGGCATTTTTGTACTGGCTTTTGTCGTCTTTTCCCCGATTGCCAGAATTCGGGAAGCACTGAAAGCCGACGTGATTTTCTTCGGAAAATGTGAACACACGGTTTCCATGGCTCGGATCAAACTCAGGAATGACGGCACTTTCGAATATTTTCCTGCAACTTTTCTCGATCCTAAACTTTTCGAAGGCGCTTATTCGAGATCTGGCGATTCGATTGTGCTTTCGTTTGAGGAAGCGACACCTCTGGCGAAATCGAAGATGGTTTTTAAAAAGTCTGGAACGGGTTCGGTGTATTTGTCTGAGCTGGATTCCGTGGATGGAGTCTGTCATGAGTTTTATCAGATTTTGGATAAACCGGACTAATCTGTTTGGAAATTGTTAGAATTCGGGCGATTCCAATTCTGGATTTTGAACTATAAAATTTAAGATTTTTTACAGATTTTCTGTACCTACCCAATTCGCGATCCGCCTAAATTTACGGGTGGGTGGTGGTGGTTTTTTACCCAGGTGACATTTTTGCTAAAAGAAAATCCGGAAGCTAAAAACCTCCGGATTTATATTTTTTGACCAAACCAACAAAGTTGAAAAAACCTTGTAAGTCGCATCGGCATTAATCGATTCTTTCAATCTTTGCACCAAGCGCTCTCAAACGATCGTCGATACTCTCATACCCACGGTCGATCTGCTCGATGTTCTGGATCACGCTCGTTCCCTTGGCCGAAAGGGCAGCGATCAGTAACGAAATCCCGGCGCGAATATCCGGTGAAGACATCGTCGTGGCTTTCAAGGTCGATTTGAAATCGTGTCCGATTACCACGGCGCGGTGCGGATCGCAAAGGATGATCTTCGCGCCCATATCGATAAGCTTGTCCACGAAGAACAAACGGCTTTCGAACATTTTCTGGTGGATCAGGACATCCCCTTTCGCTTGAGTGGCGGTTACCAAAATGATGCTTAGCAAATCTGGTGTGAAACCTGGCCAAGGCGCATCCGAAACCGTTAGGATCGAGCCGTCGATGTCTGTTTTTACTTCGTATGATTCGTGGGTTGGGATGAAAATATCATCTCCGCGTCTTTCCAAAGTGATGCCGAGTTTTCGGAACACCGACGGAATCACGCCAAGATTCTCCCAACTCACGTTCTTGATCGTGATTTCAGATCTTGTCATGGCCGCCAAGCCAATCCACGAACCGATTTCGATCATATCCGGCAAAATCCTGTGCTCGCATCCGCCAAGGCTTTCGACACCTTCAATCGTAAGCAAGTTTGAACCAACGCCCGTGATTTTTGCGCCCATAGAGTTGAGCATTTTGCAAAGTTGCTGCAAATATGGTTCACAGGCCGCGTTGTAAATTGTAGTTTTTCCTTTGGCCAAAACGGCTGCCATAACGATGTTTGCCGTTCCCGTAACCGAAGCTTCGTCGAGCAACATATCGGCTCCAACCAAACCTCGCTCCGATTTTTCGACTCCGTAGAAATGGTCTTCAGGATTGTATCTGAACTTGGCTCCGAGGTTGATGAAACCTTCAAAATGCGTATCGAGACGACGACGCCCAATCTTGTCTCCGCCCGGCTTCGGAATAAAACCTTTGCCAAAACGCGCCAAAAGTGGTCCCACTATCATGATCGATCCTCTCAACGATCCGCCTTCTTTTCTGAAAGCTTCGGTTTCAAGATAGCCCACGTTGACCTCATCGCTCTGGAAAGTGACAGATCCTTTTCCATTTCTGGTGATTTTCACGCCAAGGTTTCCGAGCAGCGTGATAAGTTTGTTCACGTCGATGATGTCGGGAATGTTGTTGATGGTAACTTTCTCAGGAGTGAGCAAAACCGCGCACAAAATCTGCAACGCCTCGTTTTTTGCTCCTTGCGGAGTCACGTCTCCTTTTAGGCGAATGCCGCCTTCTATCTTAAAAACGCCCATTTAAATTGGTATTTGGATTATCTTTTTTAGAGGAACGATGATAGATAAAAATTAGGATGTCCAAAATCGGCGACGACAAATCTGTCTCAAAAACCCAATCTTGCTGCCGTTACATCTCACAGAAACGCGTCTATTATCTATCCGTCTATTATCTATTATCTCAAGAAATCAATTCTTCTTCTTGAAAGGTTTCTTGTTATTGTTGTTGTTTTTCTTCTGATAAGGATTCTGGTTCTGTTGTTGCATCTGCATGCCGGACTTGTTCGAAGTTTTCTTGTTCGTGCGCATGATTTCGGTCGTGCCCAGCAACGATTCACTGCTCTCGATCAAATTCAGCTCGCCTTTCGACATTTCGTACAAGTGCTCGAAAATCACAGCGTCGGTCACATCGTCCTTGTTCCAACTCAAGTATGATTTTTTCATGTGGTTGGCAATCACCTTGATAAGTGCATCCCGCATTTCGCCTACTTCCCAACTGATCGCTACATTGATCATGAACTGAATGTTGTTTCCGTAGAAGCGATACTTCGGGAAATTCTGCGGATAATTCAAAGGATCCGGACGCAACTGCAAAACATCGCGCGTCGGCGTCGGATAAGGCGAATCGACGTCAATCCTAAAATCGCTCATGATGAACAATTGATCCCAGAGTTTGTGCTGGAAATCAGGCACGTCACGCAAATGCGGATTCAGGCTTCCCATGACCTGAATGATGTATTTCGCAGCTTTGTTGCGCTCGTCGCGGTCGGCGATATCGGTCGCCTGATCGATCAATTTTTGCAAGTGGCGTCCGTATTCGGGAATGATCAACGGAGTGCGCTCCGCATTGTATTCCAGATTGTAGACGACATCGCCGGCTTTTTCTTTTTCGTACTTCATGTTATAGGGAAACGATTCCTTCTATGGTGGAAACTTTAAGGTATTGATCAATGATGCTTTGCGCATCTGGCATGACAACGTTAACCGACAAACTGGTGTATTTTCCGGTTTTGGATTTCGTCGTGTTTATCACCGCTCCAAGTCCGTTGAAAGCCGCTTCGACCGCATCGATCTTTGCGTCGTCTGTAGGAACGATGAATTTGTAAAGATACTCGGTAGGCCATTTCTCGGTCGTGTTGTTCAACTCATCCCGAAGCCTATCGTAAAATTCTGATGATTTCTGATCCATAATAATAAAAGGCAAATATAACTGACAATTGATAATTGGTAATTAATAATTGGCAATTAATAATTAATAATTGATATGTCGTGTAGTTTCGACTTCTGACATTTTTTGAAGCTGTTTCCCGCTGTCTGCTTTTAGTCCTCGCTTCAACGGCAGGTTTTTGTAGCCGTGGCAAGAGCTTCCTTCGGTCGCTTCGCCACGACTCAAAAACCAAGCCATTGAAACTGCGGGCTAACCGCGTCCATCGGGGCTAGGGGAATTGGCTTTTTTATGCCATTTTGGCTGGGTCGGGAAGTCTGTGACTTCGAGAATTGTGTGGTGAAGTCTGTGACTTCGGCTCTGCGGCACTTTTGAAACGCAACAACTCGAGCACTCAACAACTCAGACACCAACGCACCCACTTTGGCACTTTTTTACTATTTTCGCGCCCAATGAAACAAATTGTCGTAATCATCGGCGGGCCAGGTTCGGGCAAAACGACCTTGATCGACCGCCTAACCGAAATTGGCCATTGCTGCTACAACGAAATTTCGCGCGAGGTCATTCTCGAGGCGAAAAAAAACGGCATCGAACAATTGTTTCTCGAAAATCCGCTTTTGTTCAGCGAACTCTTGCTCGAAGGCCGCAAACGACAATTCCGCGAAGCCCAGCAGGAAGCGCGCGAAGTCGTCTTCATTGACCGCGGACTCCCTGACGTTCTCGCTTACATGCATTACATCGGAGATTCGTATCCGCAGGCATTCGACCAAGCTTGCCACGACCACAAATACCACAAAATTTTCCTTTTGCCGCCTTGGGAAGCAATCTACCAAAGCGACAACGAACGCTACGAAAACTACGACCAGGCCAAATTGATACACGAACATTTGGTCGAAACCTATTCGAAGTACGGGTACGAACTTGTCGAAGTTCCAAAGGAAACGGTAGAAAACCGCATCGCTTTTATACTCGAAAGGCTTTAATTCAGGCACTTTTACAGATTTTCTGTAATCGGCGACGGCCAAAAATCCGTACTTTCATCTTTCAAAAAACCCATCGCTCATGACCGCGCTCGACGTGCTCAAAAAATACTGGCGATTCGACGTTTTCCGCGAACCACAGGCCGAGATCATCGCCTCGGTGCTCGACGGGAAAGACACGTTCGCGCTCTTGCCTACCGGCGGCGGAAAATCGATTTGCTTCCAGGTTCCGGCGATGATGAAAGACGGGATTTGCCTGGTCGTTTCGCCTTTGATCGCGCTTATGAAAGACCAGGTCGCGAACCTGCAAAAGCGCGACATCAAAGCCATTGCGCTCGTCGGCGGAATCCGCGAGGACGAAATCTCTGACCTGCTCGACAACGCCCGTTTCGGCGGCTACAAATTCCTGTATGTTTCGCCTGAAAGACTGCAGTCGGAATGGATTGTCGAACGCATAAAAGCCTTGCCCATAAACCTCGTCGCTGTAGACGAAGCGCACTGTGTTTCCCAATGGGGACATGATTTCCGTCCGGCCTACCTCAAGATTTCCGAACTCAAGTCGCATTTGCCAAAAGTGCCTTTCATCGCGCTTACGGCATCGGCTACAGACCGCGTCCGAAAAGACATCGTCGAGCAGCTCAAACTTGATTCGCCCGCGGTTTTCCAAAAATCGTTCGTGCGCGAAAATCTGGGTTACATGGTCATAAAAGTCGAGGACAAATTGTTCCGCGTGAGCCAGATTCTGCAAAAATACCCGCAGTCGTCCATTATATATGTAAGAAACCGAAAATCCTGCGTAGAAGTGTCCGAACAACTCAAAACGCTCGGCTTTACGGCGACTTTTTACCACGGCGGTTTGCATCCGAAGGAAAAAGACAAAAACATGAACGCCTGGATGACAAATTCGGTTCAGGTAATCGTCGCCACGAACGCCTTCGGAATGGGAATCGACAAACCCGACGTCAAATCGGTGATCCACATACAACTTCCGGAAAACCTCGAAAATTATTATCAGGAAGCCGGACGCGCCGGACGTGACGGGGAAAAAGCGTTCGCCGTTTTGCTGCACGCGCCAAGCGACGCCTCGATTGCCGAAAACCAATTCCTGTCGGTTCTGCCGGACAAGGAATTCCTCAAAAAAGTTTACGTCAAATTGTGCAACTATTTCCAGATCGCTTACGGAGAAGGCATCGACGAGGAATTTTCGTTCAACCTCAACCAATTTTGCGCCCAATACCAATTTCCCGTGATGAAGGTTTTCAACGCGCTGCAATTTCTGGACAGGCAGGGAATTTTGTCGCTTTCTCAGGAATTCTCCGAAAAGATAACGGCACAATTCGTCATCGAGTCGAAAGAAGTCATGCGTTACATCAGCCTGAATCCGAACGACGAGGCGATTTTACTTGCGATTTTACGTGGTTATCCGGGCATTTACGACATTCCGGCTACACTCAATGTTTCCGCGATCGCCAAAAAATCCGGGCGACACGAATCTGAGGTTTATGCGTTGCTTCTGAAATTGAAAGAGCACCAAGTCATCGATTACCAGGCGCGCAACAACGACGCGACAATGGTTTTCAACGAAGTGCGAGAGGACGAACACACGATCAACCGCGTCTCCAAATATCTCGAAACCCAAAATCGGTTGAAGCACGACCAATTGGAGTCGGTGCTGAAATATGTGGCTGACGACAAACATTGCAAAAGCAAGCAACTAATGGCGTATTTCGGCGAAACGACCGACGATTGCGGCCAATGTTCATACTGTATTTCCAAGAAGCAAAAAATTTCCGACGGCATTGCGGTATCCGAAAAAATCAAGATGTTGCTTTCCTCCGAAGATTTGAACTCGAGAGAAATCGAAAACCTGACGCGCGAACCGTCAGACGAGGTTATCTTTGCGCTTCGGGAATTGCTCGAGTCGGGTTATGTCCAGATCAAACCAAACAACAAGTACACTTTATCCAAAAAATAAATCGGGAATCGAATCCGATCAAAATCAAACAAAAAAAAATGAGTCAAAAACTCCGAATCGTCTTTATGGGAACGCCCGAATTTGCCGTGGGCATTCTCGATTCCATACTCAAGGCCGGGCACGAAGTCGTGGGCGTGATCACCGCCGCAGACAAACCCGCCGGCCGCGGACAGAAACTGAAATATTCCGCCGTGAAGGAATTCGCGCTCGAAAAAAACCTCACATTGTTACAACCGCCGAATCTGAAGGACGAAAATTTCCTGTCACAATTGCAGGCCTTGAACGCAAACCTGCAAGTAGTGGTCGCTTTTCGCATGTTGCCCAAAGCGGTCTGGGCGATGCCGGAATTCGGGACTTTCAACCTTCACGCTTCGTTGCTTCCGCAGTATCGCGGCGCGGCTCCGATCAATTGGGCGATCATAAACGGGGAAGCCAAAACTGGGGTCACGACTTTCTTTATTGACGAGAAGATCGATACGGGCGCGATGATTCTGAGCAAGCAAATCGAGATCGGGCCAAATGAATCGGCTGGTGAATTGCACGACAGATTGATGGAAATTGGCAGTAAGGCCGTTGTCGAGACTTTGGAAAAGATTGCCTCGGGCGAAGTCCAGACCACGATCCAATCGGATTCGTCCGAGCTCAAAACCGCTTACAAACTCGATCGGGACAACTGTAAAATCGACTGGACAAAACCGGCGAGTGAAATTCACGACCTGATTCGCGGACTTTCGCCTTATCCGTCGGCTTGGTGCTGGTTCAAGGACAACGGGCAGGAATGGAACGTGAAAATCTATGAATCGGAAGTCGAATCAAACGCAAACGATTTCGCTGTAGGAACGATCGTGAGCTCGAAAAAAGAATTGAAAATCGCGGTGAAAGACGGTTTCGTGAAAATTTTGTCGCTGCAATTTCCGGGTAAGAAAAAAATGACAACTTCGGAACTTTTGAACGGGATTTCGTTTTCCGAATCGGCGATTGCGTCCTAACCCGCGTCATTGTTGGACTGACGTAAATTTTAACATTTGCAACACGCTTTTCCACAAAAACACCGAAGTTATCAACAAATCAGTCAAAAACACGCGCCAAGTCTTGCGTAGTAAGCTTTTCCTTTTAAATTTGTTTGAAAGAACGGAATGTTTAACCAATCAATTAATAACTATTATTATGAACAAATCAGAATTAATCGATGCTATTGCTGCTGACGCAGGAATTTCAAAAGCGGCTGCAAAAACAGCTTTAGAGTCATTTCTTTCAAACGTAGGAAACACGCTTAAGAGCGGAGGCAGAGTATCGTTGGTAGGTTTCGGTTCATGGTCAGTTTCAGACAGAGCTGCACGTGAAGGCCGTAACCCACAAACTGGAAAAACGATTAAAATCGCTGCTAAGAAAGTGGTTAAATTCAAAGCTGGCGCTGAACTTGAAGGTGGTGTAAACTAAGAATTTAGATCATACAGAGTAAAATTGGCCTTTCATTTGAAAGGCTTTTTTTTGCAAAATCCTCACCTTTTTTGGCGGTTCAAAACTTTTTTCGTTAAATTTAAAACAAAAAGTCAGGCGTATGATTTCAGAAAAACTCACAAAAGGGCTTTTGCTGATTGCCGAACCCTCAATCTTAGGAGATATTTCTTTTAACAGGTCGGTGATTCTATTGGCCGACCACAATGTAGATGGTTCGGTCGGATTTATCCTGAACAAACCACTGAAATATACCGTAGGAGATTTGGTTCCGGACATCGAAGCCAACTTCAAGATCTACAACGGCGGACCTGTAGAACAGGATAACCTGTATTTCATCCACAACATTCCAGATTTGATTCCCGACAGCATCGAGATCTCGAACGGGATTTATTGGGGCGGCGATTTCGATTTGACCAAAAAACTCATCAACGATGGTTTGGTCAAAAAGGAGAACATTCGTTTTTTCCTGGGTTACACCGGATGGGCAGCCCAACAGCTCGAAGACGAAATGCAGTCGAATTCGTGGATCATTGCCGAAAACAACTACAAAAACAAGATCATCGGGAAGTCGACGAACGATTTTTGGAAGGAAAAAATCCTGGAACTCGGGGGCGATTACATGCTTTGGTCGAACGCGCCCGAAAATCCGATGTTGAATTAGGCCAACCTGATCTGGGCGTTGAGCCTTATAAGCAATTCCTCCGAAACCTTTTGGGTGTAAGATTTCTTGCGATATTGTGAAATCGGTCGGATTCCGGAAATCACGTTTGTCAGGAACAATTCGTCAGCTTTCTGCAAGTCGAACGGCGAAATCACTTCTTCGGACACTTCCCAATTCTCATTTTTTCTGGCAAGCGCCAAAATTTGCTTGCGCATCACCCCGTTGAGGCAACCTTCTGAAATCGGTGGTGTTGAAATCTTGTTTCCGACAACTATAAAAAGATTGGCGTTCAAAGCCTCGATCACGTTTTTGGAATCGTTCATCAGCAGGCAATTCTCGTATCCGTTTTCATCTGCAAAAACACTTCCCGTGATGTTGACGAGTTTGTTCGTGCTTTTGATCGTTGAAAGCAATTGCTTGGTGACGTAAAAGTCCTTGAAAAGCTCGACTTCGTATTTTCCTTCCGATATGGAATAAACTTTGTTCTCGAGCGCTGTCGCGGATAGAATCCAGTCGACGTCGTTGGTTTGTGGCAGATAATAACCCTGTCCTTTCCTGAAAACAGTCATCCGGACGCGCGCCGAGTCAAGATAGCCAACTTCGTTCGCCGTATCAAGAATTTGTTTTTCGAGGAACTCCATCGTGAATTCCATCGGGATTTCCATACGGACGATTCGCATGGACGACATCAGACGGAAATAATGATCTTCGAGAAAAAGTACTTTCCCGTCTAAAACTTTGACGGTCTCAAACACGCCATCTCCAAACAAAAGGCCGCGGTTGTTGATTTTGGGATCGGATTCAGGAATAAACTTCCCATTGAAATTGAGCATAAAAAAACCCTGAGTTAAGTCAGGGCAAATATACGTTTTAAAAAGATTTCGCTATACCGAACCGATTACGTGTTTGAGATCAGAAATCTGATTTTCCCACAATTGCTTGGCTTCGTCGATTTCATCTTCGTCGGCGTGGTCGACAACCATCAGCGAAACGTCTTTGGTGATCTCGTCTTCGAGGATTCTCAGCTCGAAAAATACATCTGTATCATTATTGTTTTCGTCCAACCAACGGAATTTCACTTTCTCACCGGTTTTTTTCGACGTCAAACGCGCTTTTTCTTCGCTGTCGTTCCAAATGAATGTAAAAATTTCCCCACGAGAGTTGACATTGTCGGCAAACCACTCAGAAAGGCCCGAAGGCGTGGAAATATATTGGTAAAGCAGTTGTGGTGAGGAATTTAAAGGGAATTCTATTTCGTAACGGGTTTTGACATTCATTTTAAAAATGGTTTAATTTTAGGGAATATATAGAATAAAAAGTAAAACGGCCGCTTTTTGAAAAATATTTTTTTTGACCGCAGATTTGCCTAAACCCAATTTAGTTATATATTTGCACCCGCAATTAAGCCGTTAGGCGAATCACTGAACAAAGCTTCAAAGTAAACGTCAGTGAGGTATTGCGGAAATACATAACCGAAAATTTGGCGAGGTAGCTCAGTCGGTTAGAGCGCAGGATTCATAACCCTGAGGTCACGGGTTCAACTCCCGTCCTCGCTACAAGTTAAAAAACGCAGGGCGTATGCGGGTTTGGAGAGATTCAAACCCGTTTTTTTATGTCGCAAATTATTGCTTTATTGCGTTATAATCCGATCTGAAAAGACTGACATTTTGAAAATACCTCCTATTTTACAATAAGGGCAATCCGCAAATCGGCTAAATTTGCCCGCTTGCAAATTCCAAAAACAGCAAGCGGTGTCCGCTAACCGGACTTGAAATACCACAGAGCGATATTTTATAATAACCGTAAAAACTTAACTTTTTATAAAAGGAATTGCTTTGTCTTTACTTTTCCCGCTTGCAAGCCTCGCACAGTCTTGGACTTCGGATGCTGAAGTAGACTACATGAAAAACATTTATCCCGCTCAACTTAACAGCTTCTCGCAACCCACGCTTGACGGATATACGATTAAAGACTTAAAAACATTCGACTATGATGGCTGTACATTTAAGTACCAAGCGCTTATCGACAACCAAAAAAAATTGACCAAGGCTATTTTGATCGCTGGATTCTCGAAGCACAAACAAAAGCCGGGATATTCCGGGATTGTATTCAATAATGAAAGTAAGTCTTACAACACTTTGAGCGGCAAGGCAATTTTCAGTATGTCGTACAGCCGTATCTAGGCTTGGTTGAAGTTTGCACGACAAATGGCGCAGGAGGAGGAGGTACATACACTGGTGGTACCACTGGAAATGGAGGGCCAGGAAGAAGCGGCTATACATCGACATCAAACATCAGCCCCCAAACCTACGCAAATACTCGCAAAAAAAACCTAAAGCAGAATTCACCTATTGGAATTGGAGCCACAAATGACACCTGGCTGCGCAATTGGATTGCCGCTAATCCCGGAGAGAATTCAAATTTCGTTTACAGGTATCTCGACGGCGTTTACAACAACATAAACAATATCACTCCTGTTTGGACTACCGCCAATTATCCGCAGGACCGGGTTGCGGTCGTAAAAAAAGCAATAGAAATCTCCCGCAACTTAAATCTGCCAGTGGTTGCTGTTCTCCAAGTAGTTTCAAATTTAAAGCCTTGCCATGCCAATATTGTGTTACAAATCTTTGAAAGTAGCGGCGCTCTACAAGCGTCTATAAACAGTACACTAGTAGTCCCAAATGATGTGCAATACTATATAAATGATGCAGAAATCACTACTCCCGGCGTAAACGGCGAGACTTCGAATGTGCAAGTAGTGGACGGCATCAAACATGTAATAACCCAACTCGATAAAAATCCATTTTTAAGTACGAGTACGGATCTTGGAATTTTTGTAACCGCACAACATGAGCTGCTGCACGCATATTTGCTAATTCTCTGGAAAAATGGAACATTAGCAACGTATTGGCCAGCTGCCGCAAATTTAGTTACCGATTTCAACAATTTTTACGCAATTGCGAACCCTACTAACCAACAGCAGGAAGCTATTTTAGCAACTTCCCACAACTATTTTTATATCTTCGACAATTATATCGCAAACCAAATTGTTCAATATTGTGCACAGAATGGAATCCAAGGGGTAGATTTGAATTATGCAAAAAAGATGTTTCATGGCACACTAAGCGATAGTGCAACATTTCTACAAAATCCCAGCAATGGCGGGACGACGAAGACTGGATTTACAAACGCGAATCACATAACTCATCATATGGATCACCCGCTCAAGGACCTAAAAGTCCAAAAACTTGCAACTAAGGCTTTACTGGCCATTTTTGCCTACATGTATTCTAGCTTTTCCTATTCTCAGCAAAGTCTGTCTAAAAATGACTTTGATGTTATGCTGCTTTCCATTCCCAAGAATGAAAAAAGCTCTTTTGAAAAATCATGTTTCGAGATAGGTGATATTCAGGAATACTACAATTATAGGTATCTCAATGCTGAAAAAGCAAACGTTATGGTTATGCGAGACTCGACTTATTTTTTTGAGAACCTAGATAAACATCCCGAAGCGCAAAAGCGTTACCACGCATTGTACTCAAAATTGGACAATTACTTCACAATGCAAGATTTTGAAGCAATGTTCAAGGAAAATCTTTGTTTCGATATCAAAGAACTGGAAGGTTCTTCAAAGTTAAAACGATTAGCTGTGTATGATCCGGCAAATACCAGAATGTTTTCACGCCCACTCTATAATCTCACTCGAAAAACAGCGATTGTGCAACGCAGAGGCGGTTATCTACATCGCTACATCATTTTACGAATCGAGAATAACAAATGGACGAAGGTCGATGAAATTATAATTTTCTAAGATACGAATCCGCATACGATTGCTATTTTTTGACAAGATTTACCGCTTGCAAGCCCAGCAAATACGTTGAGAAATTGCACCCGTGTAAGTTCATAACCCTGAGGTCACGGGTTCAACTCCCGTCCTCGCTACAAAATCCCGAACCCAGAAAGGTTCGGGATTTTTTTTGCCCTACAAACTGCGTTGGCGAGTACACTTCCAATTCCTCACAAAATCGAGCTTCGACATTTTCTACGACTCTGACGGCTAGCTACTTACAAACCGTGATTTTCGAACAGTATATTCTCATTCAACGGCTTAAATCTGTAATCATATTCCCTCAAAACGGACTTTAAAGTGCATTTCATCGATATTTATTGCATTTAATCGATTAAAAAGTTTTTTTTTCTGAACTGAAATTCTACATTTGAACCGTCAAAACTTGTTTAGTACCACGATCGAATTTTGTCACGTCCTAAACAGGATATCAATAACAACATACCAACACCAATTCTAAACAATCTTAACCTCGTCAGGCGCACTACACTTGACAAAACACCAAAAGGCGTTATGGATAAAATTACGCGACTACAAAAACAACTTTTTTCGACCCTTATCCTACTTTTTGTAGGCTTCGTTGGTCAGGCACAGCAAGAAATCATCGACACTCCGGGAACTGGGCAGTTTACTGTTCCGACGGGCGTCACCTCAATCCAGGTTCAGGTCTGGGGCGCGGGCGGACATGGCGGGGACAGAACCGGAAGCAGCGGAAAATCCGGAGGCGGAGGCGGAGGCGCGTATGCCTTCAGAACAATAACCGTAACTCCGGGTCAAACAATCAACTACAGCGTCGGTGCGGGAAGTAACGACAACAATCCGGGTCAAGACACTTGGTTCCTCGCGGCCAACAACATCATGGCCAAAGGCGGAAACAGTGCGGCTAACAACAGCAATTCTGGCGCTACGGGCGGATCGGCGGCAGCTTCTTTTGGAGCAGCCAAATATTCGGGCGGAAGCGGATCTGGTTCTTCGAACTCCTTCTTCGGAGGCTATTTCTCGGGCGGCGGCGGATCTTCTGCAGGTTCCGGTGCCGACGGAAACTCGGCCAACAGCGCCACTGGTGCAACAGCGCCCGCAAACGGCGGAAACGGCGGAGCGGGAATTTCAGGAAGCGCAACAAACGGAGACGGCGCGAACGGTGCCCAACCCGGTGGCGGTGGCGGCGGCGCATCAAGACAAAACAACAACCGCGAAGGCGGACAAGGCGGACACGGACTTATCAAAATCTGGTACCAGGACATCAATGTCCGCGGCAATAACGTGGCGATCGCGAATAACGACATGACGCCATCCACGGCAGATTTCACCGATTTCGGATCCATAAATGTGGTCTCGGGCACGCAGTCGAGGAATTTTCAAGTCGACAACACAGGCGGAATCGTACTTTCGTCGGTCTCCGTAAGTATCGGTGGCGCTAACGCATCCGACTTTACGATCACGGCTTCTCCAACGGCCACAATAAATGCCACATCAACTCAAACGCTTACCATCGTGTTCAATCCTTCGGATTACGGAACGCGATCGGCAATCGTTACGATCACAAGCAACGACCCGGACGAGAATCCTTATATTTTCGCCATTCGCGGAACAGGAACGGGCTCAGATATGAGCGTCACCGGAAACTCGATTTTCATCGCCGACGGAAACACAGCCATTTCCACCTCAGACAACACTGACTTCGGAACGATGAGCGTCGCCACGGGAACAATCGTAAAACAATTCGTCGTATCGAATTCAACGAATGCTTCCAGCCTTACTGTCAGCGGCGTTACTTTTTCGGGAACGAATCCTGGTGATTTTTCGGTGACGCCAACCACAGCCACAATTGCCGGCGGTGCGTCCCAGATTTTCTCGGTGACTTTCAACCCAAGCGCGGTCGGTGCGAGAAACGCGATGATCAATTTCGCCACGAACGATGCAGACAACAACCCTTACAACTTCAACCTTAGAGGAACTGGTGGCGATGCCGATATCAGCGTAAGAGGAAACGGAAACACGATCGCGACGGGAACGACAGGAACTTCAACCGCCACAGGAACGAACATGGGAACGGTTGCGGCCGCCGGCACAGCGAATTCAACCCAGACTTTTCTCATACACAACCTAACCGGAGCAAGTTATCCACTTACGGTTTCGAGCGTCACTTCGTCAAATGCACAATTCACGATAAGCGGATTCACGGCCAACACGACAATTCCAGTAGGAAACTCCACTCCTTTCACGGTGACTTTCGATCCGACTTCGGCCGGAAACCAGACAGCGATCATCACCATCAACAGCGACGACATAACCAGTGTTTACACTTTCGCGCTTTCGGGAACCGGAACGGCTCCGGAAATCGACGTGCTAGGAAACGGAAACAGCATCGTTGACGGAGACACGACGCCAAGCACGACCGACAATACCAACTTTGGGGCGACTTTGCTCAACGGAGGAATGCTTACGAAGACCTTCACGATCGCCAACACATCGGTCGGTTCAATGCCTCTTAACATCGGAACAATTACCGTCATTGGCGCGGCAGCTGGCGATTTTACGGTGACTCAACCGACTGTTACGACGCTTGCGGTCAATGCGACTGTAAACTTCACCATTGCCTTCGATCCGTCGGCTACCGGCGCAAGAAATGCGACTGTCGTGATTCCGAATGACGATCCGAACGAAAATCCATACGATTTCGCGATTGTGGGAACAGGAAACGATCCGGAAATGGGCGTGACAGGAAATTCCGTAGCGATTGCTGACGGAACTACGACAACTTCGGTTTCCGACAACACAGATTTCGGATCGGTAAACATCGACGGAGGTGCCGCCATTACGACATTCGTGATTACGAACACAGGCGTCGGACCTTTGAACATCGGAGCGATCTCGTTTTCCGGAGCCGCAGCAGCCAACTACTCTATCGCAGCAGCGCCGCCGGCATCGATTGCACAAGGCGCATCCGCAAGTTTTCAGGTGAGTTTCAATCCGACAACAATCGGAATCAAGAACGCCACGATGTTTATCGTAAACGACGATTTCGATGAAAATCCATACAATTTCAACCTTACGGGACTTGGTGTAAGAACGTATCCGGATACTGACGGCGACGGAATTACCGACAACATCGACATCGATGACGACAACGACGGGATCATCGACACGCTCGATCAGTCGAACTGCCAACTTTCGCCTCTTTCTTCGGTTTACGAACACGTGTTTCTCAATGAGACTTTTGGAGCCGGAACTACTAAAGGCTTGATCAACATCAACATTCCAGGTGCGACTTCCACTTATTGTTATGAGGACGGAATCGTGCAAGCCAACACTACGGCTTGTCCTTACCAATCGAGCACGGTTCTTGACGATGGCGAATATGTCGTCGTACACAGGATTGCCAATACGACTTACGGACATCCGGACAACATCCACTACGATTTGGCCTGGAACGGATTTGAAGATCACACGCCAGGCGACACCTTCGGGCGTATGGCGGTTTTCAACGCGAGTTTCGCTCCCGGAACTTTCTACGAGACGACCATTCAAGGTGTCATGCCAAATGTGCCGATCGCCTACAGTTTTTGGGCGCTGAACATTCTTTCTTCAAGCGTTTACAACGGAACGATCAAACCGAACATCACCGTAGAATTCCTTACAACGACAGGAACGCTTATCACAAGTTACAACACGGGCGACATCGGGCGTTGCGGAACCAGCGGAACCGGCGACAATAGCTGCACTGACAGCCAATGGAGACAATATTCGACGAGTGTCAACCTCGGGAACGTGACTTCGTTCATCATCAGATTCAAAAACAACGCTCCGGGCGGAAACGGAAACGACCTTGCGCTCGACGACATCGTGATCAAGCAAACCTATTGTGACCGCGATTCTGACGGAGTTGCCAACGTTTTCGATTTGGATTCTGACAACGACGGAATTCCAGACATCGAAGAAGCCGGTTTCGCAAGCCTTAGCGGCGGACTTGGAAGAATGGATCTCACAGCCGGAGTTTGGGTCGATGCGAACGGAAACGGTCTTCACGACACGATCGACGCGATGATCGCAAACGGAACATACAATTTGCCTGACACGGACGGTGACGGAGTGCGCAACTTCCAGGATCTTGACAGCGACAACGACAGTTTGTTCGACGTGGACGAATCAGGACTTTCCAACGGAGACGGAGACGTCAACGGAGACGGTCTTGGAGACGGAATCGATACTGACAAAGACGGAATCCTCGACAAGTTCGACACATTCGTTGGTTGGGGAACACAAGTGCGTCCGTTCGCAGCCAATACTGACGGAGCCGGAAACCCTGATTACATGCAACTCGATTCGAACAGCGACGGCGTTTTTGACATCGCAGGCAGTTTGTATGCGAATCTCGATACGAACAACGACGGAAGAATCGACGGAAACACAGACGTCGACAAAGACGGAATTCTCGACAATTTCGACACGACGGTCACGGCTTTGGGCTCGCCAAGAAATCTCGAGCGCAAGTTGTACATCGATTTTGACGGACGAAACGATTATGCCGAAGGTTCCCAAATCCTGAGTTCGCTTCCTCAGTCGACGATTATGGGTTGGATCAAGATTCCTTCCGGCTATGCTTCGGATGCGATCGTCTTCGGACAGGAAAATTTCATGATAAGAATCCCGGCAAACATGCAACTGCGCACCGTGGCCAAAGGCGTCACAGTTTCCGGCGGATCGACAAACGTGTTGCAACCAAACCGTTGGTATCACGTAGCGGCAACTTTCGACGGAACACAATCGTCCCAACAGTTGCGACTGTACCTGAACGGAACGCAGGTTGCGGTTTCGGCGGCATCGTCTAACGCAACGCTATCTGGCGCTTTGGCTGCGAGCACAAACAAATTCACGATCGCCAAAAATGCGGCCTCGAGTGCCAATTTCTTCAACGGATCTGTAGAAGAAGTACGCGCTTTCAATGTCACGCTTACGCCAGATCAGCTCCAGAAAATGGTCTATCAGGAAATTCGTGAAAATGCGGGCGCGATTCGCGGTGAATTCGTTCCGAAGAACGTCGAAGGAACTTCCTGGCCATCGGTTCTTGCCTATTACCGCATGGACAATTTCAAGGACGACGTGATCGACAACCATATCACGACGGCGATCGACGCGGGTTCAAGCACGTCATTGGCGAGAATCTACAACGTCAAGAACATCCGCTACCAATTGGCTCCGATGCCTTTTGTGACCACGCAGTCTTCGAGCATCGAAACGGCGGTAAGCCAAAACAATTTCGTGAACGGAGCCGACATTTACACCTACAATTATTCTATAGTCGACGTGCGCCACAACATCAACCTCACGCAAAACACTACCGGTTTGGGTATGAGAATCCTTCCTGGCGTGCGCGTCAACCTCAACAATAACAACAAACTCGAGAACAATTGGTGGCTCAAGCTCGACGGAATCCTCGATCTTCAGGGCAAGTCCCAATTGGTTCAGGGCGAGTTCAGCGATTTGGATGCCACGAGCGCAGGTTATTTGGAAAAAGACCAGCAAGGAACGACCAACAGGTTCAATTACAACTATTGGTCTTCTCCGGTAGGCGCGATAAATGCCGCCACGAACAACAACAATTACACGGTTTCGGGTGTGATGAAAGACGGAACGAACGCGGCCAATCCACTCAACATGAACTGGACGACAGGCGTAAATTCATCGGCCACGAGCCCAATCACATTGAGCAGTTATTGGATCTACAAATTCCAGAACACCTCGAACAATTATGCGAACTGGGTTGCGGTTGGACAAAACGGCCAATTGACTCCGGGTCAGGGTTACACGCTCAAAGGCAGCAACGCTCCTTCGGAAAGCCAGAATTTCACGTTCAGGGGAAAACCTTACAACGGATTGATCACTTTGCCGATCGCACCTAACATGCTCAACCTCGCCGGTAACCCATACGCATCGGCCATGGACGCAAATGCCTTCATTACCGACAACGCCGGTGTAATCAACGGAGCGATCCATTTCTGGGAACACTTCGGAACTAACACGACGCACGTCACGGCTTTCTACCAAGGCGGTTATGCAACTTACACTTTGGTTGGAGGAACGCCTCCGGTAGCGCATCCGGACGCGAGTGGCCTAGGATCGAGTACCAGAACGCCAAAACGCTACATTCCGGTGGGACAAGGTTTCTTCGTGACTGCGACTGCGACTGGCGGAACGATCAGGTTCAAGAACACGCAACGCGCTTTTATCAAAGAAGACAATGCGCTTTCTTATGCGATGTTCAGACCGTCGGGCAATGCTCCAGTTGGCGACAACAGCAATGCGGAAGACGCGATTCCATCAGAAGTCGCTTATCCAAAAATCAGGATCGGATACGATTATGCCAATGGCTACCACCGTCAGGTTTTGATCGGATTCATGGATGACTTGGCGACTCCGGATTTTGATTTCGGATACGATGCCGACAACTACGATTCGAACCCGGACGAAATGGTGTTCCGAATCGGCGATCACAGAGCTATTATCCAAGGCGACGGCTACTTCGATGCGACGAGCAGTTATCCGTTGGAAGTGAAAGCGGCCGCAGCCGGAAACGTCAAATTCAGCCTTGACGGAACCGAGAATTTCGACGCAGACCAACCAATCTATATCTTTGACAACCAAACCGGATTGTACCACGACCTCAGAGACGAGAGTTTTGCGCTGAACCTTCCGGCGGGAACGCACGAAGGCCGATTCTATCTGAGATTCCTGCAGCAAGCCCAATTGCTCAAAGCGGACGAGAAAACGGCGAGCGCAAACCTCAAGATCGCTTATGACGAGAAAACCTCAGTGCTTTCGATCCGAAATATGTTCGACGACATGACGGTCAAAAAAGCCACGTTGATGAACATGTTGGGACAAAGCGTGAATTCGTACGACGTCGAAAGCCAGGATCAGGACAACATCCAGATCAAGCTCAAAAACGTTAGCGCCGGAACGTACCTCGTGAAAATCGAGACAACCGGCGGCCTGATGACGCAAAAAGTCGTAATCAAATAACGAACAAAAAGAACACCCACTATTTTACCCTTTTTCCCCAAAACAGAAAAGCCTCTTGATTCGAGAGGCTTTTCTATTTCTGGTTATGAGTAAAGAGTGATGAGTGTTGAGTAATGAGTGTTGAGTAATGAGTATCGAGTGGTGAGTTTTGAGCATTGAGTATCTAGTGCGGAATGACGAATATAGAGTATTGAGTCGGCAGGAGTAAACTAGTAGCTTAATTCTCATAACTCGTAACTCATAACGTGAGGCCGCTAAACGCCGTCGAGGCCTTCCTGAGAGAAATCTATCTGCCGAACAAAACCGAAGTTATGTAAAAAGTTGGTTCTATTAACCGTGAACCAGCGATGGCGATTAGCGGCAGTTTCATTTTTTATTCAAAACAGGACTACTTTTTCCACTCTTCAGGGCGAGTGTAGTTTTTTTGTTTTCCTTTTATGTCACCAGTTACCGTACCTGACATTTTTGCATTTTTGAACTTGTCTTCGTGGTTTTCCAAAAATACAACCGTTTTCATGAGATGACGTATTTCATTCGATTTCCTTTCTGGTGGAAAATATACTTTTATTTTTATTTTAGGAAATTTCTCCTTGATATATTTGATTGTTGAAACCTGGTCGCTGTCCGCAGTAATCAAAGTTATAACATCTACATTTCCTTCGATGCAATCATTTATCATTGCCAAGGCTAAGTTTACATCTGTACACTTTTCTTCTGGCACCATAAATCGCTCTTTGCAAGTTGCATGACAGTCGATAAATTTATCCGAGTAGTGTCCATTGATGACCTCAAACAAATCTCCATTTAAAATAGTATTTGCTGAGAACAAAGCGCTTTGCTTACTTCGTTTTTGTACGTTCTTCGGAGGCGCTGTAAAATATCTAACCTTATGTAATTTCTGATTGTCATCTTCATTAACAAATTGCGAGCAAAATTTCCCAAAGTCTAACCAATAATAGTTTTTCCATTCATCGTTGATTAACGTGTAGGCTTTGAATCCGTGATAGAAATTAAAGCCATCGAAATAGAAGACAACTTTTTTAGGAGGTATTGGTTGTTCCATAATCTAGCATAAAAAAAATGCTCCCAGAAGGAGCAGGTCCGCAGTACAGAGACTACGGGGTGGCGTTATGAGTGCAAATATAATAACTATTTGTAATATACCAAGTAATCTGCAAGATTTTTATTTTATACTGATAACTCGATTTGACTAGTAGCTGTTCGAAAATCGCTCACAACATCCCTCAAAAAATCTCCAAAAAAAGTTCCTTCAATTCGCGTAAGGAAACCGTAGATTTTTGGCCACTGATCAAATTCTTGACCGAATAATTCCCATCGATCAATTCCTGTTCGCCAACTGTCACGACGAACGGAATATTGCGTTTTTCGGCAAACTTGAACTGCTTGTCGAATTTGGCCTTGTCCGGATACATTTCCACGCGAATGTTGGCGTTGCGGAGTTCAGTCACGGCCTGCATCGCGAACAAAGCTTCACCTTCTCCGAGGTTGAGGAAAAGTGCGGTCGGAGCCGATGTGACCGTTTCCGGGAAAAGTCCCAGTTCTTCGAGAACGAGATAAATCCTGTCCAGTCCGAAAGAAATCCCTACGCCACTCATATTCTTGAGCCCGAAGATTCCCGTCAGATCGTCGTAGCGTCCGCCGCCGCCAATCGATCCCATTGCAACGTTTGCAGCCGAGACCTCGAAAATCGCACCGGTGTAATAATTGAGGCCGCGCGCCAAAGTCACGTCCAGATCCAAAACAGAACCTTTTAATCCCAAAGCTTTCACGTTGTCACAGATGAAACGCAATTCGGCGATCCCTTTTTTTCCTTCTTCGGATTCAGACAGCAAAACTGACAATTTTTCGAGTTTTTCATCGACGCTTCCCATAAACGAAAACAGCGGTTGTACTTTTTCAATGGCTTCGGCCGATATTCCTTTCTCGAGCATTTCGGTCTTCACACCGTCGGCACCGATTTTGTCGAGTTTGTCCAAAGCCACCGTGAAATCGATGAGTTTGTCCTTCGCTCCTATCGTCTCGGCGATGCCCGACAAAACTTTCCTGTTGTTGATTTTTATCGTCGCTGCGTCCAATCTTAACTCGGCAAAAACCGAATCGTACAATTGCACGAGTTCGACTTCCTGCCAAAGCGAATCCGATCCGACGACATCGGCATCGCACTGGAAAAACTCCCTGAAACGGCCTTTCTGCGGACGATCGGCACGCCAAACCGGTTGGATTTGGTAACGCTTGAACGGAAACTGCAAATCGTTTTGGTGTTGCACGACATATCTCGCGAACGGCACGGTCAGGTCGTAACGCAGGGCTTTTTCGGAGATTGAAGAGGTGAGTCGCAAACTGTCTTTGTTCGACAAATGACTTTCATCGGCTTTGGCCAAATAATCTCCCGAATTCAATATCTTGAAAATCAAGCGATCGCCTTCTTCCCCATATTTGCCCATCAAAGTCTCGGAATTCTCGAAAGACGGCGTCTCGATGGGTTGATAACCGAATTTCTCGAAATTCGAGCGCATGATCGACATGATGTATTGACGCTTGGCCACTTCTTCCGGAGAAAAGTCGCGCGTGCCTTTGGGTATGCCTGTTTTTTGTGCCATAATTGTGGAATGAGGCGCAAATATCGGGATTTAACCTAGGAATAAAAAGCGATTGCGAACCTGTTTGACGGGTGGAAATAATCGTATTTTAGTGGCGGAATAAGATTCAGTCGATTCAGAAATCCGACATCACGACATTCCGATAATTTCACAACAAACCAATGTTCAAACTACTTCGGGAAAACATCAACATCGCCCTCGGCTCGATCAAAGCCCAATTGCTGCGCACGATTCTGACGGTTTTCATCATCGGGATCGGAATCATGGCCTTGGTTTGCATCCTTACGGTCGTTTCGGCGCTCGAGAACACACTTTCGAGAGATTTTGCCTCGATGGGCGCAAACACATTCAATCTGCAACAATACGATTACAGCCAACAATACGACGGAAACGACGAAAAACGCCCGAATCCTGTGATTTCCTACGCGCAGGCCAAAGCGTTCAAAGAAAATTTCGACTTTCCCGGAACGACCGTTTCGCTTTCGTTCACGGCAACCTCAAAGGCCGAAGTCAGGTTCGAATCGGAAAAATCAGATCCCGACATCACGATTTTGGGTGCCGATGAATTCTTCCTGCCAAACTCCGGACTCGAAATCGACAAAGGCCGCAATTTCACCACTTTCGACGTTTCGAACAATACGTATTCGTGCATCGTAGGATCCGATTTCGGCAAGGGATTGCTCAAGAACGTCAACCCGATCGACAAAGTAATTTCGGTTCGCGGCGCGCGTTTCCGCGTCATCGGAATCCTCAAGGAAAAAGGTTCGACTTTCGGCAACAGCCAGGATTTGCGTGTGATTATCCCAATTCAGGTCGCGCGGTCACTTTTCACGGCTCCAAACATCAATTACAACGTGAGCGCGATGGTGCAACGCAAGGAAATGCTTGGCGACGCGGTCGATCGCGCGGCGCTGGCTTTCCGGAACATCCGCGGTTTGCATCCAACACAGGTAAGCAACTTCGGCATTTCAAGAAGCGACGATCTCATCAAGAAAATCCAGGAAATTACGGGTTATCTCACGGTCGCAGCCGGCGTTATCGGCGCAATCACGATTTTCGGATCTTCGATTGCGCTCATGAACATCATGTTGGTTTCTGTCACCGAAAGAACGCGTGAAATTGGTGTGAGAAAAGCTTTGGGCGCAAAACGCACGACGATCGCGGTACAATTTTTCATAGAAACCGTTGTCATTGGGCAACTTGGCGGCATTATGGGTATGATTCTTGGAATTTTGCTCGGATGGATCATTGCCATGGCGCTAAAATTCTCGTTCGCCGTACCGTGGATCGCGATGTTGCTGGCTTTCGGAATCGCTTTCGCCGTGGCTGTCGTTTCAGGACTTTATCCCGCGATCAAGGCCTCGCGACTCAATCCTATCGAAGCTTTGCGTTACGAGTGATTTTCGGGCAAAGTCCCAAAACTGTTCTCGTAAATTTTTCCCTTTTTCGGATGCGTGAATTTTATCGCCGACCAGGTTTCGTCGATACTGACCGTTTTGCTTTCGACCAATCCGAAGGTATAGCCGATTTCAATTATTTTGGGCAGATTCAGATCGGAATTGAGTTTACGTGATTTCGGCCACGAAAGCCAGAGCATTCCGGTTTTTTTGAGGTGGATTTTGAGTTTCGGAAACGTCCTCTTGAATTCCGATTGGGTTTTGAAGAACGCCATGATGAAGTCGAATTCTGCCGACAATCGCGTTTTCAAGTCGACGTCGGGCAAACCGAAAGTACTTTCGAGCTTTTCCGAATTCACGAAAATTGCGCGCATTCCGGTTTTGACTCCAAGTTTTTGGGCGGTCGATCTTTCCATCGCGAAATTATTTTTGCGCCTTTATCATTCTGTCGTTCCCGAACAGATCTTTGCGAAGTTCCACTTTTGAAAATCCTTTCGACTCTAGCATTTGCACGGTTTCCGAACCCAAATACTGGTTGATTTCGAAGTAAAGCGTTCCATCTTGATTCAAATTTTCAAAAGCCAATTCCGCGATTTTGCGGTAGAAGATCAAAGCGTCGTCGTTTTCGACAAAAAGCGCCAAATGTGGCTCGTGTTCCAAAACATTCTTGCGCATTTCCTCTTTTTCCAAATGGCGCACATAAGGCGGATTCGAAACGATAACGTCATATTTGCGATCCAAACTTGATGTTTCCAGAATATCGCGACGCACGAAATTTACGGCAACTTGATTTGTGTCGGCGTTGCGTTTGGCCATTTCCAAAGCTTTGTCCGAAACATCGATGGCAGAAACTTTCGCATCGGGCAAATTCCTTGCGAGTGAAACCGCGATGCAACCGCTTCCAGTTCCTATGTCGAGGATTTCAGGATTGCCTTTGAATTCAAAATCGGTTTTGATCCAATCGACCAATTCCTCGGTTTCCGGCCGCGGAATCAGTACATTTTCGTTCACTTCGAACTCGAGTGAATAAAAATACGCCTTACCTATTATATATTGTATCGGAATTTGGGCTTTGAGTTTTTCTTTAGCCGATTCGAAACGGTCGATTTCAGCTTTCGGAATTTCCTTTGTCGGATGCATCGCCACATCGATCCTTTTCATCGAAAGATACGCTTCGGACAACAAATAAAAAAAGCTCTCGGCCTCGATCGCGTCGTAAACTGGAGTCAGTTCACGCAAAAACGCCTCGCGAAGCTGCTTAATTTCCATCGGACAATTCCTTTTGCAGCCAAACCGTGCAAGCCGTGTGGCCTGTCGAACCTTTCGAGGAATTCAAGTAGTAAAATCCAGCTTTCACATACAATTTCTGGGCATCGCGCATGGACGGAAACGTTTCTATGTAGCAGAATTTGTATCCGAAAAATTGCGCCTGGTTGAGACAAGCTTGCATCAACGCCGCCCCGATTCCCTTTCCGCGCGAATTTTGCGACAGATACATTTTTCGAAGTTCGCAGGTTTCTTCGTCAGACGTGTCGAGAGACGCGATTCCGGCTCCGCCCAAGATCTTGCCGTCTTCCTCGGCGATAAAATATGCTGATTTTTCTTCTGAAAACGCTTTTGTCATGTAGTCGAGTTCGGCGTCTCCAAGGGCACTTCCGGCTTCGGGAGCGTCAAATTCCAAAAGGCTTTCCCTGATGATTGACGCGATTTTGGCGTCGTCTTTTTCGTTGATAAGGCGTATAGTAAGTTCAGACATGAGTAGATTCGGTTTCTTACAAATATAGCTCATACGGCCGTGATTGCCTATTTTTGTGTCATGGTCGAACACGAAAAATTCATGGAACGCGCGCTCCAACTGGCTTCAGGAGGTTTGGGTTTAACATATCCGAACCCGATCGTGGGCAGCGTAATTGTGTGCGACGGCAAGATTATCGGCGAAGGCTGGCACAGGAAATCGGGCGAAGCGCATGCCGAAGTCAACGCCGTGAATTCCGTGAAGGACAAATCGCTTCTGAAAAAATCGACGATTTACGTCACGCTCGAACCTTGCAGCCATTTCGGAAAAACGCCGCCTTGTTGCGACCTGATAATCGCCAACGAAATCCCGAATATCGTCGTGGGTTGCGTCGACCCGAACGAGAAAGTTTCCGGAAAAGGCATCGCCAAACTCATGGAATCGGACAAAACCGTAACCGTCGGAATTCTCGAAAAACACTGTTTTGAACTGAACCGACGATTTTTCACTTTCCAGAACAAAAAACGTCCGTACATAATTCTGAAATGGGCGCAAAGTCAGGACGGATTTTTGTCGCCAGAATCCAAATCTGAAGCAAAACCAATCTGGCTCACAAATCAATATTCGCGTCAGCTTGTGCACAAATGGCGAACCGAAGAACACGCGATTTTGGTCGGAACACAAACCGCGATCGACGACAATCCTTCGCTTACGGCTCGCGACTGGAAAGGAAATAATCCGGTCAGAATTGTTCTCGACCGAAAACATCGCATTCCGAAAGAAAATTATATATTTGATAATCAGGCAAAAACAATAGCGCTTTCGCAATCGAAATTGGAGTATGCGCAAACCGCGATAGTAGATTTTGACGATACGCCCGTTACTCAAATTTGCGAGGTTTTGCGACAGCACGACATCCAATCGGTGATAGTCGAAGGCGGACGCAAAACGCTTCAGGCTTTTATCGATGCCGGAATTTGGGATGAAGCTCGGGTATTCCGCTCCAAAACTGTTTTAAAAACAGGAACCAAAGCGCCCGATTTTCAGCACAATTACGACGAAAAACGCGATGTTTTCGGGGACGAACTTTTAATGTACCGCAATTATGATCAACACCATAATCTTTGACTTTGGCGACATTTTCGTGAATCTTGACAAGGAAGCTTCGGTTGAGGCTTTTCGCAAACTCGGGATCGACGGCCCAAATGACGAACTCGTCGAGCTCAACGACAAATTCGAGAAAGGCCATATTTCGGAAAAATCGTTTCTCGACGGATTTTCAAAATTCATCCCAAACGCAAAAGTCGAAGAAATCCGCGCCGCGTGGAACTTGGTGATAGGCGATTTTCCGCTTGAAAGGTTGGAATTCCTTCAGATGCTTTGCGGGCGTTACAGAATGTTCCTGCTCACGAACACTGACCAGATCCACATCGCACATTTTGAAGAACTCGTCGGATCGACCTTTGCGGGCGACTTTTACCGCTGTTTCGAGAAAGTCTACTATTCCTACGAAATGGGCATGCGAAAACCAGATGTCGAGATTTTCAACTACATCATCCGCAAACACGACCTGTCGCCAAAACGAACCTTGTTCATAGACGACAAAAAAGAAAACACCGATGCGGCGCGCCAGGCCGGACTTCAGGTTTGGAACCTAAAAGTCGGTGAAGAAGATGTCGTACATTTGTTCGAGAAAAAATTCGAGACCGCTTAATTGGACGACACTTACAAAACGCTTGAAAATCCATCCGAAGAAACGCTTTACAAGGAAAAAGGCAGCAAGTTTTTCGGATACGCTTTCCCGGTAAATACAGAGGAACAAGTCAAAATGCACTTGGAACAACTGCGCAGGCAACACGTCGGCGCGGTGCATTTTTGCTACGCTTTCCAGATCGGAACCGACAAAATCCAATACCGCGCCAACGACGACGGCGAACCGTCAAACTCGGCCGGAATGCCCATTTACGGGCAAATCCAGTCGTTTGGCGTCACCAATGTCCTGGTGGTTTCCGTGCGCTTTTTCGGAGGCGTGAAACTGGGCGTCGGCGGACTGATTTCGGCATACCGAACATCGGCACAAATGGCACTCGAAGCCAGCGAAATCGTCGAAAAAACGATCGACCTATATTATATGGTCGCTTTCGAATACAAAGACATCAATAAGGTCATGCGGATAATCCGCGAGAAAAACCTCAATGTCGTCTCTCAAAAAATGGAGCTTGACTGCGAGATCACGTTTTCGGTCAGAAAAAGAAACGCCACGGAAACGCTGACGGCTTTCGAGGCGATTTACGGGATTTCAGTGTCCGAAGTATAATTATTAATTGATAATATTAATTGATAATTGTTAATAACTCTAGTTGTTTTCGGGTTCGTTTTCAAAATTGACCAGGATTGTTTTGATGTAGTCGGGAGGCGCAACCGGACGTCCTGTTTTTATATCGACGAACACCAAAATGAAGTGTGCCGTCGTGAGCAAATCGCCTGCCTCATTTTCGATTTTACAGTCGAATTCTATTTTGACCGAAGCGTGTTTTTTTAGCGTTGTCTTAACTGTTAAAAGCTCGTCGTACCTCGCGGGTTTTTTGTAGTTTAAGTGCATGGAAACTATGGGCAAAGCGATCCCGTTTTCTTCCATTACCTTGTAGGAAACGCCAAGCTTGCGAAGCCACTCCACGCGCCCTATTTCGAAGTAAGGAATGTAGGAACCGTGGTAGACGACGCCCATTTGATCGGTCTCGGAATAGCGCACCCGCACTTGGATTTTGTCTTCTCTCATGAGTGTATTAGTAATGAAATTTTAACATTTTTCTAACGTTGTGCTTACAATAATAATTTTGAAAAATCAACGTGGAAATTATTTTTTTTTAAGGATTTTTGTTCACATATTTGTTCTCCCAAAAGAGGTACAAAAGACGCCACTTTTCTTTTGTAAGATAACCTTTAATAATTAAAAATTTTACAGTCATCTATGAGCAAAACTGCGCAATCGGTATGGGAAAACTGTCTATCGTTTATAAAGGACAATATCCAGGAGCAGGCATACAAAACCTGGTTCGAACCAATCAAGTCAGTTGAGCTCACCGACAACGCGCTTTACATTCAGGTTCCGAGTAAATTCTTCTACGAATGGCTCGAGGAACATTACGTAAAGTTGCTCAAGGTTGCCCTGACCAAAGAACTCGGAAAAAACGCGAAGTTACTCTATAAAATCAAAATGGAGAATACCTATGGCAACAAACAGCCGTTCACGGAACAGTTGCCAAGCGCACATCGTTCGCCTATGCGCGCGCAAGAGGTCGACGCTCCGGTTCGCAATCTAAGCCCGGAACTCAAAAACCCTTTCGTGATTCCCGGCATTCGCAACCTAAAAATCGAATCACAACTCAATCCAAATTACAGTTTCGACAATTTCCTCGAAGGCGATTCGAACCGTTTGGCGCGTTCTGCCGGTATGGCGGTCGCAAACAAGCCGGGCGGAACGTCGTTCAACCCGCTTTTGATTTTCGGAGGTGTCGGTTTGGGGAAAACGCATTTGGCACACGCCATCGGAGTTGAGATCAAAGACAAATATCCCGAAAAGACCGTGCTGTATATTTCAGCCGAAGTTTTCACCCAACAATACATCGACTCGGTAAAAAAGAACAACCGCAACGACTTCATCCACTTCTATCAATTGATAGATGTTTTGATCATTGACGACGTGCAGTTCCTTTCCGGAAAATCGGGAACGCAGGACGTTTTCTTCCACATTTTCAACTATCTGCACCAAAACGGAAAACAGGTCATCCTGACTTCTGACAAAGCGCCGGTTGACATGCAGGACATCGAACAAAGATTGCTTTCGCGTTTCAAATGGGGGCTGTCGGCAGAATTGCACCAACCCGATTATGAAACCCGCGTTTCCATCCTTCGCAACATCTTGTACCGCGACGGCGTCGAAATGCCGGAAGACATCATTGAATATGTGGCGCGCAACATCAAAACAAACGTGCGCGAACTCGAAGGCGCTATCATTTCACTGATTGCCCAATCGTCTTTCAACAAAAAGGAAGTCACGCTCGACCTGGCCAAAAATGTCGTCGAGAAGTTCGTAAAGAACGTAAAGCGAGAGATTTCCATCGAATACATCCAAAAGATCGTATCCGATTATTTCCAGCTCGACATCGAGACGCTTCAGTCGAAAACCAGAAAACGCCACGTAGTCCAGGCGCGTCAGTTGGCCATGTTCTTTGCCAAGAAATTCACGAAAGCTTCTTTGGCGAACATCGGATCACAAATCGGCGACCGCGACCACGCCACGGTTTTGCATGCTTGTAAAACTGTCGACAACCTGGTTTCTACCGACAAGCAATTCAAGAAATTCGTAGAGGATATCAACAAGAAACTTTCTTTGTAATCATGTCGGTTAAAATCCTGATGGTCTGCCTTGGAAACATTTGCCGTTCTCCGCTGGCGGAAGGACTTTTGGCAGCCAAGCTACCAAGCGATAAATTCACGGTCGATTCTGCCGGAACAGGCGATTGGCACGTCGGGTCTTGCCCTGATGAACGTTCGATCGAAGTCGCAAAACGCAACGGACTCGACATTTCGAGACAACGTGGCCGTCAATTCAAGGTTTCCGACTTCGATACCTTCGACTATATTTTTGTGATGGATGCGAGCAATCTATCGAATGTGAAAGCATTGGCAAGAAACGACGACGACCGAAACAAAGTCAAACTTATCCTGAACGAACTTTTTCCTGGCGAAAACATGGACGTGCCTGATCCCTATTTCGGATTGCATGACGGATTCAACAAAGTCTACGCAATGCTGGACGAAGCCACGGCCAATATCGCCGACAAACTAAAAGCGGAAAATCCATGAAACCGTTTACTGTCTTAGGGAAACTCTACCTGATTCCGACGACGCTTGGCGAAAACGACGACCCGAATGACGTCCTGCCGCAAACCATAAAACGCACCATCGATTTCATCAGCGACTATATTGTCGAGAACGAAAAAACGGCGCGAAAGTTCATCAAACTCGTCCATCCCGAAAAAAAACAGCCTGATTTGCGCATTTCGCTTCTCAACAAAAGAACCGAAGAAAGCGAACTCAAAGCCATGATCGAACCTTTGCTTCACGGCAAAAACATCGGTCTTATGAGTGAAGCCGGTTGCCCCGGAGTCGCTGATCCGGGCGCGGTGATCGTAAAACTCGCGCATGAAAAAGGCATTCAGGTGATTCCGCTTGTCGGGCCTTCGTCCATTTTGCTTGCCATGATGGGTTCGGGCATGAACGGACAGAGTTTTGCCTTCAACGGTTATCTTCCAATCGACAAATCTGAACGAAAAACCGCGATCAAGAATTTCGAGAAACTTTCGGGCGACAAGGATCAATCGCAGCTTTTTATAGAAACGCCTTATCGCAACAACAAATTCGTCGAGGATTTGTTACAAACCCTTCAACCGAATACGCTTTTGTGCATCGCCGCAGACATTACGCTTCCCACGGAATTCATCCGAACGCTCAAGGTTTCAGACTGGAAGAAACATTTGCCCGATTTGCAGAACCGTCCGGCGATTTTCATCATTCACAAGAACTGACATTTTCTGTCCGGAAATTATTGCCTTTCGAAATCGGATACATCTGGAATTTATGCCAAGACAAATACTGAAACATCCGAAACTGCGTTAGATATCCGTGATTTCGATAACTATTCAACCACAAAAATAAAGACATATGAAACGCATTCTCCTATTCGCCCTTTTTTCGATCTGCTTCTTCTCTACTTCGCAAGTATTCGCCCAAAAAGCAAAAACCGAAAAAGCACTTGTCGGATGCTGGAAACTCACGGACTTCAAGCTGACTCCGGAACCGCCGCAAATGGCAGAAATCAAAAAACAGGTCGTCAGCACTGTCGTCTGTTTTGAAAAGGACGGAAAATTCAATAGCAAAAGCGCCGCCGGACAAGCTGCGGGAACCGGCACTTACACGGTTTCGGAAGACGGAAAGTCACTGTTCCAAAAAACCGACGGAATGCCGAACGAAACGCCAGAAGGAAAAATCACGAAAATCACCGACAAAGAACTGATTTTCCAAGCAGCCGAAGCGACGCTGATCTTCACCAAAATGTAGACTCCGAAAATACAAGAACAACAAAACCTGCCGAACACGCAGGTTTTTTTATGCTTTTGGATTTCCTTGAATGACCAATCTTGAAGCGCTTGCAGTTCGATACAAAAAAAACCTGCCGAAGCAAGTTTTCACGAATCAAAGTATCTTTTTTCGATCAAAGTTGAACAGTCGCGTTACTGTCGGCGACGATTCCCACGGTTTCGTAACCTCCGAATTTTCGCATGTAACTTTTGATTGAAGTTCCGTATCCGTCTCTAAGGAAACGCGCGCCGTTGCTGGCGAAAAAGCGTTTTACCGAGGCCGCTCCGCCCAAATGCGCCGCAGCAAGGATGCCCGATTCAGTGACTTTTATTCCGCCGACGATCTTCCCGTCGTATCTCGCAATTTCCTTTCGCAACTCATATTTGTTGCGCGAGCACAAAGCCTCGAACGCTTTTTCCTGAAGTGAAGGATTGCGCAGGAAGTTGCTGAAGTTGTGGATTCCGATGGCGCGCAATGCCGATTTACCGAACTGGTATTTGCCCATATACCCGAAAGTATTCACCAACTTATATTGGCCTTGGGATTCGCGCTTGGCGATGGCTTCTTTGTAAGCCACGAAAAATTTTCCGGTAAATGGAATTCTTTGGTTGTCGTACTCGGCTGAGTTGAGCGAAGGATAATTGTAGGAAAGTTGGTCTTCACCCGAAGTGTTGAACCAATCGTGAGCTTGTAGATTGAACGGTTTGAAACCGTAACTCAGAAAGGCGATAATTGCGATGATGCTAAGATAATATACCCATTTTTTAATCACGATGTTTGTTTTCTTTCGGCGGACGTCGCCAAAAAAGACAAGAAAAACGCGTTAGAACGTATAGTCATCTCTCTGGCTTAACCTAACTGTGGCAGAGTGACTTGTAGGTCATTTCTGCTCAAAATTTTAGGTATCTCACTAAAAATTTCTGCGGGGGCAAATATACGACAATTAAACAAATACTGAAAATCAATCAGTTAATGTTTTCTAAAAGTAAAGTGGATGGAATTTGACTTTGCCACTACCATTGAACTCTAAAGTAGGTGCAGGAATTTTTACGGTGTTCACCACAGAGAAAATTGTTTTCAACAAATGGGATTTTGTACGGATTTTCGTAAGGTCGGCGTCTATCGAAAAATAGAATTCGCGAACCTGTTTTTTCTCCGGAAGAAACACGAGATTCACCGGACGGTTTTCTCCTGTGACCATTCCGGTCGCTCCGTATCCGACGGCAACATTGAACCACCTTGGAATAAAATTCGCCTCCTTGAAGAAAGATCTCGCGTTGGCCGAAAGCCAGTAGGTTTGTCCGTTGTAATCCTTGACGATCTGTTCGGTGAACGTACTTCCCAAAACCTCGGGTCTAACCGATGCGTATTGGGTTTTGTGGAACGAGAATTTGGGCACGATACGCTGCTCTTTCCACAGCAATTCCTGACCGATGAAAAGTAAAGTTCCACCAGCATTCGCCGCCAAATCTCCGGTAGACGCGCCCCATTCCTGCGAAAATCCATCGAAAATCTCGATTGCCGATACAAAGACGAATCCTGTCGCGGCTCCGTAAATAGCGCTTTTGCGCTTGTCCATTCCGCTCCATTGGAACAAATTCGCACTTTGGCTGCTCAAATGATAAGTCGAGAACGCGTGTCCGGCTTTGTCGACTTGCATCCATTCGGCATTGTCGTTTATGAAATGAAAATCAGATTTGTCGTAATCGGCGTACCAAAGTTGGTTCAGCGCGGCATAAGTTCCAACAGCCACGACCGCTTCGCCAATGATGACAGCATTTCTTCTGCCGACACTCAAGGAATCGGCGGGCTTGAGAAAGCGCTCCACTCCATTTTGTGCCGCTGCCGAAATTCCGACAAGGCCAAAAATCATGACGTATATGGAGGCGCGAAAATCCATTTAGCGCTTGATGCCTTGAGCGTTTATCCAAGCCACATATTTCTGGCGATTGGCCTCGTGTTGGGCTGGCGTCACGGCAAATTCGTGGTAGCCGAAGTTGGTCACGCTGGCGCAGAAGTAAATGTAATTGTGCTTTTCCGGACTCAAAACCGCGTCGATTGCCGTAATGTCTGGCATCGCGATCGGTCCCGGCGGCAATCCGTTTACGGCATACGTATTATAAGGAGAAACTGTTACAAGATCTTTGTTCAGCACGCGTTTGATGACTTGGTTCCAGTCGCCGGAATTCTTTTTCACGGCATAAATCACCGTAGGATCGGCTTCGAGTTTGATGCCTTTTTCAAGTCTGTTAAGATAAACGCCGGCCACGCGCGGACGCTCGTCGGTTTTGACCGTTTCCTTGTGCACGATCGATGCAAGCGCCGAAACCTGAAGCGGCGTCAAACCGAGCGCTTCGGCTTTTTTGTTTCGCTCATCGTTCCAGAACGCGCGATATTCCTTGGCCATCCTGTCGCGAAATTTATCGGCTGAAGTATTCCAGAAAAACTCGTATGAATTCGGGATGAACATCGACAGCACGTTTTCTTCGGTGAATCCGTTTTCTTCCAAAAACTTCTTGTCGAGAAAAGCCTTCATCAAACTCGTGGAATCGGCCTCGATCTGTTGCCCTATGCGACCCGCGAAATCCTCGAGCCTTTCCTGATTGTTGAAAGCGATCTTGACCGAAACCGGTTGACGCAAAGCGTTTACGATCTCGTTGTTGTTCATGCCTTTCCTGAGAATGAATTTCCCGGCTTTGACATTGGTTTGGTACGATTTCTTTTCGGCCGTCGACACGAAATTTTCCATGTTTTCGATATAAGGCGAAAGCACTTCCCTGACCTTGTCGAAATTGGCGTTCGTCGGAACAAAAACAGCTTGTTCCTTTCTGTCAAACTTAGTGTTCGACGAAAATATGTTGCGATAGAGAATATATCCGTAAACGATGGCGGCGGTCACGACGATGACCGAAACGATGCCCGCGATTTTTTTAAAGCTCACTTTATTTGTTGTTGATTAGTTGATAGAACGCTTCGTCTTTATATTTCCCTTGGCTGCGGTTCCAGTCTTTTTTGACGCCGCCCAAAGTGAAGCCAAATTTAGTAAAAAGCGCCACACTGCGAACGTTCTCGGGATCGATGTTGGCATACAATTGATGAAGGCCGAGATGTGCGAAAGAATATTTGATGAGAAGTTCAAGCGATTCGCCACCGAAACCCTTGTCGTGGTTGGCTTTGTCCTTGATGACGATTCCGATTCCGGCGCGGTGATGACGCGGATCGTAGTCGAAAAGATCGATCAATCCGATGGTTTTTGCCGTGTTTTGTTGCGCGATCGCGAGCCGAAGCTGTTTGGCTTCGTAAATATCCTGTTGTGCGTTTTCGAGATATTGTTTGATCAAAAACCTACTGTAAGGCGTTTGCGTGTTGCTGACTTCCCAAATCGATTCGTCGTTCTCAATGGCGAAAATGAACTCGAGATCTTCGGGTTCGAGCGCGCGCAAAAAGACGTTATTTCCGGAAAGCGTCAACATGGAAAAGTGCCTTCGAATACTGATTTCGCCGGTCCGATCAAAAAGACATCGGTAAAATTCCCGTCTTTTTCAGAGAACGAAACCTCGAGTTTTCCGCCTTGCACGTTCAATTTTACGCGATCGGAGGTCGTTTTCCCGAGTTTGTACATCGCGATAGCGACCGCAGTTACGCCTGTTCCACACGACAAAGTTTCATCTTCGACGCCGCGTTCGTAGGTTCTGACCGAAAAACTTCCGTCGCTTTCGGGCTTCACGAAATTCACGTTCGCGCCTTTTTGTCCGTAAAGCGATCCGTACCTGATTTCCTTTCCTTTTCCGAAAACATCGAAATGCTCGAGATCGTCGACGATTTCAATGTGGTGAGGCGAACCTGTGTCGAGAAAAACGTAATCAGGCTGGACGTTCACCGAATCGACATCTTTCATCTGAAGCGAAACGATTCCGTCCGATACATTGGCGAAATGCGGTCCGTCTGACGCAATGAATTCGGCCGTGTCTTCGATAACTCCGAGGTTTTTGGCGAATGCGACCAGACAACGCCCGCCGTTTCCGCACATCGAACCCAAATTTCCGTCAGAATTGAAGTAAACCATCTTGAAATCGAAGTCGTGATCGTCTTCCAAAAGCAGCAATCCGTCGCCTCCGATGCCAAAACGCCGGTCACAAAGCTTCGCCACGAGTTCGGTATCATTTTTGGGAAAACGGAGCGAACGGTTGTCGATTATCACAAAGTCGTTGCCTGTTCCCTGATATTTTGAGAAGGTGATTTCCATAGCTCAAAAGTACGAAGTTTTAAAGTAAAGTTAAACGCTGTTAAGGCGTGGTTAAAGTGATTTCACGCAAGCAATAAAGGAATAATTTTGGTGTTAAACCCAAACATGATTATTCAAACAAACAATCCGCTTCTCGACAGATTCCCAATTTTTAGGGAAAATGTTTGAAGCATCTCAATTTATCAAACTAAAAAGATGAAAAGATTCTCTGGTTTATTCTTGGTTTCCCTGTTGAGCGCGGGCGTTACGCTTGGTGCTTACAAGATGTTGTCTGAGGAGAATGTATTCCCTGACAAAGCGAACATCATCACATCGGCTCCCGAAAATTACACGCGAACGGTTGGTTTCGGCGGCGCTGAAAATGTCGATTTTACACAAGCGGCAGAAAAAGCCGTGCACTATGTGGTTCACGTGAAGAACGTTTCGTATCGCACGGTTTCGAATCCGATGTTGGAATTTTACTACGGCTATCGCGGCGGCCAGCAACAAGAGCAAGTTGGTACGGGTTCGGGCGTGATCATTTCAGAAGACGGCTATATCGTGACGAACAATCACGTGATCAAGGACGCGTCCGAATTGGAAGTGACTCTGAACAACCGCAAGTCTTATAAGGCGAAACTCATCGGAACAGATCCAAAAATGGACATCGCGCTTCTCAAGATCGATTCCGATGAAAAATTGCCTTACACCGCTTTCGCCAATTCCGACAATATCAAGGTGGGCGAATGGGTTTTGGCTGTCGGAAATCCTTATAACCTGACTTCGACCGTCACCGCCGGAATCGTATCGGCGAAAGCCAGAAACCTAAGCGGCGACGGATTGCAGTCGTTCATACAAACCGACGCGGCCGTGAATCCGGGAAATTCGGGCGGCGCATTGGTGAACACGCAAGGCGAATTGGTGGGAATCAACACTATGATTTCGTCGATGACCGGATCTTACGTTGGATATTCGTTCGCGGTTCCGTCTAACGTGGCGAGAAAAGTCGTCGAAGACATCATGGAATACGGAAACACGCAAAGAGCGATCATCGGAATCCAGGGCACGGAACTGAACACGAAAATCTCGAAAGACCTGAACGTCGGGCGCACGCAAGGTTTCTATGTCAGTTCGGCCACGAAAGGTTCTGGCGCTGAAAAAGCCGGACTCAAAAAAGGCGACATCATCACGCAGGTCGACGGACACGACATTTATACGTTTGCCGATCTGAACTCGGTAATCACGACCAAACGTCCGAACGACATCGTGAACGTGACTTACATCCGCGATGCGAAAACCTACACGACTGGCGTTAAATTGATAAAAACCGAAGCCGCGACCGTTACATTCAAACAGATGGAATTGTCGAATTTGTCTGCCGAAGACAAAAAGCGTTTCCGCGTGAATTATGGCGTCAAGATCGACGAGGTCAACAATGAAAGATTGGCCGAATACAAAGACGAACTGCAAGGCGGCGTGATCCTGTCGATCGGAAACGTGAAACTTTCCGACGTAGAAACCGTTTCAAGTCTGCTCAAAAGATTCGACGACAACCAATCGGTACAAGTGCAGCTCATGACCAGCAACGGAGAATTGGTTCGCGTGATAATGTAAGCAAAAAATCTGACGACTTTACGACTAAAAAGCCACCCGATTTCGCGAGTGGCTTTTTTGTTTCCGACAGGAATCATCTTTTGGACGATTTAAAGATTTCATTGCGAAAAAAGCAGGTTTTTATTTTACGAAAACGATTGAAATATTTTACATTTGCCGAAAATTTCACGAATTCACTAATCTTCACAACTAAATGACTACAGCCAGTTTATACGAGAAGGAAGTTGCCTACCAAGCCGACAGAAGACGCGCCGCGGTAGAATTCATCCGGATCGTGTCCGACCTTTGGTACGACAAATCGATAGAAATGGTCTTGTTCCGCAATCAACTTTTGAATTGCAATGTGAGCGACATCATCAACTTACACGAATATGCGGGAGAATTCGTCGGGAAACCGATTTCGGTATTCGATTCGGTCGAGATTGCAAAAGCGATCTTGTCGATGGATTTGCCGCCTTCCAAACTCGACATCGGCAAACTCACGCACGAATATCGTTCGGAAGACAACCATTATCCAAATGCGACCTCGTTCATCATCGATAAACTCGCCAACGCACGCGATTTCAAGAACAACAAACCCAAAGACGTCGTGCTTTACGGATTTGGCCGAATCGGGAGACTTTTGGCGCGCGAGCTCATGTCAAAAACCGGAAAAGGCACACAAATGCGGCTTCGGGCGATCGTGACAAGGGACAAAAACGACGCGGTTTCACTTGAAAAACGCGCTTCCTTGTTGCGATACGATTCGGTTCACGGCGATTTTCAAGGTTCGGTCATAGCCGATGCCGACCAAAAAGCGCTAATCATAAACGGAACGACTGTTCACGTGATCACCGCAAATTCACCCGAGGAAATCGATTACACAGCCTACGGATTCGACGATGCGTTGGTAATCGACAACACCGGAGCGTTCACCACGAAAGAAGCTTTGTCGCGACATCTCAAATCAGGCGGCGTTTCGAAAGTGCTTTTGACCGCGCCCGGAAAAGGCATCCCGAACATCGTTCACGGAGTAAATCACAACGAATACGATCCGGACGACGTCGATATTTTCTCGGCGGCTTCGTGTACGACGAACGCAATTACTCCTATCCTGAAAGCCGTCGAAGACACTTTGGGCGTCGTGAAAGGCCATCTGGAAACGATCCACGCTTACACGAACGACCAAAATCTCGTCGACAATATGCACAACAAATACCGTCGCGGACGTGCAGCGGCGCTCAATATGGTAATCACCGAAACGGGCGCCGGAAGCGCAGTCGCGAAAGCATTGCCGTCTTTGGCCGGAAAACTGACCTCGAACGCGATTCGGGTTCCGGTTCCGAACGGTTCGCTTGTGGTCTTGAACCTCGAAGTGGAACGCGAAACTTCGGTCGAAGAAGTGAATTCCATCATGAAAAAATATGCTTTGGAAGGCGAACTCGTCGAGCAGATCAAGTATTCGCTCAACAATGAGTTGGTTTCTTCGGATATCGTCGGGACGAACGCACCGTCGATTTATGACAGCAACGCGACAATTGTTTCTCCGGACGGAAAAAGCATCGTGCTCTACGTTTGGTACGACAATGAATTCGGCTACAGCCACCAAGTCGTGCGGCTTGCAAAATACATATCGAAAGTGCGTCGTTACACGTACTATTAAGATTTTACGCTTGACTGACTATGAAAAATCCGTCATCGTTTGGCGGATTTTTTTGTACTTTCCATCGAGCAAAAAAACTACCGATGAAAGAAAAGGACAGAATCATCAAGCTTTTCAAGGAATTGTACAACGGCGATCCTTGGCTCGACAGTTCGATAAGCGGCAATTTGAGCAACATCGATGCCGAATGGGCGGCGCAAAAACCGCGGCACGTCACCAACTCGATCTGGGAAATCGTGAACCATTTGTCGATTTGGCGCGAAGTCGTTCTGGATCGCATCAACGGAGCCGAAGCCGATACACCAGATCACAATTATTTTCTTCCGATTGCGGACAAATCTGAAAAAGCCTGGAGCATTTCGCTTCGGAAACTCGAAAAATCACAGGAAGATTGGCTGGGTTTTCTTGATAAATTGACAGACGAGAAACTTTCCCAACGCTATCTCGAAACGCATTACACGGTTTACGACCTGATTTTCGGGATCATGCAACACGACGCTTACCACTTGGGACAACTGGCTTTACTCAAGAATTATGAGTTGTAGCAGCGCGATTGGTTTTGTATTTTTGCTTTGGACGACTTTCGGGTTTTGCCAATTTGGGATCGTAAATGACCCGGACGGTTTCTGCAACGTCAGAAGCGAGGCAAAATTCGGGAAAAATATAACCGACAAACTCGCGAACGGTTTTGTGGTCTACGTGTTCGAGCCGAAACAAAATTGGAGCAATATCGATTACTACAAGGAAGGCAAAGACAAAAACGGATTCATTTACAAAGACCGGATCAGATTGGTATCCGATTTTCCTCAAATTCCGTTGAAAACGAGTAATTCCGAGAACGCAATTTTAGAAACCGACAAGATTTCCATCGAACTCATCCAAACCAGATTCATTCCGAAAAACCACAAATTCGGTTACTTCCAAAACAACAATGCGATCGTTACCGAAATCGACGGTGCAAAATTCTTCGGAACTGACGGAAATATCCCGAAGCGCGAATACCAATCGATCAAAATCACGATTGACGGAAAGCCGATCGAACTTCCAAAAACCGCATTTCGCGATCTGTACGAACCGACGCTTCACAACACGCGTGCGAACTACGATGAAACCAACGATATTTTATACGTTCATTCGTCAAACAGCGACGGCGCCGGCGGTTATGACGTTGTCTGGATTGTCGAAAAAGGCGAATATAAAACGCGTTCGGTCGAATACGGATTTTAGAAAGGGACGATTAGATCTTTTGTAAGTGTGACAATTCTAATGAACTAAAATGTCCGTAATGGTCAAAATCTAATCCGCAAAAAAACAGCGATACGTATTTTACCTTTCAATCTTAATGAACTTAATGTCCTTAATGGTTCAAAATTTAAGACTCTTTCGGTTTCGTCAGATAGTAAACCGGAATCCCGATCAACATGATCAAAACGCCCCAACCGCAAGTGTCGGTCTTGAACCACAAAAGCGAAATCGAGATCGCCGTGGCAACGACAATATAAAACGCGGGAAGAATCGGGTAACCGAAAGCTTTGTAAGGACGTTCGGCGTTCGGCATCGACTTCCTGAGTTTGAAAATCCCATAAATCGTGAGAATGTAGAAAATCAGGACAATGATCACGACGAAATCGAGTAAATCGCCATATTTTCCGGTAAGACAAAGCGCCGACGCCCAAACGCATTGCACCCAAAGCGCCCACGCCGGAACGCTGTGCTCGTTGAGATTGGCCGCTTTTTTGAGGAAAAGTCCGTCTTTGGCCATTGTGTAGTAAACGCGTGCCCCGGCCATGATGAGTCCGTTATTGCAGGCGAAGGTCGAAATCATGATCATCACCGCGATGATGTAAGTCCCGATTCCTCCAAAAATATATTCCGAAGCCACGACCGCAACCCTGTCAGACGGAGCGTTCGCGATTTCCTGCATCGGCACGACCGCAAGATACATGACGTTCGCCAACACATAAATCACACTTACGGTCAAAGTTCCCAAAAACAAACTGAGTCCGACATTCCTTTGTGGATTCTTGATTTCCCCGGCGATAAAAGTCACGCCATTCCAAGCATCGCTCGAAAAAAGCGACCCGACCATTGCCGCAGAAATCGCGCCCATCAGGGCTGTTCCGCTCACGGGCGACCAGATTCCGGATTCGGTATCGAGACTTTGCGTAAACATGCCCGAGGCGAAATTGGCGTCCCAAACTTCTGACTTGGCCGCGAGCAAAAGTCCGAAGAGAATCAATCCGGCAAGCGAGAGAATCTTGATTATGGTGAGAACCGTCTGCAGGATTTTGCCGTTCTTGACGCCTCGACTGTTGATGTAAGTCAGGAAAATTATCGTCGCGATCGACACCAATTGTGCCGCGCTCAACTTGAAATTATCCGATTCAAAAAGAAAGTTGTTTTCTGAAAACGGTTCATACAGATAAGCCGCGAACTTCGAGAAAGCCACGCCAACCGCGGCGATCGTTCCGGTTTGGATCACCGCGAAAAAACTCCATCCGTACAGGAATGCGGTCAATTTTCCGTAAGCTTCCTTGAGGTAGACGTATTGTCCGCCGGCTTTTGGAAACATCGCGCTCAATTCGCCATAACTCACTGCTGCGATTACGGTTATCAATCCCGTCAACGCCCAAATCAGCAAAAGCCACGAGGCCGATCCGACTTGTCTTACCATATCGGAACTCACGATGAAAATTCCCGAGCCGATCATCGACCCAACGACGAGCATCGTGCCGTCAAGCAGTCCTAATTCGCGTTTGAAGTGTTCTTGTTCTTGCATTTTTCGGTTGGTTGGTTTCGGCTAATATACTCCAAAACGCGTTTCGTTTCCCCAAATTTGTCCTCGCCTATTTTTGCATCCACATCGGATTCGACTTGAGCACTTTGGCGTGAACCGGACAGTTTTCGACGTGCGCGCCTTCGAGATATCCGATGCTCATCAGGAACTCGTTCACGATCTCGCCTCCGGTGAATTTGAAGGTTTTTTTGAACAATTTGACCCATTCTTCCTTGGTTTTGGGATGATTGGCCTCAATCCATTTCCCGAAAGAACCGAATTCCTTTTGCAACTCCAGAATCTTTTTGGCATTCTCGATCGCCGCATTCACTTTGAGCTTGTTTCGGATGATTCCGGGATCTGAAAGCAATCGTTCGCGATCCTCTTCGGTGAAAGCCGCGACCTTCTCGATGTTGAAATTCGCATAAGCCTTGCGGAAGGTTTCCTCCTTTTTGAGAATCGTTTCCCAACTCAAGCCGGCCTGGTTGATTTCCATTACGAGACGTCCGAAAAGTTCGTTGTCGTCTTCGATCGGGAAACCGTAGTGGTTGTCGTGATAGTTTTTGTGCAACGCTTTTCTGGCTTCGGGTTGCATGTTTTCGATGGCGGAACAATAGCTCATTTTACGATTTTTTCTGTTTTGGATAAAAATTCGGTCGTAGCCGATTCGATGTCGATTCCCATTCTGTCGGACAAAACTGTGAGCCACCAAATGCTTTCGCCGATTTTGTGCTTGAGTTCGTCCTGCGTATTTGCTTTTGGCCAGCGACCTTCGTGCGACATGACCTGGCGTCCGACCAAAGCCGCATCGGTCAAAAACGCCAAAGCATCTTCTTCGACCGACCACTTGCTGCCGTGGTGCGCGACTTCCAATTTATGATACGCTTCCCTGATTTCGCGGGAGCGGTTTTTGAGTTCGGAGAAATCCATTGTGGTTGTTTTAGGATGCCAAATTTACGGATGATTGGCGCTGCTATTTTGTTTTGCCGCTGATTTATCGATGTGATTTTGCACTCCAACAATTCGTGCATTGCTTGCGCCAGTTCGCGTTGCTTGGGTCGCGGCGATTATTCTCAACCGCGAATTTGCGAATTTCCGCAGGTTTCCGATTCATGATATCGGTTTCATCCGGACAAAAAAAAAATCCACTCGAAAGTGGACTCATTGTTACTTGCAAAGGTTGATTTCCTTTCCGCTGTCGCTGTCGGCGAACTTCTGCAGCAGTTTTCCGTCGACGTAAACCTCGTAACCTGCTTTTACTGGCACTTTGGTTTTCTCTCCAGATTTGTACTTGCTTGTCGACGAAGATCCGTCGGCGCGAACGCGGACTTCTACTTCTTTTCCGCAGTTGTTTTTTAGGTACACGTCGAAATATCCGGCGTCGACCGTGGCGGACATTGTCGCGAAAGCAACCAACACAAGGGCTGCGAACGATTTGAATGTTTTCATTTTACTGGTTTTAAGGTTGTCAATACTAACAATTTAATTTGGATTGCCAATGCCAAAAACGGATTTCCTGAAATTCCCGACGCTTCTACGACCAAAAGCGACGTTTGTTCATCCGCCCGATTTTCAGCTGCCGAATTCGATAAACTTGCAGTAAAATGGGCACTAAGCAAACTCGGCTTATCGCGTCGAAATCAGCTTGTAACCGTAACATTATTTTCTACATAAAAAAATCAGTAACGCAAAAACCCCAACTATTTATTTCCTATCTTTGCGGGATTTTTTTTACAAAATCCATTCAATCAACGAACAATTAAACTACAACGATTTTGAAACAGAATTACCTTTCCGTGAAGGAAAAAACGTGGCTTTCGCGATTTTCCCTTTTCTCGATCCTGGCGCTTTTGCTTTGCTGCCAGACGGTTTTTTCCCAATTGACGATTCCCGCGGGAAACACTTACAACTCAGTTGACGAGCGTCCATTGGGTTGCTCTTATGCGCACGACCGCGTGGCTTCGATTTACAATGCCGCCGAGTTGAATATGCCTGCCGGATCAATCGTCACAGGCATTCGCTATTACATGCAAGCTTCGTCCGGCACTCCGAAAAATACACCTGTCAAACTGTGCATGAGCAATGCCGGAACAGGTTCAGGCGGTTATACTTCGTCGATTTATTCGAATGTCTATTCGGCTTCGGCCGTGGTTTATTCGGGAACTTTGCCGGCTGCGAATTTCGTGACGGGTCGCTGGATTTACATTCCGTTCCAAACGCCATTTACTTACTCCGGAAACAACATCGAGGTTGTCGTCGAGACGAATGCCGGAACGAACAACACGGAATTTTCGAACGCCAAACAATTCAGGTGGTCTTCGGGTTCGAACAACTGCTCGATGACTTGGTACGCGTTCAGCTCTCCGTTCAACAACAACCAATACGGCGTTCCGCAAAGCAGGAAACCGAACATCCAATTGCTTTACACTGCGACCGGACAAGCGGGCAATGTTTCTTTTGACAACGCCCAATTCAACGCTTCCGAAAACACGACTGCAACCATTTTGGTAAATCGAAATGGCGGATCGACGGGCGCGATCTCGGTAAATTATGCCACAAGCGACGCAACGGCTACCGCGGGATCAGATTACACCGCGGTTGCGGGAACTCTATCCTGGGCTGACGGCGACAACACGCCAAAAACCATAAGTGTTCCTATCAATGCCGACTTTGTGCTCGACAATGGCGAAACGCTTACGCTGACACTTTCAAATCCGACGAACACGACAATTGCCAACGGCGCAACCGCTACACTTACAATCATCGATGTTTTGCCTCCGATGCAGGGAACTTACACCGTTGGAAACGGAGGCGATTATCCGTCTCTTACCAACGCGGGCGGAATTTTCCAAAAGATCAACACGAACATTGCCGGCGTTTCCGGACCGCTTACCATCAACATCATCTCTGACTTGACGGGTGAAACCGGAAACATTCCACTCAATGAAATCGCTGGCGGACACGCTGTTTTGATCCAGCCTTTCGGCGCTGCGAGAACCGTAACCGGCTCGGTAAGCAACAGCATCGACAATCTTGGTTTGATCCGATTCGAAGGAACAGACAACGTAACCATCAACGGATCGCTCACGGGAGCAACGGCTGCAAGTTGCCAGATCGGTGGAGACGCTTCTTTGCGACAACTCACTTTTGTGAACAATACGGCCGGAACTTCTGCGGTACTCTTGTTTCAATCGCAGGCAGCCGGCGCAAACAACAATACCGTCAAGAATGTCAACACTGTAGGATATTCGCCTGCCAACGGCTACGGCATTATGTTCCGCGTGTTTCCAAATTCGATTGCGGTTCCGTCTGCTGCGCACAATGAAAACAACCGCATCGAAAATTGCGCGCCCAGAAAAACCTCCATCGGAATCTACTCGACAGGCGTAAGCACATCGAACCAGAACAGCAATTTGGTGGTTACCCAAAACGACATCACCGGAACGGGAGCAGACCGCGTTTCCAGAAACGGCGTCTACATCTTTTTCGAGGCGAATCCGCAGGTGACGTTCAACAAAGTATACGTGAACAACATTACAGGCAGCAGCGCCAGCGAAACAGTAGGTTTGGCCATTGGGGCGGCCCAGGCGTATGCAAACACGGTAAGCAGTGGCGGAATCAGCGGTGCTTTGGTCGCCAACAACTGGATAACGGGCGTCGTAAGCACCGTAGACTTGGGCGGTTCAACAGCAGGAATCGCGATTTCCGGAACGGCATCAGGCGCTCCGAACGTCGTGCAGAACAACATGATCAGCAACGTATCGGGTTTGTCACAGAATACTTATAATGTCGCTGGAATCTGGGTTGTAGGTGCCGTTGCATCGGTCACCAAACTCTATAACAACACGATCAACCTGTACGGCGATCGCGGCTCGGTTTCCAACCAATCGCCAAGTTACGGCATCGCGCTTTCGGGTCTCGATCCTTCTTTGGAAATGAGAAACAATATCGTTTCAACGACACAGATCGCTACTGGCGGAGGTGCTGTTAAAACTTACGCGTTCGGAACATTGAGCACGACTTTCGTCAACCTTGTTTCAAACAATAACGTATTTTTCAGCGGTGGCGTTCAGGACGGCGGTTTCCGCTCTGGCGGTCTTGTAAACAATGCGGGGACGAGCTATGCGACTTTGGCCGCCTGGACCGCAGCGACTGCAAAAGACGCCAACTCGATCGAAGTGCAACCGGTTTTTGCTTCAAACAACGACTTGCACCTCGTGGCGGGAAGCAATCCGACGATTGACGGCATCGGAGCACCGATTGCAAGTGTCACGACCGACATCGATTGTTTGCCGAGAAATCCTTTGACTCCGACGCCTGGCGCAAGCGAAAGCAACGTTGCCGGATTCGCGATCTCGGCTTCTGCCGGAACAAACGGAACGATTTCTCCTGCGGGAACGACAACTGTTCCTACGGGAATGAACCAAACTTACACCATTACGGCCAACTGCGGATACACGATCCAAAGTGTTTTGGTCGACGGCATTTCACAAGGCACGATTGCCACCTATACTTTTACGGGAGTTGCTGCCAATCACACGATCAGCGCGACTTTCTCGGCAATTTTGCCTGCGATTTCCGCCTCGGGAACGACGACTTTCTGCCAAGGCGGAAGCGTCACTTTGACCTCATCGTCAACCACAGGAAACATTTGGTCAACGGGCGCGACAACGCAATCGATCACAGTTATTTCTTCCGGATCTTACACTGTTTCGGTCAACAACGGAACTTGTACTTCCGCTCCATCGGTTGCGACAGCAGTTACGGTAAATCCTGCTCCGGCAACTCCGACGATTTCAGCTTCGGGAGCGATAACTTTCTGCCAAGGCGGAAGCGTCACTTTGACCTCATCGGCCACGACCGGAAATACTTGGTCAAACGGAGCCACGACACAATCGATCACGGTTTCAGCATCCGGAGCATATTCAGTTACGACAACGAACGGAACTTGTCCTTCGGCAGCTTCGGCTTCCACGACAGTTACGGTTAACCAGATTCCGGCCACGCCGACGATTTCTGCGTCTGGCGCAACGACTTTCTGCCAAGGCGGAAACGTTGTTTTGACTTCATCTGCAACGACAGGAAACGTTTGGTCAAACGGCGCGACAACACAATCGATCACCGTAACTTCTTCAGGAACTTACACGGTTTCGGTCACAAACTCAGGTTGTACTTCCGGAACATCGGCAGGAACGACGATTACGGTTACGCCATTGCCGGTTGCTCCGACGGTTTCAGTTTCGGGCGATACGACATTCTGCCAAGGCGGAAGCGTCACTTTGACTTCGTCGATTGCCACCGGAAATCTTTGGTCAAACGGCGCGACGACACAGTCTATCACGGTTTCGGCTTCTGGAACATATTCGGTAACGACGACAAGCGGCGGATGTACGTCTGCAGCTTCGGCGGGAACGACTGTTACGGTTAACCCACTTCCTGCAACGCCAACAATCACGGCAACCGGAGCTACGACTTTTTGCCAAGGCGGAAATGTGACGTTGATTTCGTCTGCGGCGACCGGAAACCTGTGGTCAAATGGTGCGACGGCGCAATTCATCACGGTTTCAACTTCCGGAACTTATTCGGTTTCTGTAACCAATGGAACTTGTACGTCTGCAACTTCAACCGGAATCACGGTTACGGTCAATCCGACGCCTGCTACTCCGACGATTTCTGCATCTGGCGCAACGACTTTCTGTCAAGGTGGAAATGTTGTTTTGACTTCATCTGCAACGACCGGAAATACTTGGTCAAACGGAGCGACGACGCAATCAATCACGGTTTCAACTGCTGGAACTTATACAGTTTCGGTGTCGAACTCAGGTTGTGGTTCAGCAATCTCTGCGGGAACGACGGTCACGGTTAACCCGATTCCGACTACGCCGACGATTTCTGCATCTGGCGCAACGACTTTCTGCCAAGGCGGAAACGTTGTTTTGACTTCATCGGCTACGACCGGAAATACTTGGTCAAATGGCGCGACGACGCAATCAATCACGGTTTCAACTTCTGGAACTTATACGGTTGCTGTGACGAGTTCAGGTTGCGGTTCAGCGATTTCTGCGGGAACGACTGTTACGGTTAATCCGATCCCGGCCACTCCAACGATTTCTGCATCTGGAGCGACGACTTTCTGCCAAGGTGGAAATGTTGTTTTGACTTCGTCTGCAACGACTGGAAATACTTGGTCAAATGGACAAGCTACACAATCGATCACGGTTTCTGATTCTGGAACATATTCAGTTTCGGTTTCAAATTCCGGATGTTCGTCTGCAACTTCGGCTTCGACTTTGGTTACGGTTAACCCGATTCCGGCCACTCCGACAATTTCTGCTTCTGGGGCGACGACTTTCTGCCAAGGTGGAAACGTTGTTTTGACTTCATCGGCAACGACCGGAAATACTTGGTCAAACGGAGCGACGACGCAATCAATCACGGTTTCAACCGCTGGAACTTATACAGTTTCGGTGTCGAACTCAGGTTGCGGTTCAGCGATTTCTGCGGGAACGACTGTTACGGTCAACAATCCGACGACTCCGAATTTCGTTACTGCCCTGACGTTTTGCGCCGGAAGTTCGGCTCCTTCATTGGCGACGACTTCCCAAAACGGAATTTCGGGAACCTGGAATCCATCGACAATCAACAACTCGACTGGCGGAACTTACACATTTACGCCGAACGCGAACCAATGCGCGACATCAGTGACTTTGACCACGACGGTCATTCCATTGCCTGCGACTCCGACGATTTCCACCTCCGGAGCGACGACTTTCTGCCAAGGTGGAAATGTTGTGCTGACTTCATCGGCGGCGACCGGAAACACATGGTCAAACGGACAAACTACACAATCGATCACGGTTTCTGACGCCGGAAACTATTCGGTTGTCGTGAACAACGGCGGCTGTGATTCTGTGGCATCGGCGGCGACTTCGCTTACCGTAAATCCTGCCCCGAACGCATCGGTTACCCAAAACGGCGGAATCGTCAATGCGACGCAAACCGGCGCGACTTATCAATGGTTCACCTGCTCCACTTTGGCGATTGCCGGCGAAACCGGGCAAACCTTCACTCCGACTGTTGTTGGCGATTACTATGTCGTGATTACGGTTGGCGAATGTTCAGTCACTTCTGACTGCATTTCGGTTACCGAATTGGGAACACGCGATCTTGGGCACGCCAAATTCAAGGTTTACCCGAATCCTGTGAACGACATTCTGAACGTCGAGTACACCGACCAATTGAGCGAGGTGCAGGTTTTCAACATCATCGGACAGATCGTGATCTCGAAAAACGTGAGCGCGACTTCGACACAGCTTGACATGACGCGTCTTCCGGCGGGAACATTCCTCGTGAAAGTTTCTTCGGGCAACGCTTCCGAAACCTTCAAGATCATCAAGAAATAATTGATTTCAAACTAGCTGAAGCCCCGAAAGCAAATTGTTTTCGGGGCTTTTTTTTGTACTAAAATCGTCATAAACCGCCAATTTGTTTAACCGCCAATTCGTAAATTGAGGCATGAAAAAAACGATCGCTTTCATCACGGATACGCATCTCGAGGAAAAACTTCCCGTGACTGTCGACCAAATGTCGCATTGGAAAAAGGTTTTGGCAGATTTATCTCACAGGCAAATCGACCAGATCGTGATTGGTGGCGATATTTCGGATGCCCTGTATTATTCGGATTTCTTTACAGACTTGAAGGCATACGAAGGCCGATTCCAGATCATTCCGGGAAACCACGACGTCGTTCCCAAATTGCTTCAGCATTTCCCGAATCCCGAAAACGTCGATCTGTCGGAGTTGTATTATAGCTTTCGCGACGAGAATTTCCTTTACCTGTTTTTGGATTCTTCTTCGGATGAGATCAGCAAGTCGCAACTGCATTGGCTCAAGGAAAAACTGGACGGGAATCAACTCAAGATAGTGCTGTTCATCCACCACCCGATTTTCGAGGTTGACAGTTATGTCGATCGCAAGTATCCGCTCAAAAACCGCGATGCCGTTCGCGAACTTTTGGAAAATCAGGAGCACGAAGTTTTTATTTTCTGCGGACATTACCATTGCGAGGACGAAACCGGAAGCGGCGCGATCTCGCAATATGAAACGCCCGCGGCTTCCTATCAGGTCAAAAAAGGCACGCAGGAAATCGAAGCCCACGCCGACTATTTCGGGTACAGGATCATCACGCTGGAAAACGGAAATGTAAGAAACGAACTGATTATCCTGATGCCATGACCAACGAAGAGCTACATCATCTGGCTATGCAATTGAGCCATCCGGACGGAGAATTCGGGATTCATCTGGCCGAGAACATGAACGAGACAAACATCGGCATGACGCGGAACTCGATTGCCAATTTGAACCTTGTCAACAACGATTCGGTTATGGAATTGGGCCACGGAAACTGCGGCCACCTTGGCGAATTGCTGGAACGCGCTGACCAGATCCGGTACGAAGGTTTCGAGATTTCCGAGACGATGCATTCCGAAGCCAAACGCTTGAACCAAGGATCAAACGGCATTTGTTTCGAGCTTTACGACGGGGAAAAAATCCCGAGAGCCGACAATTTCTTCGATAAAGCATTTACGGCAAACACACTGTATTTTTGGCCCGATGTCGTCAAAATGCTAAACGAGATCTCACGCGTTTTGAAACCGGATGGCATTTTTTGCCTGACTTTCGCCGAAAGAGATTCGATGGAACAATTGGCGTTCACTGATTGCGTTTTCAATCTTTACATGCCCGAAGACATCGAGAAATTGCTTCCGCAGACGAATTTCGAACTTGCAAGAATCGATCGGCAATTCGAGGACGTCATGAGCAAAACGGGACATCACATCAGAAGGCATTTCGTGACGATGGTTCTAAAAAAATCGCGATGAAATGGGAAAGATAGTCGCCGCGATAAACATGACGATCGACGGGTTTTGCGATCACGAAGGCATGTCGCCCGATGAGCAAATCCACGATCACTACAAAAAGTTGCTTGACGATTGCGAAGTTGTGCTTTACGGACGTAAAACGTTTGGGCTCATGGAATATTGGCGGCCTTTCGTCGAGCATCCGACAGGAGAAAAATCAATGGACGAATTTGCCGCGACGATGGACAAAACGCCCAAAATCGTCTTCTCGAAAACGATGCAAAACTCCGATTGGAAATCTGCGTCTTTAGCCGACGAATCGCTCGAAAAAACAGTATCCGAACTCAAACAAAAACCTTCCAAAGACGTATTGGTTTGCAGCCGAAGCCTGATCGTGCAACTCACCAATCTCGATTTGATCGACGAATTCCAGCTTTGCGTGCACCCGGTAATCGTCGGGAAAGGTTTGCCGCTGTTCGACGAGATCAACGACAGAACTGTCTTTGAGCTACTCAAATCACACACTTTTGATTCGGGCGCAATCCTTCTTTTTTACAAACGAAAAGCTTCCGAAAAAACATAAAACAAAAAAGCCCCCCGATTTCGAGAGGCTTCTTTTTTATAGCGGATGCCGATTAAGCTTCGGCAGCGATCAAATTCAAAGCCGAACCTGCAACGAACCAACCGATCTGGCCGGCGTTGTAAGTGTGGTTTGTCATGATGATGTCTTTCGATCCGTCTTTGTGGACGAATTCCAAAGTCAATTGCTTGTTCGGAGCGAATTCCGTAAGGTCAAGGAAATTGATCACGTCGCCTTCCTGGATCAAGTCATAATCTGCTTCGTTAGCGAACGTAAGTGCCAACATTCCCTGCTTTTTCAAGTTCGTTTCGTGGATACGTGCGAACGATTTCACCAAAACAGCTTTCACACCAAGGAAACGCGGCTCCATCGCAGCGTGCTCGCGGGACGAACCTTCACCGTAGTTATGATCACCAACAACGATTGACGGAATGCCGTGCGCCTTGTAATCGCGCTGAACAGCCGGAACCGCATCGTATTCGCCAGTCAATTCATTCTTGATCGAGTTGGCTTTCATGTTGTAGGCGTTGATCGCTCCAATAAGCATGTTGTTGGAAATGTTGTCCAAGTGTCCGCGGAAGCGCAACCATGGTCCGGCCATTGAAATGTGGTCGGTTGTACATTTTCCGAAGGCTTTGATAAGCAATTTCGCTCCTGTGATATTTTTGTGATCCCACGGATCGAACGGCTCAAGCAGTTGCAAACGTTCTGAAGTTGGACTAACGGCAACCTGAACTCCCGAACCGTCGGCAGCTGGCGCTTGATAACCCGGATCGTCGGCGTCGAAACCTTTTGGAGGCAATTCGTTTCCTGTCGGCTCGTCCAATCTCACTTCTTCTCCGTCTTCGTTGATAAGCGTGTCAGTCAGCGGGTTGAAAGACAAATCTCCGGCGATTGCCAAAGCTGTGACCAATTCCGGCGAACCGACGAACGCCAAGGTGTTCGGGTTACCGTCAGCGCGTTTCGAGAAGTTGCGGTTGAAAGAGTGAACGATCGTGTTTCTCTCTTCTTTTTCGGCTCCTTCGCGATCCCACATTCCGATACACGGTCCGCAGGCGTTTGCGAAAACCGTCGCGTTGATCTTGTCGAAAATATCGATGAATCCGTCGCGCTCGATCGTGTAGCGAACTACTTCTGAACCCGGAGTGATCGTGAACTGCGCTTTGGTCTTTAGTTTTTTGTCGGCGACTTGTTTGGCCAGCGAAGCCGAACGCGCGATGTCTTCGTAAGACGAGTTGGTACAGGATCCGATAAGACCTACCTGGATTTGAAGCGGCCAATCGTTTTTGATCGCTTCCTCTTTCATTTTCGAAATCGGCGTGGCCAAATCTGGAGTGAATGGTCCGTTCAAATGCGGCTCCAATTCCGAAAGGTTGATTTCGATGATCTGGTCGAAATATTGCTCCGGATTCGCGTAAACTTCAGCATCGGCAGTCAGATAATCGGCTACTTCGTTGGCGGCATCGGCTACATCGGCGCGACCAGTCGAACGCAGGTAACGATCCATCGAGTCGTCGTATCCGAAAGTTGAAGTCGTCGCCCCGATTTCGGCACCCATATTACAGATCGTTCCTTTTCCAGTACAAGACATTGCCTTTGCACCTTCTCCGAAATATTCCACGATCGCTCCGGTTCCACCTTTAACGGTAAGGATTCCGGCCACTTTTAGGATGACGTCTTTTGGAGCAGTCCAACCTGACAATTTTCCTGTCAAATGTACTCCGATGAGTTTCGGGAACTTCAATTCCCAAGCCATTCCTGACATTACGTCAACCGCATCGGCACCACCGACGCCAATTGCAACCATTCCGAGTCCGCCGGCGTTTACCGTGTGCGAATCCGTCCCGATCATCATTCCGCCCGGGAATGCGTAATTTTCAAGGACAACCTGGTGGATGATTCCGGCGCCTGGCTTCCAGAAACCGATTCCGTATTTGTTCGAGATCGACGAAAGGAAGTCGAAAACCTCGTTTGATTGTTGTTTTGCGCGCGCCAAATCTGTCTTGGCATCGACTTTCGCCTGGATCAAGTGGTCGCAATGTACCGTAGTTGGAACGGCAACCTTGTTTTTTCCGGCGTGCATGAACTGCAAAAGTGCCATTTGTGCAGTCGCATCCTGGCAAGCCACGCGGTCTGGAGCGAAGTCAACGTAATCCTTTCCACGGGTAAAAGCTTGGGACGGCATTCCTTCCCAAAGGTGATTGTATAAAATCTTTTCGGAAAGCGTTAGCGGACGGCCTACAATCTCGCGAGCTTTGTCTACACGAGCGGGCATATTCGCATATACCTTTCTGATCATTTCAATATCAAAAGCCATAAAATCTGTTTGTTAATTTGTGTGATGCAAATTTACGGAATTGGTCACATTGCTGAAAGATTTTTAATAAAATGAACAAATCGGGATATTATTATTTCCGATATCAAAGAAACTTTGAAATTAATTGCACTAAACGCATTAACCTCTAAAAATATTACCGATTCGTTAATTTAAAATGATTTTATTGCCGATTTGAAAAAACATGTGTTTGAGCAACGCTTTTAAAATCGCTAAGAATGATTCTAAATTACGCACTGAAAACGATTTCGCTGTGAAATTAGTGCTTGTCGCGCAAGCCTGTCATGGGTTTCTCAAAGTTGTGATACAGCAACGCACTTGTAATCGCGGTCAAGCCGAAATAAAGCAAAGCTGTGATTTGCCAACCGACGCGTTCCAGCACAAAGCCATGAAGCAACTGCAGTACGACGCCGTAGTGCAAAAGATACATCGAATAAGAAATCAGGCTCACATAAGTTATGGGCTTGCCGATGCCATAAGGGCGTTTGCGCCAAGCCGACAAAATGGGCAAAACCGACGCGATCGCGACAGAAAGCATCGGAAGGAAAACGACGTTCCAGAAAAAGTGATGCCGCACGACCGAAATGCCAAGAAAAGACGATCCGAAAATCAAAAGCAGTCCGAAGAAAACGCCTGAAAATGCGGCCAACCAACGCGTCTTGTGCCAAAAGTTGGATTTGTTCAGCGAAAGCCACGCACAAATCACGCCCGTACAGATCGCGTCGACCCGATAAATCACGACGCCTTTCAGGTAAATGTTCCATTGCGCCAAATCGTCGAGCGAAGTCGTGAATGTGAAGATGATTTTGGTTCCGATGAAAAGCGCGTAAACAGCAACTATGGTTTTCAAAAAAAGCTTCTGTCCATTCGACTTTCCAAAAACGGAAACTGCAAGCAACAAAGCGAATGGCAACAATAAATAGGCGAATTCCTCAACCGACAAACTCCAACTTTCGGGAAAAAAAACCGGCATCCGATCGGTAAAATTCTGAAGGAAGAAAAAGTAGCGCCACAAACCTTCAATGTCGTAGTCGACGATCCAGAGTGCGATGACGATATTCAACAGCAAAATCAGGAAATAGTTCGGAAGCGTGCGAAACCAGCGGCGTTTGAGGAACAGTTTGACAGCATCGAACGTGAAATCTCCATCGGCGAAAGCACGGAACAAAATCCTCCCGATCAAAAATCCGCTGAGGACGAAGAAAATCTCGACGCCCAAGAAGCCGAGAAGGCTCAAAAGCATGTTGACCGTCTTGAAATTCTGGGGTAAAATCCAGGTCAAATGGCCCAGCAAAACCATGATTATGGCACACGCGCGCATCAGGTCAAGCCCAAAAATGCGGTTGTGCTGCGTTTCGATTTGTCGGCTCATAACTTCTAAATTTGCCATCATGGTCAAATCAAAGGTATACAAAATTCTGGGCGTCGTAGCGCTGATGGGAATTGTCGCCGCAACAACTATTCGCAACTCAGCAACGCCACAAAGCCATCGTCAAGACCGAATTCCTGCATCGCACCGGAATCGTCGACAGCGATTGGCGCGTAAACAATGACCTCAAGAATGCAAAATGCTCTCACCGACGCTGCTGATCGACGGCATCTATAAGTCGATGGAAGGCTCGAAAGCTTCGAATTATGTACAGTTGCTTGGAATCGAGCGCTTTCGATATTGGTATGGCAGAGACGTCGCTATCGCATGGGACGACCGCATAGGGATCAGACAAGACGACCGGAAAACCGATTTTCATCAGCAGGATGACCAATCACAAAAACGCAATCGGACTCGATAAGGTGGAAGATTTTACGTCCGAAAAAGGCATCTGGCTTTTCGAAAACCACGATTACGAACTCGTGCTCGAAGTCGACAATACTTCTGAAATCGAGCAAGACATGATGGGAAGCGCGTTCTTTTTTTTTTACGACAAAGAACTCGAGGACAAAATCAGAACAGCGAAGAAATGATTTTCTCGATCGAGATGTTCTCGGCATCGGCTTTGTAGTTCTTTACGACGCGATGACGCAAAATCCCGATAGCGACCGCTTTCACGTCTTCGATGTCCGGAGAGAACTTTCCGTTGAACGCCGCATGCGCTTTCGCTGCCAAAATCAGGTTTTGGGAAGCGCGCGGCCCGGCACCCCAATCGATATAATTCTTGACGAAATCTGTGGCAAGCTGATTGTCTGGACGTGTTTTGGAAACCAAGGTCACGGCATATTCGATCACGTTGTCGGCAACCGGAACACGTCTTATCAAGTGCTGGAAGTCGATGATTTCGGTATCGGAAAACAATGGAGAAACGGTTTTCTTTTCATCCGATGTCGTGGCTTTTACGACCTGGACTTCTTCGGCAAAACTCGGATAATCGAGCTTGATCGAAAACATGAAACGGTCGAGTTGCGCCTCCGGAAGCGGATAGGTTCCTTCCTGCTCGATTGGGTTTTGCGTTGCCAAAACGAAATACGGAAGCGCGAGTTTGTGGCTTTCACCGGCAATCGTAACCGCGCGTTCCTGCATCGCCTCGAGCAAGGCTGCCTGTGTTTTTGGCGGCGTACGGTTGATCTCGTCGGCCAAAATGATATTCGAGAAAATCGGGCCGCGGATGAACTTGAACTGGCGGTTCTCGTCGAGAATCTCGCTTCCCAAAATGTCTGACGGCATCAAATCTGGCGTAAACTGGATTCGCTTGAAATCAAGTCCCAAAGCTTGAGCGATCGTATTGACCATCAAGGTTTTGGCCAATCCCGGAACACCAACCAACAAAGCGTGTCCGCCGGAAAATATCGAAATCAGGATTTGGTCCACGACTTCTTCCTGACCAACGATGATCTTGGCGATTTCCTGTTTCAGCTTGTGGCGTTTTTCAACTAGATTCTGGATGGCTGTTACGTCTGACATCAAATTTAGATTATGAATTATAAATGTAAGGGTTGTCAATCATGGAAAAATGCGAACGAAAACCCAATTATTAATTACTAATTATTAATTAATAATTATTTCTTCAACCAGTTGTTCGCAAATTCGCAATCGCGGTACTCGCCATTGATCTTGACATAAGTGTCCTTGATCTTGTCGTCGAACCATTTTGCAACCGCCTGAAGCTGTTTTTCTTTCAAAGCCAAAGATTTGATTTTGGTGAAATCTTTCGAATAATCAGCCGTGTGTTCTTCGTATTTGTTGGTAACCGTAAGCAATTTGTATTTCTTTTTGCCGCTTGGTTCCGATTCAAGGATCGGAAGCGAAACCTCGTTGTCTTTGAGATTCACCAAATCGCGGTACAAAGCCGGATCCATTTTGGTCAATTCGAAACGCGTGTCCTGTGTTTTTGGGTTGATCAGAACGCCTCCGTTTACACGGGTGTCCTTGTCGTCACTCATCGTGCGAGCCGCATCAGTAAAAGAAACTTCTTTGTCGTCAATTCTCTTTTTGATCAAGTAGGCTTTTTCGCGGGCCGCTTTCATATCGGCTTCAGACACTTTCGGAACCATCAGAATGTGACGCAATTCCACTTCCTGTCCGCGGATTTTCTCGACCATGATGATGTGGTAGCCGAATTCCGACTCGAAAGGTTCCGAGATCTCGCCTTCGTTAAGACTGAAAGCGACTTCCTTGAATTCCTTGACGAACTGCGTCTTTCGGTTGATTTTATAAAAGCCGCCGGTTGACGACGAACCTTTGTCGTCTGTGTACAAAACCGCTTTTCCGAAGAAACTCGCGCCGTCCTGGACTTCTTTTTTGATTTCCTTGAGTTTGGCGATGACTTTCTGTTTCTCGGCATCGTTCACTTTGGGTTCGACGACGATCTGGGAAACTTCCATTTCGGCTCCGAACGTAGGCAAATCAGCAGCCGGGATCTTGTTGAAGAACGTGCGCACTTCTTCTGGCGTAATCTGCACGTCTTCAATGATCTTGTCGCGTTCTTGCTCCACAAGCATGTTCTGCTTCAGGATATCGAACATTTCCGTGCGGAATTCTTCTTCGGAATCCTTCTTGAAATACTCAGTCACTTTCTTGATATCACCAAGTTGTTCGACCATATAGTCGATTTGCTTGTTCATTTTTTCGCGCACTTGGCTGTCCTGGATTACGATACTGTCCTGGATCGCTTGGTGGGCGAACAATTTGTCCTCCATCAATTTGCCCAGCAATTGGCAACGCGTGATGCTTTTTACTTCGACGCCCTGGCTCTGGATTTCCAGATAGGCTTTGTCTATGTCCGAATCCAGAATCAGATAATCACCGATCGTCGAAATGATGCCGTCGATCTTTTGGTGTTTCTTGAACGCAGGTTCGGTGTTGATCGCGACATCGGTTGAATCTTGGGCGCTTGCGAACATCGGCAACAAAATTCCCATAACCAGGATCAGCTTACTTATAAATCTCATATTTCTTGTCTTTAATGGCATCGTCTGTAATATCTTTTTCAAATTTTTTGATCAGTTCCAGTTTTCTTTTGTTCAGGATGACTTCTTTCAAGGTCGGTTTCACGAATTCGTACGGACTGACCTGATTCTTGTCGAGCACGCTTCTGATTTTCACGAGATAAACATCTAGCGAATCTTCTTTTTGGATGGATTTTCCACCCGAAACATATTCGTTTCTATTGTCCGGATTGATGAAAGGCAATTTTGAATAAACCTGTTCCATATCGACCCAAACGCTGTCGTTCAACGCAAAATCCTTGAGCTGCAAGGAATAGGTATCCCAAAACTTCCTGTCCGATTTCCTGAAATCAAAGAACTTCTGCTTTATTGTCGCATACTTCGGATTGTCTTTCGGCAAATGGATATACCGTAAACGCACCAAAGTGCCGTTTGTTTTAAAATTGTCCTTGTTCTCCTTATAATAGCTGGAGAGTTCGGCTTCGGAAACGACCGTGTCTACCGATTGTTTGACCACTTCTTCGATGTAAGCCTTCGTGTAAAGATCGACTTTGTACTGGCGCACCAACTTGTCGAGGTCGGCTTTGGATGCATCGCCAAGATTGACTTCGGATGCATTCATGAGCAACTTTTGAGCCGCCCAGCGATTGATGAAGCCTTGCACGATCGCGACGCTGTCTTCTTTCGAAGTGCCTTTCGGGACAAGGTCTTTCAATTCCTCTTTATACAAGTAGGACTCGCCTACCCTTGCTACCGCTTTGGGTTTTCGATCTGGCCCGGAGCAACCTATTGCCACGAGCAACAATCCGATACCGAAAACCTTGTACATATTATCCTTTTACTTTCGCTTTCGTCTTCTCGAAAACGTCCTGGTTCACCTTCACGGTAAATTCACCTTTGAGGTCTTTTACCCAGTTTTCCTCGAGGTGCTGTTGGTAATCGTTCACGACGCGACCTCTCGCCTCGTCCATCGTTTTGGGTCCGGCCGGCATCAGTTTGTTGACTTTGGCCACATAGTAATAATCACCGTCCTTGAACACTTCCGAAAGACCTTCCTTGAACGCAAGATTCTTCGGTAACGCGTCGTTTCCTTCCTCGAAAATCCCCGAAGAGGCCATGACGTTGATTTTCTCTTTTGAGTTCAGTTTCTCTTTGATGAACTCCGGCGTCTTGTTTTCCTTGAGGAACTTCTGCGCCTTTTTCACCATGTCTTGATTGATCGATGAAACCAGCACGACATCGACGCGATTTTTCCACTGATACTTGGTTTTGTTGGCTTCATAGAAGTTTCTCAAGCCCAAAGTATCGGTTTTCGAACGATCCCAGATTTCTTTTTCCATCAGGTCGAAAAGCAGCAATCCGTCGCGGTATTCGTCCATGACAGCCGCAAACTCAGGGAATTCGTCTTCGAGGTGATCGTTGTAGTACGATGCCAAAACATCATCGTTGAATTTTGCGTACAGACGATCTACCAATTTGTCAAGCGGCTGTTCGGTAAAACCTGTTTTTTGCTGCGCCAGGATATACTGATGGAAATCTGCGCCCGTAACTTTCCTGTCTTTCACGGTGAAAAGTACGCCCTGGAAATTCTTCGCATCCGGCGCTTCCCATTCGTTTTTGTAGTAAGCTTCAGTTACCGCAGCTTTCGCTTTTTTGTACTCTTTTTCGTCGTTCTTGACGGTGTATTTTTTGTGCAGTTTCTCGTTCAAAGCCGATGTGATCAGGCGCGAACGATCGTCTTTGCTTACTTTGTTCTCGAATTCGGCTTTGGCTTCGTCAAAAGTCTTGACCGGGAATTTGTTGATGAGTTTGATGATGTGCCATCCGAACTGGCTCTCGACAGGTTCCGAAACCGGTTTGTCCTTGGTAAGTGCGAAAGCCGCGTCCTCAAACTCTTCCGAACTCAATTGTCCCGAAGCGAAACGGTTCAAAGCGCCACCTTTCGAAGACGAAGATTTGTCGTCAGAAAACTGCTTGGCCAATTCCTCGAAATTCTCGCCTTGCTTGAGTTTGTTGTTGATCTCGAAGATTTTGTCCTTGGCTTTCCTGGCTTCGGCCGCATCGTCCGTCTTCGGTTTCAAGATCATGATGTGCGCCACCTGAAGCTCGCCGCGGTTTTCGCGGACATCGAAAGTTTTGATCACGTGATATCCGAAACGCGAACGCACCGGCTTCGAAACTTCGCCTTTTTTGGTATGATAAGCGCCACTTTCAAACGGATAAACCATTCTGAATGCCGAGAAATATCCCAAATCGCCTTTGTTTTCCTTCGCCGAGGGATCTTGCGAATACTGTTCGGCCAACTTCGCGAAATCCTCTCCGGCAGTCGCTTTTTTGTAAACGTCCATCGCGAGATTGAAGGCTTTCAAGGTATCGGCCGGCGTCGCGTTCTCATCGGCTAGAATCAAAACGTGGGACGCACGCACTTCCTTGAGTGAGCGTTGGTAAGCTTCTTCGACAAGCTCTTTCGTGACTTTCGAATCGGTCAGGTAGCCTTTTGCCAACTGCGCGCGATATTGGCGCAACTCGTTCTGATAGCCTTGTCCGGCTTCCAATCCAAGTTTGTGGGCTTTGTTGATCTTGAGTTTGTAACCTATGAAAAGCTCGAGGTATTGATCGAGATCTTTCTGGGATTCATCCTTGACCAAATCGAGGTTCTTGTTGTAAACGCGTAGGAATTCGTCAGTGTAGTAAGGTTTGTCGTCGACGGTGAACAAGACTTCCTTGTCGGTCTTTTTGACAGCGGTGGCTTCTTGGTTTTTTTGGACGCCGCACGAAGCAAGCACAAACAACAAGCCTAAAGACAAATGTTTGATTTTCATTTAGTTATCTAATCAATTATGGTTTTGGTTTTCGCATCGCTTCCCAGATGGAAAATCCGACTGACAAAAGTAGCAATTCAAACTTCGCCCGCAAGTATCACCTTTACTATTAACAAATTATTTTGAACGGGTTTTGAACACTTTAGAATTGGTTTTTAACCTGAACTTGCTTTCTCCATTTGAACCTGCCAGGTTTGTGAATGACGAACTTTTTTTTGGGCGTGCCGGCGGCCGTTCCCGCAACACCGAACTTTTTGCTACTGCTTTCTGCTGCTGCAACTGGTTTTGGAAGCCGCCGTCGGGCTGCTTGCACTCGCTTTTTGCCGTGAGAACTATTGGTTAGCCACGAAATTTCGTTGCGGCAAAAGAGCTTAGACAATGCAAGTATCCCTCACGCTTGGGTTTCAGTTGGAATTTTGGGTTTTTGGTGGGTTTTGGTCGCGAAGTTTGCAACTTCGCGAAACGCGTGAGGAAGTCTGTGACTTCCAACTCCGGCACTTCGAAACTCAGAAACTCCGGCACTTTCGCGCTTCCAAAAAAAACCTACCTTTGCCGTCCATTTCACACACCATGAGTTTTTTAAAAGAAATCGACAGACGCCGCACCTTCGGCATCATTTCACACCCAGATGCGGGTAAGACGACCCTGACCGAAAAATTGCTCCTTTTTGGAGGCGCGATCCAGGAAGCCGGAGCCGTAAAAAGCAACAAGATCAAGAAAGGAGCCACTTCCGATTTTATGGAAATCGAGCGCCAGAGAGGAATCTCAGTCTCGACCTCGGTACTTGCTTTCAACTATAAGGACAAAAAAATCAACATTCTCGACACGCCCGGTCACAAGGATTTCGCCGAGGACACTTACAGAACCTTGACAGCCGTAGATTCGGTGATCGTCGTGATCGACGTGGCAAAAGGTGTCGAGGAACAAACCGAAAAACTCGTGAGCGTTTGCCGCATGCGAAACATCCCGATGATCGTGTTCATAAACAAACTCGACCGCGAAGGAAAAGATGCGTTCGATTTGATGGACGAAGTCGAGCAAAAACTCGGGCTTCGCGTCACGCCTTTAAGCTTCCCGATCGGAATGGGATACGACTTCCAGGGAATCTACAATCTGTGGGAAAGGAACATCAATCTTTTCAGCGGTGACAGCCGTAAAAACATAGAAGAGACGATCGCTTTTGACGACGTAGCCAATCCCGAACTCGAGAAAATCATCGGCGACAAGCCAGCCAATAAATTGCGGGAAGAACTTGAGTTGATTTCGGAAGTCTATCCGGCGTTCGACCGTCAGGAATATCTCGATGGCGATCTGCAACCCGTTTTCTTCGGATCGGCATTGAACAACTTCGGAGTACGCGAGCTGCTCGATTGCTTTATCGAGATCGCGCCGTCTCCGCGTCCAAAGGAATCCGATACGCGTCTGGTAAAACCCGAAGAACAGAAACTTTCGGGCTTCGTCTTCAAGATCCACGCGAACATGGACCCGAAACACCGCGACCGTCTGGCTTTCGTCAAAATCGTCTCCGGAACTTTCGAGCGCAACAAACCGTATTTGCACGTGCGCCAGAACAAATCACTCAAATTCTCGAGCCCGAACGCGTTTTTTGCCGAGAAGAAAGAAATCGTCGACATCTCATATCCGGGCGACATCGTCGGATTGCACGACACCGGGAATTTCAAGATCGGAGACACATTGACCGAAGGCGAAAACATGAGTTTCAAAGGAATTCCAAGTTTCTCTCCGGAACATTTCCGATACATCAACAACGCCGACCCGCTTAAGGCCAAACAACTCGAAAAAGGCATCGACCAATTGATGGACGAAGGTGTCGCCCAGTTGTTTACGCTCGAATTGAACAATAGGAAAGTCATCGGAACCGTCGGTGCGCTTCAATATGAAGTCATCCAATATAGACTCGAGCACGAATATGGCGCGAAATGTTCCTACGAACCGTTTCCGGTGCACAAAGCTTGCTGGGTCAAGCCCGATGATGCCAAAAACGAAGAGTTCAAGGAATTCCGACGCATCAAACAGAAATTTCTGGCCACCGACAAATACGGACAACTGGTGTTTTTAGCCGATTCCGATTTCACGATCCAGATGACGCAACAGAAATATCCTTCGGTTAAATTATTCTTTACGTCCGAAATGGATTGAGAAATTTGCCTATATTTAGAAGAAATCAACCCAAGGTAAACACAGATTGAATTCGGACGCAAATTGCGAACAATGCCTTAAAAAACTAGGCTTCAAGTTTCCGTAATTGAAAATGATTTCTATCTTTACACCCGCAAAACGCAGTATATGAGACAGAATTTGACTAAACTATATTTTCTGACCTTCTTCCTTCTCATCGATTTCGTCGCTTTCGCCCAACCGGGTAACGACGATGAAAATGGGGATCTTGAAGGAGACGATCCGCCACCGGCTCCAATCAACGGAAAGTTGATCTGGTTGGCAGTAGTTGGAATCCTGTTCGCTTACTACACTTTCAAAAGATCGAGAAAGACAGCTTAAAAAGCTCGAAAAATCCCATAAAAAAAGCCCCTCAAATCGAGGGGCTTTTCGTTTTACAAGGTCATCGTTTGACAACCCGTATCGCTTTGGAATGCTCACCCTGAACGACAATCACGTTGTAAACGCCAGCGGCAAGATGTGTCCCGAAGGTTTGCATCTCTGTCTCCACCGCGGCAAATTCGCGTGTTTCGACAAGTTTTCCAATCATGTCATAAACCTTAACGGACACTTTGTCCTGAGTCGGCAAATCTACGTCGAGAGCGAAAGCTTCCGAATAAGGATTCGGATACGAAACTGCCCTGAAAGCAACATCAGGTGCTGTCGTGTCGTCTCCTTTGACGGCTTCTCTCGCACCGGCCGGAGCCGTAATAACACAAGCCTCGCTGAAATCAGACCAGACGCCCGCGGTTTGAACGGCTACGCGAACCGCCATCGGGCCGCCTGCAGTGTACGAAGCGACCATGTTGAACGTAAACCAGTTCTGGCTTCTGTCGATGGTCTGCACCTGGAAAGTCGTCATGTCGGCCACTTCAAACCTGTATGAAACCACGCGGTTCAAACTCGTAGTGGAGATAATCGTTCCTTTTGTGGCAATTGTCGCCCCGCAATTTGCGATCATCGGAACCGCAGGAGTGGAGACCTGGCAAGGACTTCCGAATCCGGAGAAAACGCCGTTGGTCTTGACGGCAACCTCAACCATATAAGTCGTGCCGTAAGTATGTTCGGCCAGCATCGTAAGTGAGAACCAGTTGATACTTCTGTCCAAAGTCTGAACCGGATTCGGTGTAGCCGGATTCGAAATATTGGTAATCTTGAATCGATAAGCTGTCACGTTCGCCAAGCTTGTTGTTGCGATAAGCGAGCTGATAGAAGCCAAGGTTTGTCCGCATTGTGACGGGGAAACCTGAGCCGCGCCGGTCGGATCGAGAATTGCCGGAGTCGAAACCAGACAGCTCGGCCCGTAATAACCCAACCAAATACCGTTCCTTCTGAGTTCGACAGAAATCGAGTAAGTCGTCGCATAATCGTAAGTTGGCAGCATCGTCAACTGAAAATGAGGCGCCGGTCTGTCTACGATCTGTTCCACATTGGTCGACGTATTCACGACCTTGAAACGATAGCCGTTTACCGGAGCGCCGTAACTCACCGCGCCAACAACTGAATTGATTGTAGTCAGCGTCGTTCCGCATTGGCTTGGCAATACTTGACTCAACAATTGCATGCCTTCGTCGATTCCTCCGACGCAGTTGTCGTCCAACCCGTTGTAAGGCACTTCGCTCTGACCCGGATTCACCGCAGCCAAAGCGTCGTTACAATCGGTATTGTTTGTAGAATATCCTGACGGCGCAGTTGTCGCATCGACTGCGCAGGCACTGACCAGAGATCCCGTTCCGTAGGTGTCCAAATCGGCATCCACATAAAACTGGAATTCCTCATGGATGGCAGGATTTGCGTCGTTGCAATCTGTTCCGTCAAGCGAATAACCTATTGGAGGCGTGCTGGCGTCAATCGCACAAACTGTTGCAATGGTCGCGCTTCCGAAACCATCACCGTCACCGTCGACAAAAAAGCCGAAAGTCGTATTTATGGCGGCATCGGTGTCGTCGCAGTCGGTGTTGTTTGTGGAATAGCCGATTGGAGGCGTACTAGCGTCAACGGCACAAACCACGGTAAGCGCGCCAGTTCCGAAACCGTCTTCGTCCGCATCCACATAGAACGCAAAAGTCGTGTGCATCGTCGCATCGTTATCGTTGCAATCAGTGCTGTTGGTGACGTATCCGGCCGGAGGCGCAAAACAGGTTACCAATGTCGAGGCAAGATTTCCGTAGGTATCCAAATCCAGATCGGCATAATAAGTCGTATTGGCCAAAACTGCCACGTTTTGAGAAGTCGAATTCGGGCAAGTTCCGTCGTTGTAAGAGTAAGTCACCGAATGGTTTCCGATTCCGGCGGTCGTCGGATTGAAACTCGCCGTTCCGTTGCCGTTATCGGTTATGCCCGGACCCGAAAATGTTCCACCTGCGTGATTTCCGTTAATTGTCACTGCTGACGAACCTGCGCAATAACTGGCCGCGAGGTTGGAAATGCTCACTGTCGGCAAAGCGTTGATCGTGAAAGTCGTCGGAGTTCTACAGCCCGCGACCGTCGCGCATTCGGCATAAAAAGTATAAACGCCTGTCGCCGTATTATTTGGAATGCCCGAATTGGCGACTCCAACCGGATTGAAGCTCAATCCCGTTCCAATGGCCGTTCCGCCGGACGAAACCGTATACCAGTTCATCGCTCCCGGAGGCGTATAAGTTACCGTCATGCGGATGTAGTCTACCGAAATCGTGCGTCCGGCGAGGCTGGAACTCGAGAACGCTACACCGAAATTCGAGGCGTTCACGTCGGCAACGGTCAAGGTCGCGCCCCATAAGTCGGACGTTCCACCGTAATTTGCAACTCCCATGGAAGTTGGGTAAGTAGCCGTGATAATGCCAATCGCTTCACTCGAACCTGTCGTTGCGCCGCCTTTCACCAAACGAACATCGTTGTCATACGTGTTGTTTCCTGACGATTGTCGGTTGATCGAAACCTGGATTCCCACGATTATCGACCCCGCGGGAATGCTGAATCCGAAGTTGGATGCATACAAAAAGTTCGTCGATCCAAAAAGACCGGTCGTGGCCGTTGCATAAGGCGTTCCGGCCGCAACGATATTTCCGGGATTTGACCAAGCTGCGCTTCCCGTTCCCGTGAGATTTGCCGCCGCTCCTGCCGAAATCGCTCCTGTGTTTTGGTTCGGACCGCCCGCAGGACAGACCGTGCTTGAAGTCAGTGCGCCGCTTCCGCCTTGGCAAATGGCGACACTTGTCGTAACCGGGATCGGATTGATGATCAAGGTTTTGGAATCGGTTGCGTTTCCGCAAGGGGAATTCCCGAAGGATGTCACTGTAAGCGTGACGCTACCGGCGGTAACATCTGCCGGGCTTGGTGTGTAAGCTGCGTTCAAAAGCGATGTTGGAGTCGTGAAAGTTCCCGTTCCGCTTGACGTCCATTGCACGCCTGAACTATTGGCAGTCGTAGCACCTGTTCCGATTATGACCGAACCTGTGTTGGCACATGTCGTTATGTTCGATCCGGCGTCGACCGTGGCTCTTGCGATGACCGCGATATTCGAGCCGTTATCTGAACCTATTCTTGCGGATTGGTTGGAAATGACGCGGATGCGATACCCGGTTCCGGCCGCCTGTCCTGTTGGAATCGTAGCGTTGATCGTACCCGAAGCGTTAGTGTTGGCCAATGTCCCGATGGAAGTTGGTGAGGCGAACGAACCCGAAGCGTTGGAAAGTTGTGCCGTGAACGTATTGTTCGCCGCAAAATTCCCCGATATCGTGTACGGAACCGAGATACTTCCGCCCTGACAAACCGAAGCTGCAGAAACGGTTCCGGTTGAAATGCTGGTCAATTGGCGCATTGCGATCAGTACCGCTCCGCCTCTTGTGGCTCCTGTGAGTGTTACGTTTCCTTGCCCGGTTGCTCCTGTTGCGTTCTTGGTTCCCCAAGCCGCTCCGATTCCGTTGTCTAATGTGGAACTTGCGATATCGTGAGGCACGTCGAAAATCTCGGTCAAAGCCGGACTTGTCGCCGTTCCCCAACCGGATTGATTGACGTTGTCGCCGACAAAAGTGAACATCGCCACTCCCGTAAATACTGTTGATGTCGTTATGGAAGTCGCAGCCAACGCGGTCGACGAACCTGATTCCCCGATTGTTCCCGGACTTACGTCGAACGGAGTTCCGCTGACGCCTCCAGATACGTCTACACCTCGGAATGCCGTAATCGCTCCCGTGCTTCCCACCGAATTGTCGTCCACGTCAAAATTGAACGCTGTTGCCGCAACGTCTGATGCATCAGCGACTTTGGCAAGCAATGTGCCCCGACATCTGTGTCCGGTTTGGTTGAACACGTAATTTCCCGTGATTTCCGTCCATCCGGAAGCTGTCGCGTCGATTATGGCCGCGGAACTCGAAGCCCTGGTTTGGGCGACACTCGCAAACATTACGTCACCAACGGCCAGACCAGTCGGTTTTGCTATCGTCAAGGCTGTCGTTCCCGAGGCAGTTTTTGTTGTGGTTTGTGATCCCACTAAAGTGATTTGGGCGAAAGCTTCCGATGAAAAAAGCAAACTTCCAACCCACAGGACCAACAGCGGCAAAGTGTTCCTACATAAATAGAAACAACGTCTACCCGAAAAGAATAGATCTGTTCTCATAAGCATTGTATTAATTAAATTGATTGATATGCGCAAACCCGTAACCTTAAGTCGCGGAGGCTTGTTTTCTAAACGGTTTGGCAGTCAGTTGGAAGAATCTGGGGTAAAGTAAGTTCGGATGTCCGAGCGCGTGAAATATAATCGATAGGATGCCCGTTTCGTCGTTGTACTGCAGGAACATATTGAAGTATTCTGACATATCTGAATTCAAAAATAAATACTTCACATTTTTTCGATGAAAATTCCCACATATCTTCAAATAAAAAAGCCCTTCTGTTTCCAGAAGGGCTTTTAGCATTTATTGGTGTTCCTTTTAGCGTTTGATCACTCTAAGGGTTTTCACGAATCCGGCTTGCGTCACCACGATGTTGTACACACCAGATGGATAACGTTCCCCGAACTGCTGCATTTCGATCGAATCGACCGCGAATTCGCTGTCCTGGATCAATTTGCCAACCATGTCATAGACTTTCACCTGCACTTTTTCGTTGCTAGGCGTATCCATGTCAAGCGCAAAACTTTCGGCATAAGGGTTTGGATAAACCACAGCTCGGAAAGCAACGGTTGGAGCGAGCTCCTCGCCTTTAACGATCGTTCTGGAAGCACCAGGAGCCGTGATCGTACAAGTCTCGCCAAATGGAGACCAGTGACCAGAAGTCTGTACCGAAACGCGAACGCCATACAATGCGCCGGCAACATAACCAGGAACATTGTTGAAAGTAAAGTAGTTCGACGGACGATCGACAATAGTCTGAACAAACGTCGTCATGTTCGTAATCTCGAAACGGTAAGCCGTAGCGCGATTCAAACTAGCTGTCGCTACTACAGTTCCGGCTGCGGACACAGTTGCGCCACAGTTGTTCAACATCGGAACTATCGGAGAAGAGACGTTACAAGGTGCTCCGTAACCTGACCAGGCGCCGTTGCTTGTCTTGATGGCAACCTCAACTTGGTATTGTGTTCCATAATTGAAACGCTCCAACATTGTCAGTGCGAACCAGTTCGTAGTGCGCTCAAGTGTCTGGATGACCAATGGAGCCGTACCGTCTGTGAGGTTAGTCACGCGGAAGCGGTAAGCCGTCACGTTCGGGATACTTGTCGTAGCGATCAAAGTGCTGATGCTGGCCAAAGTGATTCCGCATTGCGAAGGATTGACAGCAGCCGATCCACCCGGATCAAGTACAGCCGGTGTAGAAACAAGACAGCTTGGTCCGTAGTAACCCAACCAAACGCCGTTGCGACGTAGCATGACTGAAATCGAGTAAGTCGTAGCGTAGTCGTAAGATGCCAATTGCGTCAATTGGAAATGTGGTACGTTGGCATCGAAAGTCTGTACCGCGTTAGTAGTAGTATTCACTACTCTGAAACGATATCCATTGACAGGAGCACTGTAGCTGACAGCTCCGATAACAGAACTGATTGAAGCCAAAGTGGTTCCGCACTGAGTCGAGAGAACCTGACTCAACAATTGATTGCCTTCGTCCAGGTTACCGTCGCAATTGTCATCAACCCCATTGTAAAGGATTTCAGGCATCCCCGGATTGATTGCAGCAATGGTATCGTCACAATCTCCACCTACAGCAGCCGCGTTTGCAGGCTCGGTACAAGAAAGCGTTGTTGGCAAAGCCGAATTTCCGTAGTTGTCATTATCAGCATCCACATACCAGACAGTCGCTGTGTTCACAGTTACTGTGGTCGTTCCTGTTCTTACACATCCGGCAGCAGTCGTTGCTGTGATGGTGTAAGTTTGGGTAGCCGATGGTTTTGCATAAACCGATAGTGCAGCGCCTCCTGAATAAGGAACCGTCGCCGCCGCATCTGTATACAAACCTGTAGTTGGAGACCAAGTGACCGAAGCCGCCGGACTACAAGTGAAAGAACGTGATCTGGCTGTATTCTGAGCCGTGCAGTTCGACAATTGCGAATAGAATCTAACGTTGCCAGCAGCTGCTGATACGTAAGTCAATGGAGACGGTCCGTATGCCAAAACTGCTGTTCCGGCTTCGTTACTGACCGTTACATAATCACCAGCACCAGACGACGTGAACACGTATCTCGTGTTAGCCGTAACAGTTACTACCGAATATTCCGCAGTCCATGCGTTCGTTGTAATTACCGTAGCGGTAACTCCGTCGCAAGTCGTAGACGAGAAAGTTCCGGCAGGAAACTGAGCGTTTGTAGACAGCAAGCAGCCTGTGGTCACGTTGGCGGCAAATGGAGAAAGTCTCACGGCAGCATCTGTAGAACAAAGTGTTTGCGGTGCGACAGTAAAAGCGTCAGGCAAAGCATTGACCGTAACAGCAACCGTAGCTGTGTTCGCACATCCTGAAGCTGTGTTGGTAGCAGTCAAAGTATAAGTTCCGGAAGCGGCAGGATTGAAAGTAAATCCAGACGCTGCAGAACCGCTTACTCCAGTTGCAGGTGACCAAACATAAGAGTCGTAGTCAGCGGCGTTAGAAGTTACTGTTACGGCAGAAGAAGGACTTCCGGCGCAAATAGTGGTACTTGCACTGCTAAGTGTAAGAACCGGCGGAGTGTTCACAGTCGCAACAACTGCAGTTCTCGCAGATTCGCAAGGAGCGACCACGAAAGTGTAATCTTCTGTTTCAGATGATGTACTGGTTCCGCAAGCTGTCGGCGTCGTGCTCAAGAAATCGGCTCTAACGCGCATTCTTCTGTTTCCGGCAACTGCCGATGCAGGAACCGTGAACGATCCCGTGTAAGGCGTGGCGGCATAAGAAGTAGTTCCGGCGACTTTCTCTCCGGCATCGTCGAAATCACCGTCGTTATTCCAGTCGACGAAGACGCTGACACCATAAGTGCTGCTTGGCCAAGTAACTGAGAAGTTGACTGTTCCACCCGCAGTTTGGCGAGCTGCCAAAGCAGTGTAATTGCCATAACCTGCTGCCGATTGAACCGTTCCCGTATTGGTGATGTTCGATTGGGCGCCAGTCGTTGAGAAACCTGTGATGTAGTAAGTCGTACTTGTCGAAGTAGACGCACAATAGGTCATCGCAGGAAGCGTAGAAGCCGTAGCCGAAGCGGCAGCATAATAAGTCGTGGTCGCTGTGAGTGAAGGCGTCGTGAAAGACGTTCCAGAAGCGATAGACGCACCACCGGTTGGCGTTGTATACCAGTTGATAGTGTTTCCGGTGCTTGGCGTTCCGGCCAAAGTTACCGTACCAGTTCCACAACGCGTTGCAGGAGTCGTTGACTCAAGAACCGGGTTGCTGATCGTAACGTTTACGGTATTGGAATCAGAGAACGCACCACCGTTCGCACAAGTGACTCTTACGAAATAAGAAGTCGGTGCGGACAAAGTTGGAGTCGTATAAGTGGCACTTGTCGCTCCGGCGATTGCGCCTGACGCGGTGTTATACCATTGCAGGCTCAAACCTGTAACGTTCGTTGCAAATCCTGTCGCAGTCAAAGTGACAGCACCAGATCCGCACACGAAACTTGACGATGAAGAAGCCGTTGCGGCTACAGGCGTTCCCGAACAAGCCGGTGCGGCCGTGATGTTTACTACATAATCTTCTGTTTCACCGAATCCGCTTGACGATACGCCACAAGCCTGAGCTGTCGTAAGCGCGCTGTCATTTCCACCTCTTACGCGCATTCTGGTTTGACCCACAGATGCACCGATAGGAACGGCAACGTTGATTACGGTTGTTCCGCTGGCTCCCGCGTTCACGGTAGATACGAATCCTTCCGAAGCCTCGAAAGTTCCGTTTCTGTTGAAATCGACCCAAACGGCGGCATATTGCGTTCCATCTGCCCCAAATGAAATCGAGACAGGAACAGTGGTTGACTGTTGGATGCTAGGAACTGTAACGTTCGAGAAGAAAGTATAATAAGGTGCAGCTGACGCTCCTGACGGATTGTTCAAAGTACCCAAAGTAACGTTCGTGATCTGGTCTGTCGTGCCTGGACCGTTCGCGTAAGTTGGGGTACAATAATTCGTCAACGTCAATTGTGCAGCTGTCGAGTTAGCCGAACAACCTGCCGATGTAACCACGGCACGATAGTAATAACCCGATCCCGCAACCGCAGTTCCCAAAGTGGAAACCGTCAAAGTCGACGTCGTTTGGTTACTGTAGTTCACACCTACCGGAGTTCCGTTGGCTACGTCGCTGTAAGTGCCGTTTGCCGTAGTCGAAAACTGCCATTTGTAAGTTGGATTGGACGCGCTGGTCGCCACACTGAAAGTAGTCGATGTTCCGATTGGAGTCGAAGCCGCTACCGGTGCAGACGTAATTTGTGGCGAAATGATAGACAATTGCGCACCCAAAGAAGTCGCGTTCGGACAAACTCCTGTCGAAAGCGCAATAGCTCTGTAGAAGTAAGTTCCGGCGGCCGGAGTTGCAGCCGTTGTGGTTACCGAAAGCACCGCCGTAGACTGACCTGAGTAAGTCGCACCCGCGGGCGTTCCGTTGGCTACGTTCGCAAATGTCGTATTGTTGGTAGAATATTGCCATTGGTAACCGTCTACTGTTCCTGTGGCAGCCACAGTGAAAGTCGCCGTTCCTCCAGAATAGCAAACACTTGATCCAGATGGATCTGTACCGATCGCAACTTCGTTGGCAACGCTGAAAGTAGCGATGTTGGAAGAAATCGTGTTGGCCGGGCCTTCCAAAGTAACGCGGAACGAATAAGCCGTAGCCGAAGTCAAGCCCGAAACGGTCAATTGAGCCGAAGTCGCACCTGAGTAAGTGATTCCGGCATCGTTACCGTCTGTAATCGATACAAAACCGAGGCCTTTGTCGACCTGCCATGCATAAGAAACCACAGTTCCTGTCGGAACAACCGTAAACACGGCATCTGACAAGCTTGTAGAACATTGAACGACGCTTTGCGGTTGTTCTGCGATTCCTGTTTCGCCTACGATCAAATCAGCGCCTGCCGTTTCGAAATCAGCGCAAGGTGCTGTTCCGAATGCGATCAAACGATACATGTTCTCGTTGAATGATTCAGGTGTGTCGGTGATCGTCAGTGTAGTGGTTTGGGTTCCGCTATATGGCGCCGATTCGTCAAGATCTTCGAAAACATCTCCACCATCAGTGGAAACTTGCCATTGGTAACCTGTCGCCATCCCGGTAACGGTAGAAGAGAAAACAGCGTTGTCTCCGGTCAAGACCGTCTGTGAAGTCGGATTGGTTGCACTTACAGGCGTATTGACCGTGATTGACGTAGTGACCGTCGCGGTACATCCGTTATCGGTTACGCTGTAAGAAATTGTCGCTGTTCCTGCGCTTTGAGCCGTTACAAGCCCTTCTGCATCTACAGTAGCCACTTCAGTATCGCTTGATGACCAAGTTCCTCCGGGAGAAGCCGTGTTCAGGTCTGCAGTTTCGCCTTCGCAAAGCGCAGTGTTTCCGCCAGTGATCGGCTCAACTACTGGAGTTGGATTCACGATTACGCTGCTTGAACTTGAAGCCGATCCGTTAGCACTTGGCGAACTGAATACTACGATCGGTCCTGCGATATCTCCGGCAGGAGAAACCGCCGTGACAGAAGTATCGTCGTTTACGACAAAAGAAGTTGCCGGGATTCCGTTGAAAGTGACATTGGTAGTTCCCGTGAAATTGGTACCCGAGATGTTGAACGATGTTCCGCCCAACTGACCGCAGACAGAAGCCGGCGTGAACCCGGTAACGGTAACTGGCGGCGGAGTCAACGTCCAGGCCAAAGTATATTGTCCCGTTCCCGTCGACCAAGCGTCCTGAACCCAGTAAACCGTTTGGGTAGCTCCAGTTGTGTTTGCCCAAGTCTGGTTGATCACTTCTGTGTCGACACAGGCAATCTGCGTTTGAGTACCGCAACTTCCATAGAAAATGGCGTGTACTGAATCGTAGTTCGAAGCAGTAAGACCGATCACCAAGGTATAGTTGGCCGGAACGGTGATGCTGTAAAACAAGTCTGGCCCGACACTGCCCGAAAGACCACATGAAGGCGTGAAATTATCTGACGCTCCATAAGTAGAACCTGAGATCGGCGAAGTCAGCGCATCCAAAGAAAGTGCTCCCGAACAAACGTCGTTAGCCGGAAGTGCGCCTGTCGTAAAACTGAACGTCTGGCATCCCGCAGAAGTATCGGTTCCGTTCGACGATACAACTGACCAATAATAAGTCGTGCTGTAATTGAGGTTGACGATTCCTACCGATGTTCCCGTAACGCTTCCGATATTGGTAAGCGCAGTAGGGCTCGTTCCGAAAAAGACATTGTAAGACGTCGCATTCGCGGCAGCTGCCCACGAAACAAGGACTTGTCCGCCATCAAGCGCGACATTGGTAGCCGCGTTGGCCGGAGCTTGCAAAACCGGACAGTCGAGTACCGCGAAGGTGTGCGGTCCGTTCCAAGAGCTGAATCCGTTGGCCAAACAGTTGGCGCGAACATAGAATTCGTATGCTCCGGAAGCAAGTCCAGTAACTGTGTAAGGTGAAGATGCTGTTGTACCGGCACCAGTCGGAACTCCTGCTCCGGCGGCCTGTACCACAACTTGCCAATTCGTTTCCACACAACCCGGATTCCATGTGAAATGAATTCCAGATGCATCTTGCGTATGCGCCAAACCACTAGGCTGCGGACAAGCATCGGCTGCCGTAATAGTGATCGTATAATCTTCTATCTCGCCGTAAGAGGAATTTCCGCAAGCGGTAAGATCGGCACCGCTGGTATTGAACTGGCTACGGACTCTTAGTCTGTGCTGCCCAAGTGGCGGATTGCACGAAAGTACGATAGGGAAAGTGGCCGAAGACCCCAAAACGCCTACACTTCCGCTTCCCGTGACCATTCCGTTGGAAAATCCGATTCTTTCAGAAGCAGAAAACGCCCCGTCATCGTTGTAATCGATCCACGCGGCGTAGCCCTGAGAATATTGTCCGGCATAAACGGTACATCCGTATGTGCTTCCGGCTTGAAGCGTCGTCGTGAGCGACGAGTTTGCCGAATAGTTGGAATAACCCGCAGTTCCGCTAGGACATCCAGTACCGGAATTGTTGTCAAGTGTATTAAGGACGACTCTTGCGATAACGTCTCCGTCAGTACATCCGTAAGTAATTGTCGGTTGGCAATAATTGAGTGCTGTTCCCGTGGTGAAAGAATTTACCGCACAACCCGTTGCCGGACCGTTGCCGTTTCTGGGAACGACTTGCCAATAATAGGTCGTAGAAGCACTCATTGTAGCTGGCGTGTAAGATGTGCCGACGACATTTGCGACAAATGCCGGAGTGGCGCTTGTCCCGAAATAAACATCGTAGCTGCTCGGACTTCCCGTGGCAGCAGTCCATGTGAGTGTCGAATTTCTTACGACTCCCGTAGCCGCAGTGGCCGGAGTGAATCCCGTAGCGCAGTTTGGAGGAGTTACCGCGACTTTTGAAAATTGAGCGTTTGGACGATGGCGTCTGTTTGCTGCGGTAGCCGAAGTTCCTGTCGCAATGGAACAACCTGCGGCACCATCGGCATAAAATCCGAAAGTGTTCGAAATTCCGGCAGCGAACTGAGTTGTCTGGACTGTGGAATTGGAGCTCCAGGCAGCGTTGTCAAAACAAGCCTCGATGAGAATGTTGCTCGTTCCGTCCCAAGCGAACGGAGCCGAAAACGTCCAAGTGTTCCAACCTGTAACGAGCGTTGGCCCGGCGGTCGAAGAAAACACCGTTGTCATAGGCACAGTCGTGTTGATGGCGCCAAGAGTCGTCAGTGATGAGCTTTGACCGATTTTGAGGTTGAAATTGGAAGCCAGAGGCGAGCCTACTGCGGTGATGTTAAAGGCAAACCGGTCGTAATTCCCGGCTGTCATACCCGCGGCTGTCAATTCTGAAGCCAAGTAGAGGTATTGCATCCTGCCGTCTTCGTAAAGCGTACCGAAAGGTGTTACTCCCGATGTCGCACTTGTCGTCGTTCCGGAGCCTATCGTGTAGGTTTGCCCAAAAGACGAAATGCCTGTCATTAGAAAGACGAACAGCAATAAAAAGTTGAACATTTTTGAGGTTTTCGACCTCGATTCTTGCGGAGGCGGACCATAATCCGACGCCACAAACACTTCTTTCCTGGGCACGACAGATGAGTCTAGCCCAAAAACATGGTAGTTTTTAGTCATAGTTTAGAAATTGAGTTAAAATGCATGGGTAAATTATGCATTAGTTAACTATTTGTTAAACTATTTTTACTGATTTCGACTAAAAACCAAAAAATCCGATTAACTGCAACCCGCGCTATTTCAGTAAGATATATCGCGCTTTTCTCAAGAAAGGCATTCCTTACAAAAGATTGCGTTTCGAAACGAAGCATTCGTAAATGCGACAACATATAACAATCCGATTTTGCGGAATTCACAATGCGACAGCATTTTCCAGATTCGATCCGCTGCGTAACGGCCAACGATCATATCATCCGACAGGACATTTTGCAATCCGTTGAAAGAAACAAATCTGACCTAAAAAAAATCAAAATGACTTTAAATTCAAATCAGCAAATAGGTGATCTGGATATTGTCAGACTTCATGATGGCGACGATGTCCTTGTGAAAAAATGACTTGAGTTTTTTCAGAATGGCCGGGCGGATTTTCTTTACAGGCTGCGAAAAACCAACGGTGACGAACAAAGCTTTGTTGCGAAGCGCCTCGGCAACCGCATCTTCTTGAGGAATCGCAGGATTTGGGATTGCATCCTCCGCTCCTATGTTGAAAAGCTTTTCCAGATATGCGATAATGTCCGAGCGAAACGGAATGGTACATTCGCACTTCAACTCGAGTGAAGTAGTGTTGTGCATGGCCGATAGATTTAGGGAACATGAAATTACGAAATCAGGCCCTGCGCTATTTTACACGATTTCTACGTTTTTTTTTAATGAGTTTTGGATTCGGAATGATTTTGTTTATGGAATCGGACGATAGAGCTATCTCAGTAGCTCCAAATGCAGGAAATTTATAATATCGAATTGTTGCGCTCCCATCCAATCACCTCGTTCTAACAAACCGAAGTTCATTTGTTCTCGTCGATAAGCCGAACCATATTTTCGTTGAACGAAGCCAGTTTGTCTTGCAAACCCGCGAAAAAATCAAGATCGGCAGTTTCGATTTCGACAAGCCCTTTTTGCAAAATGGTTTCGCCTTTGGAAGTAAGCCGGATGGTTTTCGCCCGCGTATCGGTCTTGTGTTCCAGTCTCGTCACAAAACCTTTTTCCTCCAAAGTTCGCAGTACTTTCGAAACCATCATCCTGTCGGCATTGCTTTGGTTGGCGATCTCGACTTGCGTAACGGCATCGCTCCTTTTCGATAGCCACGCCAATGCGGCCATTAATGCGAATTGCGTCTGTGTCAAATCTAAAGGATCCAAAACCTTTTTTTGTTTGCGTTGCCATAACATCGTCAATTGCCCAAGCAAATAACCCGGACTGTCATTTGGACTTTTAAAATGGAATTCTATTTCTTTAGCCATGCTGGTTTTAGAACATTTTTGCTGAAATTACGTCAAAATCTTCTTTGTGAACGATCATTTCGACTCCAGAAACGTGAGTTTGTAACCATCGAGGTCTTTTATATGGAAAGCTCTTCCGAAAGGCGTTTCGATAGTTGGGCCGATAGCAGTTACACCGTTCGATGCGAATCGCTCTTTAAGATCGTCCACGTTTTCATCTACGGCGAACCAAAGCGCCACTCCGATTCCCAATTCTCTACCATCAAGCGGTTCAAGTGGCGTCCGGATGGCAAAACTCGCTTGTCCCTTGTCATACTTGAAAATACAAGCCTGCGGATTCGTGTCTCCAATTTCAAAACCCAATTTCTGGCTGTAAAAGTCTTTAGAGGCTTCGATATCTTTCACTTGAAGCGAGGCAAATGTCAATTGTTTCATGTCGTCAAATTTTATTGTAGTCACAAATATAGTATATGCGACAACAATAAAGCGTCTTTTTGGTTTTTATTTTGTTCCGATTTAAAAAATGTGAAGATTGGAAAACTTTTCTGCGCCCGAAATTGAGTTAAACACGCGGGCTATACCTGAAAATCCATATCCAATAACTGGGATGGCGTAACTTCAAGTCCTTTGGCCAATTCGAGCAAAGTACTGAATCCGAAATTCTTCGCGCCAAGTTCGATAGCAGTGACGTCTTTCACCGACAAAGTCGTATTGGCAACGATATCCTTGATCTCGACACCGCGTTCACGCCTCAATTCCTGAACATGTTTCCCGAATGCAACGAAGCGTTTATCTTTGAAATACATTTTGCTATTGGTTTTACTCGCACTAAAAATAACTATTATGAAATGGGGATTTTGGCGTTTGTACAGTTTAGATTTGTTATAAATCCAAATAATGATGTTACGCTTTTTTTTGGAGCTTTTTCCGGCTAACTGGCACTAGCTTTCTTTAAAAATCCGGTTTTTCTAAGGCTTGAAACGAGCTTCCTGCGGTCGCTGTTTCGAGCCAAGAAAAGCTCGGTTTTTTCTGCGAAAGGCTAGTTGCCGTTATCCGGGCTATTTTCTTTTAGCCGCGAAATCTTTTTTCTTTATTATTTCCAATGTAACCGGATCTTCTCACTCTCGAGCCGCAAAGAACGAGCTGCGCTCGTTTGGTGTTTTTCGCCGGCTGCGCCGTCGCTTGCTTTTAATTTCTTTCGTCGACTTCCGCGGGAGTTCTTTTGTCTGGCAACAAAAGAACCAAAAATGCCCTGCGGCTGAACCAAAAACGCGACCCGACAGCGTTGAAATTTGGACCCGAGCAACGCGAACTGACGGAGCTTGCGGAGTAAAAGAGGCGAACAATGCACTGTGCCGTTGACGCCTCTTTTTACCAAATTTCAAGACGTCAGGTGCCCGCGTTTTGTGCTTAGGCCGCGGACTAATCGGAAGTGTTTATTTGCTTTTTAGCTTGCTTCGCGTCGCTAAAAACGGCTTCATAGCAAAAAACAGGTGTGTCTTTGACGGAAACAATCGGTTGGCTTTGGTTGGGAACCTTGGTTTTTACGTTTGCGCTAAACAACCATTCGGCTCAAAAAGCTTAACATTTTCTACAGAAAATCTATAATCAACTCCCGATTTTTTCCCCGAACTTCGCCCAAACCTAACAAATCTTCGAGATTTGTTAGGTCTTAGGAAACTGCGGCTTGCGACAGATTTTTGACAGGCTTTTTGGACGTTTCGAAGCACTGGTTTTAGAAGATAGAAGTTTCCAGTTGTCCATAAGAAAAAAAACTATGTTGCTAACGGCGAAAATGGGTTAGCGTTGATAGAGAATCGTGAGTTCTTAAGTTTGCTAGAAATAATTTTCAGGATCAAAAACCTTAACATTTTCTAAAGAAAATCTGTAACCAAATCCCGGTTTTTTCCCCGAACTTCGGTCCAGACCTAACAAATCTCAGAGATTTGTTAGGTCTTAGGAAACTGCGGCTTCCCACCATTTTTTGACTTGTTCTTTGGTTGTTTCGAAGCACGGGCTTTCAACGCCAAAAGTTTCCGGTGAGACGTCATGGAACCAATTCTGGCGATTGAGGAAATTTGGTGTTCGGAGACGCATTTTTCCAAAGCGACAGCGAAGGAAATCGAGGCCCGAGCAGATAGCAAGTCGTTTCACAAAAATCTCCGGGCCCGAAGATTCAACAAAGTTAAAAATGTCAATAAACACTTCCCAATTAGTCCGGCATTTGAGCGTTTTGGCGGGCACCTGACGTATTGGAAATTCGTTGACCCGAGCAACGCGAATTGACGGAGCTTTGCGGAGTAAAGGAAAGGCTGTTTGAGCGACCCAAAAAGGAGGTCGTTACACAAAAACCTTCCCGCGAGTTCCTTTAATTCCCGAATTTCCAAGGCCGTCAGGTCGCCAAAATCGGTCGTGCCGCGAGCCTTTTTGGTTCTTTTGTTGCCAGACAAACCGAGGTACGAGGTTCACTGAGCCGAGCGTAGCGAACTGGCGAAGCAATCCTTTAAAAAACAATAAAAATCAATGAAGTAAAAGAAGGCCTGCGGAAGGCGACGAACTACAACATCCGGCAGCGCAGCTGCCGCAAACACCAAAAAAAGCGCAGCTTTTTCAATCGACTTCGAGAGTGAGATAATTTCTGTAAACACAGAAATACTAACAAAAAAGATAGATAGTCTTACGACACTCTTAGCCCGGATGCGGGCAACTAGCCTTTCGCAGAAAAAACCGCGATTTTTCTTAGGTTGCAACAGCGACCGAAGGAAGCTCGTTGCAACCTCCAGAAAAACCGGATTTTTCAAGAAAGCTAGTGCCCGGCAGCCGGAAAAAGCTCCTAAAAAATCCAACCAAAAATCTGTACCTAAAAAAACGAAAGTATAAAACGAGAAAAGCCGACGGCAAAATCCCATCGGCTCTCTGTATCTCTCCCATATCAATTTGTAGAGACAGCATAAATGTAATAAGCTTAGTTACTATTCCATACCGTTTTTAACAAATTCTTACCAACGAAGCCAAAAAAAACCCGCCTCATTGCTGAGACGGGTTTCTTAAAAAGAATCGGAAGTTACTTAGCGCTTGATCACGCGAAGTGTTTTCACGAATCCGGCTTGGGTCACAACAACGTTGTAAACACCCGACGGATAACGCTCACCAAACTGCTGAGTTTCGATAACATCAACAGGATATTCGCGGTCTTCAAGTAGTTTTCCTACCATGTCGTAAACTTTCACCTGTACTTTTTCGGCACTTGGTGTGTCCATGTCGATGGCAAAACCTTCTACGTAAGGGTTCGGATAAGCAACTGCGCGGAAATCGATAGCCGGCTGTTGTTGCTCCTCACCTTTCACGACAGTTTTGGCAGCTCCCGGAGACGTCACTGAACAAGCCTCGCCAAATGGAGACCAGTAACCTGAAGTCTGGATCGCTACGCGTACTGCGTAAACCGTGCCCGGCGTATAACCAGGAACGTTGTTAAACGAGAAGTAGTTGTTCGATCTGTCGATAGTCGTTTGCACGAAAGTCGACATGTTGGTGATCTCGAAACGGTAAGCCGAAGCGCGGTTCAAGCTGGTTGTAGTAACCAATGTTCCGGCTGTGGCGATAGTCGCTCCACAGTTTGTAAGTGTTGGAACGATTGGAGAAGAAACGTTACAAGGCGCTCCGTATCCGGACCATGAACCGTTCGTCTTAACCGAAACTTCAACCTGATACTGTGTTCCGTAGTTGAAACGAGTTAACATCGTCAAAGCGAACCAGTTCGTAGTGCGCTCAAGTTCCTGAGTTACGTAAGGCGCCGTGCCATCTGTGAGGTTAGTCACGCGGAAGCGGTAAGCTGATACGTTAGGGATACTTGTGGTAGCGATCAATGTGCTGATGCTTGACAAAGTGATTCCACACTGGGATGGATTGACCGCAGCCGATCCTCCCGGATCAAGGATTGCCGGTGTTGAAACCAGGCAGCTTGTTCCGTAGTAGTTCAACCAGATGCCATTGCGACGCAACATTACCGAAATGGAGTAAGTCGTTGCATAGTCGTAAACTGCCAATTGAGACAACTGGAAGTGTGGCACGTTTGTACTGAAAACCTGAACGGCGTTTGTAGTTGTGTTAACCACTCTGAAGCGGTAACCGTCAACCGGAGCACCAAAGCTTACAGCACCAATTACCGAGCTGATTGAAGCCAAAGTAGTTCCGCACTGCGTAGGCAATACCTGGCTCAAGAGCTGGCTTCCTTCGTCAATGGTTCCGTTGCAGTTGTCATCGATTCCGTTGTAAGGAACTTCGGCATGACCTGGGTTGATCGCAGCAATCGTGTCGTCGCAATCCCCGTCAAGTACAGCATAACCTGTTGGAGCAGCAGAAGCGCTGGCCGCACAAAGTGATACTGGCGAACCTACACCATATCCGTCTCCGTCTGCATCTGCATAGAAGTTGTAGAATTGGTTGACCGTAATCGTAGCCGGAGCGCTCGTTTTGGAACATCCGACAAAATTACTGACAGTAGCGGTGTAAGTGGCAGAAGCCGTAGGTTTGGCATAAACCGTTCCCGTGCTTCCTCCCGTGTAGGCGATTGTAGCAGCCGAATCGGTGTACAAACCTGTGGTCGGAGCCCAAGTAACTGTGGCTGGAACAAGTCCGAATCTCATGTTTGGTCTGAGCGCACTTGCAGCACTGATGCTATAAGTTGCTTCTGCATCAAAACCTGCAATCCCGTTGGCGACGTTATCTTTCGCTACCGTGAAGACAGTATTCGCGGTTGTGGTCGTCGTACGGGTTGTCGTTCCGGTTCCATTTCCACCGTTTCCGGCATTGTGGACCGTTTCTACGATCACGTTAGACGTACCATCCCAAACATATGGAGTCGCAAGCGTAAAGGATACGATACCTGTAGCCGATGGCGTGAAGTTCGTAGGTCCATAAACCGCGGTTGTTCCACCTACGATTCCGGTCAAAGCCGAAGCCGAAGTAGTACCCATACGGATCGTGAAATTGGCAAGCGTACCTGCTGTAGCAGTCGCGCTGACGTCAAAACTCAATGATCCAATCGCTGATCCGGCCGACAAGCCTTGAGCCGTAAGCTCCGATGCCGTGAATAGGATTTGCGTTTTCGTACCTCCGTAATAAGCACTCAAAGGATTAGGATAACTTGTCGTAGAAGGCGAAGTCGTTCCGTTTCCGAAAATAGCCGTCGCTGCGGCTGTTGAAACACCTACAGTAAGCGGCGTAATACCTCCCGCACAAACAGTTGTATTTGCTGGAGTGATCACTGGATCAGCAGGAGCCGCATTGACAGTCACAGTGAAAGTGGCTGAATTGGCACACTGAGAACCACCAGTTTGAGTAGCCGTCAAAGTGTAAGCGGTAGAAACTGAAGGGTTGAATGTCCAACCACTAGTTGTATTTCCTGTTACACCTGTAGCTGGCGTCCAAACATAGTTGTCATAATTCGCAATTGGAGACGTAAGTGTCACCAATGATGACGACGTACCGGAACAAAGCGTAGCTGAAGAGCTGCTTATTGTCAATGCCGGAGCGGTGTTTACCGTAGCTGCCACAACTGTGCGCGAACTAATACAAGTTACCACATTAGAAGCTCCAAATGCGATTTTAGCACGCGTAGCGCCAACATCGAAAATTGATGTGCCTCCTGCACCTGCAGTAGCACCAGTAAACGCAAGCATAGTAGCGGACGTTACGTTATCCTGACGGTACGACTGGCTACGGTTTCCTGTAGTTGTGTCATACTTGATGGTAGCACTGGTATTAACTGTGTTGTTGTTACTCCAACTTACGGAAACGATCACGTTGGAAGTTCCATCCCAAGTAAAGTTGTTGTTGAAGTTCAACATGTTTACACCCACGGCTGGAGTGAATGTAACGCTGTTTACGACAGTAGACAATCCGCCTTGGATGTTCGCCGGTGAAGGGAAATTTGTCAAAGACGTGTTACCCATCTGAACAGTCAAACCTTGAAGCGCAGAACCTACGGTAGTAAATTCGAAAGCGATGGAAGACAAAGTTCCCGGACGCAAACCAGCGGCAGACAATTCTGCAGCGGTAAACAAATATTGAGATTTAACACCTCCGTAAGTTCCGTTCGCGAAGTCGTAAGGAGCGCCTGTCCCTGTTGTAGCACCAGCACCAATCGATGCGATTCCGGCGCCCATAGCTTGGGCAGCGACGTAGTAATTCGTCGTAGTCGAGATGGAAGGCGTCGTGAAAGTGTTCCCGAAGGCAAGAGCAGTTCCTCCTGTTTGTGCAGCATACCAAGCCAAAGAAGTTCCGGCAGAAGGCGTAGCAGAAAGCAGAACCGTTCCGGCTCCACATCTTACTCCTGGAGTCGTAGCTTCAACAACTGGATTCGTCACAGTGATATTCACAGTGTTTGAATCAGATGAAAGACCAGAATTAGCACAAGTCACACGAACGAAATAAGACGCACTTGCAGTCAAAGTAGGAGTCGTGAAAGTAGCGTTAGTAGCGCCAGCAATCAATCCTGTCGCAGTGTTATACCACTGGAATGAAATTCCGGCATCAGGAGTCGTGAAACCAGTAGCCGTCAAAATTGACGTTCCCGATTGGCAGATTGATGAAACCGAAGCTGAAACAGTGCCGGCAACAGGAGTTCCCGAACATGCCGGAACAGCCTGAATGTTGACATTGTAGTCTTCGTACTCACCATACGCAGATTGGCCTGTACAATATGCAGTAGCTCCAACAACAGTGTTGTATCTCGATGCTACACGCATACGCGTCACACCTTGAAGCACATTGGCTGAAAACGCAGGGATTGCAATAGTTCCAGTAGCATTTGTAGGTGCAAAAGTTGCAGTAGTCGTAGCAAATACGCTTTCACCTGCATCTTCAAAATCACCGTCTTGGTTAAAGTCGATCCACACCCTGAACTGTTGCGCACCGATAGAAGTCGTTCCGCCAGCAGTCAATGACACCGGATAAGATTGACCTGCGTAAACATTCGCCGTAAGGTTGCTGTAATACGTATAATCAGTAGCTGTATCTCCAGAGTTATTGTTGGCGATGTTGGCGAAGTTAAAGTTGTTGATGTAATCTCCGGAAGCCGATACAGTAGTCATAGCAGGAATACAATAATTCCTGATAGTCAACTGAGCCGAATTCGAAGTTACGCTACAACCTCCAGAAGTAACGATTACCTTGTAGTAACGCGCAGTGCTTGGGGCGGCAGCGCTTGTAGCATTTACCGTTAGGGAAGCTGAATCTGCTCCAGAGTAAGAAACACCGGCAGGCGTTCCGTTTACTACAGGAGAATAAGTTCCACCGGCAGTTGTTGCATAAACCCACTGATAAGTTGGAGCCGGAGCCGATGTAGCCGCAGTAAAGACAGCACTTCCACCATTAGCCGCCAGTACTGTCGCAGCTGCTGGCTGAGATGTGAACTGAGGCGTGAAAATCGTCAATTGGGCTGCATCAGAAGTAACAGCAGCACAAGGAGCGTTCGCCCCGATAACCGCGCGGTAGAAATAAGTACCAGCAGCCGGAGTACTCGCAGTTGTAGCAACTGTCAAAGTAGCCGTAGTAGCGTTAGTGTAAGTCGCTCCTGCAGGTGTTCCGTTCACGACATTGCTGAACGTAATTCCGTTTGCAGAATATTGCCACTGATAGCTAGCGACGCCGCCAGATGCATCAACAGAGAAAGTCGTGCTTCCTGAAGAATAGCAAGTAGATGAACCAGCCGGTTGCGTGTTGATTGCAATACCTTGGTTAACTGTCAAGCTAGCTGGGTTCGAAGTCGCTCCATTGGCCGGACCAGTAACGATAACGCGGAAGTTCAAACCGCTGTTGCTGAAATTGATTCCGTCGACAGTCAATTGAGCTGTGGTTGCGCCTGAGTATGTCAAGTTTCCAGAAGCTCCGTTAGCGATAGTCACGTAACCAAGTCCTGAGTCAACTTGCCAAGTGTAAGAAGTCACCGTTCCAGATGGAACAACTGTAAATACAGCCTGACCATTACCTGAAGTACAAAGTGTTACACCTGCCGGATCTTGTGTGATTCCAGTGTCTCCAACATTCAATGTAGCTGCGGCAGATTCGAAAGCCGCGCAAGGAGCTGCAGCCGAAATAACTACCATATACATGTTCTCGTTAAAAGTGTCCGGAGTGTTTGTGATTGTCAATGTGTTTGTAGTTGCTCCAGAATATGGCGCACCGTCAACAACATTTTCGAACACGTCTCCACCATCTGTAGAAACCATCCACTGATAACCTGTAATAGCGCCAGAAGCCGTTACAGAGAAACTAGTATTGCTTCCCGTAACTACAGTTTGTGTAGTTGGATTGGTTGAAGTGATAGGTGCATTTACCGTTACAGTAGTATCGGCGTGGCCTGTACATCCCAAATCAGTTACTGAGTAAGTGATCGTGGCAGTTCCAGCACCAGTAGCAGTAACAAGCCCGTCTTGGGTTACAGTAGCAACTGCAGTATTAGACGAAGCCCACACACCGCCTGGAGAAGTATTGCTCATTTGAACAGTTCCTTGCACGCAAAGTGTAGCGTTTCCGTTTTGGATAGGATTTACCGAAGGAGTCACTCCTACTGTCAAAGACGCAGAACTTGTTCCAGAAGCAACGGCCGAAGAAACAACGATCGTTCCTGTAGTGGCATTTACCGGAACAACCGCAGAGATCTGAGTATCGCTATTCACTACAAAAGAAGCAGCGGCAGTTCCGTTGAAAGAAACAGCTGTCGCTCCCGTGAAATGCGTTCCAGTGATCATGACAGTGCGCTCGGCCACACTTCCGCCATTACAGACAGCCGTCGGAGCGAAAGAAGTGATTGTAGGAGGCGTAACGATTACAGAAATATCATCAACGATCAGATAAAACTGGTTCGCAGCCGAATAGGCTTGGAATCCGAAGTAGAAAACCCCTGATGTCTGAGGCACAAATACCACAGAAGCAGTAGATGGCGTAGCAGTGTTGAGGTTCGGATAATCACCTATGACGTTTGTCATTGCAGATGCAACAGGAGAGTTTCCGTAAGCAACTTTAAGTTTCTCAACGTAAGTTGTACTCGAGGATCCGTACTTGTAAGAGATCGTATAGCTTACGCCAGCAGTCAGGTTCAAGCCTCTCGTGTACCACCAAACATTGGCTGCATTCGAAGTGTTCCAAGAGTAACGAAGCGCTTTCGAGGTGAAACCGTAGGCTGCAGGCGAAGCTGTTACCCAAGCATTACCTGTTCCAACATTCTGAACAGTCGTACAAGTTGGCAAAGCCGGAACCGTAACAGACTCGAAGTTTTCAGCATAAGGCAAGTCCAAACTCGCACATGGTGTCGTGAAAGTCATCGCTGTCGACCAAGCTGAATAATCCGTACCTCCACAGAAAGTTCTGATGTAAACACTGTAAGAAGTATTCGCAGACAATCCGTTGGCAGTAGCCGTAAGGGCTGGCGCATTGACGTTTCCAGAAGCAACAAGACCCGTCGCTCCTGAACCGGCGGCGCCAGACGAGCGAACTTCATAGAAGTACGTTGCAGGACTTCCCTGCGAAGGAGCAGTCCAGTTCAATGTTACACCTGTAGTGGTCATATTACTTGTAGTAACTGCCGTTGGCGGATAACAAGTAGGCGTAAGCTCCCAAACAACATCGTCAACGTACACAGTTGTATAAGTTGAAGTATTGACGCGTTTAAGCGCGATAAACTTATTAGTACCTGTATAGCCGTTGAAAGGAACGATAAATTCCTGCCAAGAGGCAGTAACATCGACTGTCTGCAAAGGCGTAAACACTGCCGATGCACCAGATGTATCAAGAGTTCCGACGATAATATCCTGAGATGCCGTCGAACATATCGCCTTGAAACGCAAACGGTGAGTGCCGGCAGCGAGGTTGGACACGTAAGGAGATACCAAGATGATATCTTCTGTAGCTCCGGTTCCTGAATTGTAAAGTCCAACCGCGTTTGGAGCCGACGCAACCGGAGAAGTACTCGTTCCTACAGTTACATACTGCAAGCTGGAGCTCGTACCTCTAATGATTTTACTCCAGCAAGATGGCAAGTTAGGAGTTGTCTGTGTATCGAAGTTCTCGTTGAATGCAGTCAAAGGATTGCAAAGCGTGGTAAATGATGATACGACAGTCCAAATCGACTTATCAGATGTAGAGCAAACGCTTCTCACCCAGTAGTAGTAAGTCGTATTGGCGTTCAAGCTACCCAGCGATGCCGAAGTTACCCCAGCCGCTGTCGATCCTGAAGGAGTCGCAGAAACAGAAGGTTCAGCATTTGTTGTAGCGTAATAATACTCATATCCATTGGCCGGAGCCGAAGTAGGAGCCGTCCAGGAAATAGTGGCGCCATTATTTGTCACTGCAGAAGAAGTCAACGCTGTCGGTTCAATGCAGGTTGGGGACAATTTTAAGTTAAAATCATCGAATCCCATGTAGTATGGCGCTGACGACGACGCCAAAGATCGTATCGCAAAATAGTAAGTCCCCGTAGTTCCCGGAACAAACGTTCTTGTTGTTTTTGCGTAAGTTGACGTTGTGGTAGCAGCGGCCGCAACGAATGAGCTTCCCAAAGCAGTCGCCCCCGTAGCCGACGTCGCCGAATTTACCAGCACATCGCCAACCCAACCAGAAGTTCCGTCTCCGACCCAATAAAACGAGAAATCATAGCTTGTGCCCGCTGTCAATTGGAAAGGCGGACTCCACAAGTATGCAGTTGTCGATGGATAGTAAATGGTCACGTAGTTCGGAGTCGAACGCGGATCATTATAGGTCTGGGAGGCCGCATTCTGAGTAGTATGCATGTATGAACTCGAAAGGCCTCCTTGCGTTACCCAACAAGATGGCAAAACGCCATTCCCGATAGTTGACATGGCATCAAAGTTTTCATTCCATGGCAAAGAAGTGATGCTTGCGCACGGCGCCACGAATGTAGTTGCAGCAGACCATCCGCTGTAGACGCCTGTTCCACAAACCGAACGCACATAAATGGAATGTGTCGCACCTGGTGTCAAACCAGTGACGTTCGCAGTAAGAGAAGTCGTAGCGCCACTTGCTGACAAACCTGTTGCACCCGATCCCGCAGCTCCGGAAGTACGAACTTCATACTCATAGCCAGAAGATGGGACAGGATTCGCTGCAGACCAACTTATCGTTGATGTCGTTGGAGTCGTAGCCGATGCCGTTATGACAACGGGTGCGGCACATGAAGGTGGTGTAAAAGAGTACGTAAGGCCATTAGCCGGAGCAACCGTACTCGAAATTGGAATCGTTGCCGAATTAGTAGTTCCGGCAGTTGTCGATGCCCAAGAAGTCGTGGTGGTTCTATTATTGAAAGCAGAAGTTGACGAACCTCTTAGACCAACTTCTCCACCTGTTGAAGTAGTACTGCTCGGCGTTGGCCAACTGTAAACTAAATTGATAGCATTAGAAGTCTCATTAAGAACGATCTGAAAATTCATCTCGTCTCCATAAGCAAGTGAAGTCGTGTATCGCGAAAATCCGGTAAACTGCACAACCAATTTGCGGTTAGGGGCAGTTCCGGTCGTTTGGTAACGAATCCCGTAGTCACTTTCCCAAGCACGCAAATGCGAACCTGTTCCAGCCGAAGACGCATTGGCCGACATTGTGATAGTCGTTGCAGTTACAGCAGTTACGGTAGCGCCCGAAGCGATTCCTGTTCCGCTTAAAGTCGCACCGATCGCAAGGTTGGCCGTATTACCGGCTGTAACAGTCAAAGTCGGACTGCCGCTTGTGCGGTTTACGACGAAATGCTGTCTTGCAATCAAATCGACACCAAATGCAGAGATGACATTATTTGTCGAACCCGAGCTGATTGGCGTTGTAGACGAAACCGGCGCAGTCGACCCCATTGAGATCCAACCGTTGGCGTTTATACCAAAAGTTGTGTAATCTGTGCCCGAATAATTGAACGTAAACCCAATCGGCAAAGCCGAATAGACATTGTCATCCAGTGCAAGTGCAGACGTCGAAGCCGTGTTTGTACCGCCAGTAATTGGCGTATACGTAGACGATGACGACGAAAAAGTGTACCCGGACACCTGAGCAAAAGCCGAATTCTGCGCAAGGCAAAAAACCGCGATCACCAAACTAAAAAGCCATGACTTCATGACTCTGGAAGAATGCCACAGCGGAGGGCCGCCGACATCTTCCACACTTTTTCCGGCCCGAGCACTCGTTGCCCGATCGGAAGCATTGTAGTTTAACATCATAAAAAATAAATTGGTTAAAATAAAATCGATAATTCAGTTGATGGCGCTAAAGTGTAAGCGCACGAAAAAGCCGTCCGGATTTGGACTGCTTTTATTAGTGGAGAGGAATCTGTCTATGTCAATGGAAATGTTTCAGGGGATTAGAAGAATCTTTGTGGTATAAATCCGACAGACGGTCCCTAACCCGTCTGTCGGACAATGTCTTTGTTCCGTTATCAGAACACAATCTTTTTACTGACCACTTTCTGGTCAACCGATGTCACCTGAACGATCAAGACTTGATTGGCCGCTCCAAGATGAGCGATCTGCGTCTGATTGTCGGAAACATTTTTCTTCTCATAGACCAAACGGCCGCGAGTATCGAAAATCTTCACGTTATCCATCGTCGCGTTTCCGCTGTTCACGTAGATTACGTCGCTGTTTTTGTAAACGATTACCGAATTCTCATTGAATACGTGATCTGGCGTTTGAAGCGCTTGTGTCGTATATCTCAAAACGAATCTTGTATCGAAAGTTCCGGCTGTGGTAGCGAAACTGTATGAACCTGTTTTTAGGTTGTGGATAGTTCCTTGAGCCAAGTCTTCCAGGTAGATGTTCTGGCTGTCATCGGCGAAAATCCCGTCTGTCGTCTGGATCGAGATCGTATAAGTTCCGGCCACATTGGCTCGGTAACCCATCGGAACCTGATCGTTGCTGTCGAAAGGAAGCGGACGCCCTTGAATCGTCAACTTATTGGCCTCGACCAAAGAGTAGAAGCTGATGGAGTTCATGGACTCGATCACACCTCCGTCAAAATCGCGGTCTATTCCCGTAGTCGCATTTGTCACGTATCCGACAAGCGCCTGTTTGAACGCATTCGCACCTCCGACCATGTTGAGCCAGATACGGTGCTTTTCAACCGGAGCCGCATCCATTGAAGAGCGCTCGGCAGCAGGTCTGAAGAAGTTGTCGTTCGAGCCCGCAAGACGCATGCTGTTGTTGAATACGACGTTCCCGTTTGCGGTAGCCGTTGCAAAGAAAGCATTGGCAGACGCAATATTCTTGGTAGGCGGATTGTTGTTTCCGTCACCGGAATTGGCCGCAGCCGTTCCTCCAAGCAAGTTGTAAGAAGCGTAGTCGTTATTGTTGTAGACCTGAGCCGTGATTGGCGTGTTGTGTGTCCAGAAATAGATCGTTCCGTTCAACAAGGCCGCGTTTGTCGGGTTCGACAGGAACAAGTCTGCATCTAGAGCCGACGGATACGGGTTACCCAACAAATTCAGGTTCGTGGCCGGAGCCGATAGCGCCACAGGATAATTGATGATTCCGTTATTCGCATAACCCATCGTCATTACTGATGTATACGGAGTGGCGATCGACGTGTAAGTATCCGGAGCTCTCATGATGTAACCGCGTCCCGGAGTCGCGATCGTAGTGTTCGGAACAGTCACGAAGTAGCCTGTAGAAACATTGAACTCGTGGTATTTGTCGACGCGTGTATCCGGACAGATGTCAGAAAGCGGAATGTTGTACAACGGAGACGACCAATAAGTATAATCGTATTTTTTCATCGGAGTCGTCGTGCGGATGTAAGTGATTACTCCCGAATTCACCGCCGCATTGTTGATTTGCACCAAGCTTGAATTGTTGTTGAAGATCAATTGCCCGCCGGTTACGTTCACTGCATTTTCCACGATCATTGAATGACCCGGCTGAATGTTTACGTTACCCGACGTGACCGCCACGCTACAAGCGCTGACGTTGCCCGACGAAGTGTAATTTCCGGCGAAGATTACGCGCTTGGTCGCCGTTGGCAAACCGTTGCTCCAAGTTGATCCGTTCCAGGTTGTACTGGTCACCGACAATATCACCGTGTTCGTGTAAGAAATACAGCTTCCGTTGGTGATTTGAGCGCGGATGTAAGTCGTCGTATTGACTGGTCCGAGCACAGCTGAAGTCAGCGTGTTCAAACCTCCAGATCCCGCGATGTTCGTCGGCGTAGTAAAAGCCGAGTCTGCAGAAGATTGCCATGTAGCAACCGTGCCGCTTTGTCCGGTAAGGGTAAGGGCTGTGATCGTTCCTGTACAAACGGTTTGATCTGCGCTGATTGTTCCCGCAACGATAGGCGTTACCGTAATGGCCTGAGTTGTAGTAGTGGAACAGATTGAAGGCGATGGTGTACTTGCACTTGCGGTGTAAGTCGTAGTAGCCGTTGGCCAGGCGTAAACCGTTGTGGTTCCAGCGCCTGCAACGTACGGTGTCGTATGTGCCAAGTCGGTGTAAAGTCCTGCAACTGGCGACCAGGTAATGGCAGATGTCGCGTTTCCTGAGACCAGGAAGTTGTCTATTCCCCAAGCCCAGCCCCAAGGCGCTACATACTTAAATTTTATTCTGAGGTTGGTCTGTCCTAAATAAGCCGCCAAATCGCGTTGCACCTGAACAAAACCAGAAGCCGCACCTTGATTTGAGTTATAGGTCAATCCTCCAAGCAAAGCATAAGTCGTACCACCATCGGTCGAAATCTCGACCCTTGCATTACTTGTTGTCCATTGTTGATAGAAGTGCCAGAAGCTCAAAGACGCAGCCGTGTATCCGCCAAGACTGAAGACAGGCGAAATCAATTCAACGTTCGTTGTCGAACCAATGCCTTGAGCATCCGAATCAGACAACATAAAAGAAGAAGCGTCATTACTGTGAAAAGTCGTACCGAACCAAGTACCCGCAGGCACATATCCGTCAGGTCTTATCATCCAAGCCGAAGCGGCAGTATTTCCTCCTACGCTTGCGCTATTGACAGTTGTCCAACCTGGCGCACCGGCGTTGAAGTTTTCCGAAAGGATAGGCAATCCTGAAACAACACCGCCTGTCGCAGTTAGTTGAACCGCACTTCCACCTTGGCAAAGTGTAGCAGTAGAAGGTGTTGGAGTAATCGTGATTGGCGTTGGAAGCGGATTCGCCACATAAGTGTACTGAGCAGTGTTTACGCTGAAATCGCCACTTGTTTGCGTAGCGGTCAAGGTATAAGTAACCGTTGATCCGTTGTTGAAAGTGTATCCGGCTGCTGGACTTCCTGAAACTCCGGCAGCTGGCGTCCAAGTGAAAGTATTGTAACTTCCCAATCCTTGGGTGATGTGAACCGTCGGGCTAAGCGCTCCGGCACATTGGGTTGAAGTCGTGATGTCCAAAGCCAGAGTTGGCGGCGCAGTAACGACTTTCAAACTGTAGTCTTCCAACTCACCCGCTCCTGAGAAGGAACAAGAGTTCGGGTTTGTATTCAGGTAATCGATGACGACACGCATGCGTTTTACGCCGAGGGTCGTTCCCGCAGGAACCGTGATCAAACCAGTTACCGTACCTTGGTTGCTGGCAGTATAACCGGTGGTGTTGAACACTTTTTCTCCGGCATCGACGAAATCCCCGTCATTGTTCCAGTCGACGAAAATAGCGACACCGACACCAAGGTTGACACCTGCCGGGGCAGTTCCGTCGTCAAGTCCGACAGAAAAGTTGAAATTTCCACCTTGGGCTTCTATAACTGTCTGTGCCGTATAATCGGCGTGTCCTGGCGAAGTCCATGCAGAAGAATTGTTGATGTTCTGAACAGCATTCGTGATAGTCACGTTGCTGATATAAGCTTGCGGACTTTGACTTGTCGTAGGAAAACAGTACGGCGGCAAAACCGGAGTGTTGAAATTCGTGACCGGCGACCACATACTGAAATCACCCGCAGTACAATTTCCTCTAACCCAGAAATAGTAAGCCGTTCCACCAGTCAATCCGGCGAGGTTTACCAATGTAGTTCCCGCGCTTGTATATCCTGTAGGAGTTGTGTTGTTTGTTGGGGTTGTCGGCGAAGTTGACACATAGTAAGCATATCCGCCTGCCGGAGCCGGCGTTGGAGCGGACCAGGTCAAACTCGCTGCCGTAGCAGAAAGTGCGGTAACTGTAGCAGCCGCGGGTTGAATACAAAGTCCCGGCACCAACTGTATGTCGTCCAGGAAAATCTTTCCTTGGTTCGCGATCGAGTAAGCATGATAACCCAAATAGTAAGTTCCCGTAGTCGCCACGGTAAAGTTGACGTAGTTCATTATCGCGCCGTGCTTGATGTTCGGATGATCGTCAAGCGCCTGGGTCATGAAAGTATTGTAAGGAGCGGTTCCGAGTTTGACTTCAAGCCTGTTCGTAAGGAATGAGAAGTTCGTCGAACCTCCATACAGGTAAGACAATTGGTATGTTTTACCCGCAATCAGGTTCACACCTTGCGAATAGAACCAAGCGTTTGCAGGTTGAGAGTTGGCGTTGTACTCCAAGTGTTCGTCTGCAAAGCCATCGACAGGCGAACCGATCGCAGCTGTATACCAGTTTGATCCGGCACCAACGTTTTGAATGGAATGGCAAGGCTGGATGGCCGGAGCCGTGTAAGGATATGTAGGATCGCCTTGATCGAAGTAGTTGAAATATTCTTCGTTCAACGGACTGCAAAGCGTATTGATGTTGACCGGTCCTACCCAAGGGCTGAAGCTTCCGCCGCAGTTCGATCTTACCCAAACGTAATAGCTCGTTCCACCGTTCATTGTAGTAATTGTCGCGCCGTTCGTCGCAGCTGCGTATGTTGGAGTTGCCGATGAACCAGGAGTTGCAGCACTCGTACTATAGTAATATTGGTAGCCATTTGACGGCGCAGGTGATGTTCCCGTCCAAGTGATTTGCGCGCCGTTTCCGGTTGTGGAACCTGGAGTAACCGCTAGAGTTGATGGCGTCAAACAGCCTGCCGGCGTCCATGTGAAGATTCTTGGGGAGGTGTTGGCGATTCTGATCGAACCTGTACGAACAATCATTGCACTAACATTGGTGTTCGCACCGTTGTTGACTAATGTTGGAATTGTCCATAGCCCACTTGGGTGAGAGTAATTGTTAAAATCAGCATTAGTATTTCCTCTTAAGCCTAACTGAGCCAAATTCAGGTTATTTGCAACATTATTTGCTTGAGTATTGAAACGAACTTCTATTAAATTCGTCCCTTCATAAAGCCAAATTTGAAAATCGAAATAATCTGTAGTATTGGTTGCGTCATTTCGACGGACATTTCTCCACTCTATTTTCAGAATACGAGAACCAGGAGCACCTGACAACTCTTTTCCGACAGAGTTGGCTTGAGGCGCAGGTAAACCTGGAGCATTGGCGTATACAGCCCAATTATAACCAAAGGCTGATATTGCGCCAGCATATGCCTCAGTCGATGATAGAGGTGCGGAATTTCCCACTGATGGCAGAGTCGCTCCAAACGTCACAAACCCGTTAGCAGACACATTTACGTCAGTGTAGTTGACACCATTAAAATTAAATGTAAATCCAATTGGCGTAGCAACAACAGCGTTATCCCAGATACCTGAAATTAGTTGTGTTTTTGTGCTTTCATTCAAAAGGGTCATAGCGGCACCACCTGGATAAGCCGCAGCCGAAGCAGTATAATTCGATGCAACCTGACCATAGCCAGTAAATCCGAAGCAAAAAGTAAAAAGAGCGGCAAAAAATAAAAACTTGCGAAATGCCATAGAAACAGGCACTCCAGTTTGGGGGAATGTTTTTATCATGTTGGGCGTTTTAGGGTTTGTGGTATTTTTTAGAAAAATCCTTAGCTTACCGACACATTTACGCAACTCACCGCAAGAATTCTTAATGAATTAACCTTAATGTAATAGATAAGCGGATAAATTTACACTAAACTTCGAATTTCAAATGTGGACAACTCTTAAAAACCGCACTTTATCGACCAACTCTCTGGTTTCCTCGACGAACGGTAGTATTTTAACTTTATAATCAGTTGGTTAAAATCTTTTATGTAAGAAATCTTACCACAGTTTTCAAAAATGACAACGGTTCAAATTTAAATAAAATTTAACACGATAAATTAGGATTTGGAGTGACTTATCAACAATGCGAATTGGTTGCTAACACATTAAGATTCTCGTCCTGAGAATTTTTCGTTCGCTGTAAGGCATAAAAAAAACCTTCCTGCCACAGAAGGTTTTTCGTCCAACTAACTTAACCTAAAAATTATAAATACTATTTCTTATGCGATGTTGTTCTCATACTGCATTGCCTTTTTGAGCAAAGTGCGGCTCAAAATTCTGTTTGGCGTCATGCCACAGTTGATAAGGATTTTCTTTGGAGTTTCATTTTCCTTGGCAGATTTGGCCTGCATAACCGGACTAACCTGTTTTGCACCCATAAACCATTGTACCAACTCCATCTGGCGGTTTGAGTTTGTAGTAGTTTCGGCTTTTGCTTCGCTTCCGCCAACTGTAACATTCTCGATTGCAACCGATGTTTCAGTCGAGTTGATCTTGGCTTGTTGCCCAAAAACACCTGAGCAAGAAAGCAACAGGAAAGCCAACATCACGAACAAACGCATAGCTGTCGCATCTGCATTGGTCTTCAGGACATCCTGACGTGTTGAAGTTAGCTTTAGTGTTTTCATTTCTTTCGTTGGTGTTGGTTATTTTCTACATGTCAAAAGTAGTTCAGCGATTTGCCTGTGTGAAATATTTCCGACCAATGACCCGAAAACTCGTTCAAGCTTGCATTTCATCGAATCGAAATACTTTGGCCGTGCAAAAGTGTTTTTCGTCGACCGGAAATCACTGTAACCGACACTTTATCCCAACAAAAAACCCTTTCGATGTGAAAGGGTTCCTGATTTTTAAGAGTGAAAACGATCAGTTGGCGACCTTTTTTATCACTTCCTGCTTTTCTGCGGAGTAGATCTTGAAGATCAACATCTGGTTCGATCCGCCGACGGTAAATACAGCCTGTGTAGCGTTGATGTCCTTGATTTCCTTGACAAGTTTGCCAAGTACATCATAAACCTTGATCGAAGCCATATTCATGTTTCCGCTGTTCACGACGAAATTCTCCTTGTCTTTGTAGACGATGACCGAATTGTCGTTGAACACAGGATTTTGCGTCTGAAGTGGATTTTGGTACAAGATCTCGAAACGGGAATTGAAAACGCCTGCGTCCGAAGCAAAGCTGTAAGCGCCGGTGTTAAGATCGTGAACCGTTCCGGTAGTGTTGTCGCGAACAAAAACGTCCTGTCCGATTTCAAACAATCCGTCTTTGTGGTCAATGGCAATCTGGAAAGTTCCTGCAGTTGTCGCTTTGAAACCCATCGGAACCACATCGGTATCGACGAAAGGCAAAGGACGACCTTGGATCACGAACCGCTCCTGACCGATCATCGAGTAAAATGAAATCTCTCCGTCGTTGAAGAATCGTCCGTCAATTTGGGCATCGTTATCCATTGTCGAACCTTCGATGTATCCGACAAGCGTCTGACAGAAAGCATTGTTCGCACCCGTGGCGTTCAGCCAAACCCTGTGTCTCTCGATCGTATTTGCCGAACGGAAGAATTGGTTGGCGTTGTCGCCGGAACGCTGGCCATTGTTGAAAGTCACTTGCGAGCCGGAAGCCGAAGCCTCGACGAAGAAACCTTGTCCCGTGCGGATGATTCCCTGAGGATCGAAAACCTGAGCCTCGCCGTTTGCGACGAATCCGCCGCCTGATGTCCAGGAACAATAACTAGGACTTACCGGATTATTGGTTTTTCTCCAGAAATAAAGCGTTCCGGTAATATTCGAACTGTTGTTGCTGACGAAAGTCTGCATGTCGATAGACGAAGGATAAGGATTTCCGACAGCGTTGAAACGTTGTCCAACCGCAATATTCGTCAAAGGCACAGTCACGTTTCCGTTGTGAAGCACGCCAGTGAATTCTCCCGACCAAATCGTTGGAGTCGTCGGATGGTTGTTTGGTGTTCTTATCAGATATCCGACACCCGAATCAAACAAAGTCGTAGCCGGAGCCGCGATCGTGTTGTATTGGTTGATTCCGACATTATACGTGTAAAAACGCGTTGCCAAAGTCAAAGGCGAGAACGGTTGCAGGTTTTGTCCGCTTACCGGAGAAGACCAAAGCGTGTAATCCTGACGGATCAAAGCCGAGCTGTTGCGCTTCACTTTCGAGATTCCGGTGTTGGCCACGTTGTTGATCTGGATCAGGTTCGAGTTGTTCTCGGCCGTGAAAGTTCCTTGCGAAAGGATCGCATCGGTTACCGTCAAATCGTTTCCACTGGTTAGCAAAAGTGTTGTGGAAGACGCCATTGTGATCGAATACGCGAAAGCATCGGCACCAATTATCGGCTGATTCGTAGCACTTGGAATCGTTACGACCGTGTAATTCTGAGGCACTTCGTTGCAAGTCCAGTTTCCGGCCACGTGCCAGTTCGTATCGACATTTCCGGTCCATGTAGAATTGTTGTTGACCGAAACCACGGCAACCGAAGAATATTGGACCGGGCAAGCCGCGTTAGAAACAGCCACTCTATAATAGGTAGTCTGGCTCACGTTCGAATAGTTGTAAGTCGCACCCGAGTTCACAAAAGGAATTCCCGCAGTCGCGAAATTGTCAAACGAATATTCCCAAGACAATTGCGTTCCTGTGTAACCCGTCAAGGTCAAAGTTCCGGAATTGGTGTGCGAGCAAAAAGTTGCGTTTCCGCTCAAAGTTCCACCAACGTTCACAGCAGAAACAGTTATGGTCGCCGCAGACGAAGTTGCAGTCGCACAAGATCCGCTTTGTACGATTGCGCGATAGGAAGTTGTTACCGAAATATTGGTGTACGTCAATGAAGTCGTCGTATTCGCGATTGCAGTGAACGTCGCAAAGTTGTCAGTTGAGGATTGCCATCCGATCACGTTTCCGACATTTCCGGTCAAAGTCAAAGTGCCTGAATTCGATGAAGCACAAACCGTGGCGCTCGTTCCAACCGTTCCACCAACCGAAGCCGGAGTTACCGTGATTGTCGCAGCAGTTGAATTTGCTGTCGTACAAGTTCCGCTTTGAACAACCGCACGATAAGAAGTCGTGGTCGCCAAGTTCGTATAAGTCAATGAAGTTGTCGTGTTCGAGATCGAATTTACCGTTGTGAAGTTGTCCGTTGAAGATTCCCAACGAATTACGTTTCCGACATTTCCTGTCAAGTTCAACGTTCCGGAATTCGTCGGAGCACAAACCGTGGCGCTGGTTCCAACCGTTCCACCAACCGAGGCCGGAGTTACCGTGATTGTCGCCGCAGTCGAATTTGCTGTCGTACAAGTTCCGCTTTGGACAACCGCACGATAAGAAGTCGTGGTTGCCAAGTTCGTATAAGTCAATGAAGTTGTCGTGTTCGAAATCGCCGTAAAAGTCGCGAAGTTGTCAGTTGACGACTGCCATCCAATCACGTTTCCGACATTTCCTGTCAAGTTCAATATTCCGGTGTTCGTCGGAGCACAAACTGTCGCGCTCGTTCCAACCGTTCCACCAACCGAAGCCGGAGTCACAGTAATTGTCGCTGCAGTCGAATTTGCCGTAGCACAAGTTCCGTTTTGAACAACCGCACGATACGAAGTCGTCGTTGCCAAGTTCGTATAAGTCAATGAAGTTGTCGTGTTCGAAATCGCGGTAAAAGTCGCGAAGTTGTCCGTTGACGATTGCCATCCGATCACGTTTCCGACATTTCCTGTCAAGTTCAGTGTTCCGGTGTTCGTCGGAGCACAAACTGTCGCGCTCGTTCCAACCGTTCCACCAACCGAAGCCGGAGTTACCGTGATTGTCGCAGCAGTTGAATTCGCCGTTGTACAAGTTCCGCTTTGAACAACTGCACGATACGAAGTCGTCGTTGCCAAGTTCGTATAAGTCAATGAAGTTGTCGTGTTCGAAATCGCCGTGAAAGTCGCAAAGTTGTCAGTTGACGATTGCCATCCGATGACGTTTCCGACATTTCCGGTCAAGTTCAGTGTTCCGGTATTCGTCGGAGCACAAACCGTAGCGCTCGTCCCAACCGTTCCGCCAACCGAGGCCGGAGTTACTGTGATTGTCGCCGCAGTTGAATTTGCTGTAGCACAAGTTCCGCTTTGGACAACCGCACGATAAGAAGTCGTGGTCGCCAAGTTCGTATAAGTCAATGAAGTTGTCGTGTTCGAAATCGCCGTAAAAGTCGCGAAGTTGTCAGTTGACGACTGCCATCCGATCACGTTTCCGACATTTCCTGTCAAGTTCAGTGTTCCGGTGTTCGTCGGAGCACAAACCGTCGCGCTCGTTCCAACCGTTCCGCCAACCGAAGCCGGAGTTACAGTGATTGTCGCCGCAGTTGAATTTGCCGTTGCACAAGTTCCGCTTTGGACAACCGCACGGAACGAAGTCGTAACCGTCAAGTTCGTGTAAGTAAGCGAAGTCGTCGTGTTCGAAATCGAAGTTACCGTTGCGAAGTTGTTCGTTGAAGATTCCCAACGGATCACGTTTCCGATATTTCCCGTTAAGTTCAATGTTCCGGTGTTCGATGTGAAACAAACTGACGCGCTTGAATTCACTGTTCCGCCTGCAGATGCCGGTGTCACTGTGATTGTCGTTGCCGTCGAATTTGCCGTGGCGCAAGTCCCGTTTTGGACGATAGCACGGAAAGATGTCGTAGCAGAAAGGTTCGAATAAGTAAGTGAAGTCGTCGTATTGGCGATTGGCGTTCCGGCCGTCGCGAAATTGTCGAGCGAAGATTCCCATCCAATCACAGATCCAACATTCGATCCAAGCGTGATCGTTCCGGTATTTGTTGGTGCACAAACCGTAGCCGCGCCCGAAGTCGTTCCTCCAACAGAAGCCGGAGTTACGGTAATCGTAGCAACCGAAGAAGTCGCAGTTGCACAAATACCACTTTGTACGATTGCACGATAAGCTGTTGTGGCCGAAAGGTTCGTATAAGTCAACGAAGTCGTAGTGTTCGAAATTGACGTTATCGTTGCGAAGTTGTTTGTTGAAGATTCCCAACGGATAACATTTCCAACATTGCTTACAAGATTGAGCGTTCCGGTATTAGTGGGTGCACAAACCGTGGCACTCGAATTTACCGTTCCGCCTACAGAAAGCGGATTGACAGTCAAACCTACCGTAGTCGAAGCAGTACATCCGGTTCCATTCGTGGCTGTAAGCGTGTAAGTTTGGCTCGTAGTAGGATTCGCCGATGGATTTGCCGATGTCGTGCTGCTCAAACCGGTTGCCGGCGACCAGGAATATGTGACGTTTCCGCAAGTACTCGTGAAAGTCATCGACCAAGAGTTGAACGTTCCCGAGTCGTTGGCCACGTTATCTGACACGACCAACGTCCAGATTCCTGTTGCGTTTCCTGTCAGTGTAGAAAAAGCTGTTTCCGGAGTGTAGGTTCCATTGATTGTTACGTTACCTGTAGGCAAAGCCGTTCCGCCGGCTTGAAGTGTAGCCACAATGTTGTCGCCGCTTCCTCCTTTTTTGGTGATCAACGGAATCATTTGTCCGTAAGGTGAACTCAGGTAAAGTTCCAAATCACTGTTATACGTGTGGGTCACGTTTACCGTCATCGATGTCAATTGAGCTGCCGTAGCGCAAGTCGAAGGAATCGTGATTGCCGAATAAACGGTCGTCAAATCGGCGATGGTTTGGGCTGTCGTATTGTTTCCTGTCGGACTTCCCGGCAAAGTCGTAACCGACGAAGCGAGAGCCGAAGAACTTCCGACGCAAATTGTAGCCGGAGTTGCAGTTGCGCTAACAGTTACAGGATTGACCGCCAAAACCGGACCAACTCCCGTTCCCGCAGCATTCGTCACTCTAACATTTCCGGCAGTGTTTCCAGCGGCCAAAGTCGCAGAAATGCTTGTCGCGGAATTCACTGTGTAAGAGGCGACCGCCGCACCGTTAACCGTAACACCGGTAATTCCAGTGAATCCGGAACCTGTAATGTTAAAGGTTGAACCCGGGCAACTTGAATATGTGGACAGACTAGTGACGATTGGTTTCGCGGCTGTATCGGTCAGGAAACAGTTATCAACATAGTAGGTTCTTGCGCCACCGGAGAAAAAACCATTGGTATCATCGGTAACTTTGTAGATCTGAATGATGATGTTCGAGGCGTTGTTGAAAGTCGCCGGGAGTGTCAGGGTTCGGGTCGTAAACGTCGTTGCTGCGGAATAAATTGTCCCATTTGTCCAAGTCGTTCCATCAAGACTCGCCCTGGCACGCACCGTACCGGCATTTCCCGTGGCATTGACCCTATCGCAGTACGAGAAAACCAAGTTGGAATATCCGGTTGCGTTTACAGTAAACTGATAATAAGCTCCCGTGTCTACATTCGCGGACGTGATTGAATTCGTGTTGAGACAGGCCGAAGTATTGTCGTAAGCGTATTCGGGTACGTTGGCTGTAAAAGTTGGAGTGCCGACCGCATTGTCCACCGAAGCGACAACGGTGTTTTCAAAGTCGAATCGGAAAACTGTCGTCTGAGCGAAAGCCTTCGATCCAAACAACATCAGCAACAGCACAACAAAGACGTTTCCGCAAAAGCGAAGTAAAGTTCCTTTCATAAGGTGGATTTGAGAGATATACCCGACAAATGTAGACATTCTTACAAATAAAAAAACCCTTTCTCGACGAAAGGGCTTTTTAATGAGGAGTTTATCGATTAACGTACGGTTTTTCGGATAATTGTGCGTCCGTCGGTTGTTTGTATACTGAGAATCATCACTTGATTAGCTGCGGTTCCCGCCAGTGTCACGGTATTGGCGCCGATGTTGTCGACTTGCTGCAACAGTTTTCCGACCACATCGTAAACCTTCACAGACGACATCTCGAGAGCGCCGCTGTTGATGATAACGTTATTGGCCTGAGTGTAAACTACCACGGCGTTGTCTGCCGGCACTGGATTGTTCGTTCCTAGCGAGTTCTCGTAAAGCACTTCGAATCGGCTTTCGAAAACACCTGCTTCCGAAGTGAAACTGTAAGCTCCGTCATTCAGGTTGTGAACCGTTCCTGACAGATTATCTCTTAAGTAAACATTTTGTCCCGATGCGAAAAGACCGTCGGCCTGATCAATCGCGATCGCGTAAGTTCCGGCTGTCGTCACCTTGAATCCCATCGGAACCACATCGGCTGCATCAAAAGGAAGCGGACGTCCTTGAATAGCGAATTTTCCTTCCGTAAGTTTTGAATAAAACTCGATTTCGCCATCGTTGAAGAATCTTCCGTCGATTCCGTTGTCTTTGGCAAGCGTTGCTCCAGTCACATATCCGATAAGCGTCTGTGAAAACGCACCTTGCGCTCCTGTAGCATTCAACCAAACGCGGTGACGCTCCACGACATTGGCCGAACGGAAAAACTGGTTCGAGTTGTTGCCCGAGCGCTGTAGGTTGTTGAAGTTCACTGAAGCATCGTTGTCTGCCGATTCCACGATAAAACCTTGACCTGTACGGATAATCCCGTTCGGATCGACGTTTTGTGGTTGCCCGTTGCTTACGAAACCAAGACCTTCTGTCCATGTGCTGTAAGTCGGATTGGCTGTGCTGTTGGTTTTTCTCCAGAAATAAAGCGTTCCGGTGATCGCGCCTTCGTTATCGTTGACGAAAGTAAGCATGTCAATCGGAGACGGATAAGGGTTTCCTACCGCGTGGAAGTTCTCGCCTTCTCCAGCCGCGGCGATTGAAACCGAAACCGGACCGTTTCTCAATGTTCCGTTGAATTCCCCGTTCCAGATTGTTGCAGTTGTTGGATGATTGTTAGGCATTCTAATCAAATAACCGACACCTTCGGCGAAAGGCGTAGTATTCGGATTGTTGACCGTATTGTATTGATTCGAGCTAGAGTTGAAAGTATAGAAACGTCCAACGAGCGTGGCGGGAGAAAACGGCAACAGATTTTGTCCGATTACAGGAGAAGACCAAAGCGTATAATCCTGACGCATCAAAGCCGAACTGTTTCTCTTCACCTTAGTGACTCCAGAATTCACAGCATTGCTGATCTGGATAAGGTTGGCGTTGTTTTCGATAGTGAAATTGCCCGTAGAAGTGATAGCGCCGTTAACCGTCAGGTCGCGACCTGAAAGAAGCGTAAGCAAAGTGCCGCCTTGAAGCGTGATCGTGTTTGCGAATGCATCTGCGGTGATTGTCGATTGTGGTGTTCCTTGCGGAATCAAGACATCGCTAGTAATGATCGGCACAGAGCCGCAAGACCAGTTTCCGGCCGTGTTCCAGTCAGTGTCGACATCACCCGTCCAAACCGTGGCGTTAGTCAAAGTGATCGTAGCATTTCCTGTCATGGCGGCAGTGACGTTGCAAGTTCCGGAGTTGTTGATCGCGTTTACGGTGTAAGTTCCGGCGATTGCCTGGTTTCCGAAGTTCAAAGCCGAGCCTGTTCCCGCAACGACCGATCCTACATTCACATTTCCATTTCTGACCAATTGGTAGCTGATTCCCGTTTCAGATCCGGAAAGTCCTACTGGAATTCCGTTGCTATTGCAGGTTGATCCGCCTCCTGTTACTGTGAAAGCCGATGGTGTCTTGCAGATTACGTTTCCGGAGAAAATAAAATCATTTATACTAAAAGTCCCGCCGGGAGCACTGGCTCCATAAGCATAAAACCTAAATGTCACAGCACTTTGAACTTGCTGAAAAGATGAAAGAGATATTGTAGTTCCAGAACCAGTTGCCGTTCCGATGTTGGCTGTAAATCCATCAATACTTGATCTGAATGCAAAACTCGTCGGCCCCGAACCTGATGCTTGTGCGTTGTACACAAAACTAGAAAAGTCAATTTCATATCCTGAGGCAGGTGTAAGTGTAAATTCAAAATAATCATCAGCATCAAACGAAGTAGAATTCCAACCTTGCGCGCTATATCGGTCATTTGCGGAAGCTGCAGAAATTCCAGGCCCGCGCGAAATTCCGCTTACCGTAAGATTCGAGGCGAAAGTCTGACCGATAATATAAGGGTTCGACGTAGAAGGATTCGTTCCGGTGATGGTATTGGCGAAAATAGAAACCGGAGCCAAAGTAATAACGACATTTCCTGTAGTAGCCTGAGTAAGCGTTCCGCTGTTCGCGTGCAAAGTGTAAGTTCCGGCGGCATCGATCACAACGTTCGAGAAAGTTGCAACACCTGCAACAGCCGAAGCCGTCAAAGTGCCACTAATGCTTCCCGGTCCTGACGCTTTCGTCAAAACAACCGAGCCCGTGTAATTTGTATCTGTCGAGTTGTCCGGACGTTTGGCTTCCACGGTAAAAGATGTCAAAGCAACACCTACGTTTCCGGTTGCAGGAAATCCGTTGAAGGCAAGATGGTTGGCCGCGGCCAAGGTCGTAAACGTCAAGACCGGTCCGTAATGGTAGGTTGTTCCGTCAAGCGCGTAAGCTCTGAACGAATAAGAAGTTCCAGGAGCAAGTGAAGTTAACGCCAAAGAATAATTTCCTGTGGTCAAACCTGCTACGGGCGTTGTAGTTGTTCCGGTTCCACCGTTTGTAGGTGTTCCGTTTACCGACGTCTGAGAATAGACGAAACCTTTCGCAGAAGTCGACGGACAGCTTCCCAAAGAAGTAAGCGCTCCGTTAAGCGTTGCAATTTGGTTATTGATTGCCGTCGCAGCGGATGTCGTAACCACGGCATCGACTTGAGAAGCGCCCGATCCGGTAAGTCCGATTGTTGGTGAATTACTTCCTGACGTGCTGCTTGTAACTGTTATCGTACCTGAACTTGGCCCAGCCAAGGTTGGCGTGTAGATTACGTTAAAGGTTGCTGAACCGGATGCCGGAATCGTCGTGCTTGAAAGTCCGCTGAAAGCAAACTCCGGATTGCTCGTCGCCAATGAAATTCCGCTGGCCGCAGCCGAACCCGTGTTGTTGATCGTATATTGTACCGTGCTGCCTGAGCTTCCCAAACAGATGTTTCCATGAGCGGTTGGCGTTCCTGAAATCGTCAAAACCGGAGATGAAGAACCAGTAACAGTAAAGGCCGCACTAACTCCAGGAGCAAGATTTTCACCACTTGTGCGCGTAGCCGTAATCGTGGCGCCCGTGCCCGCAGATGAAAGCGTAACGCCACTAACGGTGACAGAAGAAGTTCCTGCTGCGATCGTTCCAGTTGTCGTTCCACCGATTACACCTGCAGTTCCGTTTGTGGAAAGTGCGAAAGTGGATGCGCTCGTAAGGTTGACTGCAACTCCGTTGTAATTTTGGGCTTGTACCGTCACACTGAACGACGAGCCTGCAATTGGCGACGCCGGAGAAATTGACGTAACTCCATATTTATAAGCCGGTACTATTTCGCCTGTTGAAAGCATTATGGCTGAATAGTCTACCGATGAAATCGTGAATTTGATTTGTGACAACTGAGCCGCAGTCAAACCTGCCGTAGAAGTTCCCACCAAAACTTTTCCCGCAGTTCCGGTTGTTGCCGCTCCCACAGTTCCAGTCCAACCCGTAATCGTCAACGTTTTTCCTGCCGTCCAAGACAATGCATTACTGGCCGCAAATGCTATCGTGTGATTTGTAGATCCCAATGCCAATGTCGAATTTTCAGAAAGCGCCAAAGTTCTTGTTACGGAAGTTCCCTGAGTAAATCCTCCCGTCGTTAAAGTTCCTCCGTTAAAAGTAACCGTTCCTGATGTCGGCAATGCATTTGCAGCTCCAAGTGCGAGCGAACCTGATGTAATAGTAGTTCCACCGCTGTAAGTGTTTGCTCCTGAAATCGTGAGGATACCTGTTCCTGCTCCTGTTTTGGTAAGTTTTCCTGTTCCGCTAAGAATTGCGGTTATGTTAATGTTTCCGGTGTTGTCGGTGGCGACAATATTTTCGGTCGTATTGCCCAACAAAACTCCCATCGGTCCAGCCTGAGATGCTTGCAAAGTAAGTACGCCTGTACCGTTGTGCCTAATAATCGTATTCGGTACTGAATTGATGGGCGCTCCAAAAAGACGAAGAAGACCTGATGAGCTACTGCTACCAATGTTCAAAGCAGTAGTTCTTGTGTTATCTACAACAACAGCTCCAAGATTGAGACTGCTGGTATTCATGTTGATTCCGACAGTCGTACCGCTAAACGCACTTGTAAACGTGGCAACATGCATGTTCGATGTCGTTGTGGTGCTTTGAGAACCCGCATAGCTTCCGCCGACCCAGTTATTTCCAGTGTACCAAGCAGAGTTACTGTTGGCTCCCCAAGTTGCACTCGTATTTTGGGCCGATAACTTCCCCGAAAAACCTAGCGTCAAGAGGCAAAGCAATGCCAACGCTTGAACAAAACGTACTTTTTTTCCCATTAGGTTATATTTAAGTTTGGACATTTTCCTACAAACAATTGACACTGTAAGCAAAAAAATGACTGTAAAAATACTCATTTAAAGCACAAAGCCTAGTTTTCGTGAATTAAAAAAACCTTAATAAAAAAAGCCCTCCGTTTCCGGAAGGCTTCTTTTCAAAAAAAACAACACAACTTTATCTTTTGATAACTCTCAAAGTCTTTATGTTCTCACCTTGGCTTACAATGATGTTGTAAACTCCAGATGGATAGCGTTCACCGAATTGTTGCATTTCAACAAGTTCAGTAGCGAATTGACGCTCTTCGACAAGCTTCCCGATCATGTCATAAACCTTTACTTTCACGATTTCTTCACCCGTTACGTCCATGTCAAGCGCAAAGCTTTCGGCGTATGGGTTTGGATAAACGACAGCTCTGAAAGTACCTTTTGGCAAACTCTCTTCACCTTTCACGACTTCTCTGGTCGCGCCTGGTGCAGTTACCAAACAAGCTTCTCCGTATGGACTCCAAGATCCGGCAGTCATTACCGCCACACGAACGGCATATTGTCCGCCTGGAGCGTAATTGGAAACCATGTTGAAGTTGAAGAAGTGGTAAGGTTTGTCAAGTACAAGCGTAGTGAAATCTGTGAAGCTCGTGATTTCGAAACGGTAAGATGTTACGCGGTTCAAGCTTACAGTCGGGATGAAAGTACCAGGATTCGGAGCCACGTAATCGCAGTTTACCAAAGTTGGAACAACCGGCGAACTCACGAAACAAGGCGTTCCGTAGTTTCCGTAAGCACCTGTTGTCTTCATGGCAACTTCTATTGAGTAAGTCGTTCCGTAGTTGAAAGTGTTCAACATGGTCAAAGCGAACCAATGAAGCGATCTGTCGATGGTTTGCACCTGATTGGTGTTCGTATCGGTAATTCTGAAACGGTAGCCGGTAACGTTTTGCAAACTCGTTGTCGCAATCAAAGTGCTAATCGAAGCCAAAGTCGCTCCACATTGTGATGGATTGATTGCCGATGCGCCGCCCGAACCAGCAATTGCCGGAGTCGAAACATTACAAGGCGCTCCGTATTGTCCCGCCCAGTTTCCTGAGATCGCGATTTCCACTTCAATCTGGTAAGTCGTCGCGTAATCGTAAGAACCAAGAGACGTCAACTGGAAGTTTGGCGAAGTTCGGGTCGTAACCTGAACTTGGTTCGTAGCAAGATTCGTCACGCGGAAACGGTAACCCGTAGCGTGATTTTTCGTGATCGCTCCAATGTGCGTGCTGATTGACGGCAAAGTCGTTCCGCATTGCGATTCGAGGATTTGCGTGAAAACCGGCGCTCCGCCTTCGTCTGTCTGACCGTTGCAGTTATCGTCGATTCCGTTGCCAGGAATTTCGGTCGCTGCCGGATTGATAGCCGCGTTGGTGTCGTTACAATCGATCCCGATGTTGGTTGTAGTGTATCCGACAGGGATTGCCGCACCGTAACAAACAGTTTCAGTCGCACCTGTAGTGTATCCGTCTCCGTCGAAATCAACGAACAAAGACGCACTTCGGTAAACGTTCGCATTGTTGTCGTTACAGTCCAAACCGATGTTCGAGGCCGTAAAGCCAGCCGGAACAACCGATCCGTAACAGATCGTTTGCGTAGTTCCGTTGTTGTATCCGTCGGCATCATTATCCACATAAAGCGCTGCAGATTGCCAAACGCTGACATTTCCGTCGTTGCAATCTGTGTTGTTTGTCACGCCACACGCAACCTGAATCAACGATCCGAAACCGTCGTTGTCAAGATCTGCATATTGGATCTGGTTGTCGTTGCAATCTGAGTTGTTTGTCACGCCACCGCAAGCCACCAAAGTAGTCGATCCGAAACCGTCGTTGTCGACATCGGCATAACGCAATTGGTTGTCGTTGCAATCTGTATTGTTTGTCACGCCTCCGCAAGCTACCAAAGTAGTCGATCCGAAACCGTCATTGTCAAGATCTGCGTAACGCAATTGGTTGTCGTTGCAATCTGAATTGTTCGTCACGTAACCTTGTGGTTGTGTACAAGTCTGGATTGAGACGTTAGGATTTCCGAATCCGTCCGCATCCAAATCCTGATAAAACGTAGTTGTTCCGACAAGGGACAAGCTAGGATCTTCTCCATCGACAAGTCCGTCACAGTCGTTGTCGATTCCGTCGCAGATCTCGACCGCACCCGGATGCACCGCGCTGTTCAAGTCATTGCAATCGCCGCTGACAGTCACGTAACCCGCAACCGGAACGCAGCTTGAAATCGAATCGTCTGGATTTCCATATCCGTCTCCGTCAGCGTCAGCGTAATAAGCGATTCCGCCGGCGTGAACCGTATTGTCGTTGTCGTTGCAATCGTCGTTGTTCGTAACGCCGTCGCAAGCCGCAAATGTATTTGATCCGAAACCGTCACCATCGGCGTCAATGTAAAGCAAAACGCTGTCATCACAGTCGATGTCGATGTCTTGGTCAGTATAACCTTCAGGATTCGAGTTTCCGTAGCAAACATCCACAGATTCACCTGTATTGAAACCGTCTCCGTCCGCGTCGACGTAGAAAGTTCCCATTCTCCAGATATTGGCATTCGAATCGTCGCAGTCTGAACCATTGTCGACTGAAGTGTAACCTTGCGGCACAGTCGCACCGTAGCAGATCGTTTGCGATCCGTCGTGGTAGCCATCGCCGTCCATGTCGACGAAAAGTGTCGCGCTTCTGTAAACTGCATTGTTGTTGTCGTCGCAGTCCGATCCGTTCGTGGTCAATGAATAACCGTTTGGAGCAGTCGCGCCGTAGCAAACCGTGATTTGTCCGACGTTATAACTGTCGCCGTCATTGTCGATATAAAGCAAACCTGATGTGTAAACACTCGAGTTGTTGTCGTTACAGTCCGTGCTGTTCAAAACCCAACCTGGAAGCGGCGTACATCTTACTTGGGAAACCGATGCGTTTCCGAAACCGTCTCCGTCGTTATCCGCGTAATACGTTTGGTTGCCGCTTACCGTGAAAGTCGCTTTGTAGTTGGCACCGTTGTTTCCGGCGTAGATCGTTCCTCCGTTGCAAGTCACAGTTGCATCCGAATAGACCTCGAGCGTGTAATTCCCGACCGCAAGTCCGTTTAGCAAATTCACTGTCAATCCTGCGTTTGACCAGATTTGGTCAGCTCCGCCGCATCCGTTGTTGAATCCGGACGAATAGGGCAAAGAACTGTTCGAGAAAGTCCCGCCTGCGCCAGATGTCAGGTAAACGCGGTAGTAGATTCTTGTGCTTGACAAGTCGCATCCTCCGCATTTGTAAACCTTGTGTTCGGCTCCTTTCAGGACAAGTCCTGTGGTAGATCCTTGACAGAAAGTCCCAAGGTTCGTGCCTTGAAGATCAGGATTGGTTGTAGCGGCTTGCAAGTCGTAGTAGGTGTTGCCTCCGCCATTGACGTTCAACACGACGAAAGTCTCATTGAACCCGGCCGATTGTGCATAAGAACCGATTCCTGACAAGAGCAGGACAAGGCAACACACTCGGCTAATCGAGAGTAAAAGTTTAGTCATACAAATCAAATAATTAAATTAAGTGGACGTGATCTTTGTGGAACTTCCTTGTCGGGGCAAGACTATCAGGCGATTGCCTGTTGGACGGACCTTTCGGATTTCACGCGGCTAAAGTATATAAATTAACAATTCATTAGCAAAAAAATATTACAGTTCTCTTTACTACAACGTTTTCGTGTTGACAAATGCGGAAAATCAACGGCAAAAAATTACGTATCTCTTATTGCCAATGTTTTGATTTGCAAGAAAATCCGAACAAAAATACCTTTCCGAAAGGGTTTTCGGCTTTGGAAAAAATATCGGGTACTGAATTTATCGCAAACAAAAAAGGCCCCGGTTTCCCGAAGCCTTTTGCTGAATATGGTTTGTTTACGCTTGCCCCGCCGGACCGAAGTTCAACGGAATGGGCGCTTGTTCAAACTCTTTGATCTCACCGTGGACCGATTCGAATCTTTGAATGTTCTCTGCCAAAGCCTTGAGCAATCTCTTGGCGTGTTGTGGCGTGAGCACAATTCTCGATTTTACTTTGGCTTTTGGCGTGCCAGGCATAATACAAACATAATCGATGACAAATTCAGATGCCGAGTGGTTGATGATGGCCAGATTGGAATAAATTCCCTGTGCCGTCGCCTCGTCGAGCTCAATGTTGATTTGCCCTTGCTGTTGATTATTGTTATCAGACATGATTAATAATTGTATTCTTCTTTGTTAGCCATCATCTCATTGTAGTCTTCTTTCGAACCTACGATAAGGTTGTCATACTCGCGCATACCTGTTCCCGCAGGAATTCTGTGTCCAACGATGACGTTCTCTTTCAAGCCTTCCAGTGTATCGACTTTACCTGCAACGGCAGCTTCGTTCAATACTTTGGTAGTTTCCTGGAAGGAAGCCGCCGAGATGAAGGACTTGGTCTGCAAGGAAGCACGTGTGATACCTTGAAGGATCGGAGTTGCCGTAGCCGCGATTGCCTCACGAGCCACAACAAGGTTCTTGTCGTTTCGCTTCAACAACGAGTTTTCGTCGCGAAGATCACGTGGCGTAACGATCTGGCCCGGTTTCAGGTTGTCTGAATCTCCGGCATCTTCCACGACTTTCATTCCATACAATTTATCGTTCTCGATAAGGAAATCTTTCGTGTGGATCAATTGGTCTTCAAGGAACAATGTGTCTCCCGGATCCTGAACCTGTACTTTGCGCATCATCTGACGGATGACAACCTCAAAGTGCTTGTCGTTGATCTTAACCCCTTGCAAACGGTAAACTTCCTGGATCTCGTTCACCAAATACTGCTGTACTGCAGACGGTCCTTGGATTCTCAAGATGTCTTCCGGAGTGATCGCTCCGTCAGAAAGTGGCATACCCGCTTTTACAAAGTCATTCTCCTGAACCAGGATCTGGTTCGAAAGTTTCACAAGGTATTTGCGGATGTCACCGAATTTTGACTCGATCACGATCTCGCGGTTACCACGTTTGATCTTTCCGAAAGAAACCACACCGTCGATTTCAGAAACCACGGCTGGGTTCGATGGGTTACGCGCCTCAAGAAGCTCGGTAATACGCGGAAGACCTCCGGTGATATCGCCCGCTTTTGACGAACGACGCGGAATCTTCACGAGGATTTTTCCGGCCTTGATCTTCTCTCCGTCGTCTACCATAAGGTGAGCTCCGACAGGCAAGTTGTAAGAACGGATCAATTCACCGTCTTTTCCGTAGATCAAAAGCGTCGGGATGAGCTTTTTGTTACGTCCTTCAGAAATCACTTTCTCCTGGAAACCTGTCTGCTCATCGATCTCTACTTGGTAAGATTGACCTTGTTCGAGATCTTCGTAAGCTACTTTACCCGTAAACTCAGAGATGATAACTCCGTTGTATGGATCCCATTTACAGATCACGGCACCTTTGTCGACAGTATCACCGTCTTTTACGAAAATGCTCGATCCGTAAGGAATGTTATGTGTACTCAATAGAATTCCTGTAGTCGTGTCAACCAACTTCAATTCTGTAGAACGAGAGATTACGATGTCGACAACATTGCCTTCTGAATCGTCTCCTTTTACTGTTTTGAGGTCTTCGATTTCAACGCGTCCACCGAATTTTGCGACGATGCTCGATTCTTCAGACAATCCACCAGCAACACCACCAACGTGGAAGGTACGAAGTGTAAGCTGTGTACCAGGCTCACCAATTGACTGTGCTGCAATTACACCGACAGCTTCTCCTTTTTGGGTCATACGGCCTGTGGCAAGGTTACGTCCGTAGCATTTCGCGCAGATTCCTTTGTGGGATTCGCAAGTTAGAGGCGAACGGGTTTCAACGGCCTCAACCGGAGATTCCTCGATAGCTTTGACGATCGCTTCGGTAATTTGCTCACCTGCATGAACAAGGATTTCGTTGTTCAACGGGTTCACTACGTCCTGAAGTGCCACGCGTCCTAAGATACGCTCACCAAGAGATTCCACGATTTCCTCGTTTTTCTTCAAGGCTGTGATCTCGACGCCTCTCAACGTTCCGCAATCCACTTGGTTTACGATAACGTCTTGGGAAACGTCGTGGAGACGACGGGTAAGGTAACCCGCATCGGCCGTTTTCAAAGCCGTATCCGCAAGTCCTTTACGCGCACCGTGAGTTGAGATGAAGTACTCGAGGATCGAAAGACCTTCCTTAAAGTTGGAGAGGATCGGGTTCTCGATAATTTCACCACCACCGGCTGTCGATTTCTTCGGCTTTGCCATCAAACCACGCATACCTGTCAACTGACGGATCTGCTCTTTGGAACCACGGGCTCCGGAATCAAGCATCATATAAACCGAGTTGAAACCTTGCTGGTCTTCACGGATATTCTTCATCGCCATTTCCGTCAACTGCGCGTTGGCAGAAGTCCAGATGTCGATAACCTGGTTGTAACGTTCGTTGTTAGTGATAAGTCCCATGTTGTAATTCGTAGAGATACCTTCTACCTGCTCGCGGGCGTCGGCGATAAGTTTCTCTTTTTGCTCCGGGATACGGATATCACCAAGTGAGAAAGACAAACCACCGGTGAAGGCGAATTTGTATCCCATATCTTTCATGTTGTCCAAGAAGGCAGCCGTCGTAGGAACATTGGTTACACTCAAAATGTGACCGATGATGTCTCTAAGGTTTTTCTTGGTCAAGACGTCGTTGATATAACCTGCTGCTTCCGGAACTACCTCGTTAAACAAGACACGTCCTGCGGTAGTTTGGATCAGTTTGTATACCAATTCTCCGTTCTCGTTGAAATCTTTCGCACGGATTCTCACGCGTGCGTTCAACTCAACACGTCCTTCGTTCAACGCGATGTTACACTCTTCTGCAGAGTAGAAAGTAAGTCCTTCGCCCAAAATTTTCTTTTCTGGAGTCGACAAACGCTCTTTGGTCATATAATAAAGACCAAGTACCATGTCCTGTGAAGGTACAGTGATTGGAGCACCGTTCGCAGGGTTGAGGATGTTGTGTGAGGCAAGCATCAAAAGCTGTGCTTCAAGGATCGCCTCTGGCCCAAGTGGCAAGTGAACCGCCATCTGGTCACCATCGAAATCGGCGTTGAAGGCCGTACAAACCAATGGGTGAAGCTGGATCGCTTTTCCTTCGATAAGTTTTGGTTGGAACGCCTGGATTCCCAATCGGTGCAAAGTAGGGGCACGGTTTAGGAGCACTGGGTGACCTTTGATCACGTTTTCCAGGATGTCCCAAACTACCGGCTCTTTCTTGTCGATGATTTTCTTGGCAGATTTTACCGTTTTGACGATCCCGCGCTCGATGAGCTTACGGATGACGAACGGCTTGTATAGCTCGGCAGCCATGTCTTTCGGAAGACCGCACTCGAACAATTTCAATTCTGGCCCAACGACGATTACCGAACGTGCAGAATAATCGACACGTTTTCCAAGCAAGTTCTGACGGAAACGACCTTGTTTTCCTTTCAGGGAATCCGAAAGGGATTTCAAAGGACGGTTCGATTCAGTCTTGACTGCCGATGCTTTACGCGTGTTGTCGAATAGTGAATCCACTGATTCCTGCAACATACGCTTTTCGTTTCGAAGGATGACTTCTGGAGCTTTGATCTCCATAAGACGCTTCAAACGGTTGTTGCGGATGATGACGCGACGGTACAAATCGTTCAAATCGGAAGTTGCGAAACGACCACCATCAAGCGGCACCAACGGACGCAATTCTGGCGGGATGACCGGAACGACCTTCATGATCATCCACTCCGGACGGTTTTCGCGGTTTTGGTTGGCATCGCGGAAAGATTCCACAACCTGGAGACGCTTCAACGCCTCAGTCTTACGTTGTTTCGAAGTTTCGTTGTTCGCCGAGTGACGCAAGTCATAAGACAAGCTGTCAAGATCGGTGCGCGCCAACAAATCCATGATACACTCTGCTCCCATTTTGGCGATGAACTTGTTAGGGTCGTTATCGTCAAGATATTGGTTGTCTTGCGGAAGCGTATCGAGGATGTTCAGGTATTCTTCTTCTGTAAGGAAGTCGAGTTTCGTAAGCGTTTCTCCGTCAGGATGCTTGGCAATACCTGCCTGGATCACGACGTAACGCTCGTAATAGATGATCATGTCGAGTTTCTTCGAAGGAAGACCCAAGATGTATCCGATTTTGTTCGGAAGCGAACGGAAATACCAAATGTGGGCGATAGGCACGACAAGATTGATGTGTCCGACTCTGTCGCGACGCACTTTCTTCTCGGTGACTTCCACTCCGCATCGGTCACAAACGATTCCTTTGTATCGGATGCGCTTGTATTTTCCGCAGGCACATTCGAAATCCTTCACAGGTCCGAAGATACGCTCACAGAACAAGCCGTCACGCTCTGGTTTGTGCGTACGGTAGTTGATGGTTTCAGGCTTCAAAACCTCTCCTCTCGATTCTGCCAGGATTGACTCCGGAGAAGCAAGACCGATAGAGATCTTATCGAACCTTTTGATTGTTGTATTCTTATCTTTTCTGTTATTCATTGTCATAATAACTGATCTTTAAATTGAAAGTTGTCCTTAGAGTAGTGAGTATTCAGATAAGAGTACTGAGAAGTGTCCGAAGACTTATCCCAATACTCAAATCTTATAACTCAGGTTTACTCTTCCAAACGGATATCGAGTCCGAGACCTTTTAGCTCGTGCATCAATACGTTGAACGATTCAGGCAATCCAGGCTCTGGCATGGTCTCACCTTTCACGATAGCTTCATAAGTCTTGGCACGTCCTATTACATCATCCGACTTCACTGTCAGGATTTCACGCAATGTAGACGACGCACCGTAAGCTTCGAGCGCCCAAACCTCCATCTCTCCGAAACGCTGACCACCAAACTGGGCTTTACCACCAAGCGGCTGTTGCGTAATGAGTGAGTAAGGTCCGATAGAACGCGCGTGCATCTTATCGTCAACCATGTGACCAAGTTTCAACATGTAGATCACACCGACTGTCGCTGGCTGGTGGAAACGTTCTCCGGTTCCTCCGTCATACAGATAAGTGTGTCCGAAGCGCGGGATTCCGGCCTCATCGGTCAAGGCATTGATCTGGTCAAGAGACGCTCCGTCGAAAATTGGCGTGGCGAACTTTTGTCCTGTCTTCTTCCCTGCCCATCCTAGTACAGTTTCGTAAATCTGTCCGATGTTCATACGCGATGGTACACCAAGCGGATTCAATACGATATCTACCGGAGTTCCATCTTCGAGGAACGGCATGTCTTCTTCGCGAACGATACGTGCTACGATACCTTTGTTTCCGTGACGTCCTGCCATCTTATCACCTACTTTGAGCTTGCGCTTCTTGGCGATGTAGACTTTGGCAAGTTTCAGGATTCCCGCCGGCAATTCATCACCGACAGTAATCGTGAATTTCTCACGGCGCAAAGCACCTTGCAAGTCGTTCAACTTGATCTTATAGTTGTGGATCAAATCGTTTACAAGCTTGTTCGTCTCGTCGTCGGCAACCCACTGACCTTTTGAAAGGTGAGCGAAATCTTCTACGGCGTGAAGCATCTTGAGCGTGTATTTCTTTCCTTTCGGAAGTACTTCCTCACCCAAATCGTTCATGACTCCTTGCGAAGTTTTCCCGTTTACGATGTTGAACAACTTGTCTACCAATTTGTCTTTCAATTCGACGAATTTTACTTCGAACTCCATTTCAAGCGCGCCCAAATCGTCTTTGTCCTTGGTGCGTTTGCGCTTGTCTTTCATGGCTCTTGCGAACAATTTCTTGTCGAGTACGACACCGTGTAGCGATGGAGAAGCTTTCAACGAAGCATCTTTCACGTCACCGGCCTTGTCACCGAAGATCGCGCGAAGCAATTTCTCTTCCGGAGTTGGGTCAGATTCACCTTTTGGAGTGATTTTTCCGATAAGGATATCACCCGGCTTCACTTCCGCTCCAATGCGGATCATACCGTTTTCGTCCAAGTCTTTTGTAGCCTCTTCGGAAACGTTCGGGATGTCGTTTGTCAATTCTTCGTTACCCAATTTCGTGTCGCGCACTTCCAAAGAATAATCGTCAACGTGGATCGAGGTGAAGATATCTTCACGGACAACTTTCTCGGAGATCACGATCGCATCCTCGAAGTTGTAACCTTTCCAAGGCATGAACGCCACCTGAAGGTTACGGCCAAGAGCAAGCTCACCGTTTTGGGTTGCATAGCCTTCGCAAAGCACTTGACCAAGTTTCACGCGGTCGCCTCTGCGGACGATCGGCTTAAGGTTGATTGAAGTACTTTGATTGGTTTTGCGGAATTTGATGAGTTGGTACGTTTTCTCATCCGGATCGAAAGATACTGAACGCTCCTCGTCGGTGCGGTCGTACTTGATCGTGATGATCTGTGCATCAACGTATACGCAGGTTCCGTCTCCCTCGGCGTTGATCAGAACGCGGGAATCGGAAGCGACTTGTCTTTCAAGACCTGTTCCTACGATCGGAGCTTCAGGACGCAACAACGGCACGGCCTGACGCATCATGTTCGATCCCATCAACGCACGGTTCGCATCATCGTGTTCCAAGAATGGGATAAGCGATGCGGAAATCGAGGCGATCTGGTTAGGAGCAACGTCGGTATAGTGGATAACTGTCGGTTCAACGACCGGGAAGTCACCTTCTTCACGTGCAATGACACGCTCGGCAGTGATCGTTCCTGTGTTTTCCATTTCGATGTTTGCCTGAGCGATCAACTTTCCTTCTTCTTCTTCGGCAGACAAATAAATCGGCTCTGAAGCCAAATCTACTTTACCGTTGACTACCTCGCGGTACGGCGTTTCGATAAAGCCCATTCCGTTTACTTTGGCATAAACCGAAAGCGAAGAGATCAAACCAATGTTCGGACCTTCGGGAGTTTCGATCGGACACAAACGACCGTAGTGCGTGTAGTGAACATCTCGAACCTCAAATCCTGCTCTCTCACGTGACAAACCGCCTGGTCCAAGTGCAGAAAGACGACGCTTGTGCGTGATCTCGGCAAGTGGATTCGTCTGGTCCATGAACTGCGAAAGCTGGTTGGTACCGAAGAATGAGTTGATTACCGACGAAAGTGTTTTCGCGTTGATCAAATCGATTGGCGTAAACACCTCGTTGTCACGAACGTTCATACGCTCACGGATCGTTCTGGCCATACGGGCAAGACCTACTCCGAACTGCTGGGAAAGTTGCTCCCCAACTGTACGTACACGACGGTTTGACAAGTGGTCGATATCATCGATTTCCGCTTTGGAGTTGATGAGCTCGATAAGGTATTTTACTATCGTGATGATATCCTCTTTCGTCAAGACCTGCTTTTCGATTGGAATATCAAGATTCAACTTCTTGTTCATTCTGTAGCGACCTACTTCACCAAGGTTGTAACGCTGATCGGAGAAGAACAACTTCTCGATGATTCCGCGTGCTGTTTCCTCATCAGGCGGTTCTGCGTTACGCAATTGACGGTAGATGTGCTCAACAGCTTCTTTCTCCGAGTTCGTCGGGTCTTTTTGAAGCGTGTTGTGAATGATCGCGTAATCTCCCTGGTTTGCATCTTCTTTGTGCAAAAGGATAGATTTCACGTTAGATTCGATGATCTCTTCAACATTGTCCTTATCGATAATGGTGTCGCGATCAAGGATGATCTCGTTGCGCTCGATAGAGACAACTTCGCCCGTATCTTCATCAACGAAATCCTCGTGCCAAGTGTTCAAGACACGTGCGGCAAGACGTCTTCCGACATATTTTTTAAGACCGGTTTTGGAAACTTTGATCTCTTCGGCCAAGTCGAAAATCTCAAGGATGTCCTTGTCGCGCTCGAATCCGATGGCACGGAAAAGCGTCGTGACCGGCAATTTCTTTTTACGGTCGATATAGGCGTACATCACGTTGTTGATGTCTGTAGCGAATTCGATCCAAGAACCTTTGAACGGAATTACCCTTGCAGAGTAAAGTTTCGTTCCGTTGGCGTGGAAAGACTGCCCAAAGAAAACGCCAGGTGAACGGTGAAGCTGTGATACAACCACACGTTCGGCGCCATTGATAACAAATGTACCACTTGGCGTCATGTAAGGAATGGTACCGAGGTACACATCCTGCACTATCGTTTCAAAATCTTCATGTTCCGGATCTGTACAGTACAATTTCAGACGTGCTTTCAACGGCACGCTGTACGTCAGACCTCTTTCTATACATTCCTGAATGCTATAACGCGGTGGGTCGACAAAATAATCGAGGAATTCCAATACGAACTGATTTCTTGTATCAGTGATTGGAAAGTTTTCCATGAAAGTGTTGTAGAGACCTTCGTTGCCTCTTTCGTCGGATTTGGTTTCCAGCTGGAAAAAGTCCTTGAAAGATTTTACCTGAACATCGAGGAAATCCGGGTATGCCGGGATGTTCTTAGTGGAGGCAAAATTCAATCTTTCATTCTGATTTGTTATCATCAATAGACAAAATTTTGATTTAAAAAAAAGTAGTTTTTGTGTAAAACACTCTGAATCTTTACTTTCTTTTTTTAGACCCGAGACATCTTTAAAAACGGACCGAAAGCAGATTTGTCCATTTTTTTTCTTCGTATTCGGGCAAAAAGTTTTTCGGATCCTAAACGCATCGGCCAAAAAATCTGACCTCAAATTTATTATACGAAAAATGGTTTAGGCCTTTGGGAGCGTTCCCAAGGCCTAAACCTAGCTTATATAAAGCGGTTGGGCTTACTTAAGCTCAACTACAGCTCCAGCCTCTTCCAAAGATTTTTTCAAACCTTCAGCTTCGTCTTTAGAGACTGCTTCTTTTACGTTTGATGGAGCAGCATCAACTAGATCTTTAGCTTCTTTCAAACCAAGACCAGTAAGTTCTTTAACTGCTTTTACTACAGCAAGTTTAGAAGCACCAGCATCTTTCAATACTACAGTGAATTCTGTTTGCTCTTCTGCAGCGGCAACATCACCACCACCAGCAGCTGGACCAGCAACTACAGCAGCAGCTGCAGGCTCGATTCCGTACTCGTCTTTAAGGATTGTAGCAAGTTCGTTAACTTCTTTTACTGTAAGGTTAACTAATTGTTCTGCGAATTGTTTCAAATCTGCCATTTTTTCTATCGTTTTAAAAAATAGTTTGTAAAATATAATTTATAAATAGTGCGCGAAGGCGGGTGTTGACTGATGTCGAGAGCCGAAAGTCACCAGTCGAAGGACTGCACTTCCGAAGCTTTCAATCTTATCTTTCAGACAACGTTTTAACAAGTCCTGCGATAGTGTTACCACCCGACTTAAGGGCAGATACAACATTTTTGGCAGGAGATTGAAGAAGACCGATGATCTCTCCGATAACTTCGTCTTTCGATTTAAGGGCGATCAATGCATCCAATTGGTTGTCTCCGACGAAGACAGCTGAGTGAATGAAAGCACCTTTCAAAAGAGGCTTGTCAGATTTCTTGCGGAATTCCTTGATAACTTTTGCAGGAGCGTTTCCGTTCTCTGCGATCATGATGGCCGAGTTTCCAGCGAGAACAGTCGGTAGTTGACCGTAATCGAATTCTGCAGCTTCCATCGCTTTCTCAAGCAAAGTATTCTTGACTACTTCTAGTTTGATACCCGCTTTGAAGCAAGATCTTCTTAAGTTAGAAGTCGTTTCTGCGTCAAGACCGGAAATGTCTGTCAAATAGACAACATTAGTTCCTGCCAACTGTGCAGTCAAGTCTTCGATAACTTGTGATTTTTCTTGTCTAGTCATGATTAAAAACTTTAACTACTTATACAGCTTTGGTATCCAAAGGAATCGCAGGGCTCATTGTACTAGACAAGTGAATGCTCTTGATGTAAGTTCCTTTGGCCGCAGATGGCTTCAGTCTGATTAGTGTTTGGATGATTTCGTGGGCGTTCTCAGAAATCTTTTGAGCGTCGAAAGATACTTTCCCGATACCTGCGTGAACGATTCCTGTCTTGTCCACTTTAAAGTCGATCTTACCAGCTTTTACTTCGGTTACAGCTTTCGCTACGTCCATAGTAACTGTTCCGGTTTTAGGGTTTGGCATCAAACCACGTGGTCCCAAAATACGTCCCAACGGTCCTAGTTTACCCATAACAGCCGGCATAGTGATGATTACATCTACATCTGTCCAACCGTCTTTGATCTTTTGAAGATAGTCATCCAAACCTACGTGGTCTGCACCAGCAGCTTTGGCTTCCGCTTCTTTGTCTGGAGTAACGAGCGCTAGAACGCGGACGTCTTTTCCAGTTCCGTGTGGCAATGTTACCACGCCACGTACCATTTGGTTCGCTTTACGAGGATCTACTCCAAGGCGAACAGAGATATCAACAGACTCGTCGAATTTTGCAGAAGCGACTTCCTTAACCAAGGTAGAGGCATCTTTCAAAGAGTACAGCTTGTTTTTCTCGATTTTTGAAGCAGCATCTTTCTGCTTCTTTGTCAATTTTGCCATGTCTTAAATCCTGATTTAGAACGGAGCATCTCCCGTTACGGTTATACCCATTGACCTTGCAGTACCTGCAACCATGCTCATTGCTTTCTCGATGGTAAAGGCATTCAAATCTGCCATTTTATCATCAGCGATAGTTTTGATTTGGTCCCAAGTAACGCTAGCCACTTTTTTGCGGTTAGGTTCACCTGATCCGGACTTTAGCTTCGCAGCGTCCATCAACTGGACAGCGGCAGGAGGAGTTTTTACGACGAAATCGAAAGATTTGTCTTTGTACACGGTAATCTGTACCGGTAAAATCTTGCCGGGCTTGTCTTGGGTTCTAGCGTTGAACTGCTTACAGAACTCCATGATGTTAACCCCAGCAGCTCCCAAAGCAGGTCCAACCGGTGGCGACGGATTCGCAGCACCTCCCTTAACTTGTAGTTTAACTACTTTACTAACTTCTTTAGCCATTGTTTAAAAAATTTAGCACATCTATCAATTGGAAGCGATTGATGTGATTATAAAATGTAACAAATTATACTTTTTCAACCTGCATGAAGCTAAGCTCCAAAGGTGTCTTGCGACCGAAAATCTTTACCATGACCTCAAGCTTGCGCTTTTCCTCATTGATCTTCTCGACCGTTCCGTTGAATCCGTTGAACGGACCATCGATAACTTTTACGGTTTCCCCGATGTTGAACGGAATGGTTTGGCCGTCAGTTTTGACAGACAGTTCGTCGACTTTACCTAGCATACGGTTCACTTCCGAAATACGCAAAGGCACAGGATCGCCGTTTTTGACTTCTCCCAAGAATCCGATAACTCCTGTAATGGACTTGATGATATGGGGGATTTCTCCGATAAGGTTAGCCTCGACCATCACATAGCCCGGGAAATATACGCGGTCTTTTGTGATTTTCTTTCCATCGCGGACCTGCACCACTTTCTCGGTAGGAACCAATACCTGAGAGATATGGTCACCCATTCCAAGACGGTTGATCTCTGTCTCGATGTAATTCTTAACCTTGTTCTCCTGACCACTTACGGCGCGGACAACATACCATTTTTTCACACTACTTTCTGTCATCGCGAACGAATTATCCTTTTAACCAATTGTAAAATCCGGCGATAGCTTTAGAGAAAGTCTCGTCAACTCCCCAGGTAGCCAATGCGAATACTACAGAGAACACAGCCACTACGATTGTGTATTTCTGAACTTCTGCCCACTCTGGCCAGGTCACGTTCGATCTCAATTCCTCGAACGATTCGGATACATATTTAAAAACACTCATGTCTTTACGTTTTGCACGGGTGGAGGGATTCGAACCCCCATCAACGGTTTTGGAGACCGCTATTCTACCCTTGAACTACACCCGTTTATTAAAAACCAGCAGCGTAGGGTAACGCTGCTGGTTCAGTATTGCTAATTGTAATTAGTCAAGGATTTCAGTTACCTGTCCTGCACCAACTGTACGTCCACCTTCACGGATAGCGAAACGAAGACCTACGCTCAAAGCGATTGGAGACAACAAAGTAACTTCGATAGTCAAGTTATCACCTGGCATAACCATCTCAACTCCTGTTGGCAACTGGATAGTTCCAGTTACGTCAGTTGTACGTACGTAGAACTGTGGACGGTAGTTGTTGTGGAATGGCGTGTGACGACCACCTTCTTCTTTTTTCAAGATGTAAACCTCTGCCTTGAATTTAGCGTGTGGCTTAACAGATCCTGGCTTGATGATAACCATACCGCGACGAATGTCAGCTTTATCGATACCACGTAGCAAAAGACCTACGTTATCACCAGCTTCTCCACGGTCAAGGATTTTGCGGAACATCTCAACTCCTGTAATAGTAGAAGTCAATTTGTCAGCACCCATACCGATGATTTCAACTGGATCACCTGTGTTGGCAACACCTGTTTCGATACGACCTGTAGCAACAGTTCCACGACCTGTGATCGTGAACACGTCTTCAACTGGCATAAGGAATGGCTTGGCAACATCACGCACTGGCTCTTCGATCCATACGTCAACAGCTTCCATCAATTCAAGAATTTTAGGAACCCAGTTTGGATCGTTGTTCAATCCACCTAGAGCAGAACCTTGGATAACTGGTCCGTTATCTCCATCGTACTCATAGAAAGACAATAGATCACGGATTTCCATTTCAACAAGCTCCAAAAGCTCAGCATCGTCAACCATGTCAACTTTGTTCATGAAGACAACGATTCTTGGAATACCAACCTGACGTCCCAAAAGGATGTGCTCGCGAGTTTGTGGCATTGGACCATCCGTAGCAGCAACTACAAGGATAGCACCGTCCATCTGAGCAGCACCTGTAACCATGTTCTTAACGTAATCCGCGTGACCTGGACAGTCAACGTGAGCGTAGTGACGGTTAGCAGTTTCGTATTCAACGTGCGAAGTGTTGATTGTAATACCTCTTTCTTTTTCTTCCGGAGCGTTATCGATCTGGTCGAAAGATTTAGCTGCAGTCTTCGAAAAACCGGCTTCTGCCAATACTTTAGTGATAGCAGCAGTCAAAGTAGTTTTTCCGTGGTCAACGTGGCCGATAGTACCGATATTAAGGTGCGGCTTGTTCCGGTTAAAATTCTCTTTTGCCATTTTAAGTGATTTTAATCTTAGTTATATAATAGTGTTCAAAATTCAAAATTGAGCCAATGACGGGATTTGAACCCGTGACCTCTTCCTTACCAAGGAAGCACTCTACCCCTGAGCTACACCGGCAAGGACTTTTTCAACTCTAATTTTGAACGCAAACAAGTGGAAGCTGTTCACGTTCAAAGGTTTAGAATCTAGGCTTTCTTGCGAAAACCGAAAAACTATCGGCAGACACCGGTAGTTTTTATCTCTTTCAGAGTCTTTACGACAGCACTTAAAATCGCAAAAGCCATGTTTGAAGTGACTTTGAATTTCACGCAATCCGCAAGGGAGAACTCTTTTCAATTATCATAGTAAGACGACCTAACAAAAAACACTGGTTTCTTCCGATCACTCCCTACGGAGCCTTACTAAATCTTTTTATTTTGCTTCAAACACAAAAGCTATGCTTTGGGCGCGATCAAAATAAAAAGCTTTGTGGGGAGAGCAGGATTCGAACCTGCGAAGATTGCTCAACGGATTTACAGTCCGTCCTCGTTGGCCGCTTGAGTATCTCCCCTAACTTTTTTTATACCAATACTTTAAAGAACAAGTCAGTAAAAACTGACACCTTTTTTCTTCATTTGAGCCGATAGAGGGACTCGAACCCACGACCTGCTGATTACAAATCAGCTGCTCTAGCCAACTGAGCTACACCGGCATTATCAATAAAAAAAGTCCGCTATTTCTAACGGACTGCAAATGTATAGCATTTAAATTGTTATTCAAAACATTTTTCTGAAAAACTTCAATCAAATATGGGTGCGTATTTTTTCCTTTCTTTTCGTCAGTAAACGCTCCGCCGATTCTGCACATGAGTCAACTGCTTCCTCAAAACTTTTACACTGTTTTTTCACGATGAACTCGTCTCCGGGCACGTGAATCTTGAGCTCGACGATCTTGTTTTCCTTCTCACTTCCGTTATCGAGTTTCATAAACACATCCGAAGAAACAACTCTGTCATAATACTTCTCCAATTTATCCATTCTTTGTTGGACAAAATCTACCAGCTTTCCGTCGACAGTAAAGTTAACTGCATGCACATTTACCTTCATAATCAAAATTTTAATGGTTAAACTTAGGAATCACGTTGACTTCTGGGGTGAGCATTTCCGTACACCTGTTTCAATTCAGCCAAACTGCTGTGCGTGTAAACCTGTGTCGATGCCAGACTGGAATGTCCCAATAATTCCTTTACTGAATTTAGGTCGGCGCCGTTGTTTAGCAAATGCGTAGCGAACGTGTGCCGAAGAATGTGCGGGCTTTTTTTTACTTTCCCCGACACATTACTAAAGTAGCCATTTATGAGTCGATACACAAAGGAATCCGTCAATTTAACGCCTTTTAACGACAAGAAGAACAGGTCGTTGTCGTTAATCTGTTGTAAACCCGAGCGTTCCTTCAGATAGCCCTCGAGCTGTTGTGAAATTATTGGCAAAACGGGAAGAATCCGTTCTTTGTTTCGTTTTCCGACGACCTTCAAAGTGCCGTTCGACAAATCGAGATTCGAGACTTTGAGCGAAATCAGCTCGGCCCGCCGCATTCCCGTCGTGTAAAACAAATCGATGATCAGCTTGTCCCGTATTCCCTCAAATCCGGGCGCGAACTCCATTTCGTTCAGCACCGCATCCAATTCGTTTTCCGAAAAAGGTACCTGAATTTTCGTCGGAGCCTTCAAAGCCTTGTGTTTCAACAAAGGATTTCCCTCGATTTGTCTGGATTTGAGCAAAAACCTGTAGTAAGCCTTAAGTGATGAAATTTTTCGGTTGACCGATGTGTTCCCGATTCCGGCATCGACCAAAGAAACGATCCACGAGCGAATCTGTCCATAACCCACTTCATCGACATTGGCGTCTCCGAATTCCCGTTCCGCGAAAGCGCAAAAAGCTGAGAGATCGGTCACATAAGCCATAACCGTATGCACCGAGTAGTTTTTCTCCCGACGCAAATAGTCCTCAAAAGCCTGCTGATTCGACACCATAAAAAAAACCGCTTGCCCAAATATAGGCAAACGGTCTTTATTGTTTTAAAATCGGATAGACTAGTTTTCGAGGCCGTCCTTCATGTGCTGGATGTAGGCAGCTTTTTGCACCTGCATGCGGCGAGATACGGATGGTTTCACGAAAGCCTGACGAGCACGCAACTGACGTACAGTTCCAGTTTTGTCAAATTTTCTCTTGTAACGCTTTAGCGCGCGATCAATGTTTTCTCCGTCTTTAATTGGTATGATTAGCATGTGGACACCTCCTTTCGTTAAAATTTTGAGCGGCAAAGATACACCTAAATTATTAATTAACAATTATTAATTATTAATTATTTGGGCGTGCCGGCGGCGGGGTTTTCAGCAGCAGAAAGCAGTGGCAGTGGCAGATCGTTCCAAAACAAAAATCATGGAAGCCGCCGTCGGGCTGCGGGCACTCGCTTTTTTGCTGGGAAAAAAAAGGCGAAAACACCAAATACCGATTCAGCAAAAAGAGCTCAAACAATGCCAGCATCCCTCACGCATATCCGGTCAAGCAACAAAAAATCGGCAAAAATCAAATCCCCGACGTCACTCGAAAACATACACATACGTAATAATAATTATGAAAAAAAAAGAGCCAACCTTACCTTTTCTTTCAATGCCGCTATCAGCAAAAAAAACGGAGCCCATATCGAGCTCCGTCCATTATCTATAGTCCATCAGTCTATTATCTATAATCTCATTTCAATAGATTTCGCGAAATTACCAACTTTTGGATTTCAGTCGTGCCTTCGCCAATCGTGCAAAGTTTTGAGTCGCGATAGAATTTCTCTACCGGAAAATCTTTTGTGTAACCGTATCCACCGTGAATTTGGACAGCTTCGTTTGAAACGCGAACGCAAACTTCCGACGAATACATTTTCGCCATCGCGCCCGCGGTCGTAACCGGTTTTTTGTTGTTCTTGAGATGCGCCGCCTTGTGCAGCAAAAGTTCCGAAGCCTCAATTTCGGTTGCCATATCGGCCAACTTGAACGAAATGCCCTGGAATTCGCTGATCGGTTTCCCAAATTGGTGGCGTTCTTTGGAATATTTCAAAGCGGCTTCGAAAGCGCCTTTCGCGATGCCAAGCGACAACGCTCCGATAGAAATCCGGCCGCCGTCGAGAATCGCCAAAGCCTGTTTGAAGCCCTCGCCTACTTTACCCAAACGATTTTCGTCCGGAATGCGGCAATTGTCAAAAATGAGTTCGGCCGTCTCACTGGCGCGCATTCCCAATTTGTTCTCTTTTTTCCCCGATGAAAAACCAGGCGTCCCTTTCTCGATCACGAAAGCGGTCATGCCGTTCGAATCGCCTTTCTCTCCCGTTCTGGTAATCACCACTGCGACATCTCCCGAAATCGCATGCGTAATAAAATTCTTGGCTCCGTTCAAAACCCAGTGATCACCGTCTTTCACGGCGGTCGTGTTCATTCCGCCCGCGTCCGAACCTGTGTTGTGCTCGGTCAATCCCCAAGCGCCAATCCATTGTCCTTTTGCGAGCTTCGGAATCCAGCGCAATTTTTGCTCTTCATTTCCGAAAGTCAGGATGTGGTTTGTACAAAGCGAGTTATGCGCCGCCACCGACAATCCGATAGACGGATCGACTTTCGAGATTTCCTCGACAACGGTGATGTATTCGTGATAACCCAAGCCCGAACCGCCTAATTCTTCGGGAACCAAAACGCCCATGTAACCCATTTCGCCAAGTTGGTGAAAAAGTGCTACCGGAAAGGTTTGGGCCTCGTCCCATTCCATGATGTGCGGACGGATGTGCTGTTCGGCAAAATCGCGTATGGAATCCGCTATCATCGATTCGGTCTCAATAAAATCGTAGTTCATATTTGGTTGTATTTTTTAATATTCCAAATATAAACTAATTATTTTTACATTTTCAACAGGAAAGTCGGTGATTTCTACCAATTCATCAGAATTTGTGATTTTTCCTTTCATTGACCGATGCGTCACTATCGCCTTGGCAACTTTATATCGGAAGTAAGGAAAAGCCGCGAGTTCCTTTAGCGAAGCCTCATTGATATTGATCTTTTTGACCGAAGGAACGCGCATCACCAAAAACCTTTCGGCAAGTTTCGCGACGACTTCATCAGACAAACCCCAAACGTCTTTCATCTGATCCATCGAAACGAATCCGCCAAGCAATTCCTTTTGCTTGAGAATCCTTTCGGATAAAGCATCGCCGATTCCGTAAACCGCGACCAATTGTTCTTTCGTGGCTTCGTTTATGTCAGATTTGACAATAGGCTTTCTATCGAACTTTGTGTCGGAATAAAAATTGCCGTGCGATTTCTATCGGTTCACCCAATCCGGAAATTTGAACCAAGGCGAAATCTTGGCCAACAACGTGTCGTGAACTTTCGTAACGCTCTGAAATTCCTGGACTGAATTTACGAATTTGCCTTCCTTGCGAAAAGCCAGCAACCGATCGATTTCGGCCAATGTCATGCCTAGCCGATAGCCTTTGTAATCGGTAATGAAATTCGGATTGAATTTGTAGTTGATTCCATTGCTGGACTTCGCGGCCAAACGCGCCGAATCGATTTCGCGTTGCAAAGCCAGCCACTTTTGAGCTTCCGTATCCGGGATTTTTTCAGGCGTAAAATCGGCAAACAGACAAAAAACCTGTGCGATGATGATCAGAATGGCAAGCGAACCGATAGCGATTTGCTGCGACCTCGTGAAGTCGAGGCGAGTGAGGATTGATTTCATTTTGGCGGATAATTAATTTATATGGCATGTAAAAAAGATAATAGCTGATAGACGGATAGACAATAGACGCAGCGACCAACGAACAACAGACTTCCTACCTAATTTGGCCCTCAGAGATCAAAAACCGAACTCCGTTTGGCGCGAACCAAATCCTTGAGTCTGATCCAAAATGCTAATGTCAGATAGACTCCAAACCAAAGTCCGGCGGTCACGAACGAGATGTAAATGAAAAACAGTCTTACGCTCGTGGCACGCATTCCGAGTCTGTCGGCGAGTCGGGAGGAAACCTGAAAGCCGTATTTCTCGAAAAAATACTTGATCTTTAGAACGATTGGCGTCTTTTGATTTTCCACACTCTAAAAGTACGTTTTTTGGATATATTTACAACGATGAAAAACCACAGATTTTTATTCCTTTTGGCTTTCGCGCTTTTGCTTGTTTCTTGTAAAGACGAGGAGAAAGCCTATTTCGATCCGCGTGGTACCGACTATGCCGGAGCCGAAAGCTGCGCGAAATGCCACACCGACATTGCGCACTACAGCGCGACGACATCTCACGTCAAGGCGACTGCGCCCGCGAATCTGGCGAGTGTCTTGGGAAGTTTCAAATCTGGCAAAAATGAATTCGTCTACGGAAGTGACTCCAAAATCACCTTGGAGCAAAAAGGCGACAGTTTATTCCAGACGTGGCACAAAAACGGGAAAGTCGTGACTTCGCATCCGTTTGACATCGTCTTTGGCGGAAAAAACGCGCAGACCGCGGTTTACTGGAAAAACGGAAACACTTTCGAGTTGCCGGTTTCTTTCTATCATTCGGCAAACGGTTGGGGAACAAGTCCGGGATTTTCACCTACCGAACCCAATTTCGACCGAAAAATCCTCAAGGATTGTTACGGCTGCCACAGCTCGAACGTCAGAAATACCGATCCGAATGCCAGTTCCGACAAACGGAATTTCCTGCAACAGGACATCCAGGACATCATCGTCAAAGAGAAGATCATTTTCGGGATCGACTGCGAACGCTGCCACGGACCGGCCAAAAAACACGTCGATTACCACACTGAATTTCCCGACGTGAAGGTTTCCCAGTACATCAAAAGTTTCAAAAGTCTTAGCAAACAACAAAAACTCGAGGCTTGTTCCATTTGCCATTCCGGAAACGACGGTTTCAAGATGAAGTCGCGATTCGATTTCAAGCCTGGCGATGTCCTGACCGATTATTACCGTCCGATGGGAAATGCCGAAGTCGACGTGCATGGCAACCAATACGGCATGCTTACGCAAAGCAAGTGCTTCACGAAAAGCACCAATTTCGACTGTACGACTTGTCACGATCCGCATTCAGATGCGCCGCGCGATCCGGAATTCTACGCAAGAATCTGCTCGAGTTGTCACGCCTATCCGACGCATTCCAAAAAGACTTTGGCCGAAAATTCGGTTCAGGACATGCAATTCAAATGCGTCGAATGCCACATGCCCAAACGGGATTCGCGCGCGATCACTTTCTACACGGCTTTCAATTCGCCTTTGCACAGTTACCAACTCCGCACGCACAAGATTGCGGTTTATCCTAAGAAATCAGCGAAGTAAATACAGTTTGGCGCAAGCTCTCGCATCTGACAAAGCTTCGTGGTGATTGAGCTGGATGCCGTGCCTGTCAGAGCAAGCTTTGAGATTAAAGGGTTTGTAACCTTTGGCGCGATAGATTTTGGCCGTGCATTCCCAACGATCGGAGATTTCGAGTTCGTCGTAGTACAAGCCGTAATATTTCATGGTTCTGGACAGCACATTTCGGTCAAAAGATTCGTTGTGCGCGACGATCGTTCTCCCAAAAATTCGTTTGTGGATCTCGGGGAAAATCCCATCGAAAGTCTTCACCTGCAAGGTCTGCACAGGTTTGATGCCGTGAACCATGATGTTGCGATACCAATATTCGTTGTTTGGCGGTTGGATCAACGTGTGGAATTCGTCTACGATAACGCCGTTCTCGACAGTCACGATGCCAACGGCACATGCGCTTTCAAAATGTCCGGTCGCGGTTTCGAAATCTATTGCGGTAAAGGTCATGGGTAAATTTTGGATTCGCAAGATACGATGCTATCTTTGCTTTCGACCAAACGTTCGCCATGAAAAAATATTTCGTTTCGCTGCTGATTTTACTGTCGGTTGCAGCCTTTGCCCAAAAGAAATCCCAAGAGTTAAAAGTGACGTATTTGCGTTCGTCAAACGGAAAACTTCTCGAAAACCAAGAACCTATCCTTGTTTTTGCATCCGATGCCACAATCTTGGTTTCGAACGACAGAATACTATCGGGCAAAGCCGATATCCCAAATGAAAACATGCGAATAGACGTAAAAGCGAAACAAGTGTTCCAGATGGCGCAAATCGGAAAAAACAGATTCATCGGAACAAAAGACTCGACTTCGATCGCTTCACAAAAACTCGAATTGCTGCCCGACACCAAAAAACTTTTGGGCTACAATTGCAAAAAAGCCAAGACGGTAATCAATTCGAACACGATTGAAATCTGGTATACGACCGAAGCCGGCGTTTTCGGCGCACCATCTTCCTTGGGAATTTCGCTTGGATTGGTTTTGGAAACGGTTCGCAACGGAAACTTCGTCGTATCGGCCACGAAAATCGAAAAGGTCAAGAACAAAAACCTAAAGAACATTTCTACCTACAAATTCGTCGACGCTTTGACCTATCGTGATCTGGTATGGAAAAGCCGATTCACCACGATCGAGGTTTTCAAAAAGGAAATCGTAAACTTCGGAGGCGACCAGAAATCGAACGACAGCATTTTGCGGTTCGCCAACGGAACTATCGTCGTCAAAAAGGTAAAATTTCCCGAAATCAAAAGCGGAAGCCAAGTTTTTGTTGACGTAACCGAACAATCGAACGGCGATGCTTATGACAGAACGGGCTCGGTTTTCGTGATTCCGACCGACGCAAAACTATCTTTTCTCGACGGATTGAACAATGGAAAAGAGAAACTTCCGGTTTACGAAAACGGAAACGGCAAACATTACCAAGGTGTCACCAAAACCGATGATTACGAACCGTTGCTCGAACTAATGCGCTTTTTCACGCCTTTCGGAGTGAGTCAATACAATACTTTAAAGCTGAAAAACAAGGTTTGGCAAGACAGTGTTATGTATCGGCAGGATATTTCCGATTTTATTCCGAGGTTGAGCAACAAAGAAGTCTACATCGGACTCAACATAGGAAATTATGACAAAGGCGGACACAAAGCCAGCGTGAACATTACGATCCACAAGGAAGAAATCGCCAAACCCGAAACGGTCGCGCTCCCGATTTTCAACACGAATAATGTCATGGAAATGGCCGGACAGGAATACGGCACGATGTTCAGCAAACCGAAAGGCCTCGAAGTCAAATTCAAGCTCGACCTAAAGATCAAAAACGCCAAACTGCGCTATATCACGACCGGTCACGGCGGATGGGAAAATGGAGACGAATTCGTCCCGAAACAAAATTCCATCTACCTCGACGGAAAACTCGCTTTCGCCTTCACGCCGTGGCGCACCGACTGCGGCTCTTACCGATTGAGCAATCCGGCGTCCGGCAATTTCGAGAACGGTCTTTCTTCATCTGATTACAGCCGCTCGAATTGGTGCCCGGGCACGACGACGAATCCGGTTTGGATCGATTTGGGCGATTTGGACGCTGGCGAACACACGATTGCCATTGACATTCCGCTTGGTGCTAGCGAAGGCACGAGTTTCAGCGCCTGGAATGTTTCGGGGGTTTTGGTTGGGGTAAAACAATAATTGAAAAATTCCAATAATCAAATTCCAAATTCCAAAGCTGTTGTTCAGGACTTTCTCAAAGCTTCGCTTTGCTCAGTTGCTTCACATGCTTTGAAAAAAATGGCTAGAAACGAAAAACTCCGAACATTACGTCCGGAGTTTTTGTTTTTTAATTTCTCCCTTTTGGAAGCCCGAGGCAAAACCGAAGGTTTAAGCCGAGTTTTTCACGATCCTACTTGGAATTTGGTCCCGATAGCTATCGGGATGGAATTTGGAAATTATTTTATGGAACCAATGATATCATACTTGGTCACGATATGATGACGTCCATCGGCCAATTCGACAAGAACGGCCTGATTTTCCTTCGTGATCAATTTTGAGATCGCTTCTACCGATGTTCCGGCTTTCACGATTGGATAAGGTTTTCCCATGACTTCGCGCAACGGTCTTTCGGCTGTGTTTTTGTCTTCAATATAACTTTGGAACAAGTCTGTTTCGTCTACCGAACCCACGAAGCCGTTGATGTCGATTACCGGAATTTGGGAAATCTTGTACTTGCGCATGCGTTCGATGGCGTGAGAAACCAATTCTTCGGTTCTGGCCACGACTAGCGGCTTGTCTATATGGTCTTTGATCAGGTCTTCGGCTTTGGCGATATCTTCTTCGAGGAATCCGCGCTCGCGCATCCAGTCGTCGTTGAACATTTTGCCTACGTAACGGCTTCCCGAATCGTGGAAAAGTACGACCACGACATCGTCCGGACCAAAGTGTTCTTTTAGTTGCAACACGCCTTTGATCGCGGCTCCGGCAGAGTTTCCTACGAAAATACCTTCTTCGAGCGCCAATCTGCGTGTGTAAACCGCCGCGTCTTTGTCAGTGACTTTCGTGAAACCGTCGATCAACGAGAAGTCGACGTTCTTTGGAAGAATGTCTTCGCCGATTCCTTCAGTGATATACGAATAGATTTCGTTTTCGTCGAAGATGCCGGTTTCGTGGTATTTCTTGAAAACCGATCCGTAAGTATCGACGCCCCAAATTTTGACGTTCGGGTTTCTTTCCTTGATGTATTTCGCGACCCCTGAAATCGTTCCGCCCGTTCCTACCCCGACGATGAAATGCGTGATCTTGCCATCGGTCTGTTCCCAGATCTCAGGTCCGGTTTGCTCATAGTGCGCTTGTGTGTTCGACATATTGTCGTATTGGTTCACATACCACGCGTTTGGCGTTTCTTCGGCAAGTCGTTTTGAAACCGAATAGTAAGAACGCGGATCTGTCGGTTCGACGTCTGTTGGACAAACCACGACTTTCGCCCCGACGGCGCGCAAGATGTCCATTTTTTCTTTGGACTGCTTGTCGGTGATCACGCACACGAGTTTGTAGCCTTTCACGATCGCTCCTAGCGCCAAACCCATTCCTGTGTTGCCCGACGTTCCTTCGATAATCGTTCCTCCCGGTTGGAGTCTTCCGTCGGCTTCGGCGTCTTCAATCATTTTCACGGCCATTCTATCCTTGACTGAATTGCCTGGATTGAACGTTTCGACTTTCGCCAGAACCAGCGCATCGATGCCTTTGATGACTTTGTTGAGTTTTACCATGGGCGTGTTGCCGATGGTTCCCAATATATTTTCTGCGTATTTCATTGTTGGATATTTGATTGCGGACTTTTGGCGTGAACCGAAAGTAGGGCGCAAAGGTAGGAATTAGTTTCGAGGATTGGAATTGGGCTAAAACGATTTCGGGAAACGACTTCTGCTGACGATCGCGTTCGCGGGAACGGATTGCTTGAGGGATGCTGGCATTGTCTAAGCTCTTTTTGCCGACATAAGATTTGTTGCTGCATGAACTTTACCGGCAAAAAAGCGAGTGCCCGCAGCCCGACGGCGGCTTTAAATAAGTAGCAGAAGCAGACGCAGTAGCAGAAAACCGGAAACGATTGCAGTCGCGGCGATAAAAAGCGAGACAAAGACAGAAGTATGTAAAAAGCTAAAACGAGAAACGTCAATTGTGCGGCAATCGTTATGCGTTACAAAACCTGCTTTCTGCAACTGCTACTGCTACTGAAACCGGCCGCCGGCACGCCCCAAAAATCCTACTTGAAGAAGTTCCACTCCATCCCTATGCGGAACAGGAAGTCGCGGTACGGATAATTGGGTGCGGTCAGGTAATTGTTGCCCGTCCAGGCCGCGTTGAAATGCTCTGCCTTAAAGTAGATTCGCGCGGTTTTGATTCGCATGTCGAGGAAGAAATCGAGCATTGGAAAGCCTCCGATTTCCTTTTGGTTCTGCACGAAAAATTCTCCAATGACCGGATTGTAGTCGTTTCCGTAATACTTCGTGAAATAGTTGAAGGTGACGCCAGTCTGGATGAAAAGTGCCTTTCGGAAGTAGGCGTCCTGAAAGTATAGCGTGTTTCTGGTGACGAACTTCGGAACGTTGAGAATGTCGTCTTGCTGATCGACTTGCTGGTACAAAAAGGTGTTGTCGAGACCGAACTTTCCGACTTTGATTTCCTTTCCGATTTTGACCGAAAAATACTTGATGTCGTTTCCGTATTGGAAAGGCTTTACGATCAAAGTGTCTGAAGTTGTCGTGTTGGCGAAATACAACATGTCTTTGTAGGACGAAATTTGTGCCGATGCCGTGCACCACTGCGTATCGGCCTTTATGTTGATGCTGTTGATCTTTTCGTTCTTGAAGGAATTCGTCCAGACGTAACCTTTGTAAGAACTTTGGTTAAGGTTGTAGATCGCATCGGGGATTTTGCTCATTCGCTCGTACTGGAAAGACACGACGTTTTTGTCGTTGAACCTGTATCGCACGCGGCCTTGGATATTCGACAACGATTGGTTCGTGAGCGATTGGGAGACGAGTGCGTTGGCTGTCCATTTGTCTTTTCGGTATTCGTATTCGCCTCCGAAAGACTGGATTTCATCTGACAGCGAACCTGTGTTGGGTTGCGCGCTGTTCAGGATGACGCGATCGAAGTAATAATTGTATCTGTAGTCTTCGAGAAATCCTTTGAATTTACCCAATGTCTTGTTTTCGTAAACCGCTCCGACCTTATTGTACATGCGGTTGTAATGCGTTTGGTCGTTGATCGATCCGGCGCGATAGGATTCTCCGTACCGTTGGATTTGCGTAGTGGCGTCGACGACCGTCAAAAGATTGGTTTGGTTGTATTGGAAGAACTTGTTCTCGTAATTGAATTGGTGTGTGATGTGCAGGTTGTTTTGGGCGTCATTTCCGTTTACGCGGAAACTGTGGTCGAGAAAAAGGCGCTTTCCTCTTTCGAAAGATTGGGCGTCGCGAGAGTATACGTTGAAACGCAATCTATTGTCGTAACGTGGATTTCCGTCTTCGAAGTCAGCGATGTTGACGACGCCTCCGTTTTCTCCGTTGAGAAAATCGAAGGACATAAAATGGAAATTGACCATGTAGCGTCTCGATTCGGTGTGGTAGCTTGTCGTGAAGCGGAAGTTTCCGGTACTCGTGACCTGATTGATGAACTTTCCGTCAGATCGCAGTCCTTTGTAGGCAATCGAGAAATTGAGTTGTGGTGAAATGTTCGCGCTGACAAAAGCGTCGACATTCTGGCCGCGTTCCATTACCGACTTGAAATAGAGTTCCGTAAATGGAGTTGCCATCGAATAGTAGCGGATGTCCTCGGCTGAGAGTAACGGAAATTCTTTGGCCGTATGTCCGAAGCCTGGATAAGGATTGAACTTCTTGAGTCCGAAGTCGAGTGTTTGGTAGGTTTGTCCTTCGTTGGCAAAAGGCAAAAGCCCGAAGATGTCTTTTCGCAGGTAGTTGTGCCTGTACTCATCGTGAATAGTGAGCGAAGTGTCTACGTAAGTGGTATCGCGGTCGAGCGTGACGATCCTGTACATGTCGATTGTCGCCTTTGGAGCTTCGGTTTTCGCATTCGGATCTGATGGTGTATTTGGACTGCCTTTTGGAGCGCCTCCGGATTGCGGCTTTGGATTTTGGGTTTTGGCCGGTTGTGTGGCCGGCACGACAATATCGTCCTGCGCGTTGGCAAACAATCCGACAAATAGAAACAGAAACGACAAGAATATCTTCATAGCCTGGGAATAGGCACAAAAATAAACAAAGTGGTGTTATAATTTTCCAAAAGAAACAAAACCCATAAAACAAAAAGGCCATCCTTTCGGACGGCCTTTTTTATCGCTTATTACACTGATTAGTGTTTTCTAGCTTTGATTTTAGCAATGATTTGCTGTTTTAGACTGGCGCCACGGCCTGAACCAAGAACTTCGTTTGTGTTGAAATCTCTTACTGTGTAAGTTGTTCCGACTTTCTCGATAAGGACGATTGGAATAGCTCCGTCAGGATTACCTTCCTCAATTCCTCCGACCGTATACGACCAAACGTTATCGAGGTTGTAAACTGTTTTGAAAGCTCCTGGTCTTCCCATTTCTACGAAAGCCTTGAAGTTGATCTCACCACTTTTCGGTGGTGTAGGACCGTCTGCAGTGTAGAAACTTGGTACCAATAGATATTCTCCGTCTGGATCTGTTCCCAAAAGAGTCAAACTCTCTGGACAATCTGTGTAAGAAACCGCTTGGTAATCAAGTCCTGGCCATGTATACAATTCCAAATCGAAATCGAAATCGCAATAGGCGTGCGTTGCGTCGTCGTCTCCTGCATATTCACCTGCAACCAAAGTTCCGTAGTAGTCAGCATTGGTTTGAGACCAATCGAAATTAGCTATGAAGTCGTCAGTTACCGTATTGTTAACTGTCAACGTGAAGAACTCTGATCCTTCGGCAACTTTACCTTTAGCGTTACCGTCTCCGTAGAATCTGATGTTGAATGTCTCAGCTCCTTCTGCTTCAAGATCTACAATCGGAACGATCGTGAACGTATATGAAGTTGTGTAAGCCGGCATAACGATTTGATATCCAAGAGCACCGAAACCAGCACCAACTTCGATTTCAATACCTTCTGCAGAAGACAAGTCGCGGAAACCGCCCGTGCTTCCAGCCAACACCTCAAACTTGAACTCCATAGGATCGCTGATCGCTTTGTCTGAAGTAAGTGTAACGGTGATGGTGTCACCTTCTGATACAGTCGTTGCAGATAGGCCAGTTGTTATTACTGGTTTCTCAACTCGTGTAGAAAGTGTTTTGTCATCGTCATCGCTACAAGAAGCCAAAGAAGCTACGAGTGCGGCGGCGAAAAGAAATTTATATCCAAAGATTTTTCTCATTTTTCCAGATTTAATTAGTTGTTTCTAGTGTAAGTACTTGTAACGGTCACGAAACCGGTAGCACCACCATAATTAGCTTTGTAGCGAATCTTGAATTGGTTGTCGCTAATAACGGCACCTTCAAGGCCAGCGTAATCACCCGAATCCATAGGAACACCTACAACCTCGTTAGGGTAAACCCCTTGGAACAAACCTTGTGATGGCACTGTGATTTCTCCACACAATACGTTGAAGTAAAACCCTTGTCCTGTACCGATTTGGTTAGGAGTCAAAGTGGCAGTGTTTTGCGTAAGGAAGTAGTTCGTACTCACCTCAGTGATCGTTTGGTTCACTTGATTCAATACACTTCCTGTAGATTCTCTAACTGTTGCGACAGAGTAAGTACCGGCCAAATCAGCCTGACATCCTACGAAGTTAACCGTGAAAGTACTGTTGTTTTGAGAAACGATCCCGTCTGCACCAGTTACGCCAGTAAGCTTGATGACAAGAGTAGTTTTCACTTCAAGGTCCAAACAACAAGTGTTGACAAGGATGGGGAAGTTTACGAAATCCTGACCGGCAGGAATAGTCAACTGTCCGGAGTTATCCAAAAAGTCAAATTCAGTTCCTTCAGTAGCTGTACTTCCTGTTCCGGTTGCAGCGTCAAACGGTACAATTTCGTAGTTTACGACCAATGGAGTATCTGACGGATTTCCGGCATTACCACCAATCAAAACAACAGGAAACTGTCTTTGAACTGCTCCTTCGTCGGCAAAGTAGCTATAAGAAACAGCCGCTTCTGGGAAACCAACTATAAAATCGGTACTTGGTTGAAGATTCGGCCCTTGGCTCAAATCATCGTCTGTACATGCAATGGCCGCTGCCATTACGAATGCTAATGCTAATAACTTTTTCATATTGTTCAATTTTTATTGTTCGACAAACCAAAATGGCCCTTCAGTAAAGATTTGGTTCAAAGTCAATACCGGAACGTTTGCTGAATTACCTACCAATTCTGAAGTCGGGTAAAGCAATCTTCTCATCTTGTTAGGTTGCGTAGGTGAAATTCCACCAGGAACACCTGTACCTGCCAAAGGAACCTGATCGATAAGACCAGTACGAGTATACTCGATGAATACCTCCATAGCGTTAACTCCAGTCATGGAAACATTCTTCTGCCACATGATAGCAGCGATGTTCTGATCTAGCGTGAAACCAGGATTATAACCTTTTCCAGCTTCGTTAGCCATTTGAGCGAGGTAAGTTCCAGGATTCGTTACACCCAATTGCGTGAAAGAGGAAGTAACACCAGCTGTAAACAATGCACTGACGTTTCCTGGCAAGAAACCGCGAAGTGCAGCTTCAGCCTGTAGCAAATAACTTTCTGAAGCGAGCATCATGTATCCGTCCTGAGCAGGCGAAGAAAGAACGCCAGGCCCAAGTTGCGAGATATTCAATGGAGCAGTTCCTCCGTTATTTTGCGAACGGTCTCCCTGAAGAACTCCAGAAACGTTGCCTCCAACCAAACCAGTCCAAATACGGCCTCTGCGAGGATCCGGCAAAGAAGAAAGATTCAAATTGTCAGCGAAATATTTTGACGCACCGTACTGGCGATAGATTGCCGTTACCGTACCATCGATGTTGTAGAACAAATTGTACCAAGGGTTAACTTGTCCTGTTTCACCATTCGAGTATCCAGGGTTGATAGTCACGTCTTCAGTAACGAAAGTAGCACTTGCCAATTCGCTGAATTCCTGTGCCAAATAACCATCGCTATCCGGAAGTTCCGATTGACGCAAAAGAATACGCAACTTCAAAGTGTTTGCGAAAACCTTCCACTTGGCCATATCTCCTTGGAAAATGACATCTTCATTACCAACAGCGATAGTCGTGCTAACCGGATTGTCGATAGTGTTGATAGCATCTTCAATCTGAACAACCAAGTCACGGTAAACCGCCATATCGTCATCGTAAGCAGGCGTTAGGTTGTCACTTCCTTTATGAGCTTCAGTGTAAGGAATGTCTCCGTACAAATCGACCAAGTACTGAAAGTAGAAAGACTTAAGGATCTTCGCGATTGCCTTGTGGTTTTCATAGTTTGCAGCCGGATGCTCGATGATATTGGTCAAGTTGACCGTACTTGTGTAAAGTCCGTCCCAAATACCTGAATACGTATTATTGGTAAGAGCCAACGAAAACTCTTCCGGGTTTGTGACCGCAAAAGCGTTAACGTTGAATCCCCAGTTGTTCAGGAATAAGTTACCAAAAATATTTCCGGTACGCGATAAAGTTCTGTAAGGACCTGTTTCCGCAGCCGCCAAAGATAGATTTGGAGTGATTTGCTCTCCTGTCGGGTTATTCACAGGAGCATTTACATCCAGATAGTCATCACAAGAAAACATTGTGAGAGCTAATGCCGGAATAAGATATTTAAGTTTTTTCATTGCTTTTTTTTTAGAATGTTACGTTAACCGCAAAACCGAATGTTCTGGTTAGTGGATATTGTCCAACAGCAGCAAGACCTGCGGCGTTACCAGTAGTGTTTGATTGCTCTGGGTCGCTGTAGTTACGGTTTTCTTTTGGAAGAACCATAAATGGATTACGTGCATTTACACTAAGTCTCAATTGAGTCAAGCCAAGACGCTCCAAAGTTTCCGGTTGGAATGAATAAGCAAGTGACAATTCGCGAACTTTGAATGCCGTTGCGTCCAATACGAAGTTTTCTGCAGTTTCTGCATACTCATCTTGGTAGTACGACAAATAGCTTCCGTAAGTTGTTCCTCCTGTAAGAACGCTAGTATTGGCAACATAATTACCTGAACCGTCGTCGTAAGAAGAGTTAGGGAATACGAAACCTGTACGACCTGTCAAAGCTGAGTCATACAAGTGACCTGACCAAGACAACCATTGTTTTGAACCTGACCAGAACTGGTGACCTGTTCTGTAGTCCATTGTCGCAGAAATAGCAAACCCTTTGTATTGGATAGATGTGTTGTAGTTCAAGATATAATCAGGAGTTGATTTACCAAGTTTAATATACTCAGTAGTTTTTACCGGATTTCCTGTTGTAGGATCGATAATTACACGTCCTTGATCATCGCGCTCGTAGCCGATACCTTTGATGAGTGGAAACTCTTCTCCTTCTTCAGCAAAAATTCCGATACCACCAGATGTTGCGAAGTTCTGAAGCGATACAGATGAAGTCTGGTCAGAAACCTTATCGACTTTCATGATAGCTCTAGAGTAGCCCAAACGGTTTGTCCAAGTAATACCCAAGTTTCCGAAATCTTCTTTTCTGATTGGAGTGAAGCCCAAATCGATCTCACCACCAGTTGTGTGAGCTCTACCGATGTTAACACCCAAAGATGTCAAACCAGAAGCGAATGAAGGAGTGATGTTCGTGATCAAATCCTTATTGTCTGAACGGAAGTAAGCAGCATCAAGCGTAATTCTACCGTTAAGGAATTCCAAATTGATACCAATCTCTTTGTTGGTGTAGAATTCAGGATTGATATACTGGAATACTGCGCTTGACGATTGTACGAAAGAGTTCAAATCTCCAAAAGCATATCCTGTACCTTGAACATATTGCTCAAAAATCTGACCGTAACCAACGAATGAATTTCCTCCAGTCTTTGTGATGTTAGCATAGATCTTCGCGCGATTCAATACTTTGTTGTCTTTCAACCCTTCAAATAGTTGAGTAGGGACGAATGAAAGACCCGCAGAAGGATAAAAGAAACTGTTGTTGCTTGTATCCAATACTGAAACCCAGTCGTTACGAGCTGTAGCGTTCAAGAAGATCCACTCACCGTAGTTCAAGTCAAGGTTACCGAATACAGAAGCAGCTCTGTCGCGTTGACGTAGGTTGCTTGCACGTGGAATACCTGTAACGTTAGATACGTTGTAAACTCCAGGAACAGTAAGGTTATCGCCACCAACAGCAGAAATACTGTAGTAGTTATCTCTGATGTTATTACCGACGTTCAAAACCATGTTCAACTTCTCAGTCAAATTGTATTTGAAGTTAACGATAAAGTCAGCATAGATATTTCTGGCCATAGTGTTCTGAGTATCAAAAGAAGATACTGTAGTTTGGTCACCACCTCCAACTTGAAGCAAGTCTGTGTAAGCGTTTGTGTAGCTCAAAGCGTCAGTTTGAAGCTGAACTACGTTGAAAGTGTAACGGGCATCGATATTGTCATTGAACTTGTAACCCAAATCCATTTGACCTCTAAAACGGTCACTACGACCTTCGTTGCGGATGTTCTCACGAGACCAATAAGGGCTGTTGTAGTAAGAAGTCCAGTGATACTGGTTGAACGGACTTGAGAATCTTTCCACAGGAATATTCGTTGCAGCTTGCAAAAGCTCACTGTAAAGAGCAGCCGAAGTAGTCTCTGTCTTTTGAGTAGTATAACTCGCGTTACCTTCAACAGTCCATTTACCAAGTTTTTTACCAGCTCTGAAGATAAATGCGTTTCTCTTAAGCTCGTCGCCCGCAACTACGAAATCTGTAGATTGACGGTTAGCCATGAAGTTAGCATACCCATTCTCAAGATTACCACCTGAAATCGCCAAGTTAGTCTGGGCAATAGTACCAGTTTGGAAGAATTCCTTGATGTTGTCTTTAATAGAACGGTAAGGAGTAGTAACATAAGTACCATCAGCCTGCATCAAACCAGTTGCGCGTGGCACACCGTCAAATTCAGCACCCCAAGCACCATTTTCATAGTTCACGTGTTGTCCGCTCCATCCTTGACCGTAACGACGTTGACGCTGAGGAACAAAAGAAACCTCTTCAAAGTCAATAGACGATCCGATTTGAACAACAGGTTTAGAGCCTTTAGCACCACGCTTAGTAGTCACGATGATAACACCGTTACCACCTTGCTGACCGTAAAGAGCCGCACCTTGAGCACCTTTGATTACGTTAACGCTCTCAATCATATCCGGCGGCAAAGCAGAATATGCGGCGATTGAAGAAACAGCGTTATCGATAACGACAAGCGCTTCGTTACTACCTGACAAAGAGCGGTTACCACGAAGGACCACACGAGTCGAAGAGTTCACACTTGTACTGGTAGTGTTAATCTGCAAACCAGAAACTTTACCTACCAACGCCAAAACAGCGTTCGGCTGAGCTGCTTTCGTAAGTTCGTCATTTTTGACAACCTGTTGGGAAGCAGTTTGCGCATCGGCTTTTTTCTGAAGACCCAAAGCACCGGTAATTAGAACCTCTCCGAGAGTAATTCCTCCTTCAGCAAGCTTTTGGTTGATTGTGCTGCCAGCACCAACTTTCACTTCTGAATCGGCCATACCGACGAAAGAGAAAACAAGGGTTTGCCCTTGATTAACCTGAATGGAATACTTACCATCCACGTCAGTTTGAACGCCGGCTTTAGTTTCTTTAACCACGACGTTCGCACCAGGTAGTGGCCCCGAAGCATCCGAAACCGTACCTGTGACAGTTTTCCCCTGAGCGAAAGAAAGCTGTACTGTTAACGCTACAAGTAGCGTAAAAATCCATTTAAACTTCGATCTCATATTAAATTTATTTGAGTTAGTTATTCCGCAAACTTCACAATTATTTCTTAATAAAACAAATATTACTTCGGATTAACATTGTTTTTTTTCAACGAAAAGACTGCAAACAGTAACATTTCTGCAAATAACTATGACATAGATGCGCCTATTTCGAAAAGGTTGCGTCATTTTCCTATTTTTGCTGAAATTTTAATTTAATGTTAATCAAAAGGTTTTCAGAACATTTACACGAAGCCGGAACAGACGAAGCCGGAAGAGGTTGCCTGTCCGGACCGGTAACAGCTGCAGCGGTAATTTTACCTGACAACTTTAACAATGAGCTGCTTAATGATTCAAAGCAGTTAACCGAAAAACAACGCCAATATCTTCGCCCGTTGATTGAAGACAAAGCGGTTTGCTTTTCGGTAACGCATTTGGATCACGCGGTCATCGATGAGATAAATATCCTGAACGCTTCCATAAAGGCCATGCAGGAATGCATCCTGAAACTCATTCCCGAGCCCTTACATATTATAGTAGATGGAAATCGATTCAAAAAGGTTGGAAACATCCCACACAATTGTATCGTAAAAGGCGACAGCAAATATTTGAGCATTGCCGCAGCTTCTGTTTTGGCCAAGACGTATCGGGACGACCACATGGAAATGCTGCACGAGGAATTCCCGATGTACAACTGGAAGCAGAACAAAGGTTATCCGACGTTGGAACACCGGCAAGCCATCCGCGAGCACGGAACAACACCTTACCACAGAATGTCATTTAGGCTTTTGCCCGATCAGCTGGAGTTGGATTTTGAAGAAGATCTGAGTTTTGAAGGACTTCGGCTGAAAATAACGCACTGAAGTGTTTGAGGATTTTCGATTTCACTTCCTCGATCGGAACTTCGGCCACGCCCAATTCCACATTTAACGAAGCCACCCCTTTCCCGCGGATGCCGCACGGAATGATGTTGTCGAAATAACCAAGATCGGCATTGACGTTCAACGCGAATCCATGCATCGTCACCCAACGCGAGGCACGAACTCCGAAAGCACAGATTTTTCTCGCGAAGGGCGTACCGACACCAAGCCAGACTCCGGTTTCTCCTTCGCTCCTACCGCTTTCAAGTCCGTATTCAGCCAAAGTCAAAATAATGGTTTCCTCAAGAAGCCGAAGGTATTTATGGATATCCGTAAAGAAGTTTTCAAGATCGAGAATCGGATAACCCACGATTTGTCCCGGACCGTGATACGTGATGTCGCCGCCGCGGTTGATTTTGTAGAAAGTCGCGCCCTTCGCCTCGAGCTGGGATTCATCCAGCAACAAATTGGTCAAATCGCCGCTTTTCCCCAAAGTATAGACGTGCGGATGTTCCACATACAAAAAGTAATTCGGCGTTTCGACAGTTTCGCCTTCGTTTTTATTCCGAAGTTTCCTGTCGACGATACCTTGAAACAACGATTCCTGAAACGCCCAGGTTTCCTTGTAATCCTTTTGCCCCAAATCCTCAAAAACGACTTTCTTGTTCATGCTGCAAAGTTAAGCACAAAACCCACATTTTTATCCTTACCGTTTCATGCCGACTTTGTGAGTTTACGACTTTGGCCGTCCGACTTTTGCCGTGCGACTTTCTGCTTTCGACTTTCGACCCAAATTCCTATCTTTGCGCCCTAAAAATCACACGCACAATGGCATTATCAGAACAGGAAATATTGCGTCGCGAGGCTTTGGCCGAATTGCGCAGGATGGGCATCGAGCCTTATCCGGCCGAACAATACCACGTGACCGCGCTTTCCAAACAGATCCAGCAAGATTTCGAGTCTTACGAAGGAAAAGAAGTTACCCTGGCGGGACGCCTCATGGGCAAACGCATCATGGGAAAAGCCTCTTTTGCCGAACTCAAGGATTCCGAAGGACGCATCCAGGTCTATATTTCGCGTGATGATATTTCGAACGACGAAGAAAAAACGGCCTATAACGTCCTGTTCAAGAAATTGCTCGACATTGGCGATTTCATCGGCGTGACCGGCAAAGTTTTCAAAACCCAGGTTGGCGAGATTTCGGTTCACGTGACTTCGCTCAAGTTTTTGGCCAAGGCGCTTCGTCCGCTTCCGGTTGTAAAAGTCGATGCCGACGGTAAAACCCATGACGCTTTCGCGGATGCGGAACAACGCTACAGAAGACGTTACGTCGATTTGACCGTGAACGATCACGTCAAGGAAACCTTCATCAAACGGACAAAACTGTTCAATGCGATGCGTACTTTCTTTAACGACCGCGGTTACCTCGAGGTCGAAACGCCTATTTTGCAACCTATTCCGGGAGGCGCATCGGCACGACCTTTCGTCACGCACCACAATTCGCTTGACATACCTTTATATATGCGTATCGCCAACGAGCTGTATCTGAAGCGTTTGATCGTTGGCGGATTCGACGGCGTATACGAATTTTCGAAAAATTTCCGAAATGAAGGCATGGACAGAACCCACAATCCGGAGTTCACGGCCATGGAAATCTATGTTTCGTACAAAGACTACAATTGGATGATGGATTTCTCCGAACAATTGCTCGAGTACTGCGCGATTGCCGTAAACGGAACATCCAAAGCCCAATTCGGCGAGTACGAAGTCGACTTCAAAGCGCCTTATGCCAGAGTCACGATGACAGACGCCATCATCAAATACACAGGTTTCGACATTTCGGGAAAATCAGAAGCTGAATTGTTCGAAGCTGCAAAAGGAATGGGAATCGAAGTTGACGATACGATGGGCAAAGGAAAACTCATCGACGAGATTTTCGGGGCCAAATGCGAAGGCAATTTCATCCAACCGACTTTCATTACAGATTATCCCAAAGAAATGTCGCCACTTTGCAAAGCGCACCGCGACAATCCGGAATTGACCGAACGTTTTGAGTTGATGGTCTGCGGAAAAGAAATCGCCAATGCCTATTCGGAATTGAACGATCCGATCGACCAAAGAGAGCGTTTCGAGGCGCAACTCGAACTGGCTGCTCGCGGAGACGACGAAGCCGGGGAATTCATAGACAACGACTTCCTGCGCGCCCTTGAATACGGAATGCCTCCAACGTCTGGAATGGGAATCGGAATGGACAGATTGATCATGTTCCTGACCGACAACGCCTCGATCCAGGAAGTTTTGTTCTTCCCGCAAATGCGTCCGGAGAAAAAAGCCGTCCAGTTGACAGACGAGGAAAAACTCGTATCGGAAATACTCAAAACTGCGAAATCACTCGCTCTGGACGCTTTGAAAACCCAAGCCGGTTTGAGCGGAAAGAAATGGGACGCGGCCATGAAAGGCTTGTCGAAACACGGATTGGTAAAAGTCGTTGTGGAAGGCGATACCAAAACCGTCGTTTTCCAACAATAATATTCTCAGGAATACGGACAGCGTCCGATGGAAATTGTAACGATTTTCATCGGACGCTTCTATTTTTACAATTGCCAGGATTCCATCTGAACAAAAATTCCCGAAAGTTCTTTCTGTTAACGGAAGCACAAATATCCGCTTGACGTTAAACCCTTTGCGTCGCCTCCTGTCAAATAGCCAAACTTTAAAACCGAAGAACATGAAAAATGTAATTATGGCCGCTTTGCTCCTTGTGGGAACAATCGGATTCAGCCAGGAACAAAAAGAGCGCGATCACAAACGCGGACAAAGAGTAGAATTGATATCGGAACAAAAAAGCGATCTTCGTCTCAAACGAATGACACTTGAACTCGATTTGACGGCTTCCCAACAAAAGGAAATGAAGAAAATCATAGCCGATCAGCAGGCCAAACGCAATGAGGCGAAGGCGAAAATGCAGCAAAACCGCGACAGTAAGACGAAACCTACCGCAGACGAGATTTACGCCATGCAAAGCAACAAACTCGATTTCCAGATCGAGCAGCGAGCCAGGATGAAAAAATTGCTGAACGACGACCAATTCGCAAAATGGGACAAAGGCAGCAGGGAACGCAAATCGCATTTCCGCCACGACGGCCCGAAACATTTCGAAAAAGGCCCGAGACAACACAAAAAAGGTGCTGAACCACAGGAATAAAACGCGAAAATAAATTTTGCCCTTTGAATTTATTCCGTTAGATTTGGAATCTATTTTTCACAAAAAACCAAATTCCAAAATGAAAAAAATAATCGCTGTTTTCGCTTTCATGCTTGCTTTTACGGTAAGCGCACAGGCTCAGGACAAGAAAACCTCTCCACAATCGAAAGGTCGCCAAGAAGCTGTCGAACTTGTGGATTATCTCAAACTGACAAGCACTGATCTTGAGAATTTCACGAGACTTTTCCAATCCAAGCACGAAATGCTTGCAGATCCAAACGTTTCTGCCGGGAAAAAGAAAGAGATTTCTGTAATCATGGAGAAAAAGATCGAAGGAAGCATCGACGGAAACCAGCTACAGAAGTTGCAGGCCAACAAAGAGCTTTGGGCAAAATTGACGCACTGATCCAAGTTCATCCGAAATAAAAAATCCCGCTTTCATGGCGGGATTTTTGTTTTTATAAGTTTCCGATTTTACAGCGTTTGGGCAACTTCGCCTGCAGCCTGAATCGTCTTGTCGAGATCTTCGTAAGTCAAGGCGTCGCACAAAAACCAGGTTTCGTAAGCCGATGGCGCGATGTAGACGCCTTTTTCCAAAAGTCCGTGGAAGAACTTTTTGAAACTTTCGTTGTCGCCTTTTGCCGCCGATTGGAAATCATGAACCGGGTTGGCATCAAAGTGAACCGAAATCATAGACCCGACGCGATTTATGGTGTATTCGATTCCATTTTCAGACAATACTTTCCGAAGTCCGTTCTCGAGATATGCCGTTTTTTGCTCCAAGCGCGCGAACAATTCCGGGTCTTCGTCGATTGCCTGCAACATCGCATAACCCGCGGCCATTGCCAACGGATTTCCGGACAACGTCCCGGCTTGGTAAACCGGCCCGATCGGAGCTAGATAATCCATGATTTCAGTTCTGGCTGCAAACGCGCCAACTGGCAGTCCGCCGCCAATTACTTTCCCGAAACAGACGATATCGGCTTTGATTCCGAACAGTTGTTGCGCCCCGCCTTTCGCCAATCGGAAACCCGTCATGACTTCGTCGAACACCAACAGGATTCCGTTTTCGTCGCACAATTTTCTCATTCCTTGCAAAAATTCTGCTTTCGGCGGAATGCAGCCCATGTTTCCCGCAACCGGTTCGATGATGATGCAGGCGATTTCATCCGGATTCTGCGAAATGATGTCCGAAACGTTTTCCAAGTCGTTGTAACGCGCTAAAATCGTATCTTTTGCCGTTCCAGCCGTTACGCCTGGACTATTTGGAGTCCCGAATGTGATCGCACCGCTTCCGGCCGCGATCAGGAACGAATCCGAATGCCCGTGGTAACAACCCGAAAACTTGATGATCTTGTCTCGTTTAGTGAAGCCGCGAGCGAGTCTTACCGCGCTCATACAAGCTTCGGTTCCGGAATTCACGAACCGTATCTTATCGATATTCGGAACCATGCTCACCGCCAATTTCGCGATTTTGGTTTCGAGTTCCGTCGGGGTGCCGAAAGAGGTTCCAAGTTTGGTTTTTTCTATGATGGCATCAACCACGGGCTGGAACGCGTGCCCAAGCAAAGTCGGTCCCCAGGAATTGATGTAGTCGATGTAAGTGCGTCCGTCTTCATCTGTCAAATAAGCGCCTTTAGCACTTTTCATGAAAATCGGATTCCCGCCAACAGCGCGAAAAGCCCGAACCGGAGAATTCACTCCGCCGGGAATAACCTGTTCAGCCTCTAAAAAAAGTTGGCTGCTACGTTGGTAAAGCATTTTATTTTATTTTGAGATTCTGGCCTATCGAAATGGCGTTGTCTGCCAAGCTGTTCAAGCGCTTGAGTTCGTCGACCGAAAGATTGAATTTTTTGGAAATCGAGTACAAAGTGTCGCCTTTGGAAACCGTGTAGTAGCCTTCGGAATTGTCTGCAATAGAGTTCGAAGTCGATACAGGCATTACCGGAGCGACCTGTCTTGGCGGCGCGACATAATCACGTCCCAAAACGACCGCATCGTGCCTTGTCAGTTCAAACCTTTCGATCAAACCGATGAGTTTGTCCGGATATTTCGGATCTGTTGCGTAACCGGCCGCTTTCAAACCTCTCGCCCACCCTTTGTAATCGTCTTTGTCGAGTTCGAAAAGTGCGGCATAACGGCTTCTTCCGGTTAAGAAAAGCGCGTGATCGCGATAAGATTCAGATGGATCGGAATATTTTCGGAAACACTCTTGTGCCGAATCGTCGTCGTGCCTTACACTTTCGCCTGTCCAATCCTTGTGGCATTTGATTCCGAAGTGATTGTTCGCCGATGTGCTGAGCGCGCCGGTTCCCGCTCCGGATTCCAGAATTCCCTGAGCCAAAATGATGCTCGCCGGAATGCCGTACTGCGACATATTGCCTTGAGCGACGCCTTTATAGCGGTCGATGTAAGCATAAATCATGTCATTTGTGACCTTGACCCGCGAAACCGCTTCGAGTGTTTGCGTCTCGCTTCCTGATCCAGAATTGGTTCTTGTATTTTCAGGCGTGCGCGTCACGGGTCTTGTCGTGCGTGGCTTGCGGGTTTGCACCGTACTTTGACCTTTGCGGTAGACAGGGCGTGAACTTGTGGTTTGTTTTTTCGATCCGCAGCTCGCCAACAGTAAAATGGTTAAAAGAAACAGGATTTTCTTAGCCATGTTCAATAATATGTAGGTTTTTATTCTTCAATCTTTTGTTCATTCCTGGAATTCCCTGGAGTCCGCCGGTGTGGATAGCGAGAATTCTGGAGCCGGATTCGAAACGACCTTTTGCGATGAGATCCTCGATTCCGAAAAGCATCTTCCCAGTATAAACGGGGTCGAGCTGCATTTTATTTTCGGTGGCAAACCGATTTATGAAATCGATGAGTTCCGAATTGACTTTTCCGTATCCGCCAAAATGATAATCGGACGTGATTTCCCAATTGTCTTTGTTCGCAAATTCGACTATCGGATCAAATTCTGAAACGCCCTTCAACGATGAAAACCCGATAATTCGCTGCCTCTCATCCGAAGCATTTATCAAACCCGCAAGCGTTCCGCCCGTTCCGACAGCGCAGCAAATATAGTCAAACTCAAGATCTTCGCCCGTCAGAATTTCTTCACAGCCTTTTACCGCGAGCGCGTTCGTCCCGCCTTCAGGCAAAATGTAAATGTCGCCGAACCTCGATTTCAGTGACTCGAGAAACGCTGGTTCGTCTTTACTGCGATAAATTTCCCTGTTGATAAACTCGAATTTCATGCCTTGCGCCTGCGCGGATGCAAGTGTCGGATTTTCGGAAATTTTCGATTCAAGTTCGTCTCCGCGAATGATTCCGACAGTTTCAAAACCGAATTCGTTTCCCGCCGATGCAACTGCCGCGATATGATTCGAAAACGCGCCTCCAAAAGTGAGCAATGTTTTCTTGCCTTGCAATTTCGCCTGTTCGAGATTGTACTTGAGCTTTCGGAATTTGTTTCCGGAAATCGTCTCGTGCAGTAAGTCTTCGCGCTTGACGAAAAGTTGCACATCTGAAAAACTTCGTATTTGCTGATTCAGGCTCACGCGCCAAAAATACCCATAAAAAAAGCAGCCCGTAAGCTGCTTTCTGTTAATTGTTGGTCCTGAAAACCGATATCTTTTGCCCTATGTCGCGATTGTCGGCCGTTACGACCTTGACGATATAAACTGCCTCGCTCAAGCCGTCGCTTGGGAATTGGTATTCGCCCAGCGCTCCGAGTTTCGATTTGCTCATCACCATCCGTCCGTTCATGTCGTAAACGAAAACGTCCTTGATCTCAAAATGGTTCGGGTTGGAAATCTTGATCTGTTGTTTCGGGTTGTCCTGAACGATCGTGAAGCTGTTTGCGTTCAAGGTTGGCGTTCCGAGTGCATTTTCCGTAAAGGTAAGCTCGAAACGATCGACGTTTGTTCCGGCAGGCATCGTCACTTCGTATACCGCGTTCGTGATCTCGAAATATGTTCCGTTCAACTTGTCGTGCACATAAACGTGTTGTGCACCACTGAAATTGATCATTTCGTTCATCGTGATCTGGAAAGTGGCCTGGGCATTGTTCCTAAGCCCTAGCGGAACTGTTTTATTGATGTTGAAATCGATTACTGAAATCAGATATTCGCCTCCAGGCATCGCAAAAAACATGTCAACTGCATTTGAATCGCCCGAAGCCGCGTCCATGGCGTGATCGACTCCATCGGTCGCCGCCGGATCAAAGCCCAACACCAAGCTTCTGACTCCGTGCCCGACCTTAGCCGACAAACGGATTTGAGGCACTGGCGCAGTACTTACGGTCGTGTAATCGAAGCCGGCCACATTCGGTATTTCTGGCAGATAGCCGTTTTGAGTTGAAGTAGTTGAAAGTCCGCCAAGATTCGCAGGCCTTTCGAATTGCGACAACGACGGCGCTTCTTTTTGGAAAACGCGGTATTGGTTGCGCATCGTGACCGTTCCATTGGCGCTTCCTACTATCATGAAACCTTGTCCTACCGGCGAAAAATATCTTGAATAACTTCCTCCGGTGCCCGTTGGACCCGGAATCAATGTTCCCGTGATGTCGTATTTGTAGAAAACCGCAGGAACGTAAATTCCCGGTCCGTTTTGCGTTACCGGAGAGTAAGCCCCGTAACCGCCGGAGTATCCGACGAGCAAATGCGTGTTCAACGTTTTGTCCTGTTCCCAGAAATAAGCGATTCCGGTAGAACTTGTCGCATCCCACAAAAACTGCGAAAGATTTATCGCCGATGGATACGGATTTCCGGTGAGTGTCCACTGATCGGTTGCGACGCTGATGTTGATATTGCCGTCATTCGGTTTGCCGCGAAAATCATAGCGCTGATTCGCTCCCGGGTTGTTTTGCACGCCCTGGACAGTCGTTCCGTCAGTACCGGCAGTGCCTTTCATTGTAAAGCCCTGACCCGCGCCAAGCGTCGAAGCCGCATTGACGGCAACCCATTGCGAATAGTTGTTTGACGTTATGAATTTGTATATCCAATATTGCGAAATAGCAAGCGGATTGGATTGCCCGTTCGTATTGTTTGGCGCGAGAATGGTCGCCGGATTACTCGTGATCAAGCCCGTAGGTTGGTTCAGCATCGTAATTCCAAAGTTCTCATTCCCGACTGTTGCAGAAGAATTTCCTACAGGAGAACACCAGTAATTGTACTCGAAATTATCGACAGTGCCTTCCTGAAAAACCGAAAGTTTTCCCGCACCGGCATTGGTAGAAGCGCCATTGACACCCTGAAGCAACTGGGAGCCGTTTCTAAGATATAGATTGCCGTTATTTTGCAGATTGACACCTTGTCTTACATAAATGAACTGATCATTCGAATAGACATAGCTGTTTGGACTTACGTACAATTGGGCACACAATCCGGCCGACAACAATAATGCTAAAATCGTAATTGTCCTTTTCATAGGTGAAAATTTTCACTAAAGTAAGTATTAGTTATTAAAAATCAGTATCTTCCACTACATTTTCTTCTGCACTGCCCCAATTTTTACCTTCATCGAATTTCGACGTCATTCGTCGGCAAATCTGATGAAAAACTTCTCGTACGACGTGCTTTTATTTTAACTCAAACAAATAAAACAGGTTATGCAGAAGATTTCTACTTTCTGGACATTGATAGTATTTATGTCCACATGCGCTTTGAGCGCCCAGATCGGGGTCGGAACCACGACGCCCCAGGCTGCTCTCGACGTTTCTTCGGGAACTAACGGCATGCTCGTACCTCGCGTGGCATTGGCGTCCAAAATCGTCGCTGCTCCGGTAGTGAATCCGCAAGGAGGCGGACTGGTCAATGGAACTTTGGTCTGGAACACGGCCACGACAGGAATTGCACCAAATAATGTAGTTCCCGGCTTTTACTATTGGAATGGCGCGGCCTGGGTCGAGATCGGAAGTTCGATTTCAAACCAATGGGCGCTTCTGGGAAATGCAGGTACGACGCCGGGAACGAATTTCGTCGGAACGACCGATGCGCAGGATTTGCGAATCCGCACACAAGGCAACGATCGTTGGAACATTTCGAACACAAATAACGGACAACTCCAATCCTATTCACTGGGAACGGCAGGAACTCCAAATTATTCCTATCAAGGCGACACAAATACAGGTCTTTTCAGTCCTGGCGCAGACGCCCTTGCCGTGACAACTGGCGGAGCCGAAAGGGTCCGCGTACAGGCGAATGGAAATGTTGGAATAGGAACAACCGCAGACGCATCCGCCATTTTGGACGTAAATGCTACAACCAAAGGAATACTTATTCCAAGAGTAGCACTCACGGCCAAAAACGCGGTCGCACCAGTAACCGGAGCAGCCGTATCGCTTCTCGTATACAATACTGCCACAGCCGGAGCGGCTCCAAACACTGTTTCTCCGGGATTCTATTACTGGAATGGAGCAGCTTGGGTAGAGATCGGAAATGGAGCGACGAACCAATGGGCGTTGCTTGGCAATTCCGGGACGACTGCGGGAACGAATTTCGTAGGAACGAACGATGCACAGGATTTGCGATTTAAAACTGCCGCTACTGATCGTTTCAATATCAGCAATACCCTGGGAACGCTGCAATCCTACGGGGCCGGATCGGTAAACGGGCCGAGTTACAGCTGGACGAACAGCACAAACACCGGAATGTTCATGCCTGTCACGTCAGCAATAGGACTGGCAACTGGCGGCCAAGAGCGGTTGAGAATCCCGAATGCCGCACAAGTTCATGCCATGACGGGCGGAACAGCGGCGCTGCCGTTTTATTCGTTCAACGGAAGCCCCGCCGCGGGTTTTTGGAGTCCGGCGGCCAATGCGCTTGGCTTTTCGACCAGCGCGGCGGAAAGAATGAGAATCCTCGCAACGGGACAAGTCGGCATAAACACGATAGCTCCGGCGGGTGTAGATTTATTCACTGTCACATCCAATGGAACATATTATTACGGGCTTAACGGCTATAATGCAATTACACAAGGAGCCGGAATTTACGGCGAAGTCTCGAATGCCGCCACTACGTATTCGGCGATCGAGGGCGCAAGCTACGGAAACGTGGGCTCCGGTGTTTACGGCATCAACTACGGAACGCCAACTGCAACAGGAACGGTCGCGGGTGTGACGGGCAATTATTCCGGAACTGGAACAAACGGCATTCGCATCGGTGTTTCCGGATATTCCGGATCAGGATTTGGAAACCGACAAATCGGTGTTCAGGGAAATTACAACGGAGCCGCATGGGGAATCGGCTTAATGGGAATCGCGTTCGGAGGAAGCGTCCCGGCAGGCAACAACGACATTGCGGTAATCGGATGGAGAGCCAACAACGGCAACTTCAGCGGCTATTTCAACGGAAATCACGCAGTTGTAAACGGAACCAAATCGGCCAGTGTCGGCACAAGCAAAGGCAATCAACTGCTTTACGTCACGGAAACTCCGGGCGTTTGGTTTGAGGATATTGGAAGAGCACGACTCGTAAATGGAACTGTCGAAGTCAAAATTGACCCGCTTTTTCTCGAAACGATCGTGATCGACGACAAACATCCAATGAGTGTCTTTTTACAGGAAGAAGGCGAATCCAATGGCTTATATGTCGTTCCCGGAAAAGATGGATTTGTCGTGAAAGAAAAGAACGGCGGAACATCGAACATTTCTTTTTCCTACAGAATCATGGCAAAAAGAGTCAATTTCCAGGATCACAGATTCGGGAATGACCCAACTTGGGGCGGAGGCGACACAAGACAATATGGCCAGTACGCACCGCCGCCGCCAATCGACTACAATGAAAACGTACAATTCCAGGAAGAAAGGAAGCGAAATTTCAAACAGACGCCACTTCCACCGGGATTCAAGACTTATGCCGAAACACAAGGCGAAAATGCAGTTCCTATGTCCAAACAAAAATCGGGAGAGAAACCAAAAAAATAAATCACAAATACTTCAAAAAACTCCAAAAAGCCCGCGACTGCAAATAGTCCGGGCTTTTTTCATTGGCATAAGCTTCGCGTTCGAAGCAAATATTCCGGTAAGCCAGTTTGCGATTTCGGAATTGCATCAAACGAAAAACGAATTCCAATCCATACCAAACAAAAAACGGAAGCACGAGCAGTTCGAGTTGTTGCTTCAGATGGATTTTCTCATGTCGAACGACCGTTTCGTCGTGTTTGAGCGCATGGGACGCCAAAATCACGAAAGGCCACAATGTGATTCCCACAAATCCTTTCGGAATTAAATAGTTCGCAACGATTACCTTCATTGTTTCAAATATCCTAAATTTGTCGCTAATGGACGGGCAAAACGAGGCAAATAAACTCATAGAAGGCGAAGACTATTATCTAACGCCCGAAGGCTGGAAGGTCTTCACCGAAAAATTTCACCTCAAGCGCGGTCATTGTTGCAGAAGCGGTTGCCGACACTGTCCGTACGGATACGACAAAAACACGAATACATTCCCAAAAAAATGACATTCCAAGAGCAGATTTCACAAGGCATTCCATCGGTTTTGCCAAATCCGAAACCTTACGAACCGCAAATCAACCACGCGCCCAAACGCAAGGACATTTTGTCTGACGAAGAGAAAAAACTCGCACTTCGCAATGCACTTCGGTATTTCGACAAAAAGGATCACGCGGTTCTCGCCAGGGAATTCCTCGAAGAACTCAACACTTACGGACGGATCTACATGTACAGGCTTCGTCCCGATTATGAGATGAAGGCGCGTCCGCTCTCGGATTATCCCGGAAAAAGCGATCAGGCCAAAGCCATCATGCTCATGATCCAGAACAATCTCGATTATGCCGTTGCGCAACATCCGCACGAGTTGATAACCTATGGCGGAAATGGTGCGGTCTTCTCGAATTGGGCGCAATATCTGCTCACGATGAAATATTTGTCCGAAATGACGAACGAGCAAACACTTGTGATGTATTCGGGCCATCCGATGGGACTTTTTCCGTCGCATTCCGAAGCGCCGAGAGTTGTCGTCACAAACGGAATGATGATTCCAAATTACTCCAAACCCGACGATTGGGAAAAATTCAACGCGCTCGGCGTCACGCAATATGGGCAAATGACCGCCGGAAGCTACATGTACATCGGCCCGCAAGGCATCGTGCATGGAACAACGATCACAGTAATGAACGCCGGACGAAAAATTGCCAAAAACGGCGAAGATCTTTCAGGAAAATTGTTCGTAACGTCCGGTCTTGGTGGCATGAGCGGTGCGCAACCCAAAGCCGGAAACATTGCCGGAGTGATTACAGTCTGCGCCGAAGTGAATCCAAAAGCTGTAGACGTGCGCCATTCCCAAGGTTGGGTCGACGAGAAAATCTCGAATATCGACGAACTCGTTTCCCGCGTCAAGTCGGCGAAAGCCAATAAAGAAACCGTTTCTATCGCTTACGAAGGAAATGTCGTCGAGGTTTGGGAAAAGTTCGATTCAGAAGATTTGTACATCGATTTGGGTTCCGATCAGACTTCGCTTCACAATCCTTGGGCCGGCGGCTATTATCCGGTCGATGTCGATTTTGAGCAGGCCAAGAAAATGATGGCCGAAAACCCTGATCTGTTCAAGGAAAAAGTGCAGGAATCGCTTCGCAGACACGCCGCTGCCGTCAACAAACACACGGCAAAAGGCACGTATTTTTTCGATTACGGAAACGCTTTTTTGCTAGAATGTTCGAGAGCCGGAGCCGATATTTTTGCCGAAAACGGAATCGATTTCAAGTATCCGAGTTACGTTCAGGATATTTTGGGTCCGATGTGTTTCGATTACGGATTCGGACCTTTCCGATGGGTTTGCACGTCTTGCAAGCCCGAAGATCTGGAGAAAACCGATGCGATTGCGTTGTCGGTTCTCGAGGAAATGGCCAAAACCGCTCCATCGGAAATCAGACAACAGATGGAGGACAACATCCGCTGGATAAAAGGCGCTCAACAAAACAAACTCGTCGTAGGATCACAGGCCAGAATCTTATACGCCGACGCCGACGGACGCACCAAAATCGCCGAAGCTTTCAACCAGGCAATCGCCAAAGCAGAAATCGGACAGATCGTTCTGGGACGCGATCACCACGACGTTTCTGGAACAGATTCGCCTTATCGCGAGACTTCGAACATTTACGACGGCTCGCGGTTCACCGCCGATATGGCCATCCAAAACGTCATCGGGGACAGCTTTCGGGGCGCGACTTGGGTAAGTATTCACAACGGCGGCGGCGTCGGTTGGGGCGAGGTCATAAACGGCGGATTCGGCATGGTTCTTGATGGTTCCGAAGCCGCGTCCAAACGCCTGAAATCCATGCTTTTCTGGGATGTCAACAACGGAATTTCCAGAAGAAGTTGGGCGAGAAACGACGAAGCGATCTTCGCCATAAAACGTGCGATGGAACACGAACCTTTGCTCAAAGTGACGCTTCCGAACTTCGTCGACGACCAATTGCTCGAGAACATTTGACGGCCGTTCATGGCGATTGTCGATGTTCGTTTGAACTGTAAATTATCTGCTATGAAAACTATAAAAATGCTTCCACTTTTGCTGGTGTTGTTTATCGCCGGCTCTTGTTCTTCGGTAAAAGTCCATACCGATTACGACAAAACCGCGAATTTCAGCCAGTACAAGACCTACGCTTTTTTCAAGCCGGGAATCGACAAGGTTGAAATTTCCGATCTCGACAAAAAACGAATCATGCGCTCGATCGAAGAAGCCATGACGGCAAAAGGCTTTACCAAAAGCGAAAATCCTGATCTGCTCGTGAATATTTTCACCAAAGCGCGCCAAAAAGTCGACGTGAACACTTTCAATTCCGGTTGGGGTTACGGCTGGGGTTGGGGCTGGAATCCTTGGATGATGGGCGGAAACACATCGGTCAACACTTACACCGAAGGAACGCTTTTCATCGACCTCATCGACGCCAAGAAGAAAGAACTTGTTTGGCAAGGTGAAGGCGAAGGTGTGCTGACAAAGGACATGGAGAAAAAGGACGAACGCGTCAAGGAGTTCGTTTCTAAGATTTTGGCCAAATATCCACCAGAAGCGAAAAAGTAACTTGCGAAAATTCAAATTCAAAATCCGGAACCGAGCGTTTCGGATTTTTTTTCGTTTACGGTCAAACTTCCGCCCAAATATTTTTAAAACGAAATTGTCTCTCATCCATTGGTCTTAAGTCTGCCATCCAGGATCCAAATCGATTGCTTCAAAATGACACTTTATCGATGAATTCTACATTTTTAGGAGTTCTTACCTCATAAAATATTCCATTTACCTCAAAAATTTTTACCGCTGATTGCAATGCCGTTACATTTGCTTCAACAAAGGAATCGAACACCAGTCGAGAACAAGTTTAACCCGTAAGAACCTACAAACATTTTTACATACAAAGCGAGAGGCCAAGTACTTTCGCTTTTTAAGAGACGAGTTTAGGATGTCCGGAAATGCCACCGAATTGAGACGGCCAGCCTAAAAAAAGCATTGATTGAATTTTGATTTATTTGTTGTTGTTGTTTTTTTAAAAAACCGTGGTCGCCCTAACGTCCGCGGTTTTTTTATGACTTCATTTGAATGGCGCTGTTGCGGATTTCGTATTTTTACCGCAACCCAAGTGAACATTTTATGAGCACCGATTTTGAAAGCAATCCTTTGATCGACCGACTTCCGAAGCATTTGAAGCAATTCATCAAGCCTCAGGATTACGACGATTACACGCCGGTAAACCAAGCCGTTTGGCGTTACGTCATGCGCAAGAACGTCGACTATCTTTCGAAAGTTGCCCACGAATCTTACCTTGACGGACTGCAAAAAACCGGACTCGAGATCGACAACATCCCGAATATGTACGGTATGAACCGCATCCTCAAGGAAATCGGTTGGGCTGCCGTGGCCGTTGACGGATTCATTCCGCCAAACGCGTTCATGGAATTCCAGGCTTACAACGTTTTGGTGATCGCATCCGATATCAGACAACTCGAACACATCGAATATACGCCAGCTCCGGACATCATCCACGAAGGTGCAGGCCACGCTCCTATCATCGCAAATCCTGAGTATGCCGAATATCTGCGTCGTTTTGGGGAAATCGGATGCAAGGCGATCTCGTCGGGAAAGGATTATGAATTGTACGAAGCCATCAGACTTTTGTCGATTCTCAAAGAAGCCGAAGGAACGCCAAAAGACGAAATCGAATCGGCGGAAAAAGCGGTGGAAGGTTTGCAGAACAACATGGGCGAACCGTCAGAAATGGCGAGAATCCGCAATTTGCATTGGTGGACAGTCGAATACGGATTGATCGGAGAAGTCGAAAACCCGAAAATCTACGGCGCCGGACTTTTGTCGTCTATCGGCGAAAGCGCTTGGTGCATGACCGATGAAGTCAGGAAAATCCCATACGACATCTCGGCCGCCGACCAAAGTTTCGACATCACAAAACCGCAACCGCAGCTTTATGTCACGCCAGACTTCGCCTATCTGAGCCAGGTTCTCGAAGAATTCGCGAACGGAATGGCCTTGAGAACCGGCGGACTTTCGAGCATCCAAAAACTCATCGACTCACAAGCGATGGGAACGATAGAATTGAGCACAGGTTTGCAGGTTTCGGGTGTTTTCACCAACGTCATCGAAAATTCGGGCAAACCGGTTTACATACAAACGACCGGAAAAACCGCACTTTCTTACCGCGAAAAAGAATTGGTAGGGCATTCGACGCATACGCATAAAGACGGTTTCGGTTCGCCAATCGGGAAACTCATCGGTATAAACCTCGCCATCGAAGATATGAGTCCGCGTGATTTGCGGGCTTACAACATTTACGAAGCCGAAATGGTGACACTGGAATTCGAAGGCGACATTACGGTAACAGGTGAAATCATTACAGGTTCTCGCAATCTGCAAGGCGAAATCATCCTGATCAGTTTCAGGAATTGCACGGTGACTCACGGCGAAAACGTTTTGTTCCAGCCTGAATGGGGAATTTACGATATGGCTGTAGGGAAGAAAGTCGTCTCGGCATTTTCGGGTCCGGCCGACGTCAGGAGTTTTGACCTGATCACGCACGTGCCTTCGTCGAAAACGATAAAAGCCAAAGAATCGGAACAAAGATCGGAACTCGAAGGCTTGTACAAAACCGTTAGAGACATCCGATTGGGCAAAGATTCCGATAAAAAACTGGCCGAGGTCTTCGAAACACTTCGCACCAAACATCCAAAAGATTGGTTGCTTTCGGTAGAAATCGTCGAATTGCTGCACAATTTACACCAATCCGATCTGGAACAACAAGTTTTGCTTCATCTGGAAAATCTCAAAGTGGAAAGACCCCAAATCGCCCATTTGATCACCAACGGACTCGAACTTATTTTCGAGAAAGAAAGCGCGATTTAATACCGATATAAAACAAAAAAGCCACCCAAATCAGGTGGCTTTTTCTATGCTTTAAAATTTATCGCTTGATGATCTTGACGGTTCTCGTGCCTTGTTGCGTATCGACGAAAATCAAATACGTTCCGGCGGCGTAACCCGAAAGATTCACCTTGGATTCACTTGCATTGACATCGAGTTTCTGCAATTCCTGACCGAGCATGTTCACGACGCGGATCGATTGGATCACATCAGTGTAACTCACCGTCAGAAAATCGTTTACCGGATTCGGATAAACCTGCAACTCGTTTTTCACGATGTCCCGGATGCCAAGACAAGCGCCTTGGGAAACCGTCACGGCCAGTCGCGTCTCGCTTTCGCAGGAACCGACGGTTTGCGTGGCGAAGTACGTGTTTCCAGCAACCAAAATCGTATTGTCAGGCACGACATTCCCGTTTGTCGCGGCGTCATACCAAATCACGTTTGTTCCGTTCACGACAAGCATTCCGACAGTTTCGTTGGTACAAAATGTCTGGTTTGCGATTCCCGTCGGGGCGGCTATTGGCGAAATCGTAGCCGTAACAGCAATGCGTGGCGAGGTACAAATTCCGTTTGTCGTTTCTACGTAATAAGTTGCCGATGCGGTCAATTCCTGAGTTGTAAAACTCGAACCTGTCGCAATCGCGCTTCCGCCAATGGCGACATCGAACCAGCTGATCGTTCCCGAACTCGCCGACGCAGTCAAAGTCAGCGCACCAAAATCGCATCGGGAAGTCGGAATCGTGTTGGTGATCGTCGGCTGATCGTTGATCGTGGCGATTACTGCCGTTCTTGGAGACGTGCATCCGTTGCTCGAGGCTTCGACATAATAAGTGGTCGTGGCCGAAATATTGCCCGTTGCCAAACTCGTCCCGCTTCCGAGGAAAATTCCGCCGCTCGGCAAACTGAACCATGAAAGCGTTCCCGCCGAAGCCGTTGCTTGTAAAGTCACCGAGCCTGTTCCGCAGCGCGATGCCGGCGTCGTAGAAGTTACCGTTGGCGTTGTGTTCACGGTTGCGACGACTTCGGTTCTGACCGAAATACAATCGCCGTTTACCGATTCGACAAAATAAGAAGTCGTATTTATCAAAGATGGCGTCGTGAAAGTCGTTCCCGAACCCAAAATCGTTCCGCCCGTTGCGACGTTGTACCAATTCAAGGTTCCGACGTTGGTCGCCGCCGACAAAGTAACCGAACCGGAATCACATCTTTGTCCCGAAACGGTAGAAGTGATAGACGGAATCGTGTTGATTGTCGCTGTCACGGCCGTTCTCGGTGACGAACAATTCGCGTTCGCCGCTTCGACGTAATAAGTCGTTGTCACGGATAAGTTTCCGGTTACGAACGAATTTCCGGTGAAAATTACGCTTCCGCCAATTTGTTGTCCGTACCAATTCAAGGTTGCCGTTCCGGAAGCTGTCAAAGTAACCGAACCGCTTCCGCATCTCGAGGCCGAAGTCACCGAAGAAATTTCCGGAACCGGGTTTACCGTTGCAATTACCGATGTCCTGGGAGAAACGCATCCACCGTTGGAAACCTCAACGTAATAAGTCGTCGTGGCCGCTATCGATGGCGTGGCAAAACTCGCTCCCGAACCTAAAGATGTTCCGCCCGAAGGTTGTGAATACCAGGAAATCGCTCCCGCCGATGCCGTCGCCGACAAGGTTACGCTTCCCGTTCCGCAGCGCGAGTTTGGAGTCGTGGCAGTGATCGTCGGGATTGGTTTGATCGTCGCTGTGACTGCCGTTCTTGGCGAAGCACAACTTCCAGAAGACGATCCGACGTAATAGGTTGTCGTGGCCGAAAGCGATGGCGTCGTGAACGAACTTCCCGTGGCCAAAACCGTCGTGGTTGTCGCATCGGCATACCAATTGATCGTGCCCGCGTTGGCCGTCGCCGATAAAGTGACCGTTCCGCTTCCGCATCTTTCGCTTGGAGTCGTCGTTTGTATAGCCGGAATTACCGTTACAGTTATGAAATTTGATTTCACTTCGGTGTTCGATCCGTTGTAATTCGTGGCGACTAACGTCACGCTGTAAGTTCCGGGCGTGTTGTAAACCACTGTCGGATTCTGGATTGTAGAAACCGATGGTGTTCCGCCGGGAAAACTCCAGCTCCAGGCCGCGGGCACGTTTGTCGAAGTATCGGTAAAAATAACCGAACTTCCCTGACACAACGTCGTCGTGCTTGCGGTGAACTCGGCATCTGGTGGCGTGACCGGGCAAATCGCCTGGATTCCCATCGAGAAACCTTGACCGCTTCCGCCAAAATAGGCGTAAAATTGTGGTGGAAAGGCGCAAGTGTTGGCTTCGAGCGTGTGTACGTCGGCACCGTCGGAAGTTCCTCCCATGTAGGCGAAGAACGATGGCGGAATGCCGCAACTTGTCGCGCTGAGTTCGTCTACGGCCGATCCGTCGGAAAAACCTCCGAAGTAAGCGTAAAACGATCCCGGACTCGAACAGGTCGTCGCGAGCAGCTCGTTTACCGAAGCGCCGTCACTGCTGCCGCCAAAATAGGCGTAATAGAACGAAGGCATACCACAGCTCGTAGCCGAAATCACCGAAGTCGATGCGCCCGAAGCCACGCCACCGTTGTACTGCGCCATCGCCGGAATTCCCGCCAAGAGCAGCCAAAAGGCGCAAAAATGCTTGAGTATTTGTTTCATCTGTCTGATTTTATATTAGAATTCATCTTCGGGAAAACCTGGATTTTCCGTCACAATCAAATCAGATGATCATCTCACGCCACGTCCGCCGTAAGTTGGATAACGGGCTGCGTCTACGCCAGTGTTTCTTTGGGAAAGTCTTCCTGCGGCCACACCGTCGATCCATCCGCCTCCGCGTTGTCCGCTTCCGGTTGCAGCTGCCGCCGTTGGCCATGTATTTTGATTGGCATCGCCGTTTGCCGTGATCGTACCGTCGCCCAAAGTGCCGTTAAAAGCCGAACCTGCTGCCGAAGCCAGACAAACCACGCGTTCCCAAACATTTCCGGTCATTTCCATGGCACCATAATAAGCAGCTCCAGATGAAGCGCGACCCGAAGTTCCGGTGGCGAAAGCTCCGACGCGAACCGATCCGTAGATCGTGCTGGTCGTTCCTACACCAAGCGTACAACGTCCATTTGCGGCTGGTGTCATGTACTCGTTTTCGAGATATTGGTTTGCCAATGCGTTACTGGCTACGTTGGCCAAATCTGTCGAGCCCCAAGCGTATTCTCCTGCGATGCGCTGCATTGTTCCGCGGGTGACTTTTTCGTATTCCATTTCGGTCATCGGACGCAAAGCCGCCCAGTCGAGATAAGCGGCCAAATCGCCCCAGTTGAGTCCGTTCATGGCCGTTCCTTGTCCGTCGTCTGAATTGTTTTCTACACCTGAAGTCGCGTCGCAAGCGAAAACAGCCGGAATAGCCGCGTTATTTCCCGGCGTTTGGATTCTGACGCCATTTCTGTAAGCGAAACCGCCATACATGGCGTAAGTGCCGGCAGGAGAAATTGGGTCGTTTACCGTGTGGGCTTTTTGCTGGTCGTAAGTCAAGGCGTTCAAAAACTCCACGTATTGAAGTTGTGAAATCTCATATTTCATGCAATAGAACGAATTGTATCCCATTGGGAAAGTGGCCGGTGCAGCGACCGCGCCTCCGCCCAAAACGCTCGATGTCAAACCTGTCGACTGAGACGAGGCATTGATCGTGATGCTGTTGAAAGTGCCCGAACTTTGTCCGTCGCCCAATTCGAAAGCGGCTTGTGGCACGTTTACCATCTCGATCCCGAAGACTTTGTAGTTGAAAGTTCCGGCCGGAAGGTTCATTTTGAGTGTGACTTGTGTCGCTCCCACGTTTCCGCCGCCGAGCGCACTTCTTCTGATAAAAACACCTTTTCCGTCCGTAACGGTTTCAACCATCAAAGGCGAAGCAGCCGAATGATCGCCGGCAACCGTACTCAAAGTCGTGTGAGCCCAAAGACGCGTGTTGCAATCCTGGTATTTTACGAAAACCCAAACCGCGTCCCAATTTGCCGGGGCGACGTTGGCGTTCCAGGAATTGTCCCAGGCGATGTTGAATGTGATGTTGGTTCCCGAAACCGACGTTCCTGTGATTTGCAAATTGTTCGCAGCCGCTTTGTTCACGCTGAAAATCGAAAGCAATCCGATAAAGAAAAAGCTAAAAAATAAAGTTCTGGTTTTCATTCCTAAAGATTTGAAAGTTTATGCGACAAATCTATTCGGAAGGTTTTGCGGAGGAAATACGACACTTGCCGTATTCGGCTTAAAATGAGAAAAATACGACAAATGCCGTACTAGAGTTTTTTGGAGAAGTCAGATTCCGAGCCGACCGAATCGCCGTGGTAAACGACTGTCCAACCCAATGAATGCGTGGCAATCAGCACTTTGCCAAGTTCGCTTACAAGCCTGTTTTTGGCATTCGATTTCAAGGTCGAAGCCTCGATTTTCTTCTGCAGATTCGCTTTGACCGTCTTGTTGATCTTGTTGTAATCGTCTCCGGTAAAAGGATTCATAGAACTTTGGTCGACGTCGTAGAATTTGATGTCAGGCGAGATCTTGATTTCTTCTTTGGGAATGTTCAGAATCGTCACGGTTTTGGTCTTTTTGTCGATTTCGTATTGGATCTGACGCAAATCATAGGAAACAGTGACATCGGCATTCACGACCAAAAGCGCCTTTTTCTGGAAGGAGAGCATGTTCATGAAGTAACTTTGCTGGTCTTTGTACGTGAGCACTTCGGAGAAATGACCTTCGGTTACTACCAATTTCCCGACACTCACGATTTGTTGCTGGATCAGGTTCGTATCCGATTCCAAAGTGGAAGAATCGCCCTTTTTGAACTCGCAATAACGATACGCCAAAAGGAATCCGATAAGGCAACAACTGATGAAAAGTATTCGGCGAATGGTCATATCTCGGTTTTTATTAAAGATACGACGCATCCGCGGAAGCGATTTTTCAAGATTTGGGGAAAAAGTTTTTTTTTTAGATAATAGATAATAAACGGATAGATAATAGACCGAGAGACAATAGACTGAGAGACAATAGACTGAGAGACAATAGACTGAGAGACGACGTACAATGTCGTCCAAAAGAGAAACTCAGGAACTTCGCACTCAGGAACTCAGGTACTTAAATCAAATTATTGCTCTTCGCCTTCTGGATCGCCTCGAGTTTGTTGTGCACCTGAAGTTTGGTGTAAATGTTCTCGATGTGCTTGCGAACGGTACTTGGCGAAAGAAAAAGATTTTGGGCGATGTTATTGTAGTTCAAGCCTTTGCTGAGTTGTTCCAAAACTTCTATTTCGCGGGACGACAATTTGATGTCTTCGGCTTCCGGCCTATTTCCGAAGTCGACAACCGGATTCCTTAGCAATTTCAGTGTCTTCAACGCAATCGACGGATTCATCGCCGCTCCGCCGTTCAGGGTTTCGAGAATGCCCTGGTGCAGATCTTTGGGATTGACTTCCTTGAGCAGGTAACCGTCGGCGCCGGCTTTGATCGAATTGAAGATATTCTCGTCGTTGTCAAAAACCGTAAGCATGATGATTTTTATGTGCGGATATCTCGATTTTACCGACGAGGTCGCTTCAACCCCGTTCATTTTCGGCATCTCGATATCCATCAGAATCAAGTCGATGTTGTGGTTGCTTTCGAGTTTCTCCAACAGATCACGTCCGTTTACCGCCGTGAACTTGACTTGAAGTTCGTCAAAAAACGAAAGCTTTTCCTGGATGGCGCGGGTCAGGAAATTGTTGTCGTCTACGATGGCGATTTTTATATTCATTAGTTAGTGGAGATAATAGACGAAAAGATAATAGATGATAGACAAAAGAGGTTAGACGGACTTACGATTGCGCATCGTCCGCGAAAGACAAAGCTGAAATGGACACGAAATGCGTCCGATAAATGATCAATAAAAGAAAACGTACGCCAAATTTAGCACAAGTACCGCAACGACTACGATTACGAAGCTCCAAAAGCGAAATCCAACAACAAGGTCATGTGTTTTCATAATTCACCTGATTTAGTACAAAAGTGCGCAAACCCAAACTACTCCACAATACGCCATTTGACGTATTTTAGGATTTATTTAAGACTTTTTCAGGAATAGAGATCGCGATCGTCGTGCCTTGGTTTACCACAGATTCAAGTTCGAAAGCACCGCCGATGTCGCGAATCCGTTTTTTGATATTGGCGATTCCGTTACCCAAATTCACCTTTGACATTTCAAAACCTTTTCCATTGTCGCTTACGCGGATGTCGATCTTGCCGCGGTCGCTCCTCACGCTGATGTTGATTTGAGACGCTTGCGAATACTTGATCGCGTTGTTCACGGCTTCCTGAACGCTTCTGTAAATGTTCATGCCATTTACGGACGAAAGTTCCAACCGGTTTAGCTCATCGTCGATAAAAATCACGAATTCGGTAGTTTCTTTCGCCGATTTTGCCTTCTCGATAAAATTGGAAATCCTTGTCAGGACGTCCTCGAAAGTGATGTCGTTCGAATTCATCGCCCAAATCGTGTCGCGCAGTTCTACGATCGTGTCTTTCGTGAAATCGCTGATGTGGTCGAGTTTTGTCCCGAGTTTGCTGTCTTTGAGATCGAACGCATATTTGAGATTGTCAACCGAAGAAATGATGAACGTGAGCTGGCTTCCGATGTTGTCGTGCAGATCGCGCGAAATCCCGAGCCTTTGTTCCTGCAATTGATTCTGGGTCTCGATTTGCGCAATCGCCGTCTTGAGTTCGTGCTGTTGCGCCATCTGACGGTTTTTGAGTCGCTGTTGCCGCCAAATCAGGAATCCCGTCACGGCAACGAACAAGACCAAAATCGACAGGATCAGCAGTAGATTCGATTTGCGTTGTGACTCGGCCTTTTGCTCCACAAGCTGCTTTTCCTTCTCGTTCGATTCGAATTGGATCTCGAGTTCGGCAATCCTTGAATTCGTCTCCTTGTTGAGCAAACTGTCCTTGAACTGCACATATTTCTTGTAATCGAGAAAAGCGCCGTTCCTGTCGCCGGACGCCTCTTTCATTTCGCTCATCGCCTGATAATTGTGCGACAAAAGCTGGAAGTATTTGTTCCTATTCGCGATTTCGTTCGACTTTGCAAAGTTGTCCAAAGCCTTTTTGGGAAGCTTCATCATCGCATACAAATCGCCAAAATACGAGTAATTTTCGGCTATTCCGGCAGCGTCTTTCTTAAGTTGCCGCAGTTGCATCGCGCGTGTAAAAAGTTGTTCGGCCTCGAAGAATTTGCCTTTCATCGCATAAACCATAGCGATGTTGTTCAAACTGAACGGAATTCCCGTGGAATCGCGAATCGCTTCTTTGATGACAAGGCCTTTTCTGTAAAAATACAAAGCGCTGTCGAGGTCGTTCTGCATTTCCTTGATCACGCCATAATTGTTGTAGATGCTCAAAAGTGCAGTTGTGTCTTGGATCGCTTCCGCCAACTTCTTGCCTTTCAGCATGTAAAATTGCGCTTTCCGGAGATTCCGCCTTTTCATCGCATAACCCAGTTCACCGTATTCTCGCGCGACTTTGCTTTTGTCGCCAATTTTCTCGAAAAGCCGGATCGCCTTGAAAGCATTTTCGACACTTAAGTTGTGTTCGCCCTTGAAGTTGTAAACCAGCGCAAGATTGCTGTAGGACATCGCTTCCCCGGCTTCATATTTTATTTTTTTGGCCGATTCGGCGTTCTTCAGGTAAGCTTTGTCCAAAGTTGCGGCTTTGGCGATTCGCGTTTCGAACGGGATTTCGTTCAACGAATCGATCTGCTTTTTGGTTTGTGCCGAAACCAAAGCCGTAATCAAACTCACTATCAGCAAAAAGAACTTCATGATTTTCGCTTGCAGATTTCCGGAATCCGAACCAAGATATGCGTGCCGTTTCCATGGGATGCTTTGAGGTCGAAACTGCCGCCGAGCGCTTCCACACGTTTTTTCATATTGTGCAGGCCGTTTCCTTTTTCTACAGATTCAGGTTCGAAACCGCGTCCGTCGTCTTCGATTCTCAGCGAAAGATCGTCTTTTTCACATTCGATGAAAATCCCAATCCGCGAAGCGTCTGAATACTTGATGGCATTGTTCACGGCTTCCTGGATCGTCCGGTACAAATTCATGCCGGCCACCGACGAAAACCGCATCGAATCGAGTTCCTTGTCGATATGGAACTTGAAATCGATGTTCTCCTTGACGTCTTTGGCTTTTTCGATGAAGTTGAAAACCCTGACGCGCAAATCTTCCAAAGAAATCTCAGAATGGTTCATCGCCCAAATCGTATCCCGAAGCTCGATGATCGTGGCTTTCGTGAAATTGTTGATGCTGTCGAGCTTGCGTTCGAGTTTGGTGTCTTTCAAATCGAAAGCATAACGCAAATTGTCTACCGACGAAATGATGAAAGTGAGTTGTGCGCCAATATTGTCGTGCAGATCTCGCGAAATATCAAGCCTTTGTTCCTGCAATTTATTCTGCGTCTCGATTTGCGCGATCGCCGTCTTGAGTTCGTGTTCCTGCGCCAATTGGCGGTTGCGAAGTCTTTGTTGTCGGTAGATCAAAAGTCCTATAAGCGCGATCGAAACGGCCACAAGCGAGATGAATATGATAAGGTTGTTGCGATCGCGGACCTCGTTTTCTTTTTGCAGCAATTCGATGTGGTTTTGGGCGATGATCTTCTCCTTTTTCTCGGTTTCGTGCACGATCTTGAATTCGGCCATCGCTTCCTCTCGTTTTTCGTTCATGAGCACGCGGTAAAGCTCAACGTACTTTTTCTCGGCTTCAAGCGCTTTCACGGGTTTTCCCCAAGCTTCGTACAATTCTGACAAAACACTGTAAACCTTGACCAGATTATTGTTGTTGTGGACGCGTTTGAGAATATCGACACTTTGCAACGCATACTTTTCCGAAGCCACAAAATTCCCTTTCATGCGTTCGAGTCGCGCGAGATTGCTATAACTGTCGGCGATTTGCTTTTCGTCTCCTATCACCATATCGAGTTTTAGCGTCTCCCGAAAGTAATGATCGGCGCTGTCGAGACGGTTCGAATATAGGTAACACATCGCTTTGTTGTCGAGAAACGAAACTTTCATTTTAGGCAGATTTGCGCTGTCGCAGATGCGGATTCCGTCGTTGTCGATCGCGAGCGCTTCGTCGAACTCGTTGTTCATCCCGTGGATGTTGGCCAAAGTGTGTGCCGACGAAAGGTACGAATGTTGCCATTTCTGGTTTCGATACACGTCCATCGCTTTCTTGAGATGTTCCTTGGCCACCTTCGGATCATCCTTTTGCATGTAAACCTGACCGATGCAACTGTTTCCGAATGCGATGCCGCGGCGCTCTTTCTTCGCCTCGAAAATCTTGAGTCCGGACAGTAGATATTGCAGCGCTTTCGGGTTGTCGCCCGCATTCTTGTAGTAATTCCCGATTCCCGTCAAAGCTCGTGCATAAAGCGTGTCGGCTTTCGAATTTTTGGTAAGGCGCAAAGCCGACTCAAAGCTTTTTTTCCCAAGTTCGTATTGGCCTTTGTTCATGCTGAAATCGCCTCTCGCGATAGCGGACATCGCCAGGAAATCATCGGGTTGGCCTTTGGTGAGTTGCTCCATTTTCACGGCGTAGATTTCCATGGAATCGACCGGAAGTTTCGCTACTTTGCCCATGCGCCCGAATTCGGCGATGATCTCGAGTTGTTTTGGCGAAAACGAGCGTTTCTCAAGTGTCGGTTCGGGTTTGCATCCGATAAGGAAAAGCGCGAAAAAGAAAGGTAAAAGTCTATTCATCCTGACGGAATTTACCGCAATATAGAGATTTCGGAACACGCTTTACCTGAGCAGGTTATTGGACGCGAGCGTTTCGACGAATTCATTGACCAAACCGGAAATATCCTGGCTCAAAACCGCGTTCGCCGACCGCAATTTATCCATCAGATCTTGCGAAAGCTGCAGTTGTTGCGACTTCTCGGCCGAATTCGACGCCAGTTGTACGATAACTTGGCGCATGACTTCCATTTTCTGGTCGTGCTCGATTCTCGCGCGTTTTATCTGCAACATCTGCATGACGATGACTGCCGCGAGAATTGTGATCGTGAAAAGTAGCAGGTAAAACATTGTCCTTTGTTCGATTTACGAAAGTCGGGAATGGTTTTGCTTTTTGGAATACGGCAAATGCCTGATTTTTTTTCAGATGATGGAAGGAATTTTTCGAGAGAAGATTGATACTTCGGAAGCAATTGCTGACGATAGTTAAAATAACCTCAAACCGACTGGAAAACTAAAAATTCGTTATTTTTGAAATAAAAAATGAATCTGGAAGCACGAAAAATATCTTTCATCCAAGAGTTTCTCAGAATTCAAAATGAGGAACTGATTACCAAACTCGAAACTTTTCTGCAAAAAGGGAAGGCTGACCTCGCAAATAATGAGATCAGACCAATGACAAACGAGCAATTGCATAAAGATATCGAACAATCTGAGGATGATTTTGCAAACGGGCGATTTATTTCCGCAACAGATCTCAAAGCTAAAATCAGGAAGTGGAGTTAACCGTTTACTGGCTTGAATTTGCCCAGGACAGAATAACCGCCATTTTCGATTACTATAAGTCAAACGTCGGCGTGCAAGTGGCCGAAAACATAGTTGCCGGAATTGTCGACGCTTCTTTCGAGATTGGAAAAAATCCGTTTGGCGGACAACGCGAAAACGCACTTGTTGACAGGATTCGAGAATATCGATACTCCATTTACAAAAGCTACAAGATAATTTACTGGATCGATGAACCAAACAAAATGGTTTTTATCTCTACGGTTTTTGACTCGCGACGCAATCCGAAGGAGTTAGATTTTTGATAGGCTAAATCTGCTTTTGTTTGTGCTAATTCACCTTGCTCGGGTCATCGCTAAAAATTTAACGCTGCCCTTGGAATCAAAAGCAACGTTTTAAAACCGCAAATTCGCGAATTTCCATCGACACCGAAAATGAAATTCCCAAATTCGCGGTCAAAAATTTTGGCAAAGAACGCACGAATAAGTAAACAGCTAAAAATCATGGCAAAAAAAAGCCGGAAAAAAATCCCGGCTCTCAAAAAATATACTCCAAAAATTAATTCTGAATAAAAACGCCACGGAATTTCCCTTGCGTGATCGACTTCGCACCGCAAGCATTCTCCTCAGATTTTCCCGTGAATTCGAAAGTTCCTTCCACTTTGTCGTCCGTCAAGGCTGTTACTGTAACGGTTCCGGTTGCGCCGTCGCATTCGCCCGTGTCGTAACTTGCGCTTGAACTCGTCGTGTAGGCCAAAACGCTGTCAGAATCTGGTCCGACGTTGTATGTTCCCGTTCCGGTTACGCCAAAAAGGATTACGTTCATTCCGTTTACGGATGCGTTCGCGCCCGAAATCTGGATCAACGTGGTAGCGCCACTTCCTTGACGGATGGCCGTTACGGTCGGTTGTCCCATCACTTCGGCCTTGAACGTGTCCCCGTCAACTTTGGCTTGTAGGAATGAACCTGAACCGCCGCCGGTTCCGCTTCCGCCGTCGTCGCTTCCGCATGAGATCGCCATTGAGAAAGCCATCAAAAGGACAGCCGATTTACCAAACATTTGTAGTTTTTTCATGATATTGGATTGGATTAGTTTACTTACAGATTCGCTGTAAAATTTTTACAAAACTGCGATTGTAGGCCAATCCAATCAATACGACATTTGCCGTATTTTAATCGAAAGTCAGGAATGACAAGCGGTTGCGAAGTTGCAAAATGCGATTTTGGGTGTTTTGGACGAACTTTAGATGTTGTTCCGATTCCAAATTGAATGGCCTGTGAGCCAAAGCTTTGCGGATCGAATCGACTTCTGCCATATCCGCGAAAGCGCTTTCCGAAACCCAGGCCGATGCGAATTTTTCCCAGATATAATCGATCGCGATCTGGTTCGGATGCAACATATCGGAAGCATAGAAACGATAGTCGCGAAGTTCGTCCATGACGATTTCGTAAGACGGAAAATAACGGCAATTTTCGAAGTTTCCGATAGCCGAATGCAGGCCGGAAATCAGGTTGGCTTTGCTTCGTTGGTTTTCGACGAATCCGTCCTTGAGATGTCGCACGGGTGAAATCGTGAATATGATCTGTGCTTTCGGATTGACTTCAGACACCGATTTGACCATGTTTTTCACCGATGCTGAAATGGCGTCGACCGACAAAATTTCCTTCGAAAACTCGCGCTGCGGCACTTTGTGGCAATTGGCGACCAGATTTCCCGAAGCATTTTCGCGATAAACCCAAGCCGTTCCCAGAGTGATGATGACGTGAGTCGCGTTCTTGAGCTTTTCGGATGCGCCTGAAGTGACTTCAGTGAGTTGGGAAATGAGTTTTCCCTTATCGGAATGCGACAGGTCGGAATGCGCGTCGAAGCAATGCCAGCGCTCGTTGTGGAAGAAAACATCCGATTCGTCGAAAACCTTTCCATCGGATAAAAATCCCAAAAACTTCCCGAGTGCCAAAGGATGAAACAAAATCCCGAAAGGATTCACCGTGTTCCGGAACCCAAAATGATCGAATTTTCGCGAAATGTTCTCGGCGAAACACGAACCTATGGAAAAGACCTGCGACTCGTAAGAAATCGCGAAGTCACTTTTTGAGATCGGAACCGGCGTGGTGAATTGCATCTGACAAAAATAAACACAATAGGCCAATAAAAAACCCGGAAAAATCCGGGCTGAAATTATTGATAAGTGTAAGTTGTGACGATTGGTGTGCTTCCCGTCGAGGTTCGCGTCGAAACCGAAGGGTAATCGTCCTGGTTGTATTGGTAGACGATTTCTTCCGAACCGCTCGGACTCACGGAAGTCAGAATGTTGTGGTTCACGCCTTGCAACAAAAGCAGATCAGACCATCCGACGACATTCTTGAACGGATTGTTTTTGGCGTCGTACGTGTAAGAATAAATCGTAGTCGTTCCGTTTGCGGTGTTTGCGACTGTCGAAACCTCTCCGTCCTGGCCTATCGTATAAACTTGGTCATACAACAATTGGGTTTGCGAAGTTGCGTTTCCGAGGAAAGTTTGTCCGGTGATCGAAGTCGCATTCGGATAGGAAAACGTCTGGCGCATCACGATTCCCGTTCCCGTTTGTGTGCGTTTGGCTTCGGCAAGACGTCCGTTGGAATACGTGAAATCGAATTCATAAGATGTGCTTCCGGCCGAATTCTGCACTTCGATTCCCGTGATCGCGTTTCCGGAATACGTGTACAAAGTCGTGTCGCCTCCAACGTTGACCGAGCTTGCGATCTTGTTTCCGTTGTAGGAATAATTGGTTGTGTAAGAATCTGAACCCGCTGTTTGGATCGTGCTCGCGAGCAACGTTCCGCCTTGCGTAGGTTGGTTTCCGGAATCGTCCGAAGAACAAGAATTCATGGCCACCGCCAAAAGCGTAAAAAGCAATATCTTTTTCATGTGTCAGTTTTTATCGGCCGAAATATAGAACATTTTGGCCAAAAAAAAACCCAGACGAATCCGGGCCTTATTTGTTGCAAACGCGATTCGCATCCGCGCAAGCGAAATCTTAATTGTACTGAAACTGCGTCACGTAAACATCGCCGTCATACGTTTCTGTAGATTGTGTTGGATAATTTGCCGAGTTGTATTGATACGTATAAACCGTATCGTCTCCGTTGCTTGAAGTTTCGGTCAACATATTGTGCATGGTGCCTGACGCGCCTAGATCAACATAAGAAATCTTGGCATAACCCGTAACGTTCTTGAAAGGACTGTTTTTGTCGTCATAAGTGAATGTCGTAGTTCCGAAAGCCGATACGATCTGGGAAACCTCGCCATTCGCGAAAGTGATCGTGTAAGGATCGCCTTCTTGCGTCTGTGAAGTCAGATCTCCGGAAAATCTTTGCACGGAAACCACGTTGTCGCTGTTGTAAGTAAAAACTTCTCTCGATCCGTCGTTGAAATCGAAATCAAGCGAGACGTGAGTAGCCAATCTTCCTTGCGAGTCGTAAGTGTATCGCTCTTCCTGATCGATTTCGCCGTCGAGTTTGTAAACCATTTTGGTGATGTTGTCGCCCGTGTAAGTGAACTCGATCGTTTCGCCATCGTTTGTGGTAATCTTGTCCAATTTTGTGCCGTTGTAAGTCGCCGTTGAAATGTAGACGTCTCCGTCAGGTCCGGTTTCAATGGTTTTCTTCAAAAGGACGACACCGCCATTGTTGTTTGATCCTTCGTCGTCATTTCCTGTACACGAAGCGAAAAGCAGAACGAGCGCACTCATTCCGAAAAGCATTTTTTTCATTTAATTATGGATTATGGTTTTATTACGAACGCAAATATATCGGTATTGGTATGCGCGATTCGAAAAACGCAATTTGTTTATCAACACCTTTTTAGCAGACGCGTTCTAATTGGCAAAAGTTGCGTCGCCACGGATTTATTTTTTGTGATGATTTACCGTTCGGATGCAGATTTGGCCGATACAAAAAAATCCGACATCTGTCGAAATCGGATTCTGTATTCGTTTGGATCCCAAAAATCCGATCCTTAAAAAACTATTGCCCTTCGTAAAAATAAGTGTAACTCAGTCCGTGATAAACGCCGTCCTGATCCACGACCTGCGTAGAAATGATGTGACCGGCCTGATTGTAAATATGTTCGTACCAGGCAGAATTCGGCACCGCGACATTTGGAGTAGTCTCGACCAACGCCACCACGTTATGGTGAATGCCGTATTGGAAAGTCTTCAAGGCGAAAGTGTGGGCAATCTTATCAAATCCTTGCCATTCCGACCTGTAATTGGGCTTGTCGTCATATTCGAGTTCGTAACTCGATTGTTTCCATATGCCATTTTCGAGATCGTTGTTTTCCACGCGCACGATCTCGCCGCCTTCATAGTACAACATTTGTGTACTGACCAATTGGCCGTTGTCGAGGCGTTCCACAAAAATCGTGTTGTCCGCATTGTGGGTATACACTTCTTCGTAATCGTAACCTGTCACCGTTTTCCCTATCACGCGATTCTGGCTGTCATACGCAAGAACATGCTCAGAACCGCCCGTGATCATTTTCTTGACGAGATTACCCTCATAAACATACTTGGTGGTCGATCCCAAAGTGGTCGTAAATTTGACCATTTTGCTTCCGTCGTAGTGAAATTTCTCGACCGAAGTTCCTCCGTTGAGCGTGGTGATGCGCTTTCTTACCTTCGTCCCTTCTTGAGATAGCGATGTTCCCGATCCATCCGAAGAACAGGATTGCAAAAACAATAAAGGCAAAAGGACAAACAGTAATCGTTTCATATAATTGATTTTTGCCGAAAATACTTATTTCGGAATAAAGGTGATCCAAATTCAAAAAACAAATACAAAAAAAACCGACCTCAGTCGAAATCGGATTTTATATGCAATTTTTGGCCTTCCGACCTTGATTCGACCCCAACGTCGTCTATTATCTATTCGTCTATTATCTATTATCTATTATCTATTCGTCTATTATCTATTCTCTTATTTTATGAACTCCACGGCCTTTTCAAGCGCCTCGGGAATTCCCAAAACATCTTTTCCACCGGCAGTCGCGAAAAACGGTTGTCCGCCGCCGCCGCCTTGGATGTATTTTCCGAGTTCGCGCACGACTTGTCCGGCGTTCAGGCCTTTTTGAGCGACCAATTCTTTGGAGATATAAACGGTCAACAACGGCTTTTCTTCGCTGGCGGTTGCCAAAACGATGAAAAGGTTCGTGTCGATGTTTCCGAGTTCGTACGCCAGATCTTTCGCGCCTTCCGCCGTCAAATCGACTTTTTTGGCGAGGAAATTCACGCCGTTGATCAGTTCGAATTCCGATGCCAATTCGCCTTTCAACGCTTTGGCCTTGTCCTTCAGAAGCGCCTCGACCTGTTTCTTCAACTTGGCATTTTCGTCCTGCAAAGACAAAACCGCTTTGATGGAATCCTGCGGATTTTTTAGAACTGTCTTAATCTCTGACAATGTCTTTTCCTGAGCCGCGAAATAAGCTTTCACTGCGTCTGAAGTAATAGCTTCGATACGCCGAATTCCCGCTGCGACCGCGCCTTCCGACACGATTTTGAAATGCCAGATCTCGGCCGTGTTCTGCACGTGGATTCCGCCGCAAAGTTCAACGCTTTCGCCAAATTTGATCGCGCGCACCGAATCGCCGTATTTCTCCCCGAACAACGCCATCGCACCTTCCTCGATCGCCTGTTGGAATGGAATGTTGCGTCTTTCGACCAACGGCAAATGTTCTTGGATTTTCTCGTTCACGAAATCTTCCACTTGTTTCAGTTCTTCGTCAGTAACTTTTGCGAAATGTGAGAAGTCGAAACGCAGGTAATTCGGGCTTACCAACGAGCCTTTTTGCTCGACGTGCGTTCCCAAAACCGCCCTCAGACCTTGGTGCAACAGGTGCGTCGCCGAGTGATTGCTGGCCGTATGTTCGCGCAGATCGCGGTCAACCTGGGCAAGAAAAGTTCCGCTCAAGTCTTCGGGCAATTTTTGCGTAAAATGTAAAATCAGGTTGTTTTCTTTTTTGGTGTCGATTACCGGAATGACTTCGCTTCCGTTGGTCAAAACGCCTTTGTCGCCCACTTGTCCGCCGCCTTCGGGATAGAATGGCGTGTGGTCGAGCACGAGTTGGTAGATTCTTCCGTCTTTCTTGGAATCGATAGTGCGATAGCGCGTAATCTTGACTTCGTTCACAAGCAAGTCATACCCGACGAAAGTCTCGACATTTCCATCGACCAAAACCTGCCAGTCGTCTTTCGAAACTTCCGAAGCCGCGCGCGAACGCATCTTTTGCTCGTACATCGCTTTCTCGAACGCCTCTTCGTCGTATGACATTCCTTTTTCCTTGAGGATCAATCCCGTCAAGTCTTTCGGAAACCCGAATGTGTCGAACAATTCGAACGCTTTTACGCCCGAAACGGTTTCGCCTTCTGTTTTTTCAATCACGTCGTCGAGCAATTGCAACCCTTGATCGAGTGTGCGCAGGAACGAATTTTCTTCTTCGCGAATCACGTTCTCGACCAATTTCTGCTGTCTGCGGATTTCCGGAAAAGCCGTTCCCATTTGCTCGGCCAAAGTTTCGACGAGTTTGTGGATGAACGCTTCTTTGGTGTTCAAAAACGTGAATCCGTAGCGGATCGCGCGTCTCAAAATTCTTCGGATCACATAACCCGCCGCCGTGTTTGACGGAAGTTGTCCGTCGGCAATCGCGAACGCAACGGCGCGAACGTGATCGGCGATTACACGGATGGCGATATTGGTTTTTTCCTCGTCTTCGGATGCGTTGTCTTTTGTGTATTTCTTGTTCGTGACCGCCTCGATCTTTTGGATCAGCGGACCGAAAACATCAGTATCATAATTCGACTGCACGCCTTGCAAAACCATGCAAAGTCGCTCGAAGCCCATTCCCGTATCGACGTGTTGCGCTGGCAATTTCTCGAGTGAACCGTCGGCTTTTCGGTTGAATTCCATAAAGACGTTGTTCCAGATTTCAACAACGTGCGGATGATCTGAATTCACCAATTCGCGTCCGGATTGTTTCGCTTTTTCTTCTGCAGAACGGATGTCGACGTGAATTTCGGAACATGGCCCGCACGGCCCTTGGTCGCCCATTTCCCAAAAGTTGTCTTTTTTGTTTCCAAGCAGGATTCGGTCTTCGGAAATCAAGCTTTTCCAGATGTCATAAGCTTCCTGGTCGAACGGCACATTTTCCTCTTTCGAACCTTCAAAAACCGTTACGTACAGGATTTCTTTGTCGATTTTGAAGACTTCGGTCAACAATTCCCACGCCCAATGGATCGCCTCTTTTTTGAAATAATCCCCGAACGACCAGTTTCCGAGCATTTCGAACATCGTGTGGTGATAAGTGTCGATCCCGACTTCTTCGAGATCGTTGTGTTTTCCGGACACGCGAAGACATTTTTGCGTATCGGCGATTCTCTTGGATTTTGGCGTTCCGTTGCCCAGGAAATATTCTTTGAACTGCGCCATTCCCGAATTGTTGAACATCAGCGTCGGATCGTCTTTGAGAACGATTGGAGCCGATGGCACGATCAGGTGGCCTTTTGATTGGAAAAAGTCGAGGAACTGTTGGCGTATTTGCTGTGAGGTCATTTTACTTTGGAAATTAGATAATTCGGGAATTTGGAAATGAGATTCGCGAAAGTGGAAAATACTGCGTTGTCCAAATAATTTCCAAATTTCATTCCGAAGCTTCGGAACCCAATTTTCAAATTCACTACATTTGTTCGGAAGGCAAAAATATGCCCGAAAACCCTGTTTTTGAACGGCAAAAATAGGATATTTTGAAACATGAAGAAGGTAAAATATTACTACGATTCCGAAAATCTGGCGTTTAGGAAAATCAAGGTCAGGAAGCGCACGAAGTTTGCGTATGCGGCTTTGTTTTTGCTGGCTTCGGCCTGTTTCGGGACGTTAGCTTTCATCGTGCTTTTGAACACACCTTATTTCGAGACTCCGAAAGATCGCCTGATGTCGCGCGAAATCGAGAATTTCAAGATCCGGTATTCGATCCTTAACAAGAAAATGGACCAGATTGACGAGGTTTTGGCCAGTGTCGAAGAACGCGACAACAACATTTACCGCACGTATTTCAACACTTCCCAAATTCCCGACGAACAGCGAAAAGCAGGCTTTGGTGGCGTTAACCGATACAAGGAACTCGAAGGTTTCGACAATTCGGAACTCGTCGTGAACACGTCCAAGAGAGTCGACATCATCTCGAAAGAACTTGCGATCCAATCTAAATCTTTGGACGAAATACTCAAATTGGCCAAGGAAAAGAACAAGTTGCTTGCTGCGATTCCGGCAATCCAACCTGTCAAAAACGAGAATCTGCGCGCCGTCGCTTCGGGTTTCGGATACAGGACGGATCCGTTTACCAAAGTCAGGAAATTCCACGCCGGAATGGACTTTTCCTCGAAATCAGGAACGCCTATTTACTCGACAGGCGACGGGGTTGTGGAACGCGCCGACAATACGGCATCGGGCTACGGAAATCACATCGTGATCCGTCACGGCTACGGCTACGAAACGCTTTACGGACATTTGAGCAAGTACAACGTTCGCGCCGGAAAACGCGTCAAACGCGGCGACCTGATAGGCTTCGTCGGAAGCACCGGACGATCCGAAGCGCCACATTTGCACTACGAAGTCCACAAAAACGGGGAAGTCGTAAACCCATTGAATTTTTACTACGGAAATATTTCGGCCGCCGAATACGTACAAATCGCCAAAGTGGCCAACCAGGAAAACCAATCACTCGATTAATGCAGATAGCACTTTCACCAGACAAACGATATTACAGCATAGGCGAAGTCGCCAAGGCATTCAACGTCAACGCTTCATTGATTCGGTTTTGGGACAAGGAATTCGACATTCTCAAACCCAAGAAGAACGCCAAGGGAAACCGGCTTTTTACACCCGAAGACGTCAAGAATCTGCAATTGATCTACCATTTGGTCAAAGAACGCGGCTTTACTTTGGACGGAGCCAAAACGCATCTCAAGGAAGGCCAAAAGAAGACGTTGGACAAATACGAGATCGTCTCGAAACTCGAAGCCATCAAAAAACAACTGACTGACATAAAGAACAGTTTGTGATTGGGCACGCGTTTTGATTGGAGTGCGACGTCCGGATAAACAGTCATCCAACAAAAAATAAATAACCAATAACAATTAAAAATCACACAAAATGAAAAGATTTCTTCCTTGGATTATCGCTGGCGGTGTCGTGCTGCTTTTGTTGCTCTATTACGTCAATGTGAAAAACACCGCTTTGGGCAAAGACCAGACGGCTCAAAAAGAATGGGGAAATGTAGAAACAGCTTACCAACGTCGCAACGACCTCATCGGAAACCTTGTGAACACGGTAAAAGGCGCGGCAGATTTCGAAAAATCGACTTTGACGGCAGTTGTCGAAGCTCGTGCAAAAGCGACTTCGGTGCAAATCGATCCGTCGAACATCACTCCGGAACAACTAAACCAATTCCAACAAGCGCAAACTGGCGTTTCATCTGCTTTGGGACGACTTTTGGTTTCGGTTGAAAAATATCCAGACTTGAAAGCGAACCAGAACTTCTTGAAACTTCAGGACGAATTGGCGAGCACAGAAAACCAGATTTTGACTGCACGTACACGTTACAATGAAACTGTTGGCGAGTTCAACACCTACATTTTGGGAACGCCAAGAAACCTTTTCCTCGGAAGTTACAAGGAAAAACCGTTCTTCAAATCTGCTGAAGGCGCCGACAAACCTGTAGAAGTGAAATTCTGATGACGGAAGTTCGGGATTTGCTGAGTCAAGACGACGAACGCGCGGTAATCGACGCGATCAAGTTGGCCGAAAAAGAAACTTCGGGCGAGATTCGCGTGCACATCGAAAAGCACACGAACGCCGACCACTTCAAGCGCGCGACCGAAGTTTTCCACGAGTTGGGAATGGACGCGACAGCATTGAGAAACGGCGTTTTGATCTACATCGCTGCCGATGACAGACATTTTGTCATTCTCGGCGACTCCGGGATTGACGCGGCTGTCGAGGATGATTTTTGGGATTGTACCAAAGACGTGATGCAAAGCCATTTCAAAAAAGGCGATTTCAAGCAAGGTCTCGTAGAAGGAATTGCCCGGGCGGGCGAGCGTTTACAGCAGTTTTTCCCTTGGGAAGAAGGCGACACGGACGAATTGTCTAACGAAATCTCAAGAAGCTGATGCGCAGATTGTTCCAAAAGGCGATTTTGCCGTTGCTCCTATTGCTGACAGCGATTGGTTTCGCCCAGTTCAAGATTCCCGAAAAACCAAGTTTCCAGACGAGCGTTTACGATGACGCCAATTTGTTGAGTCCGGATGAAAAAAACCAGCTAGAGCAAAAACTCGTTCGGTATTCCGATTCGACGACCACGCAGATCGTCGTGGTGATAACTCCGACGATAAACGGCGAAGACATTGGCATTCTGGCTCCAAAATGGGGACACGAATGGGGCGTCGGACAAGCCAAAGAAGACAACGGCGTTTTCATTTTGCTCGCGGTCAAGGAACGCCGAATCTGGATCGCTCCGGGTTATGGCGTCGAAGACAGACTAACAGCCGGAATCACGGGCGAACTTACAAGAAATGTCATCATTCCCGAGTTCAAGGCCGGAAGTTATTACCAAGGTCTGGACAAAGGTGCCGACGCGATTTTCGACGTACTCAAAGGCAAATACAAAGGCACTAGAAAAAGTGACGACGGCCCGGCCGGTTTTATTGGCATCATCATTTTCTTTATCGTCATCTTCGTCATCATCGCAATCGTGAAAGGTCGCGGAGGCGGCGGTCGCGGCGGAAGAGGCGGCGGTGTCGATTTGGCCGACATCCTGATTTTATCGAGCTTGGGAAGAGGCGGTTTTGGAGGCGGAAGTTCTTCAGGCGGCGGATTCGGAGGCGGCGGCGGAGGTTTCGGTGGCGGCTTTGGAGGCGGAGGTTTCTCCGGAGGCGGCGCCGGTGGAAGTTGGTAACCTTGGAAAATCTCAATTCCAAATTCCGAACCTCAAAATCCAAATCCAGTCACAGTAGCTATCAGTCTTGAGGAATCGAATCAGCAACTGACAATCCGAAAAATCTAAAATACTATCAATCGCGGGCGCATTTCACCCGCGATTTTTTATTTCTGCCGGCCAAACAAAATTGTGAACCGCACTTTACCGCTTCGCTTCTCGTTTCACCTATTTGGGATTTCGTCGACTATCACGCGATGAGAAAGGCCAATTGCGAAAATTTGTGTTACTTCGCACCATAATTCTGCCCTGAATGAAAACAAATCTACTACTCTGCGTGCTTGGTGCGCTGCTTTTTGGCGCGCAATCGAGTCTGGCGCAAAGCTTCTCGAAAGATCAAGTCCTGAAGAACATTGCCGAACTCGACGAAAAAATCAAGATAAACCCAAATGTCGATTATTACCAGAAACGCGGTTATTGGAAGGCCAAGATCGACGAAATGGGAACCGATGCGCTAAAGGATTACGACAAAGCGATCGAGCTCGATCCAAATTCTTATCAAGCCTTTTTCAGCCGCGGACTTTTGCACGAAAGACGCAGCGAATTCGACCAAGCCATTGCCGATTACGCGACTTGCGTAAAGCTAAACACTCGCGAATACAAAGGCCATTTCAATCTGGCTTACGTGAAGTCGCTTACCGAGGACAAGAAAGGTGCGATAAACGGCTACACGGCTTGCATCGGTTTGAATCCGATGAACTCGCAGGCTTACGTCAACCGCGGTTATCTTTATTTCCAACTCGAAATGTTCGCCGAGGCAAAATCTGATTTCGACCGAGCGCTCACGATCGATCCGAACGATGGTGATCTGTATTTGAGCCGCGCTTTGTGCAAGGAAAAACTCAAGGACAAAACCGCGCTTTCAGATTTCGACCTCGCCGTAAAATTGCGTCCGAACGATCCCGAAGCCGTTTATGACCGCGCTTTGTATCGCATCAACTTCAAAATTTCGGGCGATTATTGTTCCGATCTCAAAAAGGCGCTGGCTTTGGGTTATGCCGAAGCGGGAAGTTTGCTTTCGGAAAAAAAGTGCCCATAATCTTGCCGTTTTGCTCGATTTGCCGACATTCGCGTGAACGGCCGAATCCTTAATGGCCACAACAAGCATTTTTACTATCGGATGAAAAAAATCTTTGGCGTTTTATTGCAGTTGACCGGAGTTGCGATCCTGGTCGTTTCAGTGTTGGGTCTGTCACAATTCAATTGCGAGCGACGCATCGAAAGTATTCAGAATGCACTCAACCTCAACCGAAGCGAGGAATTCGAGTCACCTCAAATAGCGTTTTTGATCGTGGCCGCTTTCGGACTTGTGCTTTTCATAATCGGATTGATTCTTTTGGTAACCAAAACGGCGAATCAAAGAAAACTTGAAGCCGAACTGACGACCTTTCGCTATCTGATAGAAAACGGCTTTGAAGGCGAAGATCCTTTGCTATTGCTCGAACAACTTCACGAACTCAAGCGAAAAGGCGTCATTACCGATGCGGAATTTGCTGATCTTAAACGCAAGATGTTTGAGTGAATCTTCTTTGTGTGCGCATGAATCCATATCGCGACAGTCACAAAAAAAACCACGATCAAATCACCGTGGCTCTAATTATTCATTATTAACTATTCATTATTAATTAAATAATCGCCGCTCCCAAAATGGCCGAAAAAGTCTTCGAGCCAGAAGCGTATAAATGATAATAAAGCGCTGACAAAACCATCACGGGCTCGATTTTCTCAAAAACGGTAACTTCTACTGAATTCGTGGTTTCGTGCGAAACGATCGTCACGAGATCTTTGTCGTCCTGATCGATCAGTCGCGTTCCGGGCTTGAACCAACGGCCTTTGACTTCGTATCCGTTTTCGTGGCCTTGCGACTCGATTTCGGCTCCGCCCCAAAGTTTGTCGAAGCGAAAAGCAAACAAGGCCTTATCGCCTTTGGTTACGACCAAATCCTTGTCTGTTTCAGATTTCGGGCCAACGTGAAACCTGTCCGAATACACGAAAATATCGGCCTGGAAAGCTCTTTCGGCACTGAAATCAATCGATCCGTAAAGTGTCTGTCCATCAAATAATCTAACCGTATTCCTTTCAAATTTCCCTGTCAGTTTCATAAATCAAAGTGTTAGTCAAACATAAAAAAGCGTCTTCCGCCTTCTTTCTTCTTGCCTGCGAATTTATCGAGTTTATAGGTAAGAGAAAACATCGCGTACCGTTTTAGCACAATATTTTCCTCATCGCGTATATATGTGGCCGAAATACTACGCGTCGTATTTTGGTTCTGGTTGAGCATGTCGTAGACCTTTACCTTGAAAAGCAATTGGTCGCCAAAGAAATTGTAGCCCAGGCTTACGTTCCATAGATAGAAATCTTTCTTGAAACCGTCGGCGATGTTTGTGTTGTAAGTGTAAGTGAAATCGTTTCCGAAAACCACTTTTTTTGGCCAGTAGCTCGTGGTTTGAAGCGTGAATTTGTGAGTCACGTTAGATTGTTTGTCAGTCAGGAAATTCGTATAATCCGTCTCGTTGTAAGTGAAGTCGTAACGCGGCCCGATCGACAAAAGTTCGCCGTAATCGTAATTGAAAGTCACGCGAGGCGAAACCCTGACCGACTTCGCGTCGAACAATTCACCTTCCACAAAACCTTGGTTGCGGTTGAAACCACCGCTCATTCCGACGCCAAAACGGTACGAATGCGCCTCGTGCTTGATCGTGCGGCTCCAGTTTCCGCCAAACCACAAATTGTTGTTGCCCGAAACGTTGGTGTAAGTCGTCGAGGCTTTTCGGCTCGAATCGTAAGTTGTCGAGGAAACGACCTGGCTTTCGAAGAAATTCCCGCCGGCGTAAATGCTCCAGCCTGATTTGGTCGCAAAGTCGTAATCGCGCAAACTGATGTAAGTGTAATGCGATTTGTTCGGACTCAGGAACGGATTCCCCGTTTGCGTACTCAACGGATTCGAGACATCGGTCACCGGAAGAATTTGGGCTGCCGAAGGAAAATTCACGTCAAAGCTGTAATTGATCCAAAGATTGCGCGATTTGCTGAAGTTGATTCCGCCCCAAAGATTCGCCTGAGGATAAATTCTTTCCTGACTGATGGCAACCTGTTGTCCCAGATAATTCGAATTGGCATCGAATTTATAGACTGAAGTTCCGACCGTCGCACTCAGGTTGATCACTTTCTTGTTGATGCTGAAACCTGCCAATGGTGTAATTCTTCTCGTGCCCGAACGCAGATAGTTCGTGATGGAATCGTTGAAAAGCGAGTAAGTCTGTGATCCCGGATCGAAATCGAAAGTGCGTCTGTTGGAAATATCCTGATTTTTCTCAAACTCCAACTGCACTTTTATGCTTATGGAATCGCGCAAGGGTTCCGAATATTCCAGGCCGGCGTTGAAGCGATCCTGACCGTTTTTGTCGTGTCTTTTCTGGTTTCGGTTGTCGGTTTCGATTCCGTCGGTAATGCCATCTTCATCCGAATCGCGGTAGAACGTGTTCGTGGAAAGGTTTCTGTTCGTGTTGTTGTTCTTGCTGTGTTCGTCGTTGATCCACAAACTCATGAATCGGCCTTTGCGTTTGAAAGCGCGGTTTACATACACGTTTGCGCCGATGGTTTGCGTATCGCCGTCGTCGTAGTTGTCGCGCGTCGTTTCTCTGGAAATCCTGCCGTTTTCTTCGGTTGTGACCGATGCGCCTTTGTTGGAATTGAAAGAATAGCCTTTCACGATTTTCGGACTCACCGAAATTGTCGTAAGCGAATCGAGCTTGTACTCGAACTCGAAGTTGAAATTGTGCCCCGAACGGTCGCTTATCGTGCGCGAATTCGAATCGGTACGGAAACTTCCACTGTTCAAAAACGTGGTTTCCTGTGTGCGGTTCGTGTTTTCGGTTTTGGCCGCGTTGTAGAAATAACTGCCGTTGGTCGTGAAACCCTTGAACGGTTCGTCCCCGTAATTGAGTCCGACGAGTTGCGAAGTCGTGATCCCGTTTCCACCGCCGAATTGCATGTTGTTGATTCCGAAAGAGCCGTTGTCGTTCGTCCACACCGAATAACTTCGGCCGCCGCCCATCGAATCGAAAATCTCGTTCATGGTGAATCCGGTCGAGTTGATGTTGTTGGCCGATGCGAGCACGGAAACCTTGCGCTTATTATTGAAATAATTGAGCATCAGACTCGATTCATAACGGTCGTCGGTGCCGTAACCGCCGTTTATCTTTCCAAAGAAGCCTTTGTTCTTTTCCTCGTCTATCGTGAGGTTGATACTCGCGTTGTTCGAACTCGATTTTTCGCCCGACAATTCTTCTTTTTTGGTCTTCGTATCGGTGATCTGGACTTTGTTGATGATGTCGCTCGGAAGGTTTTGCAGCGCGACTTTTCCGTCCTTGTCGAAAAACGGCTTTCCGTTTACGAGAATCTGGTTGACTTCTTTTCCGTTCACGGTAATCTTGCCTTCGTTGTCGATTTCGACTCCGGGCAATTGTTTGAGTAGCGTCTCGACGTTAGCGTCCGGACGAACTTTGAACGAAGCCGCGTTGAATTCCAAAGTATCGTTCTTGATGCGGATTGGCGGCGCTTCGGACTTTACCACGACATCGTTGAGCATCGTGCCCGATTCTTCCATTTTCATGACGCCGTAATCGATGTTTTCGGACAATCCTTTGTCATACGTCTTTTCGATATTCTGGAATCCGATAAAGGAAACCTTGAAGAAAACCGGCTTGTCGGTCTTGCGGGTAGTGAACGAAAACGCGCCACTTTTGTCAGTCACCGTGTAGTCGATGACCGTTGAATCTTTAGCCGAAGCCATGTAGACCGTCACCGATTCCAACGGCAATTTGGTCTTGTCTTCGATGATTTTCCCTTTGATTGTGATTGAGTTTTGGCCATAGACGCCAAATCCGGCAAGAAGCGCCAGAACAACGAGATAGAATTTCGCCATTTGTTGATTGGTTTGGTTTTGATTGAGAACGGCAAATAACTGAAATAGTATCTCGGAGGGAAAATTTCTTACAAAATTTTTAACAACTTGATAGCAAATATCGATTATCGGCTCGCAGTTATGACAAATCGAGAATAATGCCGAATCCCGATTATCGGCGAGAAAATAGTTATAGCTTAGCCGTATTCCAAAAACACCTTTCCCCATTCATCCAACTGAAAACCAGCATTTTCACAATGGAACACCCTTGCGAATTTTTAACTTAATCAATATCTTATGAAAACAAATTTCAAATTTTGTTTGGCGGCACTATTGTTCGCCGGAATGTCCGCACAGGCGCAAACCATTGATGAATATGCGAATTGTACTGGCGGAGGAACAGACAACGGAATCCAATTTGGCGACAGTTATTTCAACACTTTCTTTGGTGTGGAAGCCGGCCGAAATATCGTGAACAAGGAAAAAGGCCGCAACAATTCGTTTTTCGGACATCAGGCGGGAAGGGCAACTGTTGGTGGAAGCACTGTGGTCGCGGGCGTTTACAGCGGAAGCGATAATTCGTTCTTCGGGAATCTTTCCGGAACCAAAACCACGACCGGTTATTACAATGTTTTCGTCGGCTCCAATGCCGGAGGATCGAACACGACGGGGTACACCAATACGTTTCTCGGCAATCAATCGGGCGCTCTAAACACGACAGGCATCGAAAACCTGTTTTTTGGACATGCTGCCGGATACAACAACACGTCTGGCGGCTGGAATATTTGCCTTGGAAACGCCAGTGGTTATAACCTGAGTTCGGGTGGCGGAAATATTTTTATAGGACACGCGGCCGGAAACGCGACAACGACAGCTTTGGGCAATACCTACATTGGCTTTGGGGCAGGACAGAATGCGACAGGCGAATACAGCGTTTTCCTTGGATCTGAAGCGGGAAAGAACGAAACGACTTCGCGAAAGCTGTACATCGACAATTCCAGCACGGCCAATCCTTTGATTTGGGGAGATTTTACCGCCGACCAATTGAAGTTTCACGGAAAAGTAGGCATTGGCGGAAATTCATCGACTGCGTTTGGAGCCTTCCCGACGACAGCCGGAGGCGTAAGCGTAAGCAACTATAATTTATTCGTCAAAGGTGGAATCCTTACCGAGGAAGTCCGTGTCAATTTGACCTCAGGCGGAACTTGGGCCGATTATGTGTTCGAGGAAGACTACGACCTGAAACCGTTATCCGAAGTAAAGAGATTCATAGACGAGAACGGACACTTGCCAAACGTGCCATCGGCAGCCGAGGTAAAACGCGACGGGATCGAACTGGGCAACATGGCGAAAATCCAACAGGAAAAAATCGAGGAACTCACGCTTTATCTGATTCAGCAGCAAAAAGAGATAGACGAATTGAAAGCTCAGGTCAAGGCATTAATCGAAAAGCGCTAAACCATGAGATACATCTATATTTTACTGGTTGCATGGTTGCTTCCCTGGAACGCATCCGCACAGGGCTCCGACATTATTTTTTGGATAGACAATTCCAATTCGATAGACGCAAATGAATATATCCAGATGCAGCAGTCCATCCCAACGTTGATCAACAATGTCCTGCAATGCAACCCGCTCAACAGGGTTGCCGTCGCACAATACGACTTGAACCGCACTTATATCGAGACGAATTTCACAAACAATACCGCCGCTGCAACTTTTCCGAGACGCTTTGTAGGCGGCGGCGGATATGCGCACCGATCCTTGGGCGCGTTGGGAAATGCTTTGGATAATGTGCCAAATCCAGATTTGGTGAATGTCACGAACCTTACCCAGACTCCGGGCAACAATCTCGTTATCTTTTTCTTTACCGATGCGACGCGAGCAGGAGATCTTTGCAATACCGGATTTGGTGTAGGAAACAATCAGGCTTTTCTGAATTACACGAGCTTTAAAGTCGCAAGAAACGCAAGGTTTATCGTGACAGCAGTATCACCAGGCATTTCGGCCGCCACGAACCTCGACGCACAGAACGCCGCCGCTGCCATTGCAAGTATCGGCGGAAACTACACGATGACGATAGAGAGTTATCCGGCAGATCCGGACGGACCAGGCACGCTGCCAAGATTTCTGTTGTATAAGATGACTTTTACCCTAAGTGCTACAGAAATCGCGCAAGTGACGCAAAACCTCTGCAATTCGGCATGCGCGCCAACGTTAACGCTAATAAATCCTACGCACAATCAAAGTTCGGGAACAGATGACAGGCAGGCCCAAAACCTGATTACCGCTTCGAACCTTTTGACGGGAACGGTAAATGCACGCTATCATGCCGGGCAATCCATTGTTTTGACCAACGGATTCAGGGCGGCGTCCGGAACAAAATTCAGGGCTTACATTGCAACTTGCGGAGCGCCTTTCGTAGGCAAGATGGATGAGCCGGAAGCCGTTAAAGCGGACAACCCTGAAAGTACGGTTACTGGAAATGAATTCCGAATCTATCCCAATCCGTTTGCCGACATCCTGAACATTGAAGTACCGGAGATTGCAACCCACGTTTTGCTATCGGACATAAAAGACGGAAGGACATTGCTGAATTTCCCACCGACACGCGACACGAAAATCACATTGGAAACCTCGCAGTTGCCAAGAGGAATCTATTTGCTTAGGGTAACCGATGCGAAAGGGAAAATCCATTCACAAAAGATCGTCAAGAACTAAAATCTGATTTCTGTTTTTAATCAAGATGCCACTGAAGCCTCCAACCCGGAGGCTTTTTTTTATCGACAAAACCAACTAGGCAAAATCCCGGTGTTTCCCCTAAAAAACCAACTACCAGAACTTCTACTTTCGCTTCAGTACAGGTATTTACCGCATATCGATTATAGCTGCATTTGGTCGATATACCCACAAATAGGGATAGGGCCGCGTTCATTCCAAAGGTAATTTTGCCGCCTCTTAAACAACAACAAGCAAATGAAAAAAGTAGTACTCTTCTTCTTATTGATGACAACCTGGGCGCATTGGTCGCAAGCACCTTTGTATTCCAACGTCATCGTTTCCACAACCGGCAATGGAACGATCGGTTTGTCAAACGCGTCGAAAAACGTGGCCGTCGCTCCCAATGGCGATATTTATGCAGTTTACACGAATACTTCCGGAGGCGGCGCCTATCTCGTAAAAAGTACTGATCGCGGTCAGTCTTACCAGTTTGTCGTCTCTTTTTCTTTGGTATCGCAGGAAGCCAATATCCACATAGCGCAAAATGGTACAATTTACGTCACCTCTCAAAGCGGCTACTTTTATCGCAGTTCTGGTTCAGATACCAATTTCACGGCTTTCAACCTGAATTACACCGCCTCGTCCCAAATAGCTTCCTATCAGGACAAAGTGTATGTTTTTTCACTTGACGGACAAAAGCTCTGGAGAAACAACGCCAACGGAGCCGGAACCTGGCAAGTCACCAACCTTTCGCCGTTCTTGGCTTTTACGGATATTTTTGTGGATTCCTCCGACGGGACGATCTACGCCATAGGCGACGACCCGAACATCTACCTGAGAAAAAGCACTGACGGAGGCGTGACTTTCGCAAACCAAACCTTGTCTCCGCCTATTCAGGTTTTCTATTCTTCTTACGCCTACTCGTCCGGAAGCCAAGGCAAATTCATTTTCGTAGGCGGCGACAGCGCAACTCCGGGCTATCGTATCAATTTGGCCACGAATACCACGACGGCAATTCCGTTGATGGCAACCACAGGTTCTTACGGACGAACTTTATTGGCCGACGAATTCGGAAATTTCGTAGACGGTTACGCCACGGCAACAGGTGTCGCATATCGCATCAGCAACAACCAGGGCGCAACCTGGCAAACGCCGATCAACCTTGGCACCGGAACCGGACTGAACATCGCAAGAAATCACGTCTATCAGGACATCATAGCGGCATTCAATTTCAACAACAGGGTTTATTCGACGGTTCACGGAAGCATTCTTCCCGGCGGAACGATCACAACCTCAAATCCATCGCTTTCGACATATTGCCAAGGTTCGACATTTTCCCTTCCTTACGCAATTACCGGAAGTTTTGCAACAGGAAATAGTTTCACGGCACAAATGAGCGACGCCTCGGGAAGTTTCGCGAGTCCGGTTGCGGTTGGAACGGCCACGGCCACGACTTCTGGTTCGATCAACGTGACTATCCCTTCAAGCACAGCTGTCGGAAACGGATACAGATTCCGCGTAATAAGCTCGAATCCGTCGATAGTCGGGACAAGCACTGCCACAAACATTTCGATCAACGCGCTTCCGACGGCGACGCAACCTGCGAATTTGCAGGCATGTGCCTCATCGACTTTCGCGACTTTTTATCTGCCGCAACAAACGCCTTTGATCTTGAACGGACAATCGGCTTCGCAGTTCACGGTGAGCTATCACACGAATTTAAATGGTGCCAACAACAATACAAATGTGATTTCGAACGCAAGTTCGTTTTCGGCTGCTAACGCCACGACGGTTTATGCAAGAGTGCGCAACAACGCCTCGGCTTCGTGTTACGCAGTTACGAGTTTCCAGCTTTTAATCGCTCCGGAACCGGCTGTAGATACGCCTGATGATGTAATTTCATGCGGTCCGTACACTTTGCCTTCGCTTACAAACGGAAATTATTTCTCGGAACTAAACGGAGAAGGAACACCTTTCTACGGCGGCGACATCCTTACTGAATCGACGACTTTGTACATTTTCAATCATCCAGATCCAAACGGATGTTCGGCCACGAGTGAGTTCGAGATTGCGATTTTGCCGGGTCAGACGTTTTATGCCGATGTGGATTCGGACGGATTCGGAGACGCCAACAACAGCGTTTTCTCGTGCTCGGGAAGTCCTCAAGGTTACGTTTCGGACAACACCGATTGCGACGACAGCCAAATCTTGTATCTCGACGCCGATGGCGATGGTTATGGAATTGGCGTAATTGCGGCTTGCGGAGCATCGGTCAACACAGATTGCGACGATTCCAATATCCATATCTGGCAAAGCGCAACACTTTATGTCGATGCCGACGGCGACGGATACTCAACGAATGCAACGGCACAAGTTTGTTATGGAGCGACGATTCCGCCAGGTTATGTATCGGCTGCGACCGAATTCGATTGCAACGACGCACTTGCCGCGGTTCATCCGAACGCTGCCGAAATCCCGTTCAACGGAATCGACGACGACTGCGATGGCGCTATCGACGAAGGAAGCCAGATTTTCTCCCAGGTTTTGCCAAATCAATGCGGAACGACGCTCTCGAGCATTTCCTCTTACGTCGGTGCGGTGAGTTTCAGCGCTCCGGTCGATGGTTACCGCTTCCGTGTAGTAAACGTGGCGACAAACGCGGTTCAGGTTATCGACAGGAATGTTCCGAATTTTCAGATTTCGCAGTTGCCGAATTTCGACTATGCCGCGACTTACAGCATTTCGGTTCAACTCAAAAGAAACGGACAATGGCTCAATTATTACGGAACGGCTTGTCAAGTCTCTACTCCGGCGATTTTGGATTTGGGCGGATCGGCCGCTGTCAGTCCATCGCAATGCGGAATCACGCTTGCCACGATCAGCACCTTGATCGCCACGACGAGTTTGCCTAACGTATCGGCTTACAAATTCCGAATCACCGACACGGCGACGAACCAACAACAGGAATTGGAGCGCTCCACGAACTGGTTTTCGCTCACGATGCTCAACTCTTACCTTTACGGAAGAACTTACGCGATCGAGGTCTCGGTAAAAACCAACGGACAATTCTCGGGTTACGGACAGCCTTGTCTGGTAAATTCGCCAGTTGTTCCGCAGATCGCGAATTGTGGCGCGACAATCGCCTCAAACGGAACTTTGGTGTCGACATCGAGTCTTAACCGCGTCACCTCTTACCGTTTCGAACTCACGAACATGTCGACTTTCCAGGTTTCGTCAATCGACAGAAGCCAGCATTATTTCTCGTTCAACAATGTTCCGGGTTTCCTTGCCGGTGCGCAATATGCGGTTCGTGTGTCGGTAATGACCGCGGGCGCCTGGTCTGATTTCAGCGAAGCTTGTTTCATCACGGCTCCGGGCGCTTCCCGAACAATTGTGAAAGGTGAAGAAACGATACCTCACGTGAATTTCACCGCCGTGGTTTATCCGAATCCTTATAACGAAAGTTTCGCATTTGACATGGATTCGCCTTCACAGGAAATCGTATCGGTTAAAATCTACGACATGATCGGCAAACTCGTTGAGCAGAAAGACGTGAATTTCGATGCTGTCGAGACACAACAATTCGGCGAAAGTTATCCTTCGGGCGTTTACAACGTGATTCTCGCTCAAGGCGGATTCGTGAAAACGCTTCGGGTCATCAAACGCTGATCGCGAATAAAATAGAAAGGCTTTCGGAAACGGAGGCCTTTTTTATTTCACCTCACTTTTCAAAACGACTTTGTGCAGCAGTTTGGGGAAGAAGCGTTTCAGTAAAACCCCGAAAGTTTCCTTGCCGCCTATGCAAACTTCGAACTTTTGTTTTTCGATGGCTCGGATGGCTTTTTTGGCGAATACTTCCGGACGCATCCCGGTTTTGGTTTTTTCGTCATCAGACAATTGCATAGAGCCGTCGTGCGTTAGCGAATTCCGTGCAATGTTCGTCTGCACGAACCCCGGACAAATCATCGTCACCTTGAGATTGTCTCTTTCGTGTTCCATCCTAAGCACGTCAAAAAAACCGTGAAGTGCGTGTTTCGAAGCGCAATAGCTCGACCTGTATGGCGATCCGAATTTGCCCATCAAACTGGTAACGACCGCAAACTGACCCGATTTTCGCGAAACAAAATGCGGAAGAAGCGCTTTCGTGAGCGCAATAGTTCCGAGGTAATTGACTTCGATGAGCTTTTTGTCTACCGAGAAATCGGTTTCGGCGATTCGTGAACGCTGGCTGATTCCGGCGTTGTTTATCAGGATGTCGATGTGTCCGAATAGCGAAATCGCTTGAAAAACGATACTTTTTGCATTTGCCGATTCCGATAAGTCAAACACTAGGATTTTGGCATTTTCCGTTCCGATGGCATCGGCCACGCGACCGAGGTCTTTTTCGTTCCGGCCCGAGAGAATGATTTTTGCTCCTTTATCGGCGAAAGCCCTAGCCAAAGCTTCGCCAATTCCCGACGAACTTCCTGTTATCCAAATGATTTTGCCGTCCATAAAATGCGTTTTTTCAAAAATAATCGAAATCACCGCCGAAGTTGCGCGCGTGACCAAAATGTTACGTAAAACCGCTCTGTGCCTTTAATCGGACGAATTTTACGCTTGGTCGGTTTTTTTCATAAAACTTTGATTTTAAAGGAATTTTATTGCAAAAACGTAAAACCCTATACCAAGTTTCTTCGTACTTTCAACATCTGCTCCTCGAAGCAGGAACGACAATTTAACAACAAATAATTAATTTATGAGGCAACTTTATTATGTTCTCCTGGCCGCGTTATTCGCATGGCAAGGACATTCGCAGTGTATTATCGGTACAGGTACTGCGACGACAAATGGGCTCACGGCAGATCCGGTCGAGCGCTATTACAATTACACCCACTCCCAGATTGTTTACACAGCGGCTGAGTTGACTGCTGGTGGAATGACCGCCGGCGCGACAATCAGCTCATTGGGCTTTTCGATTTCCCAAAGCGCTTCCTCACTGGCTAATTACACGATTAGTTTGGGACACACAAGTCAAGCTGTCGCGACGCCACACGTCACAACAGGTCTTCAGGTTGTTCGGACGTCTTTCACTTATGCGCCGACGGTGCAAAGCGCTGGTAATTTTGACATGATCGCATTTACGACCTCGTTCGTCTGGAACGGAACCTCTAACGTTGTGGTGAATATCTGTACGGGTTCCAACCCTTTCACTACACCATACGGAGGTTTGCGCGTATCTACGACAGCAACAAACCAAACCAATTATGTCAGAACCGACACTAACGCCAACTGTACTGTTGCTCCGGATTCCCCGACGACTTCCCGTCCCAACATTCGTTTTAATTTTACGAATCCGATAGCGACGAATCCTGCGACTTGCGCAACGACTTATTCACCTGCGACGGGAGCGACAAACGTTGTCCGCAACCCGACTTTGACTTGGTCCGGTGCTGGGAATGGTCCAACCGGATATGATGTTTACTTCGGAACAACTTCTACTCCGCCTTTGGTAAGTACAAACCAGACAGCAACTTCTTACACGCCTGCGGCGTTAGCTGCAAATACGCAATATTACTATCAGGTTGTTCCCAAAAACAGCGTTGGAGCGGCTATTGCCTGTTCTGCGGTGAGTTTTACTACGGGTTCGAACTTTACTTATTGTTCCACAACTTATGCAGATGGTTGCTCATTCGGAGACGAGATCAGGAACGTTTCGCTAGGAAGCCTGAACAACACTTCAACCTGCACAACAGGTTCTTACACCTTTTACAGCGCAGTTACTGCTCCCACTCTTGGACAAGGATCAACAAATACCCTGTCAATCACGATGGGTACCCACACAACGCAATATTCTGCTGCATGGATAGATTTCAACCAGAACGGTGCTTTCGAGCCTAGTGAGGGTTTTACGGCAGCAGTTGTATCGGGTGTAAATCCTGCGACTCTTTCCATTGTGGTTCCTACAGGAGCGCTACTTGGAAACACAAGAATGCGTGTAAGAGGTGGCGATGACGTTGCAATAACAACCGCAATGGCTTGTGGCGCAAGCAATTCGACTTATGGCGAAACCGAAGACTATATCGTAACCATTGTAGCGCCACTTCCTCCGGTACAGTGTGTGACTTTGACTTACCCTGGCAATGGCGCGACGAACGTTCCTGCTCCGGCGGCGGGAATCCCTTTGGCCTGGACGCCATCTGCGACAGGTCCGGCTGCGACAACTTATGATTTATATGTTGGCCTTACGGCAACAGCATTGACAAATCTTGGAAGTTTTTCAGGAACAACGGTAAATCTTACCGGAACTGCACCTGGAACGACGTATTATTGGAGAATCATTGCCAAGTCGCCAAACGGAACAGACTCTACAGGTTGCTCCACGTTCAGCTTCACAACTTCAAATCCGTTCGCACCTTATTGTAGCAACGTGAGTTATGTAGAAAATGTCGAGCCGATAACTTTGGTTCAATTTGCCGGAATCAACAACAGTTCAAGCGCTACTGTCGATGGTACGCCTGCTATTCAGGATTTTATTTCCGTGACTGGTGCCGTTACTACAGAAAGCACGTATCAGTTGACTCTTAAAGGTAACACGGCTGGAGCATTCACGACGAACTTCCGCGTTTGGTTCGACTGGAACCACAACGGTACTTTCGAGGCTTCGGAAAGATATAGTGCAGGTAGCGTAAACAACTCTACCGGTCTCGATGCCGCACAGGCTCAGACAAACATTACTGTTCCGGCATCTGCCTTGGGCGGAGCGACCCGTATGCGCGTCAAAAAACTATTCAGTGGCGACGGAGGTTCCATCGACGATCCTTGCACAGGTGGAGAGTACGGCCAAACTGAAGATTACACGGTCAACGTTACTGTTTGCACTCCGCTTACCTGGTATGCAGATACAGATAACGACGGATTCGGAAACCCAGCTGTTTCACAATCGAGCTGCAACCAACCCGTTGGTTACGTTTCGAACGGAACAGATTGCAACGACTCGAACGCTGCGGTTTACCAATCAGGAACATTTTATGTAGATGCAGATCTTGACGGATACTCCTCTGGCGTAACAGCAACAATTTGCTATGGAGCGACAGTTCCTGCCGGTTACATAGTGGATCCGACAGCTGTAGATTGTAATGATAGTGTTGCAGCTGTAAACCCAGGCGCTACGGAAGTTCCGTTCAACGGAATCGACGACGACTGCGACGGCACAATCGACGAAGGAAGCCAAATCTATTCTCAGGTATTGCCATCACAATGCGGAACTACCCTTGCGAACATCTCTTCTTACATCGGAGCAGTCAGTTACAGTGCGCCGGTGGACGGATATCGTTTCAGAGTAACCAATTTGGCAACCAACGCCGTTCAGGTTATCGATAAAAACGTACCGAACTTCCAGATCACGCAATTGGCCGCGTTCGATTATGCGTCTACTTACAGCATCGAAGTACAGTTGAGAAGAAACGGACAATGGTTGAACTATTACGGACCGGCCTGCTCTGTTTCTACACCTGCAGTTCTGGATCCGGGTGGATCGGCTGGAGTAAATCCTTCGCAGTGTAATGTAACGTTGGCCAGCATCAGCACATTGATCGCTACGACAAGCTTGCCGAACGTGACGGCCTATAAATTCCGTATCACGGACGCGGCCAACAACCAAAGCCAGGAATTGGAGCGTTCAACGAACTGGTTCGCTTTGACGATGCTCAACAGCTACCTTTACGGAAGAACATATTCAATCGAGGTTTCGGTCAAGACAAACGGACAATTCTCGGGCTACGGACAACCTTGTTTGGTTACCTCGCCTTTGGTTCCTCAAATCGCGAACTGCGGGGCGACAATCGCTGCCAACGGAACGATCATCCAAACAACGAGTTTGAACCGCGTAACATCTTACCGTTTTGAGTTGACAAACTTGTCGACATTCACGTCTGACGTAATCGTAAGAAGCCAGAACTATTTTACGTTCAACAACTTCCCGGGATTTGTCCCTGGAGCACAATATTCAGTTCGCGTGTCAGTAATGACTGTAGGCGCTTGGTCTGATTATAGTGAAGCTTGTTCGATTACCGCTCCTGGCGCTACACGTACAATCGTAAAAGGAGAAGAATTGACACCACTTGCAGATTTCCGCGCTGTTGTCTATCCTAACCCTTACAGTGAGAGCTTTGCATTCGACATGGATTCTTCTTCTGAAGAAAAAGTTTCAGTAAAGGTTTATGACATGCTAGGGAAATTGGTCGAAGAGAAAGAATTCTCTTACTCTGCGATCGAGTCACAGCAGTTTGGTGAAAGATATCCTTCGGGCGTTTATAACGTGATTCTTACTCAGGGAAGTTTAGTGAAAACTTTGAGAGTCGTGAAACGTTAACACCATCTTTTTATAACAGAAAAGGCTTCCGGTTTCGGAGGCCTTTTTTTATGTACCGGAGTCACTGGAAATCTTATTTTCAACACATATCCGTCGGAGTTGCAAACTCCGAAACGCACCTCGCGAAGTCAAAGACTTCGCGCCACCAAAAAAAAACCATAAAAAAAACCGGAACAAGTCCGGCATCAAACTATTTCTCCCGAATGTAAATATCAATCGGAATCCCTGAAAAATCCCATTTCTCACGAATCTTGTTCTCCAAAAATCGCTTATAAGGATCTTTTACATATTGTGGCAAATTCGCAAAAAACACGAATTGAGGCACGGGCGTCGGCAACTGCATGCAATATTTGATCTTAACGTATTTCCCTTTGAGTGCCGGAGGCGGCATATGCTCTATGATCTTGAGCATGTACTCGTTGAATTTCGAAGTCGGGATTCTTTGCTTGCGGCTTTCAAAAACGCCAACTGCAGTTTCCAATGCCTTTAAAAGTCGCTGTTTGGTCGTGGCCGAGGTAAAAATGATCGGAACATCAGTAAAAGGCTCGATCTCCTTGCGGATCTTAAGCTCATAATCGCGTGTCGACATCGTATCTTTTTCGACCAAATCCCATTTGTTGACGAGAATCACAACACCTTTCCGGTTTTTTTCGGCCAACCAGAAAATATTTTGATCCTGGCTTTCGAAACCGCGCGTGGCGTCGATCACAAGTATACAAACGTCTGAGTTCTCAATGGCGCGCACGGAACGCATCACCGAATAAAACTCAAGATCTTCCTTGACTTTTGCCTTGCGGCGGATTCCGGCCGTGTCGACCAGATTGAAGTCGAATCCGAAGCGGTTGAATTTTGTGTCGATCGAATCGCGCGTCGTTCCGGCGATGTCTGTCACGATATATCGGTCTTCACCGATCAAAGCATTGATGATACTCGATTTTCCGGCATTCGGACGTCCAACCACGCAAAAACGTGGCAAAGCGATTTCCTCTTTCGTCTCTTCGGGTGTTTCGGGAAACGCATCGATCAAAGCGTCGAGCAAATCACCTGTTCCGCTTCCTGAAGTCGAGGCAAAAGTCACGAATTCGCCAAGACCCAAATTGTAAAATTCGATCGCGTCCTTTTCACGCATGGAATTGTCGACCTTGTTCACGCCCAAAACCACGGGCTTGGTGACTTTGCGCAACAACTTGGCGACCTCATCGTCCATTGGAGTGATGCCTTCCTCAACGTCCACGACGAAAAGGATCACATCGGCTTCATCGATCGCAAGTTCCACCTGTTTCCGGATTTCGGCTTCGAAAACATCATCGGAACCTTTGATGTATCCGCCCGTATCGATTACCGAAAATTCCTTCCCGTTCCATTCGCTCTTGCCGTAGTTGCGGTCGCGCGTAACGCCGGCAACCGAATCGACGATGGCTTCCCTTCTTTGGATCATTCGGTTGAACAACGTAGATTTCCCTACGTTTGGCCTTCCAACAATCGCTACGATATTACCCATTGTATCAGAATTTTAACTGTATTCCTCCAAACAAAAATTGGCTTGGACGGCGCAAAGGTACGTTTTCTTTTTAGTTTCTGAACCCAAAGCCATTAGCAGATGTTGGCAAAGGTTTAACCGTCTTTAACAAATAATACATCTGCCGATTCCGTTATAACATAAATGAAGCAGACAATGAAAGCGCCCGCCACTTATCCAGATCAATTCAAGAAACCTTCGGGCAAGACTCCCGAGCAGATCAGGCAAGCCTGTGAGCAGCTCGAACTGGTCGGGAATTCCGATTATATCGTCAAACACAATGGAAAGCATATCTGGATTGAGGTGGCAGAACAAAAACAGGAAGTTTGGTCGCCGCTCTTGCATCTTGAAGTGAACGAGCAGAATGACACGACTTACGTGAAAGGTCAGTACGTAGAAAATCCTGTGCTTTGGGCGACGCTTTTGGTTGCGCGACTTGTCACTTTCGCCGTATTCTTCCTGAGCGCGGCATCTTTGGCGTTCAAGTGGTATTCCGAAAGAGATTTCGATACGGAAATACTTTTGATGGCAGCCATGACCACAGTTTGGTTCGGACTTTACCTTATCTCAAGATGGAATCGCAGGCTTTCGTCCAAACAAGCCGCGGAATTGCGGGACTTTATGGACAATATGGTCGCTTAACGGTCGTAGCCGAAACGCTTGAGCTGACGCGAATTCGAGCGCCAGTCCTTATTGACTTTCACATAAGTTTCCAAGTGGATCTGCTTGTCGAAGAATTTCTCGAGATCGGCTCTGGCTTGGATTCCGACTCGTTTGAGCGCTTCGCCTTTGTGTCCGATGATAATGCCTTTTTGCGTATCGCGTTCCACCATGATCACCGCGCGGATCCGGATGATTTTCTCGTCCTCAAAAAATTCCTCGGTCTCGATTTCCACCGAATAGGGAATTTCCTTTTTGTAATTCAGCAGTATTTTTTCACGAATGATTTCGTTGACGAAGAAACGCTCGGGTTTGTCGGTCAATTGGTCTTTCGGATAAAACGGTGGCGATTCGGGCAAGAGTTCGACGATTCGGCCAAAAACTTCGGGAACGTGAAAGTTGTTCAAAGCCGATATAGGATAAATCTCGGCATTCGGCAATTTTTCCTTCCAATACGAAATTTGCTGCTCAAGTTGCTCTTGGTTCGACGTATCAATCTTGTTCAGAAGCAACAAAACCGGAATTTCGGAATGTTCGATCTTCTTGAAAAAAGCTTCGTCCTTGAGCGCTTGCTCGCCGATTTCGACCATGTAAACCAACACATCGGCATCTTCAAAAGCCGATTTCACAAAAACCATCATCGCTTCCTGCATTTCATAAGCCGGTTTGATGATTCCAGGCGTGTCCGAAAACACGATCTGGAAATCTTCGCCGTTCACGATTCCAAGAATCCTGTGACGCGTAGTTTGTGCCTTTGAGGTGATAATCGACAACCTTTCGCCTACGAAAGCGTTCATAAGCGTTGATTTTCCTACGTTCGGGTTTCCGATGATGTTGACGAAGCCGGCCTTGTGCATGATTTGTATTTTGCGCAAAATTAGCAAAAACAAAGGGACGAGGGCTTGAAATCAAGGTTTTTCGAGCGGAAGAAATTCGTCTGTGGATGTTTTGCCGATTCCGTCGGATTTTTTTACGACCGTCAATTCGCCATTGAGCTCGAGTACGACCGATTTCACGTCAGAAATCTTATCGATGCGGAATTTCCTGATTTCGGACAAGATTTCCGCTTCCGTGATCATTTCCTTTTCCATCGCCGATTTGAGGTAAATTCCGTTGTAGAAAAGCAATGTAGGTTCTGAATTGAGCGCGGTTTCCATCTTCTTGGAACTTTGAGCCATCCGCGCAAGCGCAAACTGAAGCGCGATGATTATCAGCAACGCCACGCAACCTTCCGACAAGGTCACTTTTCCCAAAATCATCGAAGACAATGTACTTCCCATGGAAACCGAGACCACGAAATCGAAAGCGTTCAGTTTCGAAAGCGTGCGTTTTCCCGAAATTCGGATGAAAACAAAAAGCGTTACGAACGAAATGACGGCACAAACGCAAACGCGCAAAATGCTTTCCCAATCTTTGATGAACCACTCCTGCATAATCTGACTTTGCTTGAAAAATTTTGTTCGAAGTAAAGATAGACTGCGAATTGCGCGGAAACTTACAGCATTGCCAAGTTGCCTTGCAGGATTTTGTCTTTGATTTGATTTTTTTCAGAAGTAAATTCGAGAAAATTCGCAACACATGGTTTTAGGAACATATTGGTATTTTGGCTTTCCCGACGGAATCTACAACTTTGAACTTTTGGACTATCGCTACGGAATTGGCGGAAGATCTGATGTCGACGCCGAACTTTCCATCAATTTCGAATCTGGATTCGCCGATGCAATCGTAGCCGAAATAAACGATTTGTTCGAGCGATTTCCCGATGCGGCGATTTTCATGTGGAGAAACGCCAACCAAATCCAACTCGGCGTCGGCGGACGGGAATTGTTCGATTACGATTTCATGATTGGATTGGAAGTCGAAAAAATCCTCAGGAAATATTCGGTTGTACGAAAAAATAGACTTGATTGGACGGAATCTTATTTCACGCGTTGGTATGCGGAAAAACGCGGGGCCGAAGCGATTCCGGAGTTCGTGCAAATCGTCGGTTCGGAAAAGAAATTCGCCGACGCAGAAAACCTTTCGATGCGCGTAGATTGCCATATTCCGACATCCGAAAAGAAAAAGTTTGTAGACGATTTGGCTGATCTGGCCAATTTTGAAAATCTGTCGGTTTTCTACTATTTGGAGTTCGAGACAGTTTCCAATACCAACCTGATGCTGTTTTTCTCGAACGGCCGACAAGGTTTGGACTTGAAACCGATGCAATCCGTGAACATCAAATCGTTCGAAAACAAATTTTTGCGACTTCTCGAAAAACATCGGGCGATGCTGAAACACTTTGGCGGTCTCGATTTTTATCCGAAGGGAAAACCTGTTGAAATCTTGATGGTCGACCACAAATTCATCCTCTCGGACTGAATTTTCGCATTGAATCCTCGATCTCATTCCAATCGCCAATTCACTTGATCGCATTCATTCGTGCATTCGTGGCCAAAAAATAATAAGGCCACGAATGCACGAATAATTACTGAAAAAGTACTTCTCCGCTAGACGGTTTCAGTCTTCCGTGATGACCGAAAGCTATAATTTATAAGATCTTAAGAACAAATTCCGACTTCAAAATCGATGTCGGTTTTTGTATCAATCTTCCGCCGAAACGATTTTGCTCGCGCTTCTGTAAAGGAAATTGCCGTAAATGTGACGTCTGGCAAAACGCGCCGGTGATTCGGCGTTGATCATCTTGACGTAGGTGTTTTTCGGGATTCCGAAGTATTCGTAGCTGCTGCCATCGGCGAAATTAACATAAAGCGTCTGTTTCTCGAGATAAAACTCCAGAATTGCTGACGTTGCCGTGGTTTGGAGATATTCGGCTTTCGTTTTTTCAAGCGTTTCCGGCGCAACACTTACAAGAAAATGGTAGGCCTCGATTACGGCGGTACTTTTTTCTTCGGCCAAAAGGCGCTCGTTCTCATCGGTGATCAAATCAGGATGAATGTCTTTCATCGCATTGCGATAGACTTTTTTGAGATCTTTGAGCGTAGCTTCTTTCGTGACTTCAAGCAGTGCGCGGTACTCGGCAATTTTCTTCGTGTTCATGAGGCGGGAAATTCCGTTTTTGGAATTCGAGCGGCAAAAGTAAGCTTAATTTACAAGTGAAAAACCTGTTAAGAAAAAGAAATGCAATTATTTAACCTGAAGAAGCGGCTGAAATTTGGATATCCGTGCTAGGAACAACGCAATGAAACTTACGCACAAACAAAAACGGGACTATCCCAAAAACAAAAAACCCCAGTAAACACTGAGGTTTCTTAGTAGCGGGAACAGGACTCGAACCTGTGACCTTCGGGTTATGAGCCCGACGAGCTGCCTACTGCTCTATCCCGCGCTGTTTCGAGTGCAAATATACAACCATTATCGGTTGACGCAAGTAAAATTTGCCAAAAATTTAATTTTGGTCGCATATTCCTGCGATAGCACGTATTACTCCTACCACAAATAGCGGTTCATATTGTCTGTATCTTCGTAGAAATCAGGATATCCAAAGGCTTCTTCCTGCTCGTTTTCAAATTCTGATTTGTAGTTCATCGTCGAGGGCAAAGTCACGAAAAAACTTTCTGACTCTGATTGCGTCCTGTTTTGACGCTTGGCTTTTTTTGTTGCTTCGGTCTTCATGGCATCACATTTTAGCTTTCTACAAAGTTGGCAATTACAAAGCATTGAAAATTATACAATTGGCACTTCAAGTTACACAATTCGACTTGTGATTAAAATGCAATTTTCAGGCTAAACCGTATAAAACGAATTCGTGTCGGATGATACAACTTTGCAAAACACTCAAATTAGAATCATGAAAACGACTACTTATCCAAAAAGCAAAATTGATAGAAACGCGTTCGAAGATCTGCAATACGACGAATTCGACAATATGAAATGGAATCCGGGCATGATCGCAAGGGCCATTCCGAAATCGGAAAACAGAATAAAGAAAATGCGCTCCAGATAATTTCGATCGGAAAAAATCAATGCTATGAAAACACCACACAAAATCCAGGAATTATTTCATCACCAAAGCGAATTCGCAAGAGATACGATTGCTCGAAACGTTGGCCAATTCTACGTTCGCGTCTACGATTGCATGTTGGTTTTGAGAATGTTCATCTGAAATCTGTTACACGACGGGCAAAAGCGCCGATTTTATCCGAATTTGAAGTTTCTAATCCTGTAAATTTCAAAGGATTTGATGTAAGGCAATTTCCGACGAAATTCGGCAAATTTGGAGCGAATCGAAAATGTAGAGGAAACATGTCAACAACAAACAACACTTCCCTGAACCAAAACTTCTTTCAAATTCCGGTTTCACTTCCCGAAATCGCTGATCGTTTCGACGAAGAACTGCAAAAGCGCTATTGGGCTGAAAATGCCTTGGCGGAATTGCTTCCGAACCTCGAAAAAGCATCGACATCCTACGAACTTGTCTTGGCGATCCAATCGCACCTCAAAGTAACACAAAACCAAATCGACAGACTGCTGCACGTTTTCAACTTGCTCGAAGAACGAGCGCTTCCTACGAAATACGAACTCATGGAAGCTTTGATCGACGCGGCACATGCTTCGACGTTGCTCAAAATCGGGATGGAACGGGACGAGGCGATTGCAGTTGCTTGCAAACGGATCATGCAACACGAGATTTCGGTTTACGAAAAAATGCTCGGTTACGCGAAAATGCTCAAACAAGATGTTACTGCCGAATATATCCGCAAATCGATCCAGGAAGAAAAAGAATCCCAATTTGTTTTCGACAAACTCAAAATCAAGGCGATTTATTCCGATTCGTAATTTATGGAAGAGTTTTTCAACGACGTAACTACGCATCTCACCAAGTACTACAACGGTTTGGTCGACGTCACGCCAAAAATAGGATTGGCGATCGTCGCATTTCTCATCTCTTGGTTCATCGCTTCAAAAGTGCAGGTTTTTGCCGGAAAAAGATTGCGCGCCAGAATGCACGATCCTTTATTGGCGAATTTTATCTCGCGTCTGATCAAGGCCGTTTTTATCATAATCGGAGTCTTGATCGTGCTGAGAATCGTAGGACTGCGTGACATTTTTGCGTCTTTGCTCGCCGGAGCGGGAATTTCGGCTTTCGTCATAGGATTCGCGCTCAAGGACATTGGCGAAAACTTCCTCGCCGGAATCCTTTTGGCTTTCAAGCGTCCGTTCGCTATTGGTGAAGTCATCGAAAGCAATGGCACGAAAGGCAAAGTCGTGGCGCTGAACTTGCGCGATACACAAATCCGCACGGGCGGAAAAGACATTTACATTCCAAATGCACTACTGGTAAAAAGCGTTCTCATCAATTATACAAACGACGCCTATCTCGCACAAGACGTGGTTTTCAATGTGGAATTCACTTCAAACTACGAGCGCGCCATCGAGATCATCCGAGAAAAAGTCAAAGCTACCGAAGGTGTTCTCGACGAATCTGGAAAAGGAATTACGGTCGAGGTCGATGCCATAACGCCATCCGCGGTTGCGATCAAAGCAACTTATTGGGTCAGGACAGACGTCGGGCCTGGCGATAGCGCCATAAAATCGGCAATCATAATAAAAACGCTCAAGGCATTGCTCGACGATGGTTTCCGCGTTCCATCGAACACCGTGACACAAATTCGCGAACAGCAACCTTTGAACAAGACTTCCGAAAAGTAATTTTGACTTATGGATTTGCGAATTCACGGATCGATTCGACTTTACCGCCGAATTTCAACATCAACTCCAATAAAAAAGCCGCAACGTTCGACATTGCGGCTTTTTTCGTGAAATAGAAGTTGGCTTTTACAAACCATCATTGTGTTCATTCGAATCAATATCGTCCTCGGAAGAAATCGACTGCGACTGATCTTCATCCAGATCGATGTTGTCGCGAAGAATGTATTCGTCCTGGCTGAACGCTTCGGCATTGCGGCTATTGCGATTATTGTTATCGTATTCGTCCGACAATTGGCCGTGTTGACGATATTCGATGTTGTCAGGATTCGTCGACGCCGGATCAGCTTCGGGAGTGAATTGCACGCCCGGCTGTTCCATTTTCAAGTATTTATCGGGTGAAGTATACTTGAAATCGTCGCCGTCGCCGTTGTCCAAATCGGATGCCTCGATAGGCTCGTCCTTCTGTTCTTTGAGATTTCTCGCTTCGAGATTGTCGCTTTCGAGATTGTTCAGGTCGTTGTTGTAATCTTTATTTGGTGTCATAATCAGAAGAGTAATAAAGTGTTGATATTGTTGTTTTTGAGACACATTCTGTTGGTATTCATCAGATTGCGCAGATACAGTTTTCGTTTCAGGAGTACTTTTTCCTGTTCATTTTCGAATTCGCCTCCCGATATTTTGGGAGAAGCGTCGGCGAGGCTGTTAAGTAGTTTTTCAGATTTCATGGCGAGGGCTTTTTCATGTGACATTTACCAACTTTAAGGTAGCCCAAAAATCCACGCTAGACCTTACAGCATTGCCATACTTAGTTGCCCAAAAGCCATCAGATCGTCTTTTCCGAAACCCAATCTACGGCGTTGTCGAATTCGTCTTTCGAAAATCCGCGGAATTCGCCCGGCATCAATTTACTGAAAGCGTCGGTGAACGTGCGAATTTGTTCGGAATCTGTTACGATTGCCGCCCGATTCCATTTCGTAATATTCTTCACTCCCAAAAGCGCATCCTGAAGCCACGCGCCGGCGGTGAAGTCGGCCGGAGAATTATCGAGTTCGAGCAAATAGTTCAGTTTGCCCGTTCTTTCAACCAGTTCTTCGACTTTAGGAAAAACAGTGTCGAAGTCGTCTTTTGTCACTTCGCCCGAAGATCGAAAAGCCACCATATTATCCGGAACATTGTTGATTTGTTGTATCATAGTTGGTCGTTTTAGCAATTACCTAAATGTACCTATTCGATTTTCGCGCGCCTGTTAGCGATATACTAATACTTTGTGAAATCGCCTCCGGGCTTTTTAAGGTTTGTTTATTTTTATGACATGAAGAAACTCTCGTTTGCACTGTTTATTTTTTGCGCCGGATGCGCCCAGGATTCGAAACTGGAAACTTTGTCCCAATTGCCGTCAGATCTGGCAGAAAATTCCGCGTGTGAAGTCATCGACGGAAAAATCTGGACGACAGAAGATCACGGCAACAAAGCCATCATCTACCAAATTGGACGCGACGGAAAGAAACTGCACGAGACGTTCATTTCCCAAGTCAAGAACATCGATTGGGAAGAATTGACATCCGACGCGAGCGGAAATCTCTACATAGGCGATTTCGGAAACAACGACAACGAGCGCAAGGATTTGGCGATTTACAAGATTGATGCGGCAAATCTCGGTCAAGCCGAAACGGGAGTTTCCCAAAAAACCACTTTCCATTATCCGGAACAAACTGAATTTCCGCCAAAAAAAAGCCAGCGATTCTATGACTGCGAAGCGTTTTTCGAGAAAGACGGATTTTTCTATCTGTTCACCAAAAACAGAAGTTCGAACTTCGACGGAACGACGTTTTTGTACAAAGTGCCAAACAAACCCGGAAATTTCGCAGCCCAGAAGTTGGGCGAATTCCAGACTTGCGGAAAATTCAACCGATGCGCCGTAACGTCCGCAGACATAAGTCCGGACGGAAAAAAGGTCGCATTGTTAACAGGAGAAAACGTTTTTGTTTTCACCGATTTCAAGTCGGATAATTTCCTCGACGGAAAATCGAAAACCATAGAATTGCACCACTTTTCCCAAAAAGAAGGTTTGGGGTTCGCCACAGACGACGAAATCCTGATCACTGACGAAAAGACCAAGAAAATCGGAGGAAATATCTATTTGCTCAAGTTGTCAGAAACCAAACCCTAAACCGGCGAAAATACGTCCGCCGTCGCTCGAGTAGAAATACGAGACGCGCGCTGTCACAAGGTTTACGCCATTGATCCAGAATCCGCCGCCGTAAGTGTTGTGCCATTTGTCTGACGAATCGTTTTCGAGCCAGACGCGCCCGTAGTCGAATCCGCCCAAAATCCCGTAACTCATAGGAATCACGGCTGTTTTGAAACGCCCGATGTTCCAACGCAGATCTGTGCTTTGGTAAAACGCGCGCTGCCCTGAAAAACGCTGGTTTCGGAAACCTCTGATATCGCTGTCGCCGCCAACGGTTACGGCCTGGAAAAACTCATACTCATCGTTGAATAAAAACTTGGCTTTGGCCGAAGTCGCAAACACGAACCTGCCGCTTGGCGTGATTTTGTATGTGATCCCGATCCCGGTTTCGGCATAAGGCAAATTGCGGTCGGAATCGTCGAGATTGGCTTTGTATCCGCCTAAAACAGAAAACGAGAAACCCAGTGTCGGGATTGAATTGTTGTCGTAATTGTCGAATCTGTATTCGCCGTTGAAATCGACAAAATTCTTGTGTTCGAAAACATCTTGGTTCACGACTCCGGGTTGCGAGATGAAACGGCCGAAAGTATCGTCTACCGAAACCTGCTCGAAACTGCCCTGGATTTTTGCCGACGCACCTTGAACGCCTTTCCATTGCAAGCTCGGAGCCGCTTTCAAACTTCTTATTTTTACGCGATTGTAGTCCATTCCCAAATCATCGTCATCGTCGAAATTTGGTGTATCATTTCCGAATCCGAAGAAATTCTGGCTAAAATTCGGGCTCGTGAATCTACCTTCGAGCACCAGACTCCAATTGCCGATCGTCTTTGGGAAAACGCTTTTGTAATTAAGCTCGAAACCGCTCGTGGCAAAATAGTAATTCGCGCCAAAGCTGTGCTTTTGCGTAAACGGATCGCGGTCGAAACCGAAAACCGTATAATTCACGACCGCTCCTATTTTCACGCCGTCATCGGGGTTGAAACCCAACATCGGAAATCCTGCCAATACATTGTAGACCGGCTTCCGGTAATCGTAACTATTCAATTCGTAATCGTCGGAAATCGTTTTACACGCTGTTTTAGCCTGCGAGAGATCGTCGTTTTGCGACTTGAAATCGTAGATGTGAACCTTATTCCCGTGTTCAACCGAGTAGTTGTCGTTGTCGTTTCCGCCCAAAAGACGCAATTTGATTCTGCCTTTGCCTTTCACTTCAATGATGTCTTCGTCTCCGAGCGCGTAAACCCAGATTTCCTTCGTGTTCGGACAAGAATACGTTTTCTCGAAAGTCTTGTCGATTTCGCCTTCCTTTTTGAGTCGGAAAACCTCGACTTTGGTTTGCTTGCCGGAACGCGTGATCACGAATTTGTCTTTTTTCTCTGTTCCGACAATCAAAACTTTTCTCAACAAAACCTTATAGTATTCGCAAACGAATTCTTCCAGATGCGCGCGTCTTTGCTTGAGTTGCGACTTGATTTTCTCTATGGTTTCATCCTGGACCTCTTTCGGGATTGTCTTGAAGGCCGCGTCGATTTCGGCATCGGTCAAATGCTCGGCTACAAATTTCGCCTGTTCGACCCAATCGCTTTCGTCGGCCTTCGGAACAAAAGCCAGATCAAGCGGATAACCTGTCCTGTTTGTCCATTTTGGCGATCGGAAATCCTCGTCGAATTTTTTCATGTGGCGCAGCGCCGGAATGTTCATCAGGATCGACAACAAAGCGCCGTCCGGTTTTGAAAATGCTTGGTCGCGATCGCGCGGAATCGGTTTGTACACGGTTTTCTTTCCTTCCTTGTATTCGCCGAAACGCCATTGGTCCTGATGTCTGTCCCAATCGCCTATCAGCATGTCGAAAACCCTTGCGCGAATCCAGGATTTTTTGTCGACTTTGTAATCTTCGTCCGAATGGATTTTCTCGAGCACTTTATCTGTACTCACAAAATCGTCGGGCTTTCCGAAAGATTCAAGTTTGGTGAATTTCTCCATCGGACGTTCTTCGACCAAATACAATTCATCGCCGTAATCGTGGTTGTAAAGTCCTAACGCTTTTTGCTTCGGAATGTAAAACAACTCCGGATTCGAATGCGGAATTCCTATACTTTCGGACAATTCAGAAACCGCATAAGCCGAATACGGATGCGAAGTCGTGTAAAAATCCAAAAGGAATTTTTCGGTATAAGTGTTCTTGAAATCCTGCTCGATCGCCTGATCCAAAAACGCCGAAGTCTGCAGGAATCGCGTCGCACTTTTCTTTACAGCGCGCATCACATATTCTTTTCCATCCTTATCGCCCAAACGCAGCGACATCGATTGGTGGCCGCCGCCGGCTTGCAACGGTTTGAGTCCGCCGTACAGCGTGTCGAGCGAAACTTGTCTTGCGCGAACCGTTGTGCTGTAATAGCTGCGGAAGTGTTCGCCCCAGAAAAAACGGTAAATCCCGCTCCTTTTGGTCATTTTTTTGGTGTAGACCGATGTGTCTTTCGTAGCCGCGAAAGCATTCGGATACTCTTTCAACTCCGGCATTTGTCGAGGCGGAAGCGCTTGTGTTTCGAAGATTATCTTGTTTTCCTTATCGGATTTTGGGGCGAAATAAGTGACATTGGTCGCTCCGTCTTTTTTGACCCTGACTTGGGCAAAACCGTTTTCCCCAAACGAAAAATCCTGTTTCCCGACAATTCTCGCGGCTTCGGTTTTCGATCCCGAACCCGAAATGATCTGCTTGATCCCGTCGCGTTCGATATATTCGAGATTGTGATCGTGACCCGAAACGACGAGCACGTTTTCCTTGTTTTGGATCAACGTCTTGACGCGCTTGATGAATCCGTTGTACTTGGCATTCTGCAAATCCTGCGGACTCAAACCCGATGATTTTCTCAAGATGTTTACGAACGTTCCCACGATCGGCAACGGAATTCTATCATTTATAGGAAAAATGTGCTTGTGAAAGGAAAATTCGCCTCCGTGCGCGCCATTGCTCGCTAAAGGATGATGCATCACGAGGAATATCGTCTTGTTTTGATAGTCGTTAATCTTGTCGCCGAGTTCTTTGTAGAACATTTCGCGGGTTTTGATGTCGCAGTCGTTGTTGATCGTCGGCATAGTATCCCAATCTTCGAGAAACCATTGCGAATCCACGAAAATCACCGCAACCGACTCTCCTACTTCGATAGCGTCCAAAGCGCAGCCTTTTTTGGGCCGTGACGCGTTCTTTTTCCCGAGCAATTCGTTCACCAATTTGGCTTGGTCGCGAACGCCGTCGAGTCCGCTATAGTAGTCGTGATTTCCAGGAATGACGTAGGTTTTGCCTTTGAAATCTTTGGCGATCGAAAGCTGTTTTTCCATTCGCGAACGCGCGTCTTCGTAGTTTGGTGCGTCTTTTTTGGGAAGTCCGTGCGGATAGATGTTGTCTCCGAGGAAAATCAAAGTGCTCGAAGTATCGGCCTTCTTTAGTTTTTCGGACAATAAAGCGAGTACTTCGGGCGTTTCAGTTCCGGTCCAATTGCCGGCGTCGCCTATCAGGAAAAAGTCGTGGTCGATTTGGGATGCGTCCGAAAATTCCTGCTGCGTTTTCCCGGATTCCGACCCGAACTGCGCTTTGTGCGTGGCACAGGATTGTATCAGAAAAAAACTGCCCAAAATGGCAATTACCCTCATATTTCGCCCGATTGACGAGGCAACCCGAAATAATTTCATAATTTGGTAAGGTAAAATGGTGACAATGACGCTTTCGCAGACAGCCGAAAATTTCGTGCGCGACCTCTTCAAAGATAAACTTTCCGATTCATATACTTACCATAATTTTAAGCATACGAAACGAGTGGTCGCGTCTGCCGAAGAACTGGCCGACAAGGAAAATCTATCTCCGGACGAGAAGTCCGCATTGGTGCTCGCGACTTGGTTTCACGATACGGGATACGTAAATGGCCCGATGAAACACGAATACAACAGCGCCATAATCTTCCGGGGATTTGCATCGGAAAACGACATTCCCGACAACATCGCAAATTTGGCCGAAAGACTGATTTTGGTGACTGAAATGTGCGAAAATCCCGAAACTTTGTCGGAAAAAATCATCCGCGATGCCGACTGTTCGCACTTCGGAAGCGAGAAATACGAGAAAATTGCCGCAACTTTGAGAGCCGAATGGGAAAGCCAGGGCCGAACCTACACAGATTCGGAATGGATCAAAGGCAATCTCGAAGTGCTCGAGAAATGGCACCGTTATTACACGACTTCGGCCGTGGAGAACTGGCAGCCGCAAAAGGAAAAGAACATCGCATCCATAAAACAAAAGCTAGAGGAAATGGAGCCTGAAAACGATAAGTCCGGGAAAGACAAATCTGAAAAGAAGAAAAAGAAAAAGGACAAGCCCGATCGCGGCGTCGAGACTTTGTTCCGTGTGACGCTCAACAACCACACGCAATTGAGCCAGATCGCCGACAGCAAAGCCAACATCCTGCTTTCTGTAAACGCGATCATCATTTCGATCGCCCTTTCCACTTTGATCCCGAAACTGGACAGTCCGAGCAACGCTCATTTGGTGATGCCGACTTTTATTATGCTGTTGTTCAGCGTGATCTCGATCATTTTCGCGATTTTGGCCACACGACCGAAAGTCAACACGGCCAAATATCATCCGGACGAAGTGAAACAGCGCAAAATGAACCTGCTTTTCTTTGGGAATTTCTCGAGAATGCCGCTCGATCACTACCAATCGGCGATGAAGGAATTGATGGAAGACCGCACTTATCTGTACGAATCCTTGATCAAAGACCTTTATTTGTTGGGAACGGTTTTGGAACGCAAATACAAACTGCTGAGAATCACCTATAACATTTTCATGTTTGGGATAATCAGTTCAGTGATCGCATTCGTGATCGCATTCAAATCGTATTAACTCTTGATATCGAGCTCTTTTACCAAATCGTCGAACGTGTAGTTTTCACCTTCGGGCGTGACTTGGTACAACACTTCCACTCTTAGCGCTTTCAATCCTGTGACGCCTTGCAGATCTTCGACTTCAAACGATTCGATATTGTTTCCAAGCCTGTTTTTGTATTGGAGCAAAGTGATGAAACGGCGATATTCGTGCTCTTCGTGGCTTTGTGAGAACACGATCGTGATCTTTCCGGCTTCGGTGATGCGTTTCGTCGTGCCTTTTATGTTCGATTTGTCGATGCGTTTCTTGACGACTTCATAGCGCGCGTTGTACGTTCCGTCGACGTCGAAGCGCTTTTCGTCCATTCGGAATCGAATCGATATCGGCGAACTGTAAACCAGAATCAGTGAAGTAACGTCGAGCTCATAAGGCAAACTCGGACGCAACCTGAAATATTCCACTTCGAGATCGCACATCGCCTGAAGTTGCCAAAGTCTCAAATTGTCGAGAAAAATCGGGCTGTAAGTTCGCTTTGGTGCGATCGATGCACCGATGTAAAGATTGTGTTCGACGCCATCAGTCTTGAAACGCTCGTAATAATGTGGAAAAAAATCTTGCGCCTCTTCCTGTTTTTTATCGAGTACCGATGCCATTCTCTTGTTGATAAGCGAAAGCGTGTCGTCGAACTTTTTCCTCGCATCGTAAACCATCCCAAAAGCCGGATCGAGAATCGCCGCGTAATTTTCGAGTTTGCCGACGATCTCTTTTCTCGTGTTGAAGTGTTCGAGCATCGGATGGATTTCGGTCAGAATGTAATTCTGGGCAACGGCTTCAGAATCGGCTTTGAGATCGTCCCCGATATTCACTTTGAGCTTCTCGAGTTCAAAAACGTGCTGTTCCAAAACCGGAAGTTTCTGGCTTTTGGTCAACTCGCTTAAAATGTCAGACAACGCTTCGATCTGTTTGGTCAAATCCTTTTGGATCGCCTGATTTCTTGCAACCGACGAACCTTTGATGTCGATTTGTCCATACATCGGATAAACGTCCTTGAAAATGATCTCGCGGAAAGGTTTGTCGGCGTTTTCAGACAATGTATGCAAATCGGCTTCTTCCTTGAATTTCCAGTAAACGCTGGGATGAATCGCCGTGTATTCTTTTTGGATGATCGCGTCGATGTGGTTCTGCTTTTCGGAATAATACCGATCCATCGTATCAGTGATGAACGGCAAAACGAAGTCAAGTTTGTTGGCGTTGATGCTGTTGAGTTGCCTCGGAATCGGAGAAACCAATTCGAAAACGCCCAAAACGCGCCCGTTTTTCATGATCGGGGCGAAAATCGCGCTTTTCACATCCTGGCGCAACAAGTGTTCGGCGAATTCTCTTTCCTCGGGAAATTGTTCGGCAAAGCGCTCCACGTCTGAAATGGCGAGATATTTTGCCTCGCTGACCAATTCGTCCATCGAGCACGCGCAAAGGTCGTGGTATTCGGTTTCGGACTTTCCGGCGAGCAAAATACTCGGGATGGCCGAACCGAAATTCGCGATCTTGAACCGCTGTTCTTCAGGCAAATATTCGGCAAAACCAAGCCGCAGATCATTGATTCTATATATCGACCGGAAAATATTCTCGAGCAGACTCGCCTTTCCGTCGTCTTTCTTTTTCTCGTTCGAAAGCAGGTTTTCCTTCAACAAAGAAACCGCGCTTTCTACTGTCGAATCGTACAAAGTCATGATTCCGAAACCTCTCAAAATCCAGGTTTCAGGCGGAAATTTCTCTTTCCACATCTCGAAATTGTCGAAGTTGTCGAGCAGGATCGCAATGTCTTCGGGCGAAACGTCGGGCGCCGCATCGGTCTTGACCACTTCCATGAAGTCGGCGTTGTACAAAATCCTGTAATGCTTCACGCTTCCGTCAGAATCCGGAATGTCGTAAAAAACCGGGCGTTGGAAATCGACGTTGTGTCCGTAGTGATATTTGAGAATCATGCAACAACTCATCACATAAAACTGATGTTCGTCGAAATCGCGTATTCCCATGTCGAATTCGGGTCCGGCATTGAGAATGATCTGGGCGAAACGGCGCGTGTGATTGAAAATTATGTGGTGAAACGGAATCGTCACGGCCTTGATTTCATTGTCGGTAAGCGCCGTAGGAAAAAGGTCTGACAACAAATGCCGGATGAGCTGGCTGTTTTTTTCGATTACTCTGGGATCGCTGATTCCCGTTCGCAACTCGGGCACTTTTGCCGCCTCGGCCAATAAGCCTTTGGCGTAGTTCGCCCTGAAATCCACATCGGAACGAGCTATTTCCTCAAGTCCTTCAATGACTTTGTGAAATGAAATCTCAATTTGAAATGGATTGCCAAACTGCTTCTCGAAAATCATCACCATCTGTTTTAGAACTGCAAAATTACGAATTTTTGAAGTCCGCGATTATTGAACTGCTTCAAGATTTCGGTAACTTTAACGCAATCAAATGTCTCAAATGGAAGCAAGCCTGACAAACAATCTTTCGCGCTACGTTACTTTCACCGACGAAGAACTGCGGGTATTGACCTCACTCGTCAAAACGCAATTCGTTCCTAAAAAAACCATGATGTTGCGAGCGGGCGAACACGGGAATTTCGAGGCTTATGTCGTCAAAGGTTGTGTAAGAAAATTCTACATCGACGAAGACGGAAACGAGTTGATCCTGCAATTCGGGATCGAAGACCATTGGGTTGGCGACATTTCGTTCAACGCTTTCGACGATCAGCCAAGCCGCGTGTTCATCGAGACTTTGGAAGATTCCGAATTTTTGATCTTCGACAAGGAATCGAAAGAGGAATTGTTCCGACGCGTCCCGAAGTTCGAGCGCGCCTTCCGGATTCTCGTGCAACGCCATCTCGCCTCGACCCAAAATCGCCTGTTCGACTCGGTTTCTAAGGACGCGACCCAAAAATATCTCGATTTCCTGAAACTTTACCCTACGATTCCGCAGCGCGTCGCCCAACATTACATCGCGTCCTATCTTGGGATTTCCCCGGAATTTTTATCGAAAGTCCGCGCGCGCCTTGCCAAACATTGAGTTATGGACTTGTCGGATTTTATCCTGAACAGAAAAATCGCGAACGTTGGAATCACTTCGAACATTTCCGATTTTCCGAAATGCGACAAAATTCAGGAACAAGAAGGCGACATTCCGGCGTTATTTGGATTTGATTTCGATGGAACTTATTTCGAGATTTCGGTTTTGGCCGATCTTTCCGATAAAACTTCGTTAAACGACTTGGCTGATTTCCTCAAAAGCACCAATTTGGAATTCGATATCGTAGCGTCAAAGTTCGCGGTTGGTTTTTTGGGGTGATTTTTTTGGCGCATTTTAGTTGATTGGTTGGGCGCGAAGTCTGTGACTTCGCGAGATGTGTGGCGGAGTTTGCAACTCCGTGTTCGGCACTTTTAACTCAGGCACTTTTTTACTTTCTTGTCCTAGTTCAATGCACAGCATCGAAATCAGTCGCAATTTTGTCCTGTAAACAAACGACAACACAATGGACAGAAAAGACTTCATAAAGAAAGGCCTAATGGGAACAGGAATGTTCGTCGCTTCGGCCGCAATGGGTGACGTACTCAAAAACGACATAGATGAGATCAAGGAATTGGAACCTGTCGGATTCAATCATTTGCCAAATACCGATTCGAAGATTCTCGAAAACACAGTGCTCCACAAAGCCGAATCCCGAGGACACGCCAGCCACGGTTGGCTCGATTCGCACCACACTTTCAGTTTCGCCAATTACCACAACCCGGAAAGGATGCACTTTGGCGTCTTGAGAGTTTTGAACGACGATCGCGTCGATGCCGGAATGGGCTTCGGACGCCATCCGCACGATAATATGGAAATCATCTCGATTCCGCTTGAAGGCGATCTGGAACACCAGGATTCGATGGGAAACACGGCCGTAATCAAGAAAGGCGATATTCAGGCCATGAGCGCCGGAACCGGAATTTTCCACAGCGAATACAACAAGAACAAAGACCGATTGACGAAATTCCTGCAAATCTGGGTTTATCCGAACAAGAGAAACGTCTCGCCGCGTTACGACCAAATCGCGTTGAATTTGTCCGACAGACACAACAAACTGCAGCAAATCCTGTCGCCAAACGCAGACGATGAAGGCGTTTGGATTCATCAGGATGCGTGGTTTCACCTCGGAACGTTCGACAAGGACACAAAAGTCGAGTACGATCTCAAAAAGAAAGGAAACGGCATCTACGCTTTCGTGATCAAAGGCGATTTCCAAATCGGGAACATCGAAGTGAACGAACGCGACGGCCTCGGAATCTGGGACACGTCAGCGATCGACATTCAGGCGAAATCCCAGGACGCCGAAATCCTGTTGATGGAAGTTCCGATGCAAATCGGTTAAAACCCAAAATAAGCGCTTCTTCGGAAGACAGTCATACATTTTCAAATCATCTAATTTTCAAATTATTATGTCTACAACAAAATGGGTTCTCGACCCGACACACTCAGAAATCACATTCAAGGTAAAGCACATGATGTTCACCAACGTTTCCGGTAAATTCGACACTTTCGAAGCTTCGGCAGAAACGGATGGAGACGACTTTTCTACAGCCAAAATCGAATTCGTTGCCGAAACAGCTTCGGTAAATACAGGAAATGCAGACCGCGACAATCACTTGAGAAGCGCCGACTTTTTCGACGCCGAACAATTCCCGAAAGTCACGTTCAAATCAGGCGGATTCGTAAAAAAATCAGGAGACGATTACACGCTGACGGGCGATCTGACACTGCACGGCGTTACGAAACAAGTCACATTGGACGCGGAATTCGGCGGATTGTTGCAAGATCCTTGGTTAAACACCAAAGCAGCGTTCTCGATCAACACGAAAGTGAACCGCAAAGATTGGGGATTGAACTGGAACGCGGCGCTTGAAACCGGCGGACTTTTGGTGAGCGAAGAAGTCCGTTTCGCGATCGAATTGCAATTCGTAAAACAATAATTGGTTTCTCGATCGCTTTTTCGGTCGGGAAATTTGATCCAAGACCTGGCATTTTTTTGAAAGCTGTCAGGTCTTTTTTTGTTCCGACATCTGTCAAAAAAACAAATCCAAAATCAGAAATCATGACAAAAGTCCTTTACATAGGTCGCCATCCGGAAATCCTCGAAACGGTTTTGAGGCTTATAAATGGCAAAGAAGATTGGTTCGCCCTTGGTGCGGAATCAGACGAAGAAGCGATTTCCCTGTTCCAAAAACACGATTTCGACATCGTCCTTTTGGGCTGCGGGTTGTCCGAGGAATGTGAAAACCAACTCACGTCCACATTCAAGAACCTGAAACCTGAAATTGCGGTCGTGCTGCATTACGGCGGCGGAAGCGGCTTGCTCACAAACGAATTGCTTTCGGCATTGACATAAAAAAACCCGCTGATGCCAACGGGTTTTCCTGCAGAAATATAGATATGAGAAATCCTATTAGTCTTCGTTGGCAATCGCCGTGTTGCCTTTGTCAAGTTTGTTGGCCACTTTAAGCGTCGTTGCGACACCTTGTTCGTTCACCATAGTCATGTGCATCGTGTCAAGAGATGCGAGTTTTTGTGAAACCAATCCGTTGAAACCATTGTAAGAAATGTTCAGCTCGCGCAATTTCTTGAGGTTCTCAAGTTCGAAAGGCACTTGTCCGTTGAATTTGTTCTCGAAAAGGCTAAGGTTTTCCAACGATGCCATTTTCGCCATGTCCGGACTCAATTTTCCAGAAAGTCTGTTGCTGCTCAACAAAAGCGTTTTCAAAGAAGTCATCGCGAACATAGAAGCCGGAATTTCGCCTTCGAGATCGTTGTTGTAAAGCGAAAGTGTCTGAAGTTTTCCCAATTGTCCGATTTCTGTCGGAATGTTCCCACTCAAACGGTTCATATACATTTCCAGGCTCGCCAATTCTTTCAATTGTCCAATAACCGATGGAATATTTCCCTGCAATTTATTGAAAGCCAAGTTCAACGACTGAAGTTTCTGGAGTTGTCCGATTCTCGCCGGAATCGTTCCCGTGATCTGGTTCTTGAAAAGATTGAGTTTCGTCAAACCTGTCAAATTCCCAAGTTCTGACGGAAGTTCGCCAACGAGATTGTTGTTCGACAAATCGATAGACACGACCTGATTGTTTTGGATCAATACACCATACCATTGCGTTTCCGGCTTTTTCAGATCCCATTTTTTCGTCCATTGCGTGCCATTCGTCGCTTTGTACAAACGGATCAGGGCAATTTTTTCTGCTGCCGGAATAGCGGCGAACATCGTAGAAGCGGCTAAGATAAGTGCGAGAGTAAAAATTTTCTTCATGGTGTAATGATTTAGGGAATTCTGATGGTGTAAAACTAGCAGAAACATCGATAACCGACAAATAAAATCGATGAACTACACTACAACTATACAAATTGACATAATTAACTTACAAATTGTCGACTTTTGCGCGAAGATTAATTACAAATTGGCGTGCGGATATTTTTCTACATTTGAACTACAAACCAATCAATTGAACAATAATGGAAAACATGAACTTCGTGCCTTATTTCGTGGCACCTTTCGTATCGCTCGTCGTGGGCATGATCTGGTACAATCCCAAAGTTTTCGGGAACGCGTGGATGCGCGAAGCCAGGATTACCTTCAATCCCGAAGAAAAATTCAACATGGTCAAATCGTTCGGGCTTTGTTTGCTGTATTCGTTTTTTATCTGTTGGATTTTGGGCGCGATCGTGATCCATCAAGCCGGAGCGCTTTCTGCGACATTCGGGATTGAAGGCATCGATCCTTCGGTTTTGAAAAACTACATGGACGCTTACGGCGACACTTACAGAACATTCAAACACGGCGCCTTGCACGGAACAATGGCGGGACTTTTCTTCGCCTTGCCGGTCGTGGGAACAAGCGCGATTTACGAAAAACGCAGTTTCAAATACGTGCTGATCGTAGGCGGATATTGGGTTGTGACCTGCGCAATCATGGGCGGAATCCTGTGCGCCTGGAAATGATGAGAACAACTGAAAATCCCGTCTTCTTGTGGCGGGATTTTTTTTCGCGTTAAAGTTTTACTTAGCCAGATTCGGCTGCGGCGCGCAATTTCTACCTTTGGCCACATTTTCGACAAGTATTGGAACATCGCTACACTTTTGCCATTTACGATTCGGTAAACCGATTGCCTGGCGATTGGGATGATTTGGCGTCCGACAACATTTTCCTGACCAAACGCTATTTCTCGGTGCTCGAAAATTCCGGTCCGTTGAACATGACTTCCAAGTTCATTGGGATTTTCGACGGACAAAATCTCGTCGGAATCGCCTTGTCGCAATTTCTCGATCTGAATATGTTGGAATCTTTTGGCGAACGCGACAAATGCGTCAGGACGACTGTTCGCAATTTCATCTTCAAGCGTTTCAGTTCGCACGTGCTTTTTATCGGAAACAATATGTTGACCGGACAGAACGCGTTTTATTTCAAGCCCGATGTCGATATGGATTCGGCTTTGTCCACTTTGAAAAACGCCGCAAACGAGGTCGCAAGATCGTATGGAAAATCCGGCAAAAAAGTACACGTGATCACTTACAAGGATTTTCTTCCGAACGAAATCGACCAACTCAAAAAATCAGGTTTTTCAGACTTTTTCAGATTTTCAGCTCAACCGAATATGGTTTTGGACATTCGCCCAAACTGGAAAAGTTTTGACGATTACGTGGCCGACATCACCAAAAAATACCGCGACCAATACAAACGCGCGCGAAAAAAATCCGAAGGTCTGGAAAAGCGAAAGATGCATTTGGACGAAATCGGGCGCTACGAAGAAAAGATTTACGATTTGTACCATCACGTCGCGTTGAACGCACCTTTCAACACGTTTTTCCTGGCGAAGAATCACTTCACGAAACTCAAGCAAGAACTCGCCGACGATTTTTTGTTCTACGGCTATTTTCTCGACGGAAAACTCGTCGGATTCAATACTTTGATCAAGAACGGCTGCGTTTTGGACACTTACTTTTTGGGTTACGACGACAGCGTCCAACGCGAGCACATGTTGTATCTGAACATGCTTTATGACATGATCACTTTTGGAATCAACAAAGGTTTCCAAAAAATCATTTTCGCAAGAACGGCTTTGGAAATCAAGAGTTCCGTAGGTGCTGAATCGATCGAGACGTTTGGTTTGATGAAACACCGGAACAAACTGGTCAATCGCAAACTGGACAAGATTTTCGACTATCTCGAACCGAAAGTTGATTGGCAAAAACGCAATCCTTTCAAGGAATAGCGACCTTCATTTGCTTTGGAAGAATGTAAGCGTCAAGCACGGTTTCTTCCCCAAAGTATTCTCCGTCGATCTGGAAATGCACCGGAACTTTGGTCGTGACTTTGGCTTTGTCTGTCGAATAAATCTCGATTTCTCCGGTATCGAGCGGCATATTTCCCGTAATAATTTTTCCGAAAAGCACCAAATCTAGCGTTTTTAGAATCACGACCTCGAATTTCCCGTCGTCCATTTTTCCTATCGGATTTATGGTTACGCCAGTTCCGTATTTCTGTGAATTCGCCAGCACGATCATTCGCGCCTCGGTCGTGATGGTTTTTCCGTCGACTTCGACCGTTGCTTCGAAAGATTCCTGTTCCTGAAGCGTCGCAAGACCTTGGAGCGCGTATCCGATTTTGCCGCGAACGGAACTTTGCTCGTAATTTTTGACCAGATTAGCATTGATTCCGATGTCGCTCAAGTGCAGACTTTTTTCGCCGTTGATGCAAACCATGTCGATTTCCATGTGATTTCCGTGAAAGGCGATCTGCAGGTTTTCGTCAAGTGCTTGCGGCAGATCCAGATCGACCGACAAGCCGTTGGCCGAACCCGCGGGCAAAATCCCGATGATCACATCGCAATGTTCGACGGCCTGACCGACCATTTTGATCGTTCCGTCACCGCCGGCCACTAGAATCCTTTCGGGACAATTGTCTTCGAAAAGCTTGCGGATCGCTTTCTCGTCGTCGTTTCCTGTGGTTTCATAAGTGATGATTTCGATCGATTCGTTTTTGGCAAATGCGGTCACGGCCGACAAAATTTCGGCTTTGTCCAAATCTCCCGAAATCGGGTTTACGACGAAAAGGTATTTCTTGAGCGTTTCCATACCCTAAATTTGCGCGATTTTTCGTAGATTGAAGTAAGCTTTAACAGCGATTTTAAATTTACAGATTTTCATGAAGCCAATATTGAAATTGTACCGAGGATATGCCAACGAAGAAGAACTGATTGTTATGGGCCACGTTTTTCGTCCGACGACTAAGGAAGAATACAATTTCCAGAAACGGCGTTTCCGGAATGCCAAATGGGTAATCCGGATGTTTCGCATCAAAACCCAAAAAAATGCCGACGTTTACCTGCATTGGAACGATCAGAAAATCCACACGAAAACCTTGGACGACGGTTACTTCAAATTTTCGATTCCGCTACAGAAAGAAACCGATTATGGTTGGATGGATTATCGCGTGAGCATCTTGCACGAAGGCGAGGAAATCGTGACCAAGAGCAGTTTTGTTCGGCCGCATGAGGGAAATTTGGGTTTTATTTCGGATATCGACGACACGTTTTTGGTTTCGCATACGAGAAATCCTTTCAAGAAACTCTATATTTTATTGTTCCGAAACGTGAATGACAGGAAGGTTTTTGAAGGCGTCGTGCCACATTACCAAGCCTTGAGCACGGCCGGACGAAACAAGAAGAACGAACAGAACGCGTTTTTCTACGTCTCGAGCAGCGAATGGAACTTGTACCGATTCATTGTCGATTTCACGCAATTGCACGAATTGCCAAGAGCCGTGTTGTTACTGAAGGACATCAAAACCAGCCTCACGGATTTCTTTATCACGGGACGAGGCGACCACAACCACAAATTCGAGAAGATCAAACATATCCTGGAGTTCTATCCGCATTTGCAGTACACGCTTTTGGGAGACGATTCCCAACACGATCCTTATTTGTATGAGGACATTTGCAAGATTTTCCCCGTCACGGTCAAAGCGGTCTACATTCGCCAAACCGGAAGTGAAAAGAAAAAGAAAGCGATCGAAGCCATAAAAGTCATGGAATCGATGGATGTCGCCTGTTGTTATTTTCGGGATAGCGAGGAAGCGATCGACCACTCAAAGCGAATCGGGTTGATTTCTTAGCTCGGGTTACAAACCCGAAAACGCAATCGCAAAGTCACAGACTTCGCTCCCACCCAAAACCTAGCCCGGATAAAAGCGGTTAGCCTTTTGCAGAAACCAACAAAGTTTTGTTCACTTGCCAAAGCGACCGAAGGAAGCTCTTGGCAAGTGTTACAAAACTCGTTGGTTTCAAGAAAGCTAAAAGCGGGTAGCCGGATTCAGCTCCCGATAAAATCAAGACTCGATTTCCTCCTGGATTTTTTCCCACTCGGCCATCAAAGTTTCGAGTTCGGCCTTTTTGCGGTTGTAAGCCACGAAGAAATTCGCGTCCTCGACATGTTTGTCGTAATTCGATTCGAGCGCTTTGTCGTCTTTTCTGATGTCTTCTTCCAACTGTTGGATCTGACTTTCGACTTTTGACAACCTATTTTGCAGCTGTTTGTTCTTTTTCTGGTCGTCCTGTGACAATTTCGGAGCTTCCTTGGCTTCTTTTTTGGCCACATCGCGTTTCTCGACCTCGCGCATGTTCTCGACATTTCGCTGTTCGAGGAAGAAATTGATGTCGCCCAGATATTGCTTGATCTTGTGATCGCGGAATTCGTAGACCACGTTCGAAAGGCCTTGTAGGAAATCCCGGTCGTGGGAAACGAGCAAAAGCGTGCCCTCGTACTTTTGGAGCGCGGCTTTCAACACGTTTTTCGACTTGATGTCGAGGTGGTTCGTCGGTTCGTCCATCAGCAAGACGTTGATTGGCTGAAGCAACAATTTGCAAAGCGCCAGACGGTTTCTCTCGCCTCCGGAAAGCACTTTGACCTTTTTCTCGACATCGTCTCCGCGGAACAGAAACGAGCCCAACATGTCGCGCACTTTCGAGCGGTTCGAGTCTGTCGCGGCATCTGTCATGGTTTCGAGCAGCGTAATTTCACCATCGAGGTATTCGGCTTGGTTTTGGGCGAAATAGCCGAGTTCGACGTTGTGGCCGAGTTTGATCGTGCCGGTGTAATCGATATCTCCGACGATCGCTTTGATGAACGTCGATTTTCCTTGTCCGTTTTGGCCTACAAAAGCCATTTTGGAGCCGCGTTCCACGAGAAGTGAAATGTCGCGGAAGATATTTTTGTCTCCGTAATTTTTTGTGACGTGTTCCGATTCGATCACGACGCGACCCGGTGTTTTGGAAACGGGAAACGAAATGTTCATGACCGACGTATCTTCTTCATCGACCTCGATCCGTTCGACTTTGTCCAGTTTCTTGATAAGCGATTGCGCCATCGATGCTTTGGACGCTTTGGCGCGGAATTTCTCGATCAGCTTTTCGGTTTCCTCGATTTTCTTCTGCTGATTTTTTTGAGTGGCAAGTTGCTTTTCGCGGATTTCCTGACGCAGTTCGAGATATTGCGTGTAAGGTTTCGCAAAATCGTACGCCTTTCCGAGCGAGATCTCGATCGTTCGGTTCGTGACGTTGTCCAGGAACATTTTGTCGTGGGAAACAATTACGACGACACCTGGAAAATTCCTCAGAAAGCCTTCGAGCCAGATGATGGATTCGATGTCGAGGTGGTTCGTCGGTTCATCGAGAAGCAAGATGTCGTTGTTTTGCAAAAGCAATTTCGCTAGTTCGATGCGCATTCGCCATCCGCCCGAAAAAGTGTCCGTTTGGTTGTTGAATTCTTCGCGTTTAAAGCCAAGTCCTAATAGGATTTTTTCGGTGTTTCCGATGTAATCGTATCCGCCGAGCAATTCGTATCTGTGAGTGAAATCGGACAAATCCTCTATCAATTTTGAATAACCTTCGGATTCATAATCGGTTCTAGTGACCAAATCGTGGTTGATTTTCTCGAGTTTCGCCTCGATCGACTTGATTTCCTCGAATGCTTGGTAAGCTTCATCGAGCACGGAACGCCCTTGAACGAAGTCGATGTCCTGGCGCAAAAACCCAATCTGGACTTCTTTCTCGGTTGCGATAACACCGGAATCGGGCAAAAGGTCGCGCGACAGGATTTTGAGCATGGTCGACTTTCCGGCGCCGTTTTTACCGACGAGACCAACGCGGTCGCCGGCTCCGAGTCGGAACGTTACTTCTTCAAATAGATATGAGCCTCCGAAAGAGACCGAAAGATTGTGGATATTGAGCATTATTGGCGATTTTTTACGGACGCGAATCCGTAATTTTGTGGCGGAAATTCACGGATAAACTTCTCGCGCGAAATTTTTTGCAAATGTTAAAAAAAGGTAGCAAACTCTATAGCATTTTAACAGGAACTTGTCCGAAGTGCCACGAAGACAAAATGTTCGTGAATAACAATCCTTACGCGCTGGCCGACAATCTCAAAATGCATAGAAATTGTCGCAAATGCGGATTCGTCTACAAGATCGAAACCTCGTTTTTCTTTGGAGCGATGTATGTGAGTTACGGCTTGGGCGTCTTGCTGGGAATGTTGATCTTCGGGCTGACTTATGCTTTTGGCGGAACGATGTTGCAATCTTTCGGATGGATTTTTGCCATCGAGATTTTGTTGATGCCCGTGATCACGAGATTTTCGCGCAATATTTACATCAATATGTTTGTCGATTACGATCCGGACGCGATTAGCCGTTATAAGGGAAGCGCGTGATATTGACATTCAAGGGGATTTCAGCTCCTGATTCGATAGCGTCGTAAAGCAGTTTGGCCATTGTTGGGCCAAGCATCACGCCTCTTGTTCCAAGTCCGTTCAGGATGTGGAAATTTGGATGGATCGGATGCGTTCCCACCATCGGCTTTCTGTCTTTTACCGTGGGGCGGATGCCTGCTTTTTGGTCGATGACTTCAAAGTCGACGTTTATGATTTCCTTTAGCTTTTCGATCAATTCCTGTTTCGCTGCTTCGGACGGGATCTCTGTTTTGTCGATCCATTCGTATGTCGCCCCGACTTTGAATGTTCCGTCGCCGTTTGGCAATATGAAAACACCACCTTTGATTATCGCGTTCGGTTCAAGATTCGCTTTGATGACAATAATTTCGCCTTTCGTGCCTTCGAGCGGCAAATAGTTGAAATACGGATTTGATTTGATCCCAAAACCTTCGCAGAAAACGACTTGCTTGGCTTCGAAATTCCCATATTTCACAAAATCGTCATGATGTGTCAATTTCGTATAATCGAACGTTTCGCCCGAATAGGAGTCGGAAGCTTTGAGAAACTGTCGGAAATCGGCCAAAAACGCTTGTGTGTCGACGAATCCGGTTTGCTCGACAAGGCCAAAGTCGAAAGGTGAATCGATGCCGCGGAATTTGTCACGGACGATTTTCGTCGACAGAAACGGTGAAAGCCCTTCTTTTTCGGATGCGATAAACCAATTGTTCTGTTCTTCGACCGACGCAAACCGACGCAGGATTGGCATATCGATGTTGTACTTCCTGCCGATGGTCGCTTCGATTTCGGCATAAAATTGCTTGACGGAATCGAGTTGCAATTGTGCATCCTGAAGCTTGCTGAAACGTTTCAGTATAACCGGATTGTAAACTCCGGCAGCGGTTTGGGACGAATGTTGGGAATCGTTGTCGAAAACGAGAATGGACTTTCCGTTTTTTAACGCTGTTTGCGCGAAGGCCAATCCGGCCAATCCGGCACCAACGATGATGTAATCTGTCATGGCGTAAAAGTACCGATTTCGCTTGAGTGGCGGAAGTGTTCAGGGGTAAAGAGTTGGCACTGGCGGTAGCAGTTGCAGTTGCAGTGGCAGTAGCGGTAGCAGAAGCAGAAGCAGAAGCAGAAGAGACAGAAACGTCTGTAAACAAAAAAACCCTCACTAAAAAGCGAGGGTTTTTGTATGATTCAAGAATTTCAGTAATTCCACATATCTTGTTCAAAATCGCGGATCTTGTCTTTGATACGTTCTGACTCCAAAAGTTGCATTTGAGCATTGTCTTTCATGTAGTCGGCAATCTGGCGGTCACCGTAAACGTTCTCTTCTTTGTAGATCTCCCCGCTGAAACGGCGTGAATTCAACAAATGGTCAAACGAGATTGGCATTGCCGAGTTGCGTTCGTTGAAAGCTTTGTGCTCGTGCAAAATCTCGCGGACAGAAGGGAAATACACCCAAAACAATTCAATCGGATCTGCTTTTTCTTTACCAATGTCACGTGCCTCGATGGCAAGTGGACAAATGGCCAACATACGATACTTCATTTCGCCCTGACGTTTGTCGAAATACCAATATCCTTTGATACGGTAACCTTTCACGTCTTGTGGAGTCAATTCAGTCTTGTTGATGTATTCAGCAGCCAATTGTTTTTGTGCTGGAACCGTTCCGCCTGGCGTAGATGAGATGATACGACCTTTCTTGTCTTTCTTCACGACAGCTTTTGTTGTGCGTGGGAAATACAAGTCGCGGTTGTTGTTAAGTTCATCACGTCCGGCGTCCAACGTATCGATATAAGTAAATACAGACTCCATGTCTTTCAACGTTTTCTTTGTGTTGAAATACTCGTCAGCATAAACCTCAGTGATCTTACCGTTTTGGATATTGGCAAGCAAAACATTGAACAAAGAACGTCTGTCTTTACCGATGTTCGCCGTATCTACCGGATAGTACATCGGAAAGTTCACACGCTGATCAAGATCAACGTATTCCCAGACTGTCTTACCCATCAGGACGTCGCGATCGTGCACATATCCGTAAGGAAGTGGTTTATCGTTATCGGAAATCATCTGTGCAGGCGTCTTTTTGCCGATTTCATCCGGATTCTTTGCATTGAGCAAGTTAGACTGGCCAAATGAATGACTCGCAGCCGCCGCGCACACTATTACTAAAAGGTTTCTGAGTTTCATGTTTTAACTGTTAAGTTATGTAGGTTAACGGATAACTTAAATTCTTATTGTATTTCGTAAAGCACCGGTGAACATTTCTTGGTTGTTACCGTTGGCGCATTTGTAATTACAGTTTTGATATCGCTGATTGTGATAACGTCACCACGTGTAGCACGAGCCAAAGCCGCTTTACAACGAGAATCAACTTTATCGCCGTTCACGACAACAGCTGCCTGTCCTGGAACTTTGAAAGTAAACTGGGTAACTCTAAAGTCAAGATCGTAAAGGAAGTCTTCCAGTTTCGCAGAAACCGTAGAAACTTCAAGACGAGACTTAGCCCCTTTGGAATCCCCAATTTGACCACCGATCGCTCCTTGAGGTCCAGGAATGTTTTTGATACGGAACACTTTTCTGTCAGTGACAGATTTTCCGTCAGACATCTTAGCGTTTACGTTAACTGTAACTTCTGTTCCACTTCCTGGGTTAAGGTTGTATTTACCTTTTCCACCAGCACTTGACAAACCTGCAGCAGAAGCTTTTACATCGCTATCAGCAACACCTGAGACAGAGATTGTCATCGGGTTTGGAAGTCCGCGGTATACTACGTTCATTTTATCAGCAGAGATGTTGGCTCCTGAAGGACGTGGCACAACAACATATTTTCCTTCGAATTTCAATGGAACCGGCTTACCGTCTTCAAGGAATGAAAATTCACCAGCGATTTTTTGCTCACCAATAGAACCAGCAGTCATATCAATTACAGCCTGACCATTTTCAATTTTACCTGGACCTTTGAAAGATGTCGGCTTAGTGTTTTCGTCATAACGACCCAAAACAACTTTACCTGTAACCTTCTCGCCTTGGAAATAAGCGTTTTTGTCAAGAACGACCAATGCAGTGTAATTCTTCATTGACGAGGCATCGATTGCAGCTTTACCCAAAAGGTTGTTGTAACTATCAGTTTCGGCCTTTTGAACGTCGTTTTGCCAAGCAGTCAATTTTGCAAGTGAAGCGATTGCCGGGAAGTGCTCGAAATGGTAATTCAAGTACTTTTTAGTAACACCTTCACGGTCTTTCACATCAGCAGTGTTGAACTTTGCTTCGATTTCTTTAACAACCGGAACAAGTTTAGGATTGGAACCAGCAGCCGCTTTCATATCAGCAACATACTTACCCATTTTCTCAACGATCTCTTTCCCTTTTGGAGAATAGCTATCGCTGATAAACCAACCTTCGTCAATTCCGGCTCCTTTATCCATTGACTCGTATGGAAGTTTTCCATCCTTATCAACCTCAACTCCTACAAGAGCGTCTTTTTTCAAAACCTCGATGTAGTCGTAAAAATCTTTAGATATTTTAGCGATTTTATCTGCAGACTTCTTAGCTTCTCCGAACAAACCAGCGTTTTCTGCACCTTTTTGGTCAAGTGTAGCCAACAACTGCTTGTTATTATCGATAGAAGCTTTGTTAGAAGCCTCAAATTTCTCGTTCATCAACCCGAAAGCCGATAGTACTTCTTTTGACATGTTCAATGCCAACATCGCGATGAAAACCAGATACATCAGGTTAATCATCTTTTGTCTAGGGGTTAATTTTCCTCCTGCCATTTTTTGTTTTAGCTAGTTAGTTAAATATTAAAAAATGATCCGGAATTAGTTTCTTCCCATTGCAGACAACATACCTCCGTAAACATTGTTCAATGAAGACAAGTTCGAAGTAAGCGATTGCATTTGATCTTTCAATTTTAGGTTGTTCTCAGCAACTTCCTGGTTGATTTGAGCGTTGCGAGAAGCGCTTTCCAACTGGATTTTATACAAGCTGTTCAATGACTCCAACTGAGCTGCAGCTGTAGTAAGTTCTTCGCTGTATTTCTTTTGAGAAGAGATTGCATCTACCGTAGGAGAAATTCCTTTTGCAGCAGATTCGAAGTTTTTGATGCTACTTCCCAAGCTGGCCATAAGCTCGCCGTCGATTTTAGCTTCTTTCAACAAGTTGTCAAGCTTCTGAGAAAGCAAACCTTGTGCTTCTGTTGGATTTTCAACTTTTTTGTCTTTTGCCTTAGCTTCCCCACCCGCAAGTTCAGGGTAAACCAATGACCAATCGAGATCTTTAGCAACAGGATCGAAAGCAGAAAGACCGAAAATCAACGCCTCAGTACAAAGACCGATAATCAAAAGCGGACCCGCTCCAGGATAGTGCTGGATCTTGAAAAGCGCTCCAACAATTACAACTGCCGCTCCCATACCGTAGCAGAAATTCATCACTTTAGGACTCAATAATGACATAATAATAATTTTTAGTTAGTTAAGTTAATCTACAATTATGTGGTTAAATAATTAAGGTTCTTATCTTTTTGGCGCTTTGCCAGTCAACTGCATACCCATGTAATCTTGTACAGTTCTGAATCCGATGTAGCTTCTGGCCGTGTCAGCATACTCGAAATCACGTGTTGAAACCTGAAGGAAGTAAGCGACATCTTTCCAAGAACCACCGCGAACTACTTTACGCATGTTGGTTTGGTCGCCTACTGTTGGGTTCATTGTCGAAACATACTCATAAGCTGCAGGATCGTAAGAAGAATCAGTCCACTCCGAGACGTTACCAGCCATGTTATACAAGTTGAATCCGTTTGGCTCGTAAGATTTTGCCTCTACAGTGTAAAGCGCTTGATCTGCCGCGTAATCCCCACGGTTTGGCTTGAAGTTAGCCAAGTAACAGCCGCGGTCATTCTTCGTGTAAGGACCACCCCAAGGGTAAGATCCTGACTCAAGACCACCACGAGCAGAATATTCCCACTCAGCTTCTGTAGGCAAACGGAAAGAGTTGATAAGATCTCTTCCTTTTTTAGTCTTGATGTAAGCATTCTTGTTCAAAGTTCTCCAAGCACAAAACGCTTTAGCTTGCTTCCAGGTAACACCCACTACAGGATACTCGCTGTAAGCCTGGTGCCAAAAGTAATCGTTGTGCATCGGCTCATTATAAGAGTAAGCGAAATCTTTGATCCACACAGTTGTATCTGGATAAACTTTAACCTGCTCATTCTTAATAAACTGACTGCGTTTTCCTACTTTCGCCTTAGCAGCAGCCTGGATATCCATCCAAGAATAACGGAATTTCAATTTGTTCACATCTACAGTGCGCAAACCGTTGAACGATTCCGCAACCGGCAGATACATACTGTCCATTACCTCAGTGTAGTACTCATCAGGATACTTGCTCGTATCGTTGATCAGTTTTACTTTTTTGTTAAGCCTTCTTCCCGCATATGGATCTTCAGAAGTACCTTGGCTGTAGTAATTCTCGAACATATACTTTTCGTAAGGCGTCATTTTCGCTGGATCGGCATCGTTGAAAGCGAAATCGCTGATACCTTTTCCATTGCTCTTTCCGCCACCGCCACCGGCAGTGCTTCCACCACCAACCTCGTCGGCAAGGATCGCAAGACGCACACGAATCGTAGAGTCTTTTACCCATTCCACAAACTGGCGGTATTCGCTATTTGTTATTTCAGTTTCATCCATGTAAAATGAACGAACAGTTACCGTCTTAGTAGGCGCATCCTGAATATTCGCCAAATCGTCATCCGATTTACCCATGATGAACGAACCTCCAGGAATCAAAACCATCCCGTAAGGTTTCTCCGGATGCCACTTCTTCCCTTTCACCCCAACGAGCTCACCTTTGCCGTTGTTCGAGCCGCAGCTTGCCAAAAGAGCGAAAAATGCTGTGAATGCAACGAATTTCTTCATATAAATTTGGGTTATGTGTGTTTTCTTTTTTAAGGGCGTAAACCTATCTATAATTTTTTAAAAAAACAATAAATAATTCTAAAATTTCTTTGACGTTTCAAATGTAGAATTATACTTCAGAATAAAAAAATATTTCATCGACAAAATGCATAATAATATCGATAAAATACACTTTAATTCAATTTCTGTAAGTAAAATCTCACGAAAACGTTTTAGTTACATCTTTAACTGACAATGTTACACTTACACAATATTCTTACGTTGTGCCTTCCACCATCGCTCTGGCATTTCCTGGTTACAAGCAGCCAGATATTCATCATACGAACATGGTAATAACGTGTTTCTTTTTAATTTATTATTAACATTTGAAATAAACGGAATTTCGATCCACCAACGATCTGTTCGGTCGCTTTTGTAGAATACGATTTCATCATCTTCCGAGGTAACTATATATTTAAGGTAGGATTCTTTGCTTCCGAAAGGATACTCATTCGAGCGATATTGCACACCCTCGACAAAGTACCAAACTATCTGTGCAATAAGCGGCGCCTCGTGTTTCGACCCGTGGTGACCGAAGATACCAAATGCGCTGACCTTATCGCTGATTCCGGCGTAACGCGCCAGCGAACAAATCTCTTTTCCGTCAAAACCGTTTGGCACGAAATGGCTCATGTTGCCCGACGCCGATGATTTCACCGCCTCAAGATCCAAACTAACCAAATCAGTGTCGCGCATAACGGGCTCGGCTAATGTCAGGTTGTTCGAAACTTCACCCAACCTGTAAGCGTCGAAAAACAACTTGTCGATCAGGTCGATTTCTTCCTGCGAATTATAATAGGTCTGATACCCCAAATTCGAATAATTGAAAAGGTTGTTCGGCTCATCGACGACAATACGCGACAAATAAGAATGTGCCGGAACCGCATCATTTTCCCCTTTTCCAAAATCGAACCGGCTGTCGATCGCAGTCAAGTTCACCATTTGTTCCAGCTCGTCGTAGGCACGATAGATTGAGTAGGTCAAATCCTGGCTTCCGCCGATTATCACCGGAATGATTCGCCTCTTGATCAATCCGGCGCAGGCTTTCTGCAAAGCATAATAGGTGTCCGACAAAGATTCACCCGCGACGATATTTCCCAAATCGGCAATAGCTACGCCCCAATTTCCGGGGAAAAGCGAATAAAGCTCCTTTCGGAAATGAAAAAGGTCCGTTTCAGTTGTTACCGAACCGGACCCGCGATTTTCATAAACGCCCAAAATGGCGATTCTGATGCTATCGAGGTCAGGAAAATCCTCCTCTGTGTGAAAAGTCACTTTGCTCCCAAGATGCTGGCTCGACAATTTTCCTACGAATTCCAGCACATTGTCTTCCACGGGAGACAAAAAATCAAATTCCATATTTTATTTCTTTTTGGCCACTGCCTTTTTTGTAGTCGCTTTCTTAGCTGCCGGTTTCTTGGCAGCCGTTTTTTTGGCCGGAGTTTTCGCAGCGATCATTTCCTTGACCTGTTCCAAAGTCATGTTTTCGGGATTCGCATCCTTGCCAAGCTCGATCTTGATCTTGCCTTTGGTAATCACCGATCTTCCCCAACGCGCTTTCTCGACCTTGATTCCTTCGTCTTCCCAATTGTGGATCACCTTGTCCTCGTCTTTCTGAAGTTTGTCGATGATCAGATTATCGACATCAGATTGCGTCAAGGCATCGAAGTTGTATTTTTTGTTGACGTTGATGAACATGCTGTTCCATTTGATGAAAGGCCCAAAACGACCTACTCCTTTTTGGACAGGCAATCCGTCGTACATCGCAATCGGAGCATCGGCTTTATTTTTCTCGTCGATGAGTTCGATGGCTCTGGCCGAAGTCACGTCAAGCGGATTTTCACCTTTCGGAAGTGAGATGAACGTTTTCCCGAATCTCACATAAGGCCCAAAACGACCGTTATTCACTTCGACTTCTTCGCCGTTGTATGTTCCGAGGCTTTTCGGAAGCAGGAACAAATCGAGCGCTTCTTCAAAACTGATGTTCGAAATATTCTGGTCAGACATCAAACTTGCGAACTGCTTGTTCTCGTCATCGGCTTCACCAATTTGCGCCATCGGACCGAATTTGCCCAAACGGACACTGACCTGCTTGCCGCTTTTCGGATCGATCCCAAGAATCCTTTCGCCACTCTCGCGCTCAGCGTTTTCCTCGACTTCTTTCACATTCGGATGAAAACGACTGTAGAATTCGGCCATCATTTTTCCCCAACTGCGATTTCCCTCGGCAATCTCATCGAAATCTTCCTCGACTTTCGCCGTGAAATTGTAGTCCATGATCGCCTCGAAGTTCTTTACCAAAAAGTCGGTTACGATCGTTCCGATGTCGGTCGGGACAAGTTTTCCTTTGTCCGAACCCGTATTTTCAGTCAGCGTCTTTTCCTGGATTTTGCCCGATTGCAAAACCAGTTGTTGGTATTTGCGCTCGACGCCGTCCATATTTCCTTTCTCGACATAAGTCCTGTTGATGATCGTGGAAATCGTCGGAGCATAAGTCGAAGGACGACCGATTCCCAATTCTTCCAATTTCTTCACCAAAGAAGCTTCTGTATATCGAGCCGACGGACGCGTATATTTTTCAGTCGCCGTAATCAACTCATTGCGCAAGCCCTCGCCCACTCTCAAAGCCGGCAACATGCCTTCCGTTTCCTCTTCCTCGTCGTCGTGTCCTTCGAGATAGACTTTCAAAAAGCCCTCGAATTTCAAAACTTCACCCGAAGCGATAAAGTTGTCATTGTGATTGTTGGCCGAAATCGTGACGTTCGTGCGTTCCAATTCGGCATCGCTCATTTGCGAGGCAAGCGTTCTTTTCCAGATCAGATCGTACAGACGCGATTGATCGCGGTCGCCGGTGATCGAATGTCTCGACATGTCCGTCGGGCGGATCGCTTCGTGAGCTTCCTGAGCGCCTTTCGACTTGGTCACGAAATTTCTCGGTCTCGAAAATTCCTTTCCGTAAGACGAAATGATCTCGTTTTTTGCAGCTTCTGACGCTTCCGCGGATAAATTCACGCTGTCGGTTCTCATGTAAGTGATGAGTCCGGCTTCATACAGACGCTGTGCAACCTGCATCGTGATTCCGACTGGCATATAAAGTTTACGCGCCGATTCCTGTTGCAAGGTCGAAGTCGTAAACGGAGCCGCCGGAGATTTTTTGGCCGGTTTGGTCTCAAGGTCGGCTACCTTGTATTGTGATCCGATGTTTTTCGAAAGGAAATCCTCGGCTTCTTTTCTGGTTCCGAAGTTTTTAGGAATGCGGGCTTTCACTGTTTTCCCGGCTTCGTTCGTAAATTCGGCCGTGACCGAAAACGAAGCGACAGGAGTAAAATTCTGGATGTCGCGTTCTCTTTCGACAATCAACCGAACCGCCACGGATTGCACGCGTCCGGCAGAAAGTCCGCCTTTGACTTTTCGCCACAAAACGGGAGAAAGCTCGTATCCGACCAAACGGTCAAGCACGCGTCTTGCCTGTTGCGCATCGACCAAATCATAATTGATCGACCGCGGATTGTCAATCGCTTTCAGGATCGCCGTCTTGGTAATCTCATGAAAAACGATTCTTTTCGTCTTTGATTTGTCGAGTTTCAGTTCTTCCGCCAAGTGCCAGGAAATGGCCTCTCCTTCGCGGTCCTCATCGGAAGCCAACCAAACCGTCTCTGCAGTTTTGGACAAATCCCTGAGTTTTTTGACCAGCGCTTTCTTGTCTGGTGAAACTTCATACTTAGGTTTGAAGCCGTTTTCCACATCGACGCCAATTTCCTTTGAAGGAAGATCGGCGATGTGCCCGTAACTCGATTCTACCTGAAAATCCTTCCCGAGGAACTTCTCGATAGTCTTGGCCTTTGCAGGCGACTCCACAATCACTAAGTTCTTTGCCATACCGTTTTTCGTTTGGCGCAAAAGTAGGTGAAAATTTTAAATATCGCACTTTAGTCGTTTTTGACATTTTCCACAGGCGGCAATTCTGATTCTACCTTAATATATATAGGTGTGATTCTCACCGGATAAATCTCTGTTAAATCACGAACTGACATCTTGTCACTATTATCATTTTTCGCGTATCTTTGCCGACCTATTTAAGCCTTTATGGAAAAGATTATTGAGGAAAGCAAACAAGGTGAAAGCCTCGTCCTGGAACAAAAGCCCGAGAATACGAAAAAACTTTTCATCGAAAGTTACGGTTGTCAGATGAACTTCAGCGACAGCGAGATCGTGGCCTCGATCCTTCACGGACAAGGTTATAACACGACCCAAAACCTCGAAGACGCCGATCTTGTATTGGTGAATACGTGCTCGATCCGCGACAAAGCCGAACAGACCGTTCGCAAGCGCCTCGAAAAATACAATGCCGTAAAAAGCATCAATCCGGGAATGAAGGTGGGCGTTTTGGGCTGTATGGCCGAACGTCTCAAATCGAAATTCCTCGAGGAAGAAAAAATCGTCGATCTTGTCGTCGGGCCTGATGCTTATAAAGACTTGCCGAATTTGCTGGCAGAAGTCGAAGAAGGACGCGACGCAATAAACGTGATTCTTTCAAAGGAAGAAACTTACGGAGACATTTCACCAGTTCGTTTGAACAGCAATGGCGTAACGGCTTTCGTTTCGATCACGCGCGGATGCGACAATATGTGTACTTTTTGCGTAGTTCCGTTTACACGCGGACGCGAAAGAAGCCGCGATCCGCAAAGCATCATGGACGAAATCGCCGATCTGCATTCGAAAAACTTCAAGGAAATCACACTGTTGGGACAGAACGTCGACAGCTATTTATGGTACGGCGGCGGACTCAAGAAAGATTACGACAAAGCCACCGACATGCAAAAAGCGACAGCCGTCGACTTCGCACAATTGCTCGATATGGCTGCCACGACTTACCCGAAGATGCGATTTCGATTTTCGACCTCGAATCCGCAAGACATGCACGAGGAAGTTCTGCACGTGATCGCCAAACACCACAACGTCTGCAAGTACGTCCATTTGCCGGTTCAGTCGGGAAGCACGAGAATCCTAAAGGAAATGAACCGCCAACATTCGCGCGAAGAATACATGGCCTTGATCGACAAAATCAGGTCGATTATCCCGAACTGCGCCATTTCACAAGATATGATCACGGGTTTTCCGACAGAAACCGAACAAGATCACCAAGATACATTGTCATTGATGCAATACGTGAATTACGATTACGGATTCATGTTCGCCTATTCCGAAAGACCGGGAACGCTGGCCGCGAGAAAACTCGAAGACGACATTCCCGAGGAAACGAAGAAACGCCGTCTGGCCGAAATCGTGGCGTTGCAGCGCGAACTTTCATTGAATTGCACGCAAGCTTTCGTGGGACAGATCGTCGAAGTCCTGATCGAGAAAGAATCGCATCGCTCCGATAAACACTGGAGCGGACGAAATTCCCAGAATACGGTAGTGGTTTTCCCCAAAGAAAATTACAAAGCCGGAGATTTCGTTTTGGTTCGCATCGATTCTTGCACCAGCGCGACTTTGATAGGAGAAGCGATCGGCTTTTCTGAAAGAATGCAATAACGACAAGATTCGGAACAACTAACTCAGGCACTTTCGCACTCAGGCACTCAGGCACTCAAACCATGGAATCAGTACAAGCCATAAAACAACGCTTCGAGATCATCGGGAACGACCCGAAACTCAACCGCGCCATCGAAAAAGCGATCCAGGTTGCTCCGACGGATATTTCCGTTCTAGTCACTGGTGAAAGTGGCGTCGGGAAAGAAGCGATCCCGAAAATCATCCACGCGCTTTCGCATCGAAAACACGGGAAATACATCGCCGTGAACTGCGGTGCGATTCCGGAAGGCACGATCGACTCGGAACTTTTCGGACACGAAAAAGGTGCGTTTACGGGCGCAACTTCCACACGTGAAGGTTATTTCGAAGTGGCCGACGGCGGAACGATTTTCCTCGACGAAGTTGGAGAATTGCCATTGACGACACAAGTTCGCCTGTTGCGCGTTCTCGAAAATGGCGAATTCATCAAGGTCGGATCGAGCCAAGTGCAAAAAACCAACGTGAGAATCGTCGCCGCGACCAACGTGAAAATGTCCGAAGCGATTGCCAAAGGCCGTTTCCGCGAAGATTTGTACTACAGATTGAGTACTGTCGAAATCCACCTTCCGCCTTTGAGAGAGCGAAACGAGGACATTCACCTATTGTTCCGCAAGTTCGCCGCCGATTTCGGCCACAAATACAAAATGCCGCCAATCCGTCTTGACGATCCGGCTGTTCAGAGTTTGGTGCGTTATCGCTGGGGCGGAAATATCCGTCAATTGCGGAATATAGCCGAACAGATTTCGGTTTTGGAGACCACAAGAGATATTTCGGGTGCGACACTGACTTCTTATTTGCCTACGGCCGACGGTTCGAGCAATCTTCCCTCGGTGATTCCCGACAAGAAATCCGACAGCGATTTTTCTACCGAAAGGGAAATCCTGTACAAGGTTTTGTTCGATATGAAAAACGATTTGAACGACCTCAAAAAACTGACCTTGGAACTCATGAAAGACGGAGGCGAAAAAGTGCAGGAAGATCATTCCGGCCTAATTCGGAAAATCTACGGAAATCCTGACGAGGACGACTTCGAATTCGAGCAACAACATCACGTTTCATTGCTTCCGAACCAAAAAACGCCTGTCGTCGCCGCTCCAAGCCGAGACGAAGAGTATGATTTTGCCGAAACCGTCGAGGAAGAAGAACCGCTTCGTTTGGAACAGAAGGAAATCGAGATGATCAAAAAGGCTTTGCAACGCAACAAAGGCAAGCGAAAGGCCGCTGCGACCGAACTCGGAATTTCGGAAAGAACGCTGTACAGAAAAATCAAACAGTTTGATTTGGAATAAGTTCGCTACATTTAACGAATGCACCAAAACCTTCAAACCATGAAAAACGCCTTACTTTTCCTGTTCTCGATTCTCGTTTTTTCGTCTTGTTCCGATGATGATCAGGGAACGACTCCGGATGTTCAGCAAAACGATCCGACGTTGCTTGCAATGGCTGTTTTCAATCCTGGCGCAACGAATGAAACGCATTGGAAATTCGACGATGACGGCATTCTCACAGACATCACTTCGGCAAACGGAACTGTTTTGAAACACTTCGAATACGATTCCCAAGGCAGGCTTACGCAGGCGAATTTCTTCGGGACGACTCCGGAGAATTTTGTTTTCACATACGATTCGAACAACCGCATCGCATCGGTAAACGGAATGGTGTTCACATACAACACGACTTCGGGAACTTACATCCAGGATTTTGAAGATCCGATAGTTGGTGCGGAATTCGATTATTTCGACCGATACGAATTCAATGTCGACGCCAGCGGACGTTTGGTTTCGGAAGTTGGGATTTACCTTTCATCTGACGGAAATTACGATACTGCGGGCGCGAATGCAGCTTACCAAAACGCCAACACGGTTTCGCTTTGGTCTTACGGAGGCGATTCGAGTGAAGGTTACACTTACGACAGCCACAACAATCCGCTGAAAGCCGCGACTGACGCCATAAGACGTGCCTTTGCAGTGACGCATTTCGGAAGTTATCACGACAAATTTCTCGGCGGAATGTATTCTTCGGGAAACAATCCTGTTACACAACATTACGCTTCCGAAGATCCGGAATCGCACGAATTTGAATACGAATACAACGCCAACGGATTGCCTTTTTCTTGTGTGTTGAAAAACTTCTACCTCGGAAATCCCGATGGCCAGGCGCAATACATCAACTATTATTATCAGGGCGACGTGCAACCGTAGCCAATTTCTATGAAAAATCTCAAATCGCTTCTTTTTCTTTTGCCGGTTTTCGTTTTGCTTAACGGATGTTCGGTCAATTACAACTTCACCGGAGCCAAGCCAATCGACGCCAAGACGTTCCAGGTGAATTATTTCCAGAACACCTCTGAGCTGATCGAGCCCGGAATCGACCGTACGTTCACTTTGGCGCTCCAGGATCTGATCCAGAACCAGACGAATCTCGTGCTGACGAATCAAGGCGGTGAACTCGTTTACGAAGGTGAGATCACCGACTACCGCATCACGCCAATGACCGCGACCGCTGACCAGAGAGCTGCCCAAAACAGACTCACGATTACGGTAATGGTGCGATTCACGAACAAGAAAAAAGAAGAGGACAATTTCGAGAAACGCTTTTCGTTCTTTTACGACTTTCCGGCCACGACACAATTGACCGGCCCGACGCTAAGCACGGCGCTTGACGAGATTTTCACGCGTATCACACAAGACATTTTCAACGACTCATTGGCCAAATGGTAAATCGCCGTTCTCGCCAATTTGACTAAATTTCGCCATTAAACACTCGCATTGAACGCATCCGATTATACCTATCTGCTCAATCATCCCGAAACGATGAACGAGAAACGCACCGACGAACTCGACAAGATCGTCACGGAATTCCCGTATTTCCAAAGTGCGCGCGCCTTGCGACTCAAAGGTTTGTACAACGAAGACAGTTTCCGCTACAATTATGCGTTGAAAGTCGCCGCGGCTTTTACGACAGACCGAAGCGTACTTTTCGACTTCATCACTTCTGACCGTTTCGTGTCGGTAGATCGCGAGGCTTTCCAGAAAAAGCAACAGGAATTGCTCGATATCGAAGTTTCGGAAATCGAGCAAAAACCGTATCTCGAGGAATTGACCGTAGACGAAAGTTTGCGCGCGAGCCTCGACACGGAATTCGTCCGGGTTGAAGAATTGGCTCAGGATTCTCACGAGGAAATGGCGTCCAAAACGACTGCTGTTTCCGAAACCACGGATTCCGAAGTCGAAAATTTAGAATTGTCGAACGGGATTTTGGCTGACGCCGATGTTGATTCAGAAGTGATTTCTGATAATGTTTCGGATTTCGACCTTCAGATTGAAACCCAAATCGCGTCGGAACAACCAATTTCCGAAACGGAAACAGCAGTGGAATCTGACATACGAATCGAATCGGAACTTGAGTCGGAATCGGAACTTGAGTCGGAAACCGCATCTGAGACAGAAACTGAATTTGAGCCGGAAACGGCGGTCGAATCGGAATCTGAAGAAAAACCAGAAAAAGTAGCTTACGATCCGGCGACGAAATCGATCCTAGATTCTATAAAAGAAGCCGAATCTTACGCCAAAAGCCTTGTGGTGGAAGACGTGGAAGAAGTTTCTGCGGAAGCGCATACCGCATCCGAACCCGAAATAATTGCCGAAGAACCGACCGAAATTCCTCAGCAACAAAAGTCGGAAACCGAGGAAAAACTTGAAATCGGGAAACCGCTGGACTTTTCATCGCGCGAAACGCATTCCTTTCATGAATGGCTGCAACTTTCGAAATTTGAACCTATCGTTCGCGACGTCGCGGCGCCGGATATTCCAGAAGCACAGGAAATCGATTCGGACAGCGACGCCTCGGAACTCGATTCAGAGCGGCAAAAAAAAAATGAATTGATCGACAAATTCATAGAGTCGAACGCGAAAATCCCAAAGATGACGCCCGACGCAAAAACGCCATCGTTCATTTTCGAACCCACGCAAGCCGACAATTCCTACCTGATGACAGAGACTTTGGCGCGTGTTTATCTCGAGCAAAAGAAGTATGACAAAGCAATTCAGGCATACGAAATTTTAATTTTGAAATATCCAGAAAAAAACAGTTTCTTTGCAGACCGAATTTTAGATATCAAAAGTTTACAACAAAATAATAAGTTTTAAAATGGCTAATTTCACTATTTTCCTTGTATTGATCACGATCGTTTGCTTCCTGCTCATCGTTGTGATAATGGTACAAAACCCTAAAGGCGGCGGTTTGTCATCTTCTATCGGAGGCGCTCAGATGTTGGGCGGCGTTCAAAAGACGAACGATTTCCTTGACAAAAGCACCTGGACATTGGCAACCGTTCTTATCGTGTTGATCATTTTGTCAAGCTTGAGCTTCAACGGATCGATGGCAGACGAGAACTCGCTTTTGAAAAGCACCGAAACTGCGGCTCCGAAAGCGGCAAGTCCTGCACCTGCAACTCCGGCTGCTCCGGCAACACCGGCCGATACTGCCAAATAATAAGACATTCTTATATGTAAAGTGCCAGCCTGTCAACGCTGGCATTTTTTTTAGGAAAAAGTGTCAGTTTTAAACCGATGGCACATTTTTCGACCAACAGCAATCAAATTTTAATAATCTAAAAAAATAGAATATGGCTTTGAATATCCAACCTCTCGCAGACCGAGTACTCGTCGAGCCCGTTGCAGCCGAAACACAGACCGCATCGGGAATCTTCATTCCGGACACGGCTAAGGAAAAACCCCAAAAAGGAACGGTAGTCGCCGCAGGAAAAGGCACGAAAGACCACGAAATGACTGTAAAAGTCGGAGACACGGTTTTGTACGGCCGTTCTGCAGGAACCGAATTGAAATTCGAAGGCAAAGATTACCTGATCATGGCCGAATATGAGATTTTCGCTATCATCTAAGCATTAACAACATTCAACTAAATCGCAAGCCGACGGCATAGAGTCTGAAACTTGCAGCAAATAAACCAAAAATGGCAAAAGACATAAAATTCGATATCGAGGCACGCGACGGTTTGAAACGCGGCGTCGACGCATTGGCAAATGCAGTAAAAGTCACGCTTGGCCCGAAAGGTCGCAACGTGATCATCAGTAAATCTTTCGGTGCGCCGACTGTCACTAAAGACGGTGTTTCGGTAGCCAAAGAAATCGAGTTGAAAGACACTCTTGAAAATATGGGCGCCCAAATGGTGAAGGAAGTCGCTTCCAAAACCAACGATTTGGCCGGAGACGGAACGACCACAGCTACCGTTTTGGCACAAGCGATCGTAAAAGAAGGTCTCAAAAACGTTGCCGCCGGAGCAAATCCGATGGACTTGAAACGCGGAATCGACAAAGCTGTCGTGGCAATCGTAGCCGATTTGGCCAGCCAGTCAAAAGAAGTAGGAAGCGACAATGACAAGATCAAGCAAGTCGCTTCGATTTCTGCCAACAACGACGAAGTGATCGGAGAATTGATCGCTACGGCTTTCGGAAAAGTCGGAAAAGAAGGCGTCATCACAGTCGAGGAAGCAAAAGGAACTGACACTTACGTGGATGTTGTCGAAGGAATGCAATTCGACCGCGGTTACCTTTCGGCTTACTTCGTGACCAACACTGAGAAAATGGAAGCCGAACTCGAAAACCCTTACATTTTGTTGTATGACAAGAAAGTATCGGTCCTGAAAGAATTGCTTCCTGTTCTTGAGCCGGTTGCACAATCGGGAAAACCGCTTTTGATCATTGCCGAAGATGTTGACGGGGAAGCTTTGTCGACTTTGGTAGTGAACAAATTGCGTGGCGCACTCAAAATCGCTGCCGTGAAAGCGCCAGGTTTCGGTGATCGACGCAAAGCACTTCTGGAAGACATCGCGATCCTTACAGGTGGAACGGTAATTTCTGAAGAAAGAGGTTACACTTTGGAGAACGCCTCTTTGGAAATGCTTGGAACCGCAAAACGTGTCTCGATCGACAAAGACAACACGACAATCGTTTCTGGTGCAGGCGATGCTGATTTGATCAAGAATCGCGTTGCCCAGATCAAAGCCCAAATGGAAGTCACGACTTCTGATTACGACCGTGAAAAACTACAGGAGCGTTTGGCCAAATTGGCCGGAGGTGTTGCGGTTCTTTACGTTGGAGCGGCATCTGAAGTAGAAATGAAAGAGAAAAAAGACCGTGTGGACGATGCACTTCACGCAACCCGCGCGGCTGTAGAAGAAGGGATCGTTGCCGGCGGCGGTGTTGCTTTGTTGCGCGCCAAGTCTGTGTTGAAAGATTTGAAGGCCGACAATGCTGACGAAGCGACCGGAATCCAGATCGTATCACGCGCAGTCGAATCTCCGCTTAGAACCATCGTAGAAAACGCAGGACTTGAAGGTTCGGTAGTCGTTTCTAAAGTGGCAGAAGGCGAAGGCGATTTCGGATACAACGCCAAAACCGACGAATACGTAGACATGCTCGCGGCTGGAATCATCGATCCTAAGAAAGTGACGCGTGTCGCTCTTGAAAACGCGGCTTCGGTTGCGGGAATGATCCTGACCACAGAATGCGCTTTGGTAGACATCAAAGAAGAAAATGCCGGAGGCGGAATGCCAATGGGCGGCGGAATGCCGGGAATGATGTAATTTCCAACACACATATTTAAACAAAAGCTGCTCTTAACCGGGCGGCTTTTTTTATATATTCGCAAAATCCAAACGAGGCCAATCGCAGGCTTCGCACCAAACAAAACCAAACAACAGATGAACAAATTACTTTCGCTTTTATGCGTAGGGCTTTGCGGCCTTTCGCATGCACAACAATCGTCCTCACCACCGATCGCGTCCGAATCTGTCGCAATTTCCGAGTATTTCAAGGCCGACCGGGAAGGAATTCACCTGCACGCCAACAAAGCGGCCTATCTATCGGCAGAGAAAATCTGGTTCAAAGGCTATATCATCAAGAAACAAAGTCGGTTGCCATATCCCGAGACGATGAACGTTTACGTGAATTTGCTCGATCCGTCAGGCCGGAAAGTCACAAACGCTTTACTGTATTCCGAAAACTCGCTTTTCAACGGTTACCTCGAGCTTCCGAAATCGCTCACGGCTGGCGTTTACTATCTTCAGGTCTACACGAACTACATGAACAATTTTTCCGAGGACGAATCGAGCCTGTACCCAATCACCGTTATCAACAAAGATTCGCCTGATTTCTTTGATCCGAATGCGATTGATTATTCCTCTTTGGACATTTCGTTCTTTCCGGAAAGTGGTGTTTTCCTGGCAGATGCGGCAAATACCGTAGCCTTTCGGGTATCGGATTGCAACGGAAACGGAATTCCGTCGGTCGAAACCAAGATCAAAGACGCAAAAGGAACGGTGATCGCTTCTCCAACGACCGACGCTTCCGGTTATTCGCGTTTCGATATTTCCGAAACCAATATGGCGCCTTATTCCCTGTCGGCTACGATCAAGGGCAAGGAGTATCAGAAACAGCTTCCGACGCCATCTGTAACCGGAATCACTTTCTCGATCAACAATTACGTCTTTACCGACAAAGCTGCGGTCACGATAAAGACCAACAAAGCCACTTTGGATCAGCTAAAAGGGAAAAACTACAACTTCGTGATCCAGGATTTTGGAGCCAGCACGCTCGCGACTTTCACCCTCGACGGAACACAGACCAAGCAAACACTCTCGATTCCATCGGCGAATTTCTCTGACGGACTCAACACGGTTTACCTGGTCGACTCGAACAAAAAGAAAATCGGCGAACGCGTGGTCTATCACGCTTACCGACCGCAAGTCGCGCCAACCGAATTGACGATCTCCCAAAAGCGCGGCGATTCGATTGTAGTAAAAGGCCGCTCCGGATTGAAGCTCGCGAGTTTGAGCGTCTCTGTCGTTCCGTCGGCATCGGTAAACAATTCCAACGACATTTACGGCAAACTGGAGCTTTCCGGACTTCGCAATACCGAAAAGATTTCAGGCCGTACCTATTTTGACGGCTTCAACCGCAAGAAACATTACGAGCTTGACAACATGCTGATGACGCAAAGTCAAAAGTACGATTGGGCGAAGATCACGGCATCGGCACCGATTCTGAAATACGACTTCGACAAAGGACTGACGATCAAAGGCGCGCTGAACAACAAATCTGTCGATCGCGCGAACGCGAAAGTAAACCTGAATTCAACGGCTATGGGATTGAACGAATTTTCCGTCCTGAACGAAAAAAATGAATTCGCATTCGACCGCATCATGGTCGAGGATTCGGCAATGGTGTTTTTCTCGCTGTTCAACAAGAAAAACGAACGCACAGAAATCCAGGTCGTGCCACAAGTAAGCGGCAACAACAGAAGTTTTGTCAAGCCGTTCGAACCTGTAGCAAAGACCTGCGTCCTGAAACCCGTAGCGTTGAAGTTCAACTATCCGGAATCAGGGAAAGGCGTGAAACTCGATTCGGTTGTGGTGAACGCTCCGAAAAAACCGAAACTCGACGACAAGAACCGCCTTTCGTTCAACAACAGTATGGCGAGAGGTTACAAAATTGAAGCAAATGACGTCAACCTCTATTCAAACGTCGTCGACTTTATTCAGAATCACGGCTACAATGTCTCTCAGCAAGCCGGACGCGTCATGATCACAAGAACGTTCTCGACCTCATTCCAAGGAAGCAATACGCCTCAGATTTTCGTTGACAACATGCTTCAGGACGATCACAGCCAACTCACGATGTACCGAATGGATATGGTGGACGAAATCTATATCAACAAAAGCGGCTACGGTGGCGGACTTGGAGGCGGAACCGCAGGAATCATCCGCATCTACCTAAAAAAGACTTTGGCAGGCAGAATGACCAAAACCATGACCAAAGGCCTGACGATCAAAAGCGGTTTCCAAAAAAGCATGGAGTACAAAAACCCCGACTATGCCGATTATCAAAGTGACGGATTCCAGACTTTAGGCGCGCTGCACTGGATTCCGGAAACGGCCACAGATGAAAACGGGAATTTCAGGTTCGCTTTCCCGAATTTCTTCCAGGATTCGGTCAAGATCGTGATTGAAGGAATCGCCTCAGACGGAACAGTGATTTCCGAAGTGCGGACGCTTCAAGTGAAACAGTAAACAAGAAAAATCAGAATCGATTACAACCCCGGCGCTTCCGGGGTTTTTGTTTTTTTGCTGAATTTGAGCAAAACGGGAACGATCGTAATGACGACCAAAATGATCACGATCCACTCGATGTAGTGTTTCAGGTCGATTCCGAACTCGGCCAGCAAAAAGCCGTAAAGGTAATGTCCGGCGAAGATCAGGCTGAAAGACCAAAGGAACGAGCTCAGAATGTTGTAGAACATAAAACGCTTCTTGTCCATCAATACGATTCCGGCCACGATTGGTGCAAACGTTCTGAAAATAGGAAGAAAACGCGCGAAGATAATGGCGCGTCCGCCGTGTTTTTCAAAAAATTCCTTCGATTGGATCAGGTATTTTTTCTTGAAAATCCAGCTGTCTTGTTTGTTGTACAGATAGTAGCCGCTCTTGGCGCCAAACCAATATCCGACCATATTCCCAAGAATTCCCGCCAAAGCGACGAATGTAGCCAACAAGACCACGTTCAAAAATGCGCTTTCGATGAACATGAAATTCTCGATAAGTTCGCGGTTGTAAATTCCGGAAAGAAACAACAAACTGTCGCCCGGCAGAAAGAAACCCGCAAATAGCCCGGTTTCGGCAAACACGATAAAAAGTACGATCAGGATACCGACCTTGACTCCATTGATGTCAAAGTGAATGTAAAACAATGGATCAATCAGGTCTTTCCAGTTAAAATCGCTCATTATCAGCTTGTTTGTAAGGTGTGTGAAAAAGGTGCGTGAAAGTAAGCAAATAATGCCGTTTCGGCAATTTCACGCACCTATTTAAGGTTTTGTTAACGGTTACTTCGAGTCCTTTCGGTCATACTTGCAACAGCTGTGAAGATTGTCGTAATCGGTCTTTTCTGCCTTGACATTTTTGGTGTCGTGACCCACTTTCGCGATCGCTTTTTCCACTTGGTCTACAGACGTTTTTTCTTCATTGAGAATCAGATTCAACTGATGCGAATCCACATCCCAAACGGCTGACTTGACTCCCGAAACAGAAAGCGCAGCTTTTTCGATGCGTTTCTTGCAACTCTCGCAATTCCCGTCGACCTCGACCGAATATTTGGCGTTCTTGTTTTTCTTGTCTTGTGCATTCGCACCAATTGCGGTCAAGCCGACCAACAGCATAAATAGGAACTTTTTCATGATTCTAAAGTAGTTATTTGATTTTGAAACGGAAACCGGCGTAATACATCTGACCAAAAACCGGCGCATACAAAACCGATGCGTCGAAATTCGGGCCAAACGGATCGTCGGCTCCCAAAATTGGATTTTTTTGTCTGTAATTTGCCATGTTCTCACCTCCCACATAAACCTCGAAGGCGGACGAAAACGTTCGGGTGATTTGCGCATTCAGCACCGAAAAAGCCGGAGAATAATCAGGAAGCGCGCCCGAAGCCGTAGCTGGCAAACGTTGCGTGCCCGTCCAATTCCACGTCGCGTCGAATTTCCAGCGCTGGCCTTTTTCCTTGATGTGCGTGGCGAATTCGGCATTGGCGAAAAAGCGGTGACGAGGCGTGAGCGGACGCTCGAAACTTCCCGTGGCATAATCTGTCCTGGAATCGTAATATTTGTAGGCCGTGCGCAAATTGAGATGTTTGTAGGGCTCGTAGTTGAAGTCGACCTGAACGCTGTTTACATATGATTTCCCTTTCAGATCATAGAAATCGGCCAAATTCCCGGCGGAGTAAAAATCGGCTACGGCTTGATTCTGGAAATCTGTTCGGTACAAATCGAATCCGGCGTCGGCAGGTTGTCCGAAAATGTGGAATTTCTGATTGAAACTCACACCGTAGTTCCAGGCAATTTCCGGTTTGAGGCCGTAAAATCCACTGTCGTTGTCCAAATACCATCCGAAGCTGCGCGAACTGGCGAAAATCTGTTGGTTTTCGGCAAAAATATTCGCGAGCCTTTTCCCTCTTCCGGCGGACGCCCTGATCACGGCATCTTTCCATGGATTGTATCTTGCGTGAAGCCTCGGGGTCAAAAAAGTTCCCAATCGGTTTGAGTTGTCGGCTCTTATGCCTGCTATCAGACTGAAATTGTCGGCATTGTCATAAGTGTATTCGAAAAAAGCCCCAAGCGCGTTGTCGATTCTCGAAAAATCGATGCTCCACAGTTTCTCGTCATACTTGTCGTATGTAAAATTGAGTCCCGTCGAGAATTTGTGCATCGTATTGTCGATGATCGAATTGAAGATCAGATTCGAATAATAGCTCGTTTGGGCAATATCGTACTCCACCAAACCGAAGTAAGAATCTTGCTCGTGACGGTTGATCGCATTTTGGAAACCGATGCTTTGGAAAGGCATTTCGGGCCAGACATATCCGATTTTGGTCGCCAGGTCGTATCGCCTCGTGTTGATTTCCGAACCCCAATGATTCGTCGTGAGTTTGTCCAGACTCGGAATGAAATCGACTTCTCCCGACTGTTTGGCATCGTCCATAAAACGCAGGTTGATAAAACTCACCCAGCCTTTTTCAGGGTTGGAATATTGCCAGCGGTTCATCATGTTGATTTGATGTCCGAGCGGATTGTCGAGAAAGCCGTCGTTGTTCATGTCGTTTTTGGTCAGGCGCGAATTGCCGTGAATGAACAGACTACTCGCCCATTTGTCTGACAACTTGCGATTGAGGTGCGCATTGAGCTCGAAACGCGAATCGGTCGACCCGTAGAAATTGAGGAAGAACGGAATGTCGTTCATCGGTTTGAGAAGTTCGGTGTTGATTTGCCCCGAAATCGATTCGAAACCATTGACAACCGAACCTGCACCTTTCGTGATCTGGATGCTTTCGACCCAAGTTCCCGGCGTAAAAGTAAGTCCGTAGGCTTGGGACGCGCCGCGAACCGACGGGATATTTTCCTCGGTAATCATCAAATACGGACTTGTCAGCCCGAGCATCTTGACCTGTTTGGCGCCGGTTAGCGCATCGGAGAAATTGACATCTATCGATGGATTCGTCTCGAAACTCTCGGCCAGGTTGCAACACGCGGCCTTGAGCAGTTCTTTGCTCGTCATGACTTGGGTATTTGCCGTGACGGTAAGTGATTTTTTGATGCTTCGTGTGTTCGATTGTACGCTGATCGTCTGCAAAGTATCTTGTGCAAATCCGACCAACGCCGTAAACGACAGCAAAGCCGTTAGGTATAAACGCATAAATCTGAATTAATGTTAGAAATGGATAAATCCGGGATCGAACAAAAAATCAGGCGTAGAAAATAAGTTGGCTGTAGAGTTTGAAAAGCGGAGGCGCGTTGGCTTCGCAATAATAGGAAGCGGCTGGCTTTTCGAGGAAAGAAGCGGTTTTTTGGATTGGGATTTCAAGCGCTTCGGACGGCACGAAAGGCGCTTCGAAAGCGAATGAAAATGTCTTGACGACCGTTTCGTGTTCTTTGTCGGATTTTACGATCTTGGTCTTGCAGCAACCCATTGGTTTGGATTTCTGCTTGCCGCAACAGCCTTTCTCCGACGTGAGGAAAATCGGCTTGACCGACGCAATCTCATCACCGCAATAATGCACGCTGAACGCCAATCCCAAGTTGGAAGCCAACATGAGGAAAGCGAGCAAAATACCAAGCGGTTTTTTGATTCCCATGTCGCAAAAGTAAGCAAAACAACCTTTTGCCTTCTTAAAGAAACCTTATTTTTTGGTCATCCGCCTTTGATAATAGAACGCCGGAACGAACAAAAGCAGGAAAAGCGGCTGGATCAAAAACCTTCTCGTGTAGAAAATCAGGAAATTGTTCTGGCTTTGGAAGTGCAGCAGCGCGAAAAATGCCAAGATAAGAATCAGGAAGAAAACCAGGTAGAGGATTGCCGTGAATTTTATCAGATTCCCGTCAGAGAACAACACATAAATGATTCCGATGGAAATAATGGCGTTCAGGAAATAGCGCGCCGACAATCCGAAAAGCAATTCACTGGAATCGTAAGCCGGCAAAGGCCCGACGAGGTAATCGTTTCGGAAATATTCGAGAAACGGATCGTAGAAAAGATCGTCCTCAAACCCGCGGATCGTCAGCAGAAGCAAAACCAGAACCGCCACGGTCGCGACTTTTTGGATGACGTCAATCTTTTTTTGTTCCATGTACAGAAAATTTATTGACCCAAATTACCCAAAGCGAAAAGACGATTCCATAAATCACCGCGGGAAAAACCACGCCGTGCAAAAAGTGTTCGTACTGCGGATATTTGACCAACGCCATGGCCAAAAGCCCGATTCTGGCGACATTCAGGAAGTGAATCAGAACGCTTCCGCCGATTATGAACAAGATCGTGTTTTTGAAATTGCCTTTGAAAGCGACTACAAACGACACGAATAAGATTATGACACTGAGCGCGTTGCAGCCTTCGACGACTCGCGCCACGTAACGTCCGTTAAGCGTCAACATTATCGAGGGTTGCAACGGATGCGATTCGGCCAACGTCTCGTAACCGAAAACTTGCGTGAACCACTTGGTTTGGCGCGAAACGAATCTCGTGAAATCGTCCACTTCGAAAGCCGCGATGTTGAACTGGTTCAGATAGATTTGGTAAATCAGCGTCAAGCCCGCGTAAACAGCGAAGAACTTGAAGAGAAACATAAAAAACGGCTGATATTGCTTGAAGATTTCCAAACCTTTTTTTTAACAAATTTATATAATTCAAGTGGTGTCGAAGGTTTAATTTTGTAGAAAAATCCGCACCATGACATTTGAAGAATTGCGCCAGAAGGCAATTGACATCCTCAAAAACGACAACGGCCTGAGAGACGATAAATTGCTCAAGATTTGCCATCTTTTGAGGGATAACATCGATTATTACGATTGGGTCGGATTTTACTTTCACAACGGCGACAAACCTGAATTGCTTCTCGGACCTTATGCCGGCGAACCTACAGACCACACCGTCATTCCTTTCGGAAAAGGCATTTGCGGACAAGTCGCGGTCTCGAACGAGAATTTTGTCGTACCCGACGTGATGGCGCAGGACAACTATATCGCGTGTTCGATGACCGTGAAGTCGGAAGTTGTCGTGCCTTTGTTCGTGAACGGCAAAAACATTGGCCAGATCGATATCGACTCTGAGGTTTTGGATGCTTTCACTGATTTGGACGAAAGGTTTCTCGAAGACCTGAACGCCTTGATCTCGAAGTTTTTGTTCTCGGACAAGAAGTGAGGTTTTGGCTTTTGATAATTTGGCGCCCGGATTTTCCGGGCGTTTTTTTTTGCTGGTTTGTTTTTGGTTGGTCGTTCCGACCCTCCCGTGGTAAATTTACGCCTTTGGGACAAGGGTCGTTTACAGAAAATCTGTAGAAAAAGTTAAAGGTAGGTTTGTAAAATTGATTTGCGAAGATTGGATTTTTGGTTTCGAATCAATTCTGTTGTTGTAGGCTTTTCCGATTGGGGAATTTTGGCGTTTGGGCTTTTTGGGATTGGAAAAGTCTTGCAATCTGGCTTTTTTCGTGAAACGGACGTTCCGACCCTCCCCGTCGTAAATTTATGCTTTGGGCAGCTAACCCGGTTACAGAAAATCTGTAGAAAAAGTTAAAGGTAGGTTTGTAAAATCGGTTTTGGAGATTGGATTTTTGGTTTCGAATCAAATCTGTTGTTGTTGGATTTTCCGATTGGGGAATTTTGGCGTTTGGGCTTTTTGGGATTGGAAAAGTCTTGCAATCTGGCTTTTTTCGGGAAACGGTCGTTCCGACCCTCCCATCGTAAATTTATGACTTTGGGACGAGGATCGTTTACAGAAAATCTATAAAAAAAGTTAAACCTAGGTGCGCAAAACCACCCAAAAAAAACACCACCTTCATTTAACGATTTCTACAGATTTTCTGTAAGCGACGAATTGTCCTACGCCGTAAATTCGCCATGGGCGGGTCGGAACGACCTGTGAAAACAAAACCACATTTCTGACAAAAAAACCAACTACCAACCATTCCCCTAGCCCGGATGGCCGCGGCTAGCCTTTTGAAAAACAACTGCCGGTTTTGCGCGGCTGCGGCAGCGACCAAAGAAGCTCGCCGCAACCGCTGGCAAAACCGCGGTTGTTTTCAAAAGCTAATAGCGGACAGCCGGAAACAGCTTCAAAAAAAGCATCCCCTACTCACTACTCACTACTCACTACTCACTACTCACTACTCACTACTCACTACTCACTACTCACTACTCACTACTCACTACTCACTACTCACTACTCACTACTCACTACTCACTACTCATTATTAATTATTCATTTTTCATTACCAATTATTCATTAAAAAGCTTACTTTTGCACCCGTATCCGAGAAACGGCTACATACATAAAAATCATTTAAACAATATTGGAATGTATCTAACGAAAGAAGTTAAGGCGGACATTTTCGCAAAACACGGCGGAACTGCTGAAAACACTGGAAAATCTGAAAGCCAGATCGCGCTTTTCACTTTCCGAATCAATCACTTGACAGAGCACTTGAAAAAGAATCGTCACGATTTCAACACAGAGCGCTCGCTTGTAAAGCTGGTAGGTAAAAGAAGAAGTCTTCTCGATTACTTGAAGAAGACAGAGATCAACCGCTACCGCGAGATCATCAAAGAATTGAATATTCGTAAATAATCAATCGAAAAGAGGTGCCCGCGCGCCTCTTTTTGTTTTTTATGGGATTTGTAATTCAAGTCCCGAGGTTGCAAGAAAAAAGTTCTGGTTTTTCATTGGGTTTTAGACAACTACACACGCACACAACAACACAACTACTAAACCCATTGTTTAATCAACGAAATTTGGATTTATGATTCCACAAGTATTTACAGAGGTTATCGATTTGGGAGATGGACGAAGCATCTCGATCGAAACCGGGAAACTAGCCAAGCAAGCTGACGGTTCAGTCGTCATCAGAATGGGTGACACCATGTTGCTTGGAACGGTAGTTTCCGCAAGAAAAGCTAGTCCTGGGGTTGACTTTTTGCCCCTGACAGTAGATTACCGCGAGAAATTCGCGTCTGCCGGACGTTTTCCAGGCGGATTTTTCAAACGTGAGGCACGTCCTTCTGACAAGGAAGTTTTGACGATGCGTCTCGTGGACCGCGTTTTGCGTCCGCTTTTCCCGGATGATTACCACGCCGAAACGCAGGTAATGATCCAATTGATGTCACACGACGAAGAAGTGATGCCGGATGCACTTGCAGGCCTTGCCGCTTCTACCGCTTTGGCGCTTTCTGACATTCCTTTCGAGACTTTGATTTCGGAAGTTCGCGTCGGACGCATCAACGGAGAATTCGTGATCAACCCAAGTCCTACGCAATTGGCCGAGTCTGACATCGACATGATGATTGGAGCTTCGGAGGATTCTGTAGCGATGGTAGAAGGTGAAATGAAGGAAATTTCCGAAGCCGAAATGGTTCAGGCAATCAAATTCGCACACGATGCCATCAAAGTTCAGATCGCTGCACAAAAGCGTCTTCAGGCTGCTTTCGGCAAGAAAGAAATCAGGTCTTACGACGAAGAAGCGACTAACGAAGAAGTAGAAGCGAAAGTTCGTTCATTGGCTTACGACAAGTGTTACGCAATTGCTCAGGAAGGAACTGGCAAAGCGGAACGCGGTGAGAAGTTTGCCGAAGTGAAAGACGAAGTGAAAGCTGGTTTTTCAGAAGAAGAGCAACTTGAGTTTGGAGATCTTATCTCGAAATACTTCAAATCGACACAAAAAGAAGCTGTCCGCAACGTGATCCTCGATTTGGGATTGCGCCTTGACGGAAGAAAGACAGACGAGATTCGCCCAATCTGGTGCGAGGTCGACTATCTTCCATCCGTACACGGATCGGCATTGTTCACACGCGGAGAAACTCAGGCATTGGCGACAGTGACTTTGGGAACTTCACGCGAGGCGAACATCATCGACGCACCAAGCGAGCAAGGAGAAGAAAGGTTCTACCTGCACTACAATTTCCCACCATTCTCGACAGGTGAAGCCAAGCCATTGCGCGGAACTTCACGTCGCGAGGTAGGTCACGGAAACTTGGCACAACGCGCGTTGAAAAACATGATTCCTGACGAAAACCCATACACGATCCGTATCGTTTCTGAGGTTTTGGAGTCAAACGGATCGTCTTCGATGGCGACGGTTTGCGCCGGAACTTTGGCTTTGATGGATGCGGGCGTCCAAATGACTAAACCGGTTTCCGGAATCGCCATGGGATTGATTTCTGATGACAAAACGGGCCGTTGGGCTGTACTTTCGGACATTCTTGGAGACGAAGATCACCTTGGTGATATGGACTTCAAAGTGACCGGAACCGCTGACGGGATCACCGCTTGCCAAATGGACATCAAGATCGAAGGACTGAACTATGAGATCATGGAAAAAGCGCTTGACCAAGCACGTGCAGGCCGTCTTCACATCCTAGGAAAACTAATCGAAACACAAGCTGCTCCACGTGAGAACGTGAAACCGAAAGCACCGAAAATCATCATGACTACGATTCCCGGAGCATTTATTGGAGCACTTATCGGACCTGGAGGAAAAGTTATCCAGGAACTTCAAAAGCTTACCAAGACCACGATCGTCATCAACGAAGTCAACGAAGAAGGTGTTGTCGAAATCCTCGGTACAGACCAGGAAGGAATCGACACTGTACTTCGCAAGATCGACTCGCTTACGTTCAAGCCGGTCATTGGTGATTCTTACAAAGTGAAAGTCGTCAAGATTATGGACTTCGGAGCCGTGGTTGAATACCAAGACGCTCCAGGAAACGAAATCTTGCTCCACGTATCGGAACTTGCATGGGAAAGAACTGAAAACGTAACCGACCTTGTGAACATGGGCGATGAGTTTGAAGTGAAATACATGGGAATCGATCCCAAGACACGCAAGGAACGCGTTTCCAAAAAGGCACTTACGCCTCGTCCTCCAAGAGATGAGAACGCTCCACGTCCTGAAAGACGCGACGGCGACCGTCCAAGAGGCGATAGAAACGACAGAAATGATCGCGGATCACGCTACGGTGGCGACAGAAATCGCGGAGATCGCAACGATCGCCCGAGAGAAAATCGCGAACCGAGAGAAAATCGTGAATCGGACAGCAATCAAAGCGAACCGAGCAACGACGCGCCTCAAGGCGAATAATTAAGTCACCAAATAGTGACATTCAATCCTGACGGGGCTTCCGTCAGGATTTTTTTTTGCCGGTAACTCAAAGTTCGGCTAAAATTATTCCTACATTTAGCGAACAACAATCAACAAATCGAACATGACTGCCCTGCGAAAATCCTTATTTTTGGCATGCGGATTAATTGCGCTATCGACCGTTTCGCATGCGCAGTCCGAAACCGAAATCTACAATTCCTATGACGCGGCGGGCGGATTGGAAAACCTGAATCTCAACGGTCGCGCCTATCCGAATCCTTACAAAATCCGAAAAGGGAACGACCAATTCTATAAAACCGACCAATATCTCGTCGGAAGCGTCGTCTACAGCAACCAACCTTACTACAATGTCGACTTGAGATACGACATCTATCACGACATTCTGATCTACCGACCGAAGAACATCAGCAACAACATAGGCACGATCCTCGAAAAGGAATTCGTATCGGGTTTTACGCTTGACGGACGCGATTTCGTCAACCTCAGCAGTCTCGAAAAAAAGCCGGATTTCGTCACTGGCTACTACGAGAAATGTGCCGTTGGACAAGGCTTCACGCTCTATGCAAAACACCACAAATTCATTCGACAGCGCAACAATGACAACGTAATCGTAGACGAATTCAACGAAGATCCCGGGTTTCTGATCGAGAAAGACGGCGTTTTCACCAAAACCGACAGCCGAGGCGATTTCGCCAAATTGTTTCCCGATCAAAAAGAGCGCATCAAGGACTTTTACCAATCCCAAAAAGACCTTTCCAAAAAAGACCCGATCTCGTTCATGACCAAACTTTTCCGCCACATCACAAACGCCAAAAACTGAAGCCGAAATGAGAAAACTTTTATTGCTTTTGCTTTTGGCGCTTCCGATGTGCATTTTCGCCCAACAAAAAATAAGCGTGTCGTTTTCGGATGTTCCGGTTTCGGATGCCATCCGTCAGATAGAAACCGCATCGGGATACAAATTCTTTTATGACGAAGCCTGGTTTGCTCAAACCGAACCTGTGTCGGCGAGCTTTACGAATACTGATTTAAATACAGTTCTCGAACAAGTTTTCTCGCAGACGAACCTTAACTTTTTCGTCGACGGAAATCGGGTAATCCTGACGCGTAATTCGGCGATCTACAACGAACTTCCCCAAAATTTTTTCGGAGACAAACCCAACGCCAAAACGTCGGACGAACCTAAACCTGTTTTCTTCCAGGAAGGGAAAACCGAAGAAAAAGACGCGATCGCACTCGTAGGAAAGGAAAACAGCACCACCGAAAAAACCTCCATCGTTACCGGATATGTTCGCGATGCGGTGACCGGCCAACCTGTTCCGGGCGTATTGCTTTCGGTAAAAGGTTTGACGATCGACGCAGTTACCGACGACAGAGGATTTTATGCTTTGAAAGTGCCGTCGGGCGCACATACGGTCGAGATCAGGTCGATCAATTACACACAGGCTTCCAAAAAAATCATGGCTTACAGCAACGGCCGACTCGATTTTGCCGTTTCCGAGAACCCGAATATGCTCAAGGAAGTCGTGGTTTACTCCAAAGACAATTCGAATTTCAGGACAGCAGTTACCGGCGTGACCAAAATCGACGTCGAAAAGATCAAGAACATTCCGTTGGTTTTGGGCGAACGCGACATTTTCCGCGTGGCCACGACACTTCCGGGAATAAAGACCGCGGGCGAAGGATCGGCCGGATTCAATGTTCGAGGCGGAAAAGAAGACCAGAACCTGATTTTGCTCGACGACGCGGTTTTGTACAATCCTTCTCACTTTCTCGGATTTTTCTCGGCTGTAAACCCTTTCACCACGGGCGATGTGACAATCTACAAAGGCAGCATTCCCGCAGAATTCGGCGGACGCCTTTCATCGGTGTTTGACGTTTCAACCAAAAAACCGGACACGCTCAAAGTCTCGGGAGAAGGAAATATCGGACCTGTAACTTCGAACCTGATGCTCAACATTCCCATCGTAAAAGGAAAAAGCGGACTGATAATCGGCGGACGCGCCACATATTCCGGATGGATCCTGCGCTCGTTAAAGAACTCCGATCTTCAAAACAGCCAGGCTTCGTTCTATGACGCTAACCTCAAATATGTGCACAAGATCGGGCAAGACGACGACATCGAACTCATGGGTTATTACAGCCACGACGATTTCAGCATCACTTCGGATTCCCTTTACAAATACGACAACCTTCTGGCCTCGTTCAAGTGGAACCACCGTTTCAACGCCAAAAACCGCGGAACGCTTTCCATTACAAACAGCCAGTATAAATTCAATATCGAGTATGACGCCCGCAATTCGTCTTCGTTCGATTTGGGCTATACGATAAACGAAACCCAGGCAGCGTTCAAATTCAGGTCGCAGTTTTGGGACAAGCACAAACTGAGCTACGGAATCAGCAGCAAACTCTACAAGATCGATCCGGGTTACATGGATCCGTTGGGCGCCAATTCGCTCGTCATTCCAATTGACATCCAAAAAGAAAAAGCACTTGAATCGGCAGTTTATTTGAGCGATGATTATGAACTTACAGACAAATTGCTAATCAGCGCAGGATTGCGTTATTCGTACTTTCTTGCGCTCGGAGCTTCAACCCAACGCACTTACCAACCGGGCTTGCCGCTGAACGACGGAACGGTTACGGGAGAAAATGTTTACGCAAACAACGAAGTCATCAAGCAATATGGCGGTTTCGAGCCGCGAGTTTCGGCGCGTTACATCATCGCCGACGATTTTTCGGTCAAGGCCGGATTCGACCAGACTTACCAATACATTCACATGATGTCGAGCAACACGACGCAATCGCCCACCGCGACCTGGAAGTTGTCCGATCTCAATATCGAACCTCAGGTCGCGCGCCAGTTTTCGCTTGGTTTTTACAAGAATCTCAAGGACGACATGTATGAAGTGAGCCTCGAAGGCTATTTCAAGAAATCGAAAAACATCCTCGATTACAAGGTCGCTGCCCAACTTTTGATGAACGAGCACATCGAGACCGAATTGCTTCAGGGCGAAGGAAAAAGCTACGGAGTCGAGTTGCTGATCAAGAAAAATCTCGGAAAACTCAATGGCTGGATCGGTTACACGTATTCGCGCAGTTTCCTGAAACTCGACTCTAAATTCGCCGACGAACGCGTGAACAACGGCGATTATTTCCAGTCGAACTTTGACAAACCTCACGATTTCAGCGCCGTTTTGAATTACAAGTTCACCAGACGCTACAGTTTTTCGGCCAACTTTATTTACCAGACCGGCCGACCGATCACTTATCCGATTGGATCGTACATGTACAACGGCATCGAGTACACTTTGTACAGCGACCGCAACCAGTTCCGGATTCCGGACTATTTCCGCCTTGACATCGGAATAAACGTCGAAGGAAACCACAAGATCAAAAAGCTCGCTCACAGTTTCTGGAACTTCTCGATTTACAACGTCTTGGGCCGAAACAATCCTTATTCGGTGTTTTTCGTATCCGAAAACGGACAGGTCAAAGCTTATAAAACGTCGATTTTCTCGATTCCCGTGCCCACATTTACCTACAATTTCAAATTCTAGTCATGAAGATTTTTCTCAGACTTACTGCCGCTTTTTCGCTTTTGTGCCTTTTCGGATGCACCGATCCTTACGTTTTGCAAACCCGCAACTTCGAAAGTGCGCTCATTATCGAAGCTTCGATCACGAACGAGCTCAAACAGCACGCCGTCAAGATTTCGCGCGCCTATCGCCTCGAAGAATCCGGTCCGACTTTTGAAACCGGCGCCAGTGTATACGTTCAGGACGACTTGGGCAATGTGATCGATTTCGAGCAACAGGACACGATGTATGTGTCCGAAAATGCTTTTCTGCCTGATGCCGCGCGCACTTACAGCCTACATATTTCTACGTCTGACGGAAATTCCTATTCTTCCACAGCCGAAAAACTTACGACGGTCACTCCTATCGGAAACCTTTCGCGAGAAATCGTCTCGATGGGCGGCGTAAATGGCGTGCAGATTCGCGCAAACACTTTCGATCCGACAGGAAATTCGAAATACTACAGATACGAATACGAAGAAGCCGGACGCTTCGCCACGCCAAACTACTTCGAAACCGAGGTTGTAGTTGGTCCGGATGACAGCGACGAAGACAATTTTGAGGAAATACTCCTTCAACCGAGAACGGAACAAGCACATGTTTGTTACCGTCAGGGCAAATCGAAAAGCGTGGTTCTAACTACGACGACCGGTTTGGGCGAAGACAGAGTTGTGGAATTTCCGGTGCGCACGATTGCCGACACAAGTTACATCGTCAACGACCGTTACTCGATCAAGGTGCGTCAATATGTGCAAAGCCTGGCTTCCTACACTTTTTACAAGACGTTGAGCGAACTTTCGTCGATCGGGAATATTCTGTCGCAGACGCAGCCCGGATTTTTCTACGGAAATGTCAGGAATGACGACAATTCTGAGGAAAAAGTGATCGGTTTCTTCGAGGTTTCTTCGGTTTCAGAAGCCGTGATGGCGTTCGATTACAACGAGGTTTTTCCCAACAATCTGCCCATTCCGTGGCCGTATGAATGCTCGAACCGCACCTTGAATCCTGAAAACTGGAGTTATCCGCGACCTTTGGGAGACGCTCACGTCATCATCGATCTGACGCAGGCAGGCACGATGGATCTCTCCGGATTCGATGCCAACGGCTGGTTTATCATGACGAGCGACCAATGCGTCGATTGCCGCGTTACGGGATCGAACGTGCCGCCGCCTTACTGGCAAAACTGAACACTATGAAAAAAAGGACATCCACATCGACTTTCGTTTTCCAAAGACTTTTGGGAACATTGCTGTTGCTTTCCATAATTGGATGTACCGAACCTTATGCGTTGCAGACCCGAAATTTCGAGAGCGCACTCGTCATCGAAGCCTCGATCAGCAATGAGTTGAAACAACATTCTATCAAGATTTCGCGTACTTATCGGCTTGGAGAATCAGGCCCGACATTCGAAAACGGCGCCAACGTGTATGTTCAGGACGATCTCGGAAACACGTTCGATTTTGAGCAACAAGACACGCTTTACGTCTCCGAAAACGCTTTTGCACCAAATCCCGAACGCGCTTACACCTTGCACATCGTGACTTCTGACGGAACTTCGTATTCGTCCACTCCCGAAAAACAGACCACGCCAACGCCAATCGAAAGTTTGACGGCAGTCGCATCGAATCTCGGCGAATTGCCCGCAATCCAGATTCGCATCAATACAAGCGATCCCACCGGCAATTCGCGCTATTACCGTTACGAATACGAAGAAGCCGGACGTTTCAAAGTGCCGCATTGGCGAAACAAATATCTCGCGGTTTACCCTGACAACGACGACGATGATACGTTTCCGGAACTTTTGCTCATGGACAGGACGGAAGAAGCCGAAACCTGCTACAAGAAAGGTCGCTCAAAAAGCATCATTCTTGTTTCGACGGTCGGTTTGGCCGAAGACAGGATTATCGATTATCCGATAAGGACAATTGCCGACACCGCCTATCTGATAAATGAAAGATACGGCATCAAAGTAAGGCAATACGTGCAGAATCTTGCGTCGTACACGTTCTACAAAACCATGAGCGAACTTTCGTCAACCGGAAATTTGCTTTCCCAATTACAACCCGGTTTTTTCTACGGAAACATCCGCAGCGACGGAAATCCCAATGAAAAAGTGATTGGTTTTTTCGAGGTTTCGGCTGTCGATGAAAAAGTCGTCATGTTCAATTACGGCAACTTTTTCCCCGGACAGCTTCCGCCTGCGTTTCCATCCGAATGTAAGTTCGACACTTATATCCAGGACGTGCTCGAACCCGGACAATTTTTGGGCTTGCAACTCATAGAACGCGTTCAGGAAAACGCCGTAAACTATTACGAGACCGACACTCAGGGAAATTACGTCGTAGTGACTTCCAAGTGCGGCGATTGCCGTCTCAGTGGTTCAAACATAACGCCGCCCTGGTGGCAAAATTGATAAAAAATTCAACTATATGAGCGCAATCAAACTGCTGTCGCTTTCAGTACTTTTCGCGTCTTTCACGGTTTTTGCCCAGCAAAATCAGGCGAAGTCATTCTCGCTTTCCGAAAAGATAAAAGTCCAACCCAATGCCACGGCTTTCGTGAGCGGCGAAACCCTATATTACAAGATGTATTGCCTCGACTCACGCAATCAGGCCAGCCAACTCAGCAAAATGGGCTATGTCGCTTTGGTCGGACGCGACAAAAAACCAGTTTTCATCCAAAAACTGTTTCTCGAAAACGGCTCGGCTGCGGGCGATTTTTTTGTTCCGACGTCTATCGCGTCCGGCAATTACAAACTTGTCGGTTACACGAATTGGAGAATCGGAAAGCCCGAAACTTTGTTCTCGACAGATATCGTGATCGTGAATCCGTTTTCATCGGAATCCGACAAAGTCGAAAACGGCGCATTTACGTTAAAAGCACGATCGGCTTCGGGTGCGATTTCCACTTCAAAGACAAAATTTGCCACACGCGAAAAGATCGAAATTTTGACCAAATTGCAACAAAAAGGCAATTATTCGCTCACGGTTCGAAAAGTCGATTCGCTTTCGCTTTTAGCCGATTTTCCTTCCGGATTCAACACGGCCAATTATATCACGAACAAAACAAGTGCGTTGCCTGAACTTCGGGGCGAGACCGTTTCGGGCAAAATCGTCGACAAGTCCGGAAATTCCGCGGCTGACCAAATCGTGAGTTTGGCGTTTCCGGGAAAAAACTTCGCATCCAAAATCGCGAAAACCGACAAATCTGGAAATTTCAGGTTTACGATCGAAAATCCATATTTCAACAAAGAATCGCTGCTTCAGGTCGCGGGCGAAAACCGACAGGATTTCACCATAAAACTCGACGATGTCAAAACTCCTGATTTCTCGTCTTTGGATTTTCCCGCTTACACGGTTTCGGCGTGGGCGAAAAAATCGGTTGAAGCGCGCTCGGTTTCGAACCAAATCGAGAATGCTTACTACAAACACCATCGCGACAGCGTTCTCGCGTTTCCGGATTACGATGTTTTCTACGCCAAAAGCGGCACTGTCTACAAACTTGACAATTACACACGCTTTCCGACGCTGACCGAAACATTGACCGAAGTGCTCGAGGAATCGTACTACGAAAAAAAGGGAGACAACTACGCGATCGTCTTGCGCGAACACATAATAGGTTACGACTCGACCGGAGAATCCGGCGTTTTTGTCGATGGAATCTGGCTAAGCAACCTCAATGAGATTTTTGAATATCCAACAAAGAACATCGATCGCATTACGACGATTCCTGGCTATTACTACGTTGGCCCAATGGGTTTCAACGGATTGGTCAGCATCCAGACCAAAGACGGGAATTACGATCTCAAAGCCAAAGGAACACACATTTTGCGCGATGCAATCTCGAGACCGGCGGCTCCAAAACGCCACTTCCTTGCCGATTATTCGTCGGCTTCATCGAGTCGCATTCCCGACTATCGCTACCAATTGGCTTGGATTCCGAAGTTGGCAAGCGAGGCTTCGATCTCGTTTTTTGCTTCTGACGTAAAAGGCACGTTCGAGGCGATTCTTGAGGGCATTTCAGAAGACGGAACCGCGGTTTACGAAGTCGCGACTTTCGAAGTCAACTGATTTTTGTCCGTCAAAGCGGAAAATCGGAAAGCTGCACAAACACAATGATCGCGCACGGAATCGTCAAGTTGTCGTAACCGTTTCTGCTGATGGCTTCGATTATCGTGGCCACGGCAGACAACATCAGACAGTGGAAAAGTAGTCCGAAAGTGAAACCGATGTTCGAGAAATACAGCGACAGCACCAAAATCGCGAAACAGCTCAAAAAGAAAACCAACGATCCCAGAAGCGTTTTCGATTGCGCTCCGACTTTGTATTTCCCGAGTGGCCATTTTCTTCCGCACAACGCTGCCAAAGGATCGCAAATCGCCAAAATCACGATCGGCAAATAGAAGATCGCGTACGAATCGCGTTGGATAAAAAGGCAAAAGCAAACGAAAATGGCGATAGGAAAGACAAGACTTCCTTGTGATTTTCTGTCGATTGCGTTTACCGACGGTAAAAGACCGAAAGATTTACTTGCGACCAACAACCCCATAAATCCGAGGCAAAGCACCAAAACCGACAGCCAATTTTCGAGAAAAAACGGAAAAGTCAAACAAGCCAGACCCGAACTTATGTGGACGAATTTTCGGGTAATCTCAGCCTTGATCGCAAAACTTCTGTATCCGATTTCGGCCAAAGTGAAAATCGTGAGAAACAGCAAAACGTACCCAACACAATTCCAGATTCCGAAATCAAATTGCGACAGCGTCTGTAGCGACAAACCCGCGAATGCCGCGAAAATCAAACTGTCGAAACGATCCAAAACGCCTCCGTGTCCCGGAATCAGTCGGCTGAAATCCTTGACGCCGTTTTGTCTTTTGTAGTACGAGGCGAGGAAATCTCCGGCGATCGAAAAAATCCCGATCAAAATCCCGTAAAGCAACGCCTCGGACAACTCCATTTTGAGGAAATTGCCGACTAGCAAAGCCGAAACCGAAAGCGCCAAAAATCCGCCGGCCATTCCTTCCAAGGTTTTTCCGGGACTAATTTTTGGGAACAATTTCGTGCGTCCGAACAATTGTCCGAAAAGCTGTGAAAATCCGTCGAAAACGATTACCGAAATGAACAGGAATTGCTGCATTTCGACAGCTTCGGAATCAAAAAACCAAAGATATCCGACAGCAAAAATCCCGAACAAAAGCAGTCCGATTGCTCTTGACCTTATCGATTTGCCGACCTTCCAGATTTCGTAAAATCCGACGGCCGAAACCAAGAGTGCGAATCCCAAATACCAACTTTTGGAGATCAGCAATAGCTGCAAAAAAACGAGTCCGAAGTAGGCTGCGAATTTTGTCCAATGCTTTTTCATTTCGGATAAATCGCGGGTATTTCGGCACACTTTGAAAGTCGCCAAACCTCCGATCGCGAACAAGACCAACAACAAACTATACAATTCCATGGCGCTGTTCTTTGATGATGTGGAAGAAACTTTTCGCGTTCGAAACCGGCTTTTTCAACGTCAGAACAACCAAAAAAACCTCGAATTCCGCCACACAACTTGCCGCGACCATGAAGTAGAAATAGACGTTCCAATTTCCGAAAACGAAAAACGTGAAGATGAAAATGCCTTGGATGTAACCCAGGATTTTGCTCGTGTAAAGGTGGAAACTCGTGGTGCGCCGGAATTTGACAAGAGACGAAAGTTGCCCCAAACCGTAAAATCCGAAAATCAGGCAAAAGGCGATGGCGTGTTCGCGTACAAAGTCTTCTTCGAAAACCCAGAATCCGGCGATCGACAGCAAAAATGTTCCCATGTCAGCCAACGAATCGAGTCTTGCGCCAAGTTCCGTGCACAAATTAAACGCTCTCGCGATCAGTCCGTCGAGAATGTCCGTCACTAAATTCACGCAGATCAAAGTGGCGAAAAGGTTTCTGTTTTCGTTGGCCAAACTCCAGATTATGACCGGAATCATCACGATTCGATAAGCCGACAAAGCGTTCGGAACCGTAAAAACGTTCTCTTTCGTTTTCATGATTTGTGGTTTTGAGGATTCGTTTTGCGTCCGAGTTTTTGGTGAGCCGATGCGAAATGTCCGGCCGACAAAGCCGCGGCGATCGACAATTCTCCGGCCAGGATCACCGCCCCGATTATCTCGGCGAACTTCACAGCTTTTCCTTCTCCGAAACACTCCATGATCTCGAGCGCTTCTTTTTGCGTCGGCAAACCGGTTCCGCCTCCGACCGTTCCCACGATCAATCCCGGCAAAGTGACGCTTGCGTAGAGCGAACCGTTGGGCAAGGCTTCCATTCTCGTGATTCCTACCGATGCTTCCGAAACGCACGCCACGTCTTGCCCGGTTGCAATGAACAAAGCCGCCAATCCGTTTGCATAATGGCCTTGCGCGCCTATCGATCCGCTTTGTACGACGCCCAAAGTCGATGACAGCCAATAGTCGGCCATCGCTTTCGCGGAAGATTTGAGCGTGTTTTCGACAATTGATTTCGGAAGCACGATTTCCGAGACGACTTTCTTGCCGCGAACGTGCGAAAACGACAGCGAAGTCGCCTTTTTATCACCCGAATAGTTGCCTTCGATAAACCATAATTTCGGCTTGACCGGCGCATTTTCCATTATGAATTCGCAGATGTGTTGCGTGCAGAAAGTCACCATGTTCTGTCCCGAAGCGTCGCCCGTAAAATACTCGAAGGTCAGCGTGAGATGATTGCCCTCGATGTTGGTCCGCATCTCGATAAGTCGCGCAAACCGACTGACTTTGGACGTGATTTCGCGGAAAGTTTCCAGTTCGAGATTGACCCAATCGAGGAAAGTCAAAAGTTCGTTCAGGTTCGAGAATTTGAGCACCGGACTTCTTTGCACGCCTTGACCGACGCAGATCGAGGTCGCGCCACCGGCTTCGTGGCAAGCTTTCGCGCCTCTGTTGTAACTCGCCACGAGCGCGCCTTCGGTTGTGGAAAGCGGCACGGTGAATTCGCCTTTTGCCTGCGATCCGTTTACTTTTACAGGTCCGATCAAACCTGTCGGAATCATCGCCATGCCAATGAAATTCTCTATGTTTCCGACAAGGAGCTCCGGATTTTCAAAATGTTTTTCCCCAAATAAATAAGGGGAATTCGGAATCGATTCGCGATTGCTTGCCGCGCTGTTGGTCTTGGTTGCTGTTTTCATATTGTTTTTGGTTACGGTTTATAGTATCTCACGACAAATCGGACGACGTTGTAAAGCAATTCCCGCAACACGAAGCCTTTTGGCGTGTCTGGTTCGGCTCTTCTGACAGCTCTTTTGTAAGCCAGCCAGTAACATTTCGCGAAAAAAAGTTTCATCTTACTCCGATTGTCTACACCAAACTTATCGCGATAAAAGCAACCAGACTTGTGCAATTCGTGTTTTAAAAAATGTAGATTTGTGAAAATCGCAAATTATGTCGCAACAAGAGGTGTTGCTTTCGATTCTTCGGAAGAAAATAAAATCAGGGTCGTTGATCGACGCGGTCGCGGTCGCACTTGGAATCAGCTATGACGCCGCGCACCGACGCGTTTCGTCCAAAAGCAAATTCTCGATAGACGAAGCCGTTGTTTTGTGCCGACATTACAAAATCTCGATTGACGCAATCCTGACCGGCTCAAGCAGTTTGGTCGTGGAAAAAACGCGTGAGATCGAATCAAGCGACGACATGACGCAATATTTTGGGCAATCGGCGGCTTATCTGGACAAATACGAAAGTGACGAAAACATCTCGATTTTTTATGCGGCCAAAGACATTCCGTTGTTTTACATGATCGGTGGAACGCTGCTCTCGAAGTTCAAGCTTTATGTTTGGATGGAATTGCTCACCGGACTCGAAAAGCCGTTCGAGAGTTTCGTGATGCCAGAAAACCTGCAGACGCACATCACGCGAATCCGGATGGCGTACGAAAGAGCCGAAGTGCACGAAATCTGGAACGACACGACCATAAATTCAACGCTGCAACAGATTTTCTACTTCTTCGAATCGGGATTGCTGAGCAAACAGAATGCCGTGGCGCTTTACGAAGACATGCGCCAATTGTTGCGGAAAGTCGAGAGCAAGTGCGAGGAAACCGGCGGCAACTTCAAATTGTACTTCAACGAATTGCTGATTTTGAACAACAATGTGATTGTTTCGTCTGTCGAGCGAAAGACGATGTTTATTCCTTATACCGCTTTGGGTTATTTCATTACCGAGGATGAGACTACTTGCCAGAAGGCTTTCGATTATTTTTTGCGTCAGATCAAGACTTCGAAGTCTTTGAATTTGTCGGGGACTCGGGATCGGAAGATTTTTTTTAATAAGGCTAGTCGGAAGGTGGATTTTTATATTTCGAGATTAGAGAATCCCGAGGAGCTTTTGGTTTAGTGAAATTCTATTTTTTACGTTAGAAGCTTCTTGCTTGCGCCAGTTCGTCCTTTAGAAGCTTCTTCCGGCTTTCTGGCATTAGCTTTCTTTAAAAAATCGGTTTTTCTAGAGCTTAAAACGAGCTTCCTGCGGTCGCTGTTTCAAGCTAAGAAAAGCTCACTTTTTTCTGCAAAAGGCTAATTTGCCCAAATCCGGGCTAGGATTGTCGTAACACGAATTTTCGTTTTTGAATCAAGTTTTTTGTTTACGGAAACTATCTCGCTCTCGAAACCCTATTAAAACAGCTGCGCTGTTTTTGCTTTTTTTTTCGGCGGCTGCGCCACCGTCGGCTTTGAATTTCTTTCGTCGCCTGCGCGGCGGGCGGTTCTTTTGTCTGGCAACAAAAGAACCAAAAATGCCTTGCGGCTACACCGTTTTGGCGACCTGACAGCCTTGCAAATTCCGCA
>NZ_SEBR01000044.1 GCF_004295795.1 Flavobacterium sp. | reverse complement strand
ACTTTTGCGGCGAGGCAAACCGAGGAACGAGGTTCACTGAATCCTTTAAAAAACAATAAAAATCAATGAAGTAAAAGTAAGCCCCGCTGGCAGGCGACGAATCAAAATCAAAGCAGGCGGCAGCGCAGCTGCCGAAAAAAGCAAAATAAGCGAAGCTTATTTTTATCAGGTCTGGAGAGTGAGATAATTTCCGTAAACACATAAATAAAATACAAAAAGAAAGATCGTCTAACGACAATCCCTAGCCCGGATGCGGGCAACTAGCCTTTTGCAGAAAAAACCGAATTTTTCTAAGTTTAAAACAGCGACCGCAGGAAGCTCGTTTTAAACCCTAGAAAAACCGGTTTTTGCAAAAAAGCTAGTGCCAAGTCAGCCGGAAAAAGCTCCTAATCAATTTTACCAGTAAAATTATTTTTACGATAATATTTGTCGTAAAATTTATAAGCCTGCCACAACGCCAACCCAAGAAAAATCAAAGGAATAATAACCTTCATAAGATAAAAAGTAAGCCCGTCGATGTTCTCGGCCAAAAAGTGCAAGCCCAAAATGAAGAGCAACATTCCTACAAAAGTTCCTATCAGCGCTCCAAAAATATAGATGAATTTTCGATTGTCTTCAACGTAAATCCACTTGGCGTTCAGCAAATACAAATTCCAGCCTGTCCAAAACGGCAATTGCATGAAATTGATGGCGTTCAGGATCGCTCCGGCGAGAAATGGCGAATAGTCGACATATTTTGGTGTGGAAAATTCGGCGCTTTCTTTTCTGACGAAGAAATAAATGGCGAGAATGAGCAGGAAAACGATCGAGAAGATTTCAGTCGCTTTGACGAGTTTTCCGCCTTTTGACAATTTGTCGACGAACAAAAGCGTGAGGTAGATCACGAGACTTTCCTCGGCGATCACGCCAAGTAGATACGGAATCAATTTCGCGTAGCCGGAAGCCTCGAAAATCTCGAATCCGACGACGTTCAGATAACCCAAAGGAACCGAACCTATAAAACTGATGCCGAATCCAACGGCAAGATTTTTCCAAGTCTTCAAAAATCGACGAATTTTTTATTGTGCGCCACATACTCGCGGTATTCGCGGATTCCGTCCTTGCGCGAGAGGTAAGATACGCCTTTTCGTTTATTGATGGATGCGATTTCGAACATGTAGCGCAAGTGTCGCGTGAGTTCTTTCCATCCGAAAAAAATCGAGTGCTTCGGATCGTAAATGTGCGTGGGTTCGCTCGAAGCGCCGTTGATTTCTATGATGGCGTATTTTTTCCCGTTTTCGAGATCGCGCCAGTTTTCGAACATCACATCGAGTCGGCCGAAGTAAAAATCGGGGATTTCGAGACAGATCGCGTTTATGGCTTCGACGAGTTTTGGCGTGATCAAATGGCTGGCATCTGTAAATTTGCTTCCGCGGATGTGATTTCCGAAAGGCACGAGTTTGCGCTTTTTGCCCATCGGCAAAATTTCGTGCATGCCCGCCCCTATTTCTTTGGCGATGGCCGACGCCTGCATGGCGTGCCGAAAATCTTTTTGCAACAATTTTTCTATGGTCGAAACGCCGTCGCCCGTGACCGACAGGAATTCCTTGGCGACGATTCCTGTGATTTTGCCTAGCTGTTCATGCGGATAGCGCACGTAGAAAATCCCGATCTCATTCTCGAATGGAATGCATTCTTGGATCAAAAAATCGAAGGTGGCGCGTTTGGCGTAGGCCGAAATTTCGTCGAGCGAATGCAGTTTTTTCACCGCCGTTCCTCTTTGTCCCATGTTCGGCTTGGCGATGACGGGAAAGTCGATTTTGGATATTTGGAAGCTGTCGATCGCTTCTTCGGCTGACATTTCCATCGCAACAAAGCTTGTCTTCGGATACGTTCCGATTGGCAGCATGTCGTAGATTTCCTTTTTGGATTCCATGAAAAATCCGCCGTTTTTTATCGAGGGATTCGAAGCGTTGAAAAAGAAAACGGAACGCGCTCGCAAACTGTACCAAATCCATTGCAGATAAACCGGAATGTAGACGATTTGCTGTGGCCAATATTCCCAATTGGCGAGTTTGTGGAGGAAAATGCGCGTTTTCAAAATGTGTCGCAAACCGTTTTTGTTGTCGAATTTTCCACGAGATTCGAATGCTGGAATTGGATGGAATGCCCGTCGATTGCGGCTTGTGTGATGCTCAGGGTTTGAAGCGAGATGCCTTTTCGGTCGATTACGAGGCCGTTTTGGCTGTCGGAATTTTTGGTATACCGATGGAATCCAAGCATGTCTTGAGGCGAAGGATTCGGATTTTTCGACAGGAATTCGGAGAACCATTTTTCGCGTCGGTCGCGGATTTCCTTCGGATACAAAGTCGCGGACGACCAAATGTGATTTTCGTTCGAAGCCAAGTCTTTTCGGAATTTCAAGTTTCCGTCCCAACGCAGTTCATATAAGTGTCGGTTTTCGAAAAGTACGATCGTGAACGGTTCGACCTCGGTCAAATTTATGGCAGACCAATTTTCTATTGCCGATTCGCAAGAAAGCAGGTCAAGCACAATTAGGCCACGACTTCTGCGATAAGGCGGACGATGCTCGTGCGTATCGAAAGCGCCGTTCAGCAAAACCAGCACATTAGCGCTTTTGTCAGAGGCGAACCACGTGCCGCCAGCTCTTGGATCTTTCGGAAAAAACAACTCCTTGCCGTTTATTTCGTAAACTGCCGGATCGATCGACGGACGCGAAACCTGTTCGTCCCGATTCGAGGTAATGATGGTTTGTTGGCGCGAAGCCACGAAAGTTACTGTGCACATTGGTTGCGATAAGCTAGTGTCGATTGCGCGATTCCGAATCCATCCTCGATTTCCATATCCAATTGGCGCAATCCGACTTTTATCAGCGCCTGATGGTGAATGCTGTGCTCGAGATTGTACAGCAGTTCGCGTTCGAAATTCGTCGGAATCCGCAATTCGGTTTCGTTCAGGATCGTGTTGAGATACATGGTTTTGTTTGTCCGACCGAGTCGTTTCGCGAGTTCCGAAATCACTTTCAGGGCGACATCCGGTTGGGTTTGCAAAGCCAGGTCTCGCTCGCGTTTGTCGTACTCGATTTCACCCGAAAAATATGCTTTTTCGAGACATTGGTACATTTCAAGAATATGTCTGACGTGTTCGCCTATCGAGGCTGCGTGCAGTTCCGGCCACGGTCGGCAGTATTCCTTTAACGAGAGTTGCTTGATCATTCGCGAGAGTTCGGCGAAATTGTCTTTGATCGCGTCCAATAGCATAGTTGTGTTTTTTACCGGAAAGTTGCCGCTAAATTATCGACGGCAAATTCTTCGAGCGTTACAGGCGATAAGCGCAACGTAGCAAGATTTCCACTTTTTGAAAAACTACGGTCTTGATCGCGTTTTGGTTTTATCGGATGACATTTTCCAAATGTGGTGCCAAACTGTGGAATTTCCACAATCGCATCCGCAAAATCCACACTATGAAAACGTTTTCGAAAAAAGTTCTGAATAGGAAAATTAAGACGCAAACCCTTGTGGACTCTGATATCGGCGGACGCCAAAACCCAATTGACGAGAAGTGGCACGATTCTGACATATACTCATCCGAAACAATGACACAACACTTTTTATACACTCCAAAATTATGAGAAAGCTACTTTTTATTTCAGCCCTGACACTAGGATTCGCTGTCAACGCACAAGCCCAGACCGAACAGACAACGAAAACAACCACAACAACCACAGCCACAAAATCATATAAAGCCATTGACAGAAATACGGTTTCGCCATCGGCTCTTGAGAAAATCGGGACGAAATATGGCGGTTACTCCATTCTTGAAGCCTATCAGGCCGCAGATGGCGAGTACAAACTCGTAGTGACGAAGGACAACAAGAAAAGTACGGCTTACTTCGCGTCAACCGGCGAGTTTCTTAAAGAAGAATAAGAGTATTTCTTAAAGAACAATAAGATTAGTTTAGTTAAATTGAGTGAATGAAGACACGTTTTCTTCGCATAAATGGAGGCATTTTTATTGTGCCTCCTTTTTGTGTTTATTTTTTTTTATGCTCGAAGTCTAATAAAATGAGCTTCGCTCATTTTATGTTGTTGCATTTTTTTTGCCGGCTGCGCCGTCGCTTGCTTTGATTTCCTTTCGTCGCCTGTCCGGCGGGGACTTCTTTTGTCTGGCAACAAAAGAAGCAAAAATGCCTTGCGGCTCGAACCAAAAACGCGACCTGACAGCCCCAAAAATTCGGAAATGAAAAAACTCGCGGGAAAGCCTTTTCGAAACGACTCACCTTTCAGGTCGCTCAAACAATTTCCATTTCTGCGAATTTTTGGGACGTCAGGTGCCCGCGTTTTGTGCTTAGGCCGCGGACTATTTGGAAGTATCTATTTGCTTTTTAGCTTGCTTCGCTGCGCTAAAAATTGCTCCGTAGGAAATTTTTGGGTTTCGAAAACTTCCTGATTGTCTTCGTAGCGAAAAACAGGTGTGTCTTTGACGGACACAATCGTTGGCTTTGATTGGGAATCTTGGGTTCTTTATTGCCCTAAACCTCAACGCCAGAAGTTCCGGCGGCGACGTTATGGAAACGATTCTCGCGATTGAGGAAAAAAGGTGGTTCGGAGACAAATTTTTCCAAAGCGAAGCGGCGGAAAAATGTCAATAAACACTTTCCCCTTAGTCCGGCATTTGAGCGTTTTGGCGGGCACCTGACGTCTTGGAAATTCGCGGAATTAAAGGCTGTTTGAGCGACCCAAAAAGTTTCTCGTACCCAAAAACTCTCCGCGAGTTCCTTTCATTTCCGAATTTCCAAGGCTGTCAGGTCGCCAAAATCGGTCGTGCCGCGAGCCTTTTTGTTACTTTTGCGGCGAGGCAAAAGTAAGCCCCGCTGGCAGGCGACG
>NZ_SEBR01000015.1 GCF_004295795.1 Flavobacterium sp. | reverse complement strand
AGGTCGCCAAAATCGGTCGTGCCGCGAGCCTTTTTGTTACTTTTGCGGCGAGGCAAAAGTAAGCCCCGCTGGCAGGCGACGAATCAAAATCAAAGCCTGCGGCAGCGCAGCTGCCGAAAGAAGCAAAAAAGCGCAGCTTTTTTATTTACGCTTCGAGAGTGGGCAAGATTTCCGGCCTCACAGGAAATTTATCAAGGAAAAAATTAGCGATAAACAATCTTATCGGACAAAAAAAAATGCGAGTCAGAAAAAACCAACTCGCACCTCAATATAAAAAAACTAAAAATTATTCCTTAACAAAACGTTTAGCAAAAAACTTACCATCGGCAGTAGCAGCCTGCAACAAATAAATCCCACTACCCAAACCAGAAACATCAATGCTGTTATCAAACTCCGAAGTAATCGTCTTCACAACAACCCCACGAATGTCATAAAAACTGATAGAAACGATATCCTGGGAATTCTCGATCTGGAAACTATTCTTAGCAGGATTCGGGAAAACCGAAAAAGTCTTAGCCTCGAAATCTTCGGCTTCAAGATTCGTAGAAAATTTCACCAAACCACCTTCCTGCGTTCCCGCCCAAACTGTGGTAGATGAAGTTGCGTCGATCGAAGTGATGTGAGGATTTGGCAGCGCTGAATTCTGCGGAGAATAAGTAATACAATCGGTGAAACGCTGCACGCCGCCATTCGCGCAATTCGGCATAAGACCAAGCCACAAATCGCCCGTGTTGTCTACATCTGCAGTTGACAGGCCGCAATCTGCAAGACAGCTGTTCCCGCCCATCCAATGCAAATATTCGTATTGGTTGCCCACGATTTTACCGAGTCCGTCGCCTGTGGAAATATAGATACCGCTGGTCGTGGCTCTCAGGATTTTGTACACGCCATCAGTAACGTCAGCAATAGCGCCGTTCGCGTTGATCTTGCGGAGCATTCCGTTGATCGCGAAATAAACATTGTCGCTTTGATCGATACCCAAACTGTTCACTTGCGCTCCAGACATGTAAGTCGTGAACGTCGTGCCGTTGAATTTGACAAGTCCGTTTGGACACGCGAGCCAGAGATTTCCGGCGCTGTCAGTGGCCATGTCGTTGATGCTGTTGTTAGGAAGTTGGGAATTCGACGTCGTATAAGTCGTAAAAGCCGAACCGTTGTACTTGATGAATCCCGTGGCATAAGTCGACATGAAAACATTGTTGTTCGTGCCGATCGCCACTTTGTTCAAAGGATCAGAACCAACCGGAACGTTGTTGTAGTTCGTGAAAGTCGTCCCGACCATTTTGGTAAGTCCGGCGTTGGTGACGATCCACATCGTTCCGTTCTTGAGCTTGAAATCCTGGATGTTGTTCGAGGCGATTCCCGAATTCTGAGTGTTGTAAACCGTGATGGTGTACGTTTGGGAAAACAACTGCAGGCAAATCGCCGACAGCAAAAGAGTAAAAGTTTTTTTCATTGATGATGATTTTAGATTGCGGGCGCGAAAGTAGGAAAAAGAAGATTAATTTTTTCTACTTGAGGCTTTTCGGATCCAAAAATAATCAGATGAAAAATGCTTTCTGATGCAAATGAACAAACGTGGCAATCGGGTTCACAAACGTCGGCTTTGGCCTAAAAAGCGTTTTTTAAGTTCAGAAAGTCCTTAAACGCTTCGGCTTCCAATCCACGAATTGCCCAAAATCACGTCGAGACTTTGCAGGATTTTGTCCGAGTCGAATTCGGGCGTAAAAATCCCGACGCTGCCGTTCCCGTAAGGTTTGTACTTGTCGATGTTGAGGAATTTGAAAAGTCCGATAACGGGAACATCGGTCGCGCTGGCCAAGTGCATCATTCCGCAATCGCCGCTGATGTAAACCTGCATGGCGTTCATGATCGCGGCCAATTCGCGCAAGTCTTTTCCGTAGAAACTCGTCGCTTTGAAGTTGATCTGCGATACATTTTCTATCGGAAGAATCTCGACAATGTTGAAACTCGTGCCGTATTGGTCAACCAGTTGGTTGTAAAATGCCGTCCAAGCTTCGGGCGAATAACATTTGTTCGACGTCGCAAATGTATAGATTCCGATGGTCGGTTTGTCGTTGCCGTTGAGTTCACGCAACTTCGCCTTTCCGATTTCGATTTCCTTTTCGGACAATTTCAGATCCATTTTCGGAACCGATTCGTCGCTTCGGTCGATGCCGTTTTCGACAAGAAATTCCCGGAAAGTGTAAACCGGTTTTTTGGCGAAGTGGAACTTGTCGAATTTGTCGTTGCCCGATTCCACGAAATCGAGATCGCCCGAACAAGAATTTTTCCCGCGTGCCACGAGTGTCGCCAATCGGCCGGAAGACGAGCCTTCATCGACATTCACGACTAAATCGTACTTTTTCCCGGACCTGATTTTTATCCACGTATACAAATACTGTCCGAGTTGCTTGAAGTGTTTCTTCGGAAGCAAAATCATTTTGTCCACAACCGAATATTCCTTGAAAAGTTCCAATCCGAGATTGCCCTTGAGGAAAAGATCGATCTTTGCGTTTGGAAAAACCTGCTCGATCTCGCGAACCAACGGCGTGATCAAAAGTTGGTTGCCAAGCCTGTGATTCGGACGGCAAACCAGCACATTCCGAACATTGTCGGCGTTGAGGTTTTCACACGAATCCGATTTCGCAGGTTCAAGCGCGCGCACGATTCTTTTGGTCAGGCCGCGTCGAAAGCTGTCGGTTCTCTTGAGGAACTTTTTTGTTTTGGACATATTTTGGGCGATTTGTCGTAAAACAAGCATGCGATTTGGGATTAATTTTGGAGAAGCGCACTCTGGTCGAAAAATTCTCGAAAAATTAACAATAGAGTAAAATTCCAATTTTCAAATCTCATCCCGATATCTGAAAATCCGCAAATCCAAAAAACAAGAAATCCGAACTTCTTATCTTTAGCCGATGAAAATCCTGATTGTAGAAGACGAAACCCTTTTGGCCGCGAGCATTGCCGAATATCTGCAAGGCAATGATTTCGTTTGCGAGTGGGCGAATACTTTTGCGTCGGCTCAAGCCAAGATTGCCGAATACGACTATGAATGTATTGTGCTTGACATCGGTTTGCCCGACGGAAGCGGTTTGCGGCTGTTGCAAAACCTGCGGGAAAGCGGAAAAAACGACGGCATCATCATCATCACCGCCAAAGATTCGCTAGAGACGAAAATCGAAGGATTCAACCTCGGCGCTGACGATTACATCGTGAAACCGTTCGCGTTGGCCGAACTTGCCGTAAGAATCCAAGCGCTTATCAGACGCAAGAAATTCGACGGAAACAATGTCATCCAAATGGACGGACTGGCGATAAACGTGTTGGCGAAAACGGTCAAGTTCGAGGAAAATCCGCTCGATCTGACCAAAATGGAGTATGTGCTTTTGTTGTATTTGGTAGGAAATTCGGGCAAAGTGCTCTCGAAAGGCGCGATTGCCGAACACTTGTCAGGCGATATGGCCGACATGCTCGCCAATTATGATTTCGTGTACAGCCACATCAAGAACCTCAAGCGCAAATTGCTGGAAGTCGGTTTCAAGGACAAGATCGCGACTGTTTACGGCGTCGGATACAAATGGGAAAATGACTAGGAAACTCTTACATAAAACCTCGTTTTACTACCTCGCTTACTTTTGCGCGATCATGGCCGCGGCTTCGGTTTTGTTCTATTTTGTAGCCGATGCGCTGCTCATGGACGATGCCGAGGACGAACTTTTGCACCTCAAACAAGATTTTATCGTGAACAGCGGAAAGTCACTTCGGGACGCGGAAATTGCCGATTGGAACCGCTACAACAGCGACCGAAAAATCAGCGAAATCGACGCCAATTTCAGCAAAGACACGCTTTTTTACCAGCAATTCTACAACATCGCCCAAAAGGAAAACGAGCCGTATCGCGTGTTGCAGACGCGGGTTTCTATCGACGGTAAAGATTACTTGCTGTCGGTGAAAAGCAATATCATCGAGCGCGAAGACTTGATCGTGAGCCTTGTCGGATTGTTTGTCGTCGTGCTGGGTTTGATCCTTATCGGACAACTTATCCTGACGCGCAATTTGTCGCTTCGACTTTGGCAACCTTTTTATCAGACGCTTGCCGCGATCGAACGCTTCGAGATCGATAAGAAGAATTTTCCCGCTTTAGGCCGAAACAGCATAGAGGAATTCACGCGATTGAACGCCGCGATCAACAAACTCGTGCACAAGAACCTGATCATTTACGCCAACCAATCGGAATTCATCGAAAACGCCGCCCACGAATTGCAGACGCCGCTCGCGATCTTCAAAGGCCAGGTCGACAATTTGCTGCAATCGGAAGACTTGACCGAAAGCCAGGCCGATCGTCTTGGCAACATGCTCGAAGCATCCGAAAGGCTCATAAAACTCAACAGAAACCTGCTTTTGCTGTCCAAACTCGACCAACAGGTACTGCCGACCGAAACGCTCCAATTGTCTGAAGCCGTAAGGAAACACGCGATTTTTTTCTCGGAACAGGCCGAAAGTTCAGGAATCGCCTTCAGGATCGAATGCCGAGGCGACCGCGAGATGGAAATCAACCCGGAAATGATGGAAGTCGTGCTCAACAATTTGTTCAACAACGCGATTCGACACAACCAAAAAGGCGGAAACATCGTGGTGACGCTCGACAGTAATTTCCTGCAGATCGCAAATTCCGGTTTGCCCGAAAAACTCGACGCAGATCTTATTTTCGAAAGATTTGCCAAAGGCCGAAGTGGTTCGGTCGGCAGCGGTTTAGGACTTGCGATCGTCGAGAAAATCGCGGCCGGTCGCGGTTGGGGCTTGTTTTACGATTACGTCGATGGCATGCATTGTTTTCGGATTGTCTTTTAGCGGATCAAATCCGGAAAGCGATTCCGCCTCTGAGGAAAAAGTCCGAAGTGTGAGTCAGCGCCGTTCCGCCGGCCAAGTCGAGTTGCAGGTTTGGCGTTAGCAAATACAGGATTCCCAAATCAGCCGTGTGAATCGCGTGCCGATTGACGGGCGCAAAACAATATTCCTCGGCATAAAACTTGACTTTTTTCGACACTTCGGCGTCGCCAGAAATAGTATACACATATTCCGGTTGCCGATTTTCCGAATTCCACAACATTCCCAAGTTATAGCCCAAATCGAGTTTGTCGGTCAATTCGTTCTTGAGCAACAGTCGCAGTTCGGGTTCGTAATATCGTTCGTGGAAGCGACCGTCGGCCAACCACGGAATTTTCACCATCGCCATTGCCGAAATTTCGGGCAACCAATTTTTTCCGCCAAACAAATGATATTTCGCGCCAAGCCGAATCGGGTCGAATCCCGCAGACGTCGTGTCGGTTCCGGCCAAAGCGATATCGGCCCGCAGTTCGAGATTCTTGAAAAGCCCGAAACGCAAAAGTGATTCGGGAAAATAGTCGGTGAATTCGCCGTTTTCGCGTTCGACCGCGATGTCGCTTTCGGCTTGGAATTTCATTGCCGTAATCGTGTGCGGTGCTTCGGTTTCAGACGTTCCGTCCGTATCGATTTCCTGGGATTTCGCTTGATGGACGATAGCAAAAATCAGCACGATCAAAATCGGTGGAAATTTAAAATTCGCGAACATGACAATTGGTTTAGGTCGACTGAAATTACTGTAATTGACGCGATTGGATGTTATAGGATTTCACGCAAAAACGAGTATTTTGCGGTAGGATTTCCGATGCGAAAAACAGAAATTCCTGAATCGGATGAGAAAATTTTTGCTTTTTTTTAATGGGATAATGATTTGGAAATGCAGTTTTCGGCGCGACTTTTGAGTTTGTTTTTTTTGGTTTTCCTTTTCGGATGCCAATTCGTACAAAGCCAGAAAAAAGGTGACAGAGATGTCGAGATAGCGATTCTCGACGATGGCGGCGTTTTCGCTCACGGCGATTCCCAAACGATGTCGATTGCGCCAAAAGACCTATATAAGTACAAGGAATTCAATTCGCTGGAAAAGGCTTTGAAAAATCCCGATGCTGTTTTTAGGCTCGATCTTTCGTCGAAATCGCTTTCCAAAATTCCCGAATCTCTCCGGAAATTCAAGAACCTGAAGTCGCTGAATCTGTCTTTCAACAAAATCGATAAATTGCCTATTTGGTTTTCCGAACTTGAAAATCTTGTGGAATTGCAACTCTCGTGGAATAAGTTAACGCAATTTCCGGACGCGATTCTCGAACTCAAAAGCCTTACGCATTTGTCGATCGAAGCCAACAGGATCCCGGAATTGCCAAGTGATTTTGGTAAATTGAAAGGTTTGGTCGTTTTCCGATGCAACAATAATCTGCTTACGACTTTGCCCGAATCCATCGGAAATCTTACGAAATTGCACATGCTCGAAGTCTATGCGAACAAGCTCACGAGTTTGCCGGAAAGTATCGCCGATTGCCAAAATCTCGTGACTTTGCACACTTCGTACAATAAGCTCAAAGCGCTTCCGAGCTCGCTTTCGAAATTGCCGAAACTGACTTGGCTTTATTTCGAGGACAATCAGGTTGAGGTTTTGCCCGAGAATTTCGGCGCGCTCAAAAATTTGGTTTACCTCGGATTCGAAAAGAACAAGATCAAGGTTTTGCCCGACAGTTTCGCGAATCTCAAGAAACTTTACGGCTTGAACATGAACGAAAACCAACTTGAGAATTTCGCTGATTCGTTTTACGAAATGCAGTCGATCGGCGATCTTCACATCCAAAATAACAAATTGTCAGAAGCGACCAAAACGCGATTGAAAGCGGTTTTTTCGAAGATTCCTTTGTATCTTTAATTCGCGTCGGAAATCAAATCTGAGCAAAAAAAAGCCCCACAATGTGAGGCGAATCTTTATCCTTTGTCTTCCTTGTCGTGGCCTTCGAGCTTGACGAGTTTGTTGTAAACGCCTAAAAGCAGAAACGGTGCCGCCCATTGTCCGACGAACAACGCCGTGTGTTTGTGTCCTGCGATTTTTAGTCCTGCCGAAACGCCCATCGACGCCAATGCAGTCCACAAAAATACGTCCGACGGCAATTTGGCCGTTTGTTTTTCTATCACTTTCGCAACTTTTCCTTCGCTTTGGTCTTGGTTCTGTAAATCCATGATTTTTAATTATTTGTGAGCAACGAAGCTACCATTTTGCATTCGCGTCAGCTTACAGCATTGCGTTATTCGGGTGTACTATTGTTATGATTTTCCAGATGCGAAATCAGTTGTTTTTCATCGTTTTGTCCTGAACGCTTGCAATCAGTTTGGGAAATAATTTGAGCAGCAAAATCGCAGTACATAATAAGGTAGAAATTGCGTTGGCGACCAAAATCGGAACGTCTTGTTTGAGAACGCCATAAACGAGCCAAAGCGCATTTCCCAAAACCAAAGCCGAATAGGTAAGCACGGAAATCGATTTGACATCGCCCGATTTGACGATTTTCACAACCTGCGGAACATTAGCCACCGTAATGAAAAGCGCCGCGGCGATTCCTATCCAAAAAACAAAATCATACATATTATTCGGTTTGGTTTGCAGTTTATTGAGGAGAATTTTCACCAAAAGTAGAATTCGAAACTTACCCTTGGTTACATTGCGCAAAAGGTTTGATACACAATTGCATAGCCTTTTAAAAGTACGACTTATAATCTTGGCGGTCAATTCTTCAATACTATATCGTTCGCCCCGAATTATGTAACCGCGTTGGCTCGAATAAACGTCCATTTGATTCACCATAAAACGCACATTATGAAGAATCAGCAAAACCCGTCAAGCGGACAAGAAGCCAAGCAGCAAGACTTGGGACAAAACAAGTCTGACGCCACAAACAAATTCATGACGACCGACCAAGGCGTCAAAATAAACGACGATACCAATTCGCTCAAAGCGGGCGAGCGCGGACCGTCTTTGCTCGAAGATTTCATTCTTCGTGAGAAAATCACGCATTTTGATCACGAGCGCATTCCGGAAAGGATCGTACACGCAAGAGGTTCGGGCGCTCACGGCTACTTCGAGGTCACAAATCCGATTCCGCAGTTTACCAAAGCCGGATTTTTGTCCGAAGTAGGAAAAAAAACGCCCGTATTCACAAGATTCTCAACCGTTGCCGGATCAAGAGGTTCAACCGATTTGGCTCGCGACGTAAGAGGATTTTCGGTCAAATTCTACACCGAAGAAGGTATTTACGATTTCGTAGGAAACAACATTCCGGTGTTTTTCATTCAGGATGCGACCAAGTTTCCAGATTTGATTCACGCCGTTAAACCAGAGCCTCACAACGAAATTCCACAAGCAGCCTCGGCTCACGACACGTTTTGGGATTTTATTTCGCTTATGCCAGAATCGATGCACATGATCATGTGGACGATGTCAGACCGCGCGATTCCCAGAAGTTACCGCATGATGGAAGGATTCGGCGTACACACTTTCAGGATGATAAACGAACAAGGCGAATCGCATTTCGTCAAGTTCCACTGGAAACCAAAATTGGGCACGCACGCAGTGGTTTGGGACGAAGCCCAGAAAATTTCGGGCAAGAATCCGGACTTTCACCGCGAAGATTTGTGGGAAGCCATTGACATGGGACATTTTCCGGAATGGGAATTCGGAGTGCAAGTGATTCCGGATGCCGATGAACACAAATTCGGATTCGATTTGCTCGACCCGACAAAACTCGTTCCCGAAGAACTTGTTCCGGTAACGATAATCGGAAAAATGGTACTGAACCGCAATCCCGACAACTTTTTCGCCGAAACCGAACAGATCGCGTTTCACCCGGGACATGTCGTGCCAGGAATCGATTTCTCGAACGATCCGCTTTTGCAGGGCCGACTTTTTTCATACACCGACACGCAGTTGTCGCGACTCGGAAGCCCGAATTTCCACGAAATCCCAATCAACCGAACCATCAGTACGATGCACAACAACCAGCGCGACGGCCACATGCGCCAGGAAATCAACATCGGTCGCGTGAGTTATCACCCAAATTCGCTCGGAGGCGGATGTCCGTACCAAGCCAAAATTGCCGAAGGTGGTTTCTCGAGTTTCAACGAGCGCATCGACGCCCACAAAATCCGGGAGAGAAGCGAGAGTTTCTCTGACCATTTCAGCCAGGCGAAAATGTTTTTGGACAGCCAGACGGAAGTCGAAAAACTGCACATCGTACGCGCTTTGCGATTCGAACTCGGTAAAGTCGAAACCACGGCAATTCGCGTAAGAATGCTCGGGCTTTTGTCGCAAGTCGATGAAAAACTGGCTTCTGATGTCGCTTTTGGTCTTGGCCTCGAAGTTCCGTCAAGTCCGGAAATGCCAATGAATCACGGCGTTTCGGCCGACGACGACCATACCAAACACGAACCGACTTTGCGCCAACAAGATGCGGGAACGTCCGACGCTTTGAGCATGATTAAAAATGCAACGATCGAACCTACTATCGAGTCGAGAAAAGTCGCGTTTTTATGTGCCGATGGCGTGTCCGAAGAACAGGTTGCAACCCTGAAATCGGCATTGCTTGTCGAAGGTGCGAAAGCTTGTATCATCGCGCCACACTTGGGTTACATTGATACGGACAAAGGCGGGCAGTTGCCGGTCGACTTCACTTTCCTGACGGCTTCATCGGTTTTGTTCGACGCGGTTTACGTGCCCGGCGGACTCGATTTGAACGAGCTGTCCGAAAACGACGACGTGCTCGATTTTTTGAACGAAGCTTTCAAGCATTGCAAGGTCATCGGAGCCGAATCGGAAGGAATCGAACTGATTTCGGGAACGCGATTCGCCCAAAAAGCTGACAGCGACGACGAAGGTTTGGTCTTTGGCGATTCTGACTTGGCGTCTTTTGTAGAAAATTTTATCGCTGCCATGTCGCAGCACCGTATTTGGGCGCGTGAAGCCCTGCAATAATTCATAAACACAATCATGGAAAACACAAATAATCCTGAAAAAGGAAAAGTAGTACAACCGGCAGACGACGCCGCAACAGATTTGAGACTTTTGTTCGTAGACGGATTGAAAGATATTTATTGGGCCGAAAACGCGCTGGTCACGGCACTTCCGAAAATGCGCGACAACGCCACTTCGCCCGCTTTGGCTTCGGCAATCGACGATCACTTGGCCGTTACGGTGAATCAGGTGGAAAGGCTCGAAGACATTTTTGACATCTTGGGCGAGGAAGCCGAAGGGAAAAAGTGCGAAGCGATGACCGGACTGATAAAAGAAGGCGAAAACATCCTCGAAGAAACCGTTCCAGGACCGGTTCGCGACGCCGGAATAATCGCCGCTGCACAAAAAGTAGAGCATTACGAGATCGCGAGCTACGGAACTTTGGTCTCGTTCGCCAAAACATTGGGTGAAAACGAGGCTGCCGAGCTGTTGACGCAAACGTTGGCCGAAGAAAAAGAAGCCGACACTTTGCTGAGCGACGTAGCTACGGGATCGGTGAACGCCGATGCGATGGAAGAAATAGAATAAATTATTCCCTTGAGTTGACTAAACCTGCTTTTCGAGGCGGGTTTTTTTATGGAACTCACTCAATGCTACTACTTTCGCCCTCAATTGTGTAAGCGAATGCCTTGGTCTCCGGCTTACATTTGTTTGCCATTTATGCCAAGACAGGCCTTTTTTCGCCTGACGGATTTTCCTACGCTTTCGCGCATTTCTCTCCTTTACTTCAAGCAAATCTGACGTTCCCGGTTCTGTCGGGATTTATTCGTTACACCAAAAACACACACTTATGAAGAATTTGCAAACCGCAGCGCCGGCGTTGCCTCACCGTGAATCCAAGCGAGAAAATCGCGGGTACGATCTGGTCGTTTTTTGTCATCTCAGATGGGATTTCGTCTACCAACGTCCGCAGCACATCATCTCTCGACTTTCCAACGATATGAAAATCCTTTTTGTCGAAGAGCCGATCGGTTTTTCGCCAGAAGAGGAGCATTCGGCAAAACTGACAGAGATTTCAGAAACGCTTCACATCTTACAACCGAAAGTCCGCAATATCGAAGCCATCGGTGCGATGTTATCCGATTTTCTCGACAGCGAAAAAATTTCCGTCGGATGGTTTTATTCCGCTGCATTCTCGCCAGTGATCGATGCGCTCGAATTCGGGACGATTGTCTACGACTGCATGGACGAACTCTCGCTGTTCAAAGGCGCGCCCCAAGCCTTGATCGATCAGGAGAAATTTTTGATCGGTCGTGCCGATGTGGTTTTCACCGGCGGAAAATCGCTGTATGACTCCAAAAAATCCTTGCACCAAAACGTGTTTTGTTTCCCAAGTTCGGTCGACCAACCGCATTTTGCGCAAGCGTTGAACGGGATTTTGGTGCCTGAGGATATTGCGTCGATCGCGCATCCGATAGTCGGCTATTTTGGAGTGATTGATGAAAGGATCGATTTGGAATTGATCGCAAAAACAGCGTCCGAAAACCAAAACGTGTCGTTCGTGATGATTGGTCCGATCGCCAAAATCGATGAAAATGAACTTCCGAAAGCCCGAAACATACAGTATCTCGGAATCAAATCGTATTCGGAATTGCCCAATTATCTCAAGGCGTTCGACATCGCGATGATGCCGTTTGCGTTGAACGATGCGACGAAATTCATCAGTCCGACGAAGACGTTGGAATACATGGCCGCCGGAAAACCGATCGTTTCCACGAGAATCGCCGATGTGGTTCGCGATTATTCCGAAGTTGTCGAATTGATCGAATCTGAAGCAGATTTTACATCGGCCATAGCCAGAATACGCTTGTCTGCCGATGCGAAAAATCCATCCGATTACTCAAAAATCCTCGAAAAAACATCTTGGGACGCGACTGTCTCGGCCATGAAAATCCATCTGAAACAACTCGCCTCATGAAAAAAGCAGACATCGTAATTATTGGAGCAGGCATTTCAGGATCGGTTTTGGCCGAACGTTATGCGTCGATCGGGAAGAAAGTCCTGGTCATTGAAAAACGCAATCACATCGCTGGAAATTGCTACGATTACGTCGACGAAAACGGAATTCTCGTCTCAAAATACGGAGCGCATCTGTTCCATACGAACGAAAAAGACGTTTGGGAATACGTAAACCGCTTTTCGGATTGGTACAAATGGGAACACAAAGTCATTGCGAGAGTCGGCGATAAAACCGTGCCGATTCCCGTGAACATCACAACTGTAAATACGTTGTTTGACGCCAAAATCGCATCGGAAACCCAAATGCAGGATTGGCTCGAGCACAACAGAACGGTTTTTGCCGAACCTGCGAATGGTCGCGAGGCGGTTTTGGATCGCGTGGGCGAGGCACTTTACGAAAAGATGTTCCGGCATTACACCAAAAAGCAATGGGACAAATATCCTGAGGAACTCGATGCATCGGTTTTGAATCGCATTCCGGTGCGCCATAATTTGGACGATCGCTATTTTTCGGATGAACACCAAGCTTTGCCAAAAGGCGGATACACGCAACTTTTCGAGAAACTGCTCCAAAATCCAAACATCGAGGTTTTGCTCGACACCGATTATTTCGACATAGCCGATTCGATTTCGGACTACGACAAATTGTTCTACACCGGTCCGGTCGACCGCTTTTTCAACTTCAAGCACAGTTTGGTCGAAAAACTCGAATATCGATCAATCAATTTCGTATCCGAAACGCATGAGATGGAGTTTTTCCAGGAGAATTCGGTCGTGAATTATCCCGGAACTGAGGTCGATTTTACGCGAATCATCGAATACAAGCACTTCGGAGACCAGAAATCCCCGAAAACCACTGTTGTCAAGGAATTTACAGTCGATGAAGGCGAGCCGTATTACCCGGTTCCGAATCCTCGCAATCAGGAAATTTACGCCAAGTACAAGGTCGAAGCCGACAAATTGCTCGACGTGCATTTTGTGGGAAGACTCGCCAACTACAAGTATTTCAACATGGATCAAGCGTTCAAGAATGCGCTCGATTTGTTCGAAACGCTGCAACTTTCCTCAAATCCTACAGCCGCATGAGCCTTTTCCAAACCTTCATCATGGGCGGTTACGAATGCGCCGACCACATCAACCGATCGGGAAACCGCGTGAATTTGCTGCGCGAAACCGAACATGACACGAGGGTTTACGAAGATTACGGATTGTTGACGCAGGCCGGCGTCAAGGTCGTGCGCGAAGGAATTTGTTGGAGCGAGGTCGAAATCGAGCCTTTTCAGTTCGATTTTTCCGAAGTACACAATCGCATGAAAGCTGCCGAACAACACGGCATCCAACAAATCTGGGACTTGATCCACTTTGGTTATCCCGATGGCCTGTATCCGACGCATCCGCATTTTTGCGACCGGTTCGTGGCGTTGTGCGAAGCGTTCGCGATCTTTTACAAAGCCAATTCGTATCAGCAATTGTTCGTGGTTCCAATCAACGAAATCAGCTTTCTTTCCTGGCATTCGGGTGAAGTTCGAGGCACAGTTCCGTTTGCTGAAAACTGCGGATGGGACATAAAATACCATTTGTGCAAAGCGGCGATTTTGGGAATTCACGCCTTGCGCGCCAACGACCGCGATTGCAAGATCGTGTTGGTCGAGCCTTTAGTCAAGATTCACCCAAGCGATTTTTGCGAAGACGAACATCTGCACGAAATAAACAGCCATCAATTTCAGGCTATGGACATCATTTTGGGAAGGATTTGTCCCGAATTGGGCGGAGCCGAAAACCTCGCGGACATTCTTGGGTTCAATTATTACTGGAATTGCCAATGGTACGAATATTTCGGTCCGCTTGACTGGCCGGACGAAGCAGGCGAGCGCACGCCGCTTTGGAAGTTGCTCAAGAAAGCATACGTTCGTTACGGAAAACCGATTTTTCTTTCAGAGACCGGACACTTCGGCTCCGGAAGAATCGAATGGTTGGATGAGGTCGTCGCCGAATGTCTTACGGCCTTGGACTACGGCGTGGACTTTCACGGCATCTGCATTTATCCCGTAACAGACAGACCGGATTGGGACGACCTTTCCTCATATTGCCAATGTGGCATTTGGGATCTTGACGCAGCAAAAAACCGCATCGTGCACCAGGAGTATTTCGACAGGATTTCGTCTTTGCAGTTCGAAACGGAATTGTCCAAAAAACAAGAAGACCGATAAATATCGATCTTCGTTTTAAATGCCTCTCCAAAAATCTTCTTCGCTTTGGGAGCAATGGTCGTCTGAAATCCGGTAGCTTATCATGGGTTCTTCCTCGTCGATTTCGATTTCTGGAATTTCCTCGCGATTTGGTTTCGGTTCCTGTTCGTAAGTTTGGTCATCGTCTTCTTCCGAGTTCGGGTCTGACGTTTCGCATAGAACGGTTCTCAACAACCCAAAATTACTTCTTGGATTTTTTTGCATCAGCTTTTGCGTCTGTTTTCGTGTCAGTTTTCGTATCGGCTTTGTCTGACGATTTCTCTTGTTTCTCAGCCTTTTGGTCGGCTTTTTTCGTACTTGTAGCAGGTTTTTTGCTGCTGTCGTTCTTCGAATCTTTCATGGTCTTATCTTTTGTGATTAGAGGTGAAGGTAGGCCTGAAATCTACTCAGAAGTTATACAATTCGGGTATGCTGATAGACAATTGAGACAAATACGGTTTTCCGTTTTTTCGCTTATGCGGACTCAGTCCAGAGCCAACACATAGCCCAAATTGAAGTAAGGAAGCAGTTCTTTGTTCAAATCCGAATACATCAAACTAGCTTCGATCGGACCCAAAAAAGTCTTGTAGCCGCCAGTCACCGAAAATCCCGTGCCATGCGAGGAATCGCGCAACTTGAGATTGCTGTCGATAAAATCGTGATATAAAGTATTGGCTTTGAAAATCAGGTAAAGATTGCTCACGACATTGTACTGGTAACCGATTTGTGCGCTTATTACGCTAGGCGAAAAAATCGAACCTTCGGGCAATCCGGCAAAGGTGATCTGGTTTCGGATAACGCTCGTCAACCCGCCGATAATGAAGTCGTTCATCACGAATTGCTTGTAGCCGAAATTCATGCCAGACTGCACGTTCAGCAACAAAGCATGCCGTCCGAAAGGGAAATATTGCTCAAACGAAAACTTGATCTGGCCGTAAGGATGCGTGTCGAAATAAGGCGAATTTTCATCGGCGACGATTTCTCCGTCCTCATAAATGCTGAAATCGTTTTTCTGGCCATAAATCACGCCGCCTTTGAGGTAAAACCGACGGCCTTTCGTAGGATAAACGTCGGCGTTGAGCGTGTTGTGATGCAAAGTCAAATAGGAGTTCAGGAAGTAAGTATTGCCTTTTGCCTGAATGTCAGACGCGATTTTGGGACGGTAATCCAAATTCGTCAACTCGCTTCCCAGCCCGATCGTCCAGCGATTTCCGGGTTGCCACAAAACCTGCAGGTCGCAATTCTGGTTCGACTGTTGGTAAAGTCCGTTTTCGGTAAAATTCGTGCCGTCGTAAGTCGTAAGGTCGATTGCCGAAAAATTGACTTCGGCCTGAACCGAAATGTTGCGTCGTGTGTTCAGATAATCGGAAACAATCGCCTGCCCACGCGGATTTTCTCCAATCGCAACCATAGCGAAAGCGGTAGAAAGCGGACTGAAAATGCCTCGTTTCTCGACTCCCGTTTTGAGTGCGATTCCGGTCGTGGTGTTGTAGTGCAAACCGAAAAGTGCCGTCACGCGAGTGGCTTTTTCCACCTCGAACAAAATCGTGGCTTGCCCGTTTCCGCTTGGTTTGAGCGAATATTGCAGCTTGTCGTAAATGCGCGTCGAAAAAGTCGATCGTACGCGTTCCGAAATTTGTTTGGCGTTGTAATCGCGTCCGGTTTCGAGCGCAAGCATTCTCAGGAAATAGTCTTTTTCGGATGCCGAAATTCCCGTGACTTCCACATTTGAAATCACGACGGTTTCCGGTTTTTTGACAAATTCTTTTTTGGGCAAACTCCCGAATTTCAAATCTAGCGAATCCTTTAGCCGCTTGAGTTTCGGATACAATTCCATCGCCTTTTTGTTCCCGATTTCAATGATCTTGTCAGACGCGGCAAAACTGCTTGTCCCAAATTTTTCCAACGGATAATTCACGTAGAAATCGACGAGTTTTTTCTGGGTTTCCAAATCGGTTACGGCGTTGTAGAACGGCAATCGGCTTATCACGTCCATGGGCGATTTGATCTGTTCGACAGGTTCCAAACTGCCCGAAACGTCGCTTCCTATGATAAAATCGGCTCCCATTTCCTTGGCGTTTTCGACCGGGAAATTCCGGATCAATCCGCCGTCGACGAGAATTTTGCCGTCAATCTCGACAGGTGTGAAAATCGACGGGATCGCCATGCTCGCGCGCACTGCCGAAACGATGTTTCCGTCTTTGAGAACGACCATTTTTCCGGTGGCCACGTCGGTTGCGATGCACTGGAAAGGTTTGTCGAAATGGTTGAAATCAGTGGTTTCGTAATACGGATAGAAAACCTCCGACAAAGCCAGCCAAAGCTCGTTCGATTCGATGAAACCGCGCTTGAGTTGCAGTCGGCCTTTTCTTATGGGTAGACCGATGTATTTGCCAAGGTTTTTCTTTTCGGACAAACTCAAAGCCTCGACGCTGGGTTCGTTCGACATCAAGGTCTGCCAATTGAGCGCGCCCATCATTTTTTCGATCTCTTTTCCCGTGTAACCCGCGGCATATAAAGATCCGACAATCGAACCCATACTTGTTCCGGTCACATAATCGACGCGAATTCCGGCCGAATCGATCGCTTTCAAAAGCCCGATGTGCGCCAAACCTTTCGCTCCGCCGCCGCTCAAAGTAAGTCCGATTTTGGGACGTTGTTGGGCAAATGACGAAAAGGAGCAAGTGAAAATCGTGAATAAGACGAAAATTGGGGCGAGGTTTCGGTTCATGCGCAAAATTTGCCTAAAGTTAAGAAATCGCGATTTGACGGGAATCGTGTTTTTGCGAAATCCGCAATCGTTTGAAACTGTAATTTTCGTTTGGATTTGCCTATATTTGAGAGTTAGCGTTTCCGTACAAAAAACGGTCAAGCCGACACTTTCCAACGACAAATCAAACCGCGACAATGACATTTTTCTCCCGATTCTACAATCGATCCGTCCAGTTTTGGCTGCTCGCGGCATTGGTCGGGATTTTGGTTTCGTGCTCCAAATCGGAACAGGAAAAACCGGAAAAAATTGTCGCTGCGAGCAAGATCCAAAACCTGCGTCAAGACACGAAAATCAAGTATTCGCTTGAACAACTTGACAATACGAAAGGCCTTTCCAACAGTTCGGTCAACTGCATTTTCCAGGACTCGCAAAATCTCATTTGGATCGGTACTTGGGACGGACTGAATCGTTACGACGGCAACAATTTCCAAATTTTCCGTCCGCAGCCTGATCCTGTCAAATCACTGAGTAATCAGGTGATTCTCAAGATAGGCGAGGATTTCCAAGGTCAGATTTGGGTTTTGACGATGCACGGAATCAATCGGTATGACAAAAAAACCGGAGATTTCCAACAGTTTTATTTCTCGAGAAAGAACAAGCCGCCGTTGTCAGAAAGCGAATTCAACATGGCATTGGATGCCGACAAACGCGTGTATTGCGCCGTAAAAGATTGGGGAATCGGGTATTTCGACGGACAGGATTTTCGTCAGCTGCAAATCCCGGGATTGCCCGCGGCCACGGTTCGAAAGCTCGAATTCTCGAAAAACGGGGAAATGCTCGCGCTTTTTGCCGACAACCGCTGTTTCTCGATCCCGATCGAAATTCCCGAAAACAAAATTCCAACCGCTTCCGAACCCAAATTGATCTCATCCGAAATGCGCACATTCGACATTGCTCCAAACGGAACGATCGCCGCGATTGGAACGTCGGGAAAAGTCGATTTCCTTACTTCGGATGTCAATCCAAAAGCTGACAAAACCCCGAAAATCGCCACTTCAATCGTCGGTCACGTGCCCGAAGGTTTCGTGTTTTCGGGTCGTTCGGGCTATTTTATTTCAGATGAAAACGGAAATCTAATAGCGAGTCCGTGGCTCGATTATCTCAAAAAACAAAAGGTAACCACGCTTTTGCAAGCCAGCGAAAACGTGCTTTGGACGGGAACGGACGGCGATGGCGTGTTCAAGATATATCCGCGAAAAAAGTCATTCAGTTTGGTGTCGGCTTTGCAAATTCCCGAACTCGACGGCGGAATCGTGCGCTCGTTTCTCGACGACGGCGACTCGTTTTGGGTTGGGACGAAAGGTCGTGGCTTGATCAAGATCGCATCTGATTTTTACCAAAATCCGGACAAACCGCTTGTTTACAAGACTTTTACCGAAGCGACTGACGCAATTGACAACGCCGTTTTCGCGCTGTGCAAAGGCAACGACAACCTCATATACATAGGAACGGACGGCGACGGAATGACGGTTTACGATCAAAAATCGGGTAAAATCGTAGGTTGGCGCGACATCGACGGCAGCAAAAGTGTCGATTATTTCAAGTCGACTTACGCGATTTATCAGGACAAAGAGGGATTCATCTGGCTTGGGACGAACGGCTACGGAATCGTGCGTTTGAAGATCGAACGTCTCGGCGACAATCTCAAAATCGTCGGTTCGAAGCGCTATGTTGGCGGAAACGGCGCGAACTCGTTGAGCAGCAACATCGTGTTTTCGATCGTTCCGAAAGGCGAAAATGAACTTTGGATTGGCACGCGCCTTGGCGGACTCAATTTGTTCGATAAAAATTCGGGAAACTTCAAGGCTTTCAAGAATGTGGCCGGCGATGCGAAAAGTTTGTCGAACAACGACGTTTTGTGTTTGATGAATGACGCGTCGGGGAAACTTTGGATCGGGACGAGTTTTGGGTTGAATCGGTTGGAAAAACTTACGTCTGATTCGAAAGCCGAATTCAAAAGTTACACGGTCAAAGACGGTTTGCCCGACAATACGATCCATGGCATCGTGTCTGACGGAAAGTCGAACCTGTGGATTTCAACCAATTTCGGACTGTCGAATTTTGTCGTGAATCCTGAGAAATTCATCAACTATTCAAGAGTCGACGGACTTCAGAACAACGAATTCGCCGACGGAGCTTTTTATTTCGACAACCGATCGCAACTCGTTTTCATGGGCGGAATCAAAGGTTTCAACTACTTTTTGCCGCAACAGATCACCGAATCGACCGTTGTTCCAGATTTGTTCATCGACAAGATTTCGGGACAGAACCAGGCCGAACCTTATTATGAAAGCTTGGTCGTTTCTCCAAAATCGGAAACGCATCCTTCGATCGTTTTGAATCACGACCAGAATTTCTTCGACATCCAACTTTCGGCCTTGACTTACATCAACAGCGACAAGTGCCGCTACGCCTACAAACTTGAAGGTTTCGACAAAGAATGGAACGCGATCGACAACCGCAAGATCATTTCGTTCACGAACGTTCCCAGAGGAAATTACGAGCTTTTCATGAAATGGTCGAACAGCGACGGCGTTTGGAGCGATCCGGTGCGCGCGATCGACATTCGCGTCAAGCCCGTGATTTGGCAGTCGAATGTGGCTTTGGCGATTTATCTGATCTTGGGAATTTTCTTCGTTTTGTTCGTTAGAAGTTATTATCTCAAGAAACAATCGCTCAAGCAGAACATCATTTTCCGACAGAAAGAGGAAGAAATCCACGAGAACAGATTGTCGTTTTTCACGAACATCGCCCACGAATTCCTGACGCCGCTTACGTTGATCGTCGGGCCAATCCAAAAGTTGTCCGAAACCTCGAATCTAGACGATCGCAGCCAAAAATTCGTGAACATGATCCAGCGGAACTCGTCGCGATTGTTGTTCCTGACGCAGCAATTGCTGGAATTCCGAAAAGCCGAATACGAATACCTCGAAGTCACGGTCAAAAAGTTCGATTTCGTGAATCTGATCGAACAGATCGCCGAGCTTTTCGACGATTGGGCTTTCGATAAGAAAATCGATTACAACCTCGAAATTCCGCAGTCGCTTTCGGGTTGGTTCGACAAGGACAAAACCGAGAAAATCGTGTTCAATTTAATGTCGAATGCGTTCAAATACACGCCAATCGACGGGAAAATTTCGGTCAAGGCCGAGTTCGAGGATGAAAATCGAAAACGCATCCGCTTGACGGTGACAAATACCGGGAAAGGCATTCCGAAGGAAAAAATGGACTCGCTTTTCGATCGCTTTTTCCTGTCGGATATTTCTTCGGACAACGAAATGTTCCGAACCGGAATCGGGTTGGCTTACATCAAGAAGCTTGTCACGGTTTTGAGAGGTGAGATTTTGGTCTCGAGCGTAGCCAACGAACAGACGGTTTTCACGATTTTGTTGCCTTGCGACCAAAGTGCGTTCACCGAAAAAGAGATCGATCTTGAGAGTTCGCCGGTTCAGATCTCGCACCATCTGAAAAACATCCTGGAAGAGATTTCGGACGCGCCAGACGAGAAATTGCCCGAGAAGATTTCGGCACTCGAACAGCTCGAGAACGACAAACAGACGATTTTGATCGTGGAAGACGAAAAGGAAATCCATGCGTTCTTGCACGATCTACTCTCGTCGAAATACAATATCACGACGGCTTACAACGGAGCCGAAGCCTTGGAAATCGTGGGCTCGGCGATTCCAGATTTGATAATCAGCGATGTGATGATGCCAATTATGGACGGCGTCGAACTTTGCCGAAAGATCAAGACCGATTTGCGCACTTGTCACATTCCGTTTATCATGCTTACGGCCAAAGATCAGGTCGTGCACCGCATCGAGGGCTTGGAAAGCGGCGCCAATTCGTACATTCCGAAGCCTTTTTATCCCGAACATCTGCTCGTGAGAATCCACAAACTGCTCGAGGAAAAGAGCTTGATTTTGAGACATTTTACCGAAGATTTGATTGTGGATGCGAGTCCGTCGGATGCGCCGGTGACTTCGCGCGAAAAAGACTTTATCCGAACTCTGATCGAACTCATCCGGAAAAACATCGACAGCGAAAACCTCCAAAGCGGCTTCATCGAACGCGAACTCGGCATTTCGGCTTCCCAACTTTTTCGCAAGACAAAAGACCTTTTCGGGCTTACTCCAACCGATCTCATTCGAAGCATGCGACTCAAATTTGCCGCCGAATTGCTTCGGAAAAACGTGTTGACGGTGTCTGAAGTTTGCTACAAATCAGGTTTCAACAACAGATCTTACTTCTACCGCGAGTTCAATAAGGTGTACAAAATGACTCCGAAGAACTATCAATTGCACTACAAATCGAAGACTGTCGCGTTTTCAAAAAACTGATTATCAATTTTTTAACGGCTTGTGTACACTTTTGACGAAATAGTGTACACCGGTTTTTGCATCCTCGGCCTACTTTTAACCTATCGACGAAAACGTTGTAGCAAACCAAAATGACAAATTAACTCTGCAAAATTTAGCAACATGAGAAAAAAAGTACGAATTATCAACGAATCAGGAATTTTGATATGAAGAGGAATTTTATCTGCCAACTATTCTTGATCTGCGCCATTGCCTTCTCTGGAGCGATGAGTGCGCAAACCGTAAAGGGAACCGTTTCGGATAAGGCCGGGCCGCTTCCTATGGTAACCGTTATGATCAAAGGAACGAATACGAATGCGGTTTCTGACATAAACGGCGAATACACCTTTTTGGAAGTTCCTGCGAATGCGGTTTTGGTTTTCAGTTATATCGGATACCAAACCAAGGAAGTCGCGGTAAACGGACAACCTATAGTAAACGTGGTTTTGGCCGATGACGCGCAACAACTCAACGAAGTTGTCGTGACGGGTTATTCGAGCCAGCAAAAGAAATCCATTTCGGGTGCGATCGTGCAGGTCGACCTCGAAGATATGTCGAAAACCCGCGTTCCAGACGTGACGCAAGCCTTGCAAGGGCAAGCGGCCGGTGTTTTCGTGGCGGCAAGTTCAGGTGCGCCGGGCGACGGGATCCAGATTCGGATTCGCGGCCAGGGCACACTTGGAAACAACGACGTGCTTTATGTAGTAGACGGCGTTCCGACGCGTTCCATCGGATTCATTCCCGGAGGCGACATCAAGAATCTTACGGTCTTGAAAGATGCAGCGTCGGCCTCGATTTACGGATCACGTGCGGCCAATGGCGTTGTGCTCATCACGACCAAAAAAGGTCAGGACGGAAAAGGAACGTTCGAGGCAGAAGCTTTCACGGGCGTCCATTTTGTGACGAATCTTCCGAAGTTGCTGAACACTTCACAGTATTTGGATGTTATGGAAACGTCTTACAACAATACGACGGGCAACGATCCGGCCCTTCCGAATCCTTACACGTCTTTGCGCGGCCGTTCAGATTTGTCCGATACGGACTGGCTTGACGAGTTGTTCACGACCGGTTACAGCAACAGCGCCCACGTTTCGGCAAGCGGCGGATCTGACAAACTTTCGTATTACATTTCCGGAGGCTATTTTGGCGTTGACGGCGTCGTCGTCGAGAATAATGACAAGTACAAAAGAGCGAACTTCCGCACGAATGTTCTCGGGCACGTAAGCGAAAGATTCACTGTCGGAAGTAATTTGCAGCTGACTTTCATCAAACAGGACAAACTTTCGTCTACGGGCGATGCGCCGGGCGTGATTCGCCATGCGATGATTCGTCCGCCGGTTCTTGGCGTTTACAAAGATCCGTCTGATCCTACCTGGTCTGCCGACGATCCTTACACCGATCTTCCGTTTTACATCGGGCCTGACAATTTCAACAAATTTCTGGAATACAGCTCGAATCCGATTGCAATCGTACATTTCACCAACGACAAACGCGAGTTGTTCAACACTTTCGGAAACGTGTTTGCCGAATATGCTTTCCTTGGAGACAAATCGCTTAAGTTCAAGACTTTGCTTGGCGTCGACGCGAAATTCATCCACAACAAACGATTTGCGCAGAATTATGGCGATCAACAAGCGGTATTGCCTGATGACAGCCCGTATATCGGAATGGGACGAAACAACATGCCAAACAATCTAAGTGAAGATCGCGGCCAGGACGTGACTTTCAACTGGAGCAACACCTTCAATTATATCAAGACTTTTGGCGATCACAGCATCAATGCGCTCGTAGGAACCGAATACATTACCAACAAATACGAGCAAATGGGCGGAACACGTTCGGCTTACGACATTACGCTCGACCCGTTTCTTTATCTCGATTACGGACAGGTCGGAGGCGGAACTACAGGTTTGCCACCGGCATACGCAGGCGGTTCGGGATCGGCTTGGACGTTGTTCTCTTACTTCGGGACAGCAACTTACGGTTTCAAAGAGAAACTGTTCGCCACGGCCACTGTGCGTGCTGACGCGTCTTCTCGATTTGGACCGAACAAGAAATGGGGTTATTTTCCATCGGTATCGGCAAATTACATCTTGACCAACGAAGATTTCATGAAAGACGTAACTTGGTTGAACAGCCTGAAAATCCGCGCCAGTTATGGAAAGAACGGAAACCAGGAAATTCCTAACTACGCTTACCAGAACCGATATGTGAACACGCCAAACGGCCCGCAACTCGCGCGTCTCGGAAATCCAAATCTGCAATGGGAAACGACTACGCAGACCAACGTCGGGCTTGACTTTACGTTCCTGAGCAACAAATTGTATTTCAGTGCTGATTATTTCATCAAAGATACTGACGATATCTTGCTGAGCGTAACACTTCCTGCCACGTCGGTTGGACAGCTGGAACCTTCTTACTTCAATACGGCATCGGTGAGAAACAAAGGCTTTGAGTTCGCTTTGGGTTACCAGAACAACGATCGTGATTTCAAATACGGATTCAACGCCAACGTGGCAACTTTGAGCAACAACGTCACGAAATTGTACACTTATGTACCTAATCTTGACGATCCGATCAATTACACACGTTCTGTCGTCGGTCAACCGATCAACGCTTATTACGGCTACCAATTCGTAGGAATTTACCAGAACCAATCCGAAATCGACACCCATCTTTTTGCCGATGCGGGAACGACGCAACCCGGTGACATGAAGTTCCGCGATGTGAACGGAGACGGACGCATCAACGCAAACGACCGCACGCACATCGGAAACCCAATTCCCGAAGTGACTTATGGTGTGAATTTGAACATGTCTTACAAAGGATTCGATATTTCCTGTTTGTTCCAGGGCGTATCCGGCGTAGACCGTTACAACGATTTGAAGCAGATTCTCGACTACGATTCGCGTCCGTTCAATTCCACGACTGCGGTTTTGAATGCCTGGGATGGAGAAGGCACAAGCAACACCATGCCGCGATTGACTTTCAATCCGAACGGAAGCGAGAGAATCTCCAGTGCCATGGTTGAAGATGCGTCTTACCTGAGACTCAAAAATCTTGAGATCGGATACACTTTCAATAAGGTATTCAAGGCCGTCGACAATTTGAGAATCTACGTTTCAGGTCAGAATTTGGTGACTTGGACGAACTATTCAGGACTCGATCCGGAATCTACATTGGTGAAAGATCAGGGAACTTATCCGCAAATGACATCGGTAATCTTCGGTGCCAAAATCAAGTTATAATAAAAAAAATCATGAAAAAGTACATACCAATATTTTTGCTCGTCGGTGCCTTGTCGCTGACAGCTTGTGAAGACGAATTGGATCAGGATCCGATTGGAAACCTCACGCAAGACCAAGTCGATTTGGCGCCAACATTGGTCGGAATCGAAAACCAGACAAGATCTTCGTACGACCTCTTGTCAAGCCGCCTCAACATTCTCGCACAATGGAACTGGAACGGCGGACTCGTCTTCCAAAACGACTACGTGCTTCAGGACGTGGCCAGTGACGACGCCCAGAAAAAATGGAACGTAGATGGCGACCAACCGTGGATAGACGAACTCAACAGTTTCACTTTCGTCTCGACCAACGGCGGCCCGAACGGACTCTGGAAATACAACTATGAAGGAATCAAGCGCTGCAACACGGTTTTGAAACACCTGACTAATCCTCAAATCGAGTCGTTGACAGGAATCACGACAGCACGCAAAACCCAGTTGACAGCCGAAGTCCTGTTTCTTCGTTCTTACTACTATTTTGCGTTGGTGACCAATTTTGGCGACGTGCCTTTGATCCTGCAACCGGTAACGAGCATTGGAGAAGCTTATGCCGTGGCAGTTCGCGCCGACAAAAATCTGGTTTGGGATCAAATCAAAGCCGATTTGAACGAAGCGGCGACATTGCTTCCGAACACTAAATATTCGTCCACGACCGAACCTTGGCGGGTATCGAAAGCCGCAGCGCTAGCTTTGTTGGCCAAATCTGAATTGTACACCCAAAATTGGGGCGCGGTTCCGGCGTTGGTCGATCAGGTAGGTGCTTTGGGTTATGCGTTGAACGCCAATTATTTCGACGCTTTCAACATGAACACCGAATTCAACGAAAACGAAGACGTTTTTGTGTTCGACCACCAAACGAATGTCGTTCCTGCAAGAGGAAACGGAATCTGCGCGCCACTTGGCTGGGGATTTTTCGCTCCGGAACAGAATTTCCTGGACGAGTTCGAACCTAACGATCCGCGTTTGTTTTATACAGTGAATCCGGCGGCGCAAAACGTCAACAAGATGTTGGGAACGCTCGACGGCACCAACAAAGGAAACGATGACGCGCCAAACAACAAAGTCTACATCCGTTTTGCCGATGTGTTGCTTTGGAAAGCCGAAGCCTTGCTTGAAACAGGCGATTACGCCGGAGCGGTTTCGATCATCAATCAAATCAGGACGCGCGCCAGAACAAGCCCAACGGGAGACGGATCTACAGTTCCGGCAGGCGCTTTGGCCGATCGTCCGGCTTCGACAAACGCAACCGAAATCAAGAATTGGCTAATTCACGAAAGACGCGTAGAACTTGGTTTCGAGAACCAACGCCTTCTCGATTTGAAACGTTGGGGAATCGCACAGGAAGTTTTGAACGCAAGAGGCATCAACTTCCAGGAATTCCACAATCTTTACCCAATCCCGCAATCTGAAATCGATGCATCAGCCGGAACTTTGACTCCAAATCCGGGCTATTAATAAAACGAGGATCGGCTTCGGTCGATCCTTTTTTACTTCAAAAAAACATGAAAGACATTGCAAAACGCTTTGACGGGAATCCGCTATTGTCACCGGCGGATCTCTCGCCAAGCAAAGACGGACTCGAAATTACGTGCCTGCTCAATCCCGGAACTTTCCGCTTTGACGGTAAAATCTGGCTGATTGTGCGCGTAGCCGAGCGTCCGAGACAAACACAAGACATCATTTCGTTTCCCATCTTGAGCGAAACCGGCGAAATGTCGATCGTCCAGATTCCGAAAGGCGATCCCGAACTCGACGACAGCGATGCGCGCGTAATCAACTACAAAGGCAGCGACTACCTCACGACTTTGTCCCATTTGCGATTGCTTTGCAGCGAAGACGGAACGAATTTTCACGAACCCGAAGGTTATCCGAGGTTGAACGGAATCGGGAAACAAGAAACATTCGGGATAGAGGATTGCCGCGTCGTCGAAATCGACGGGACATATTACCTGACGTTCACATCTGTTTCTTCAAGAGGCGTCGGCGTTGGATTGCGCACGACAAAAGACTGGAAAACCTTCGAAAGACACGGGCTTATTTTTCCGGCTCACAACAAGGATTGCGCGATTTTCGAGGAAAAGATCAACGGGAAATTTTATGCTTTGCACCGTCCGAGCAGTGTCGACCTTGGCGGAAATTACATCTGGATCGCCTCTTCGCCCGACGGAATCCACTGGGGAAATCACGAATGCATCGTCCAAACGCGTCCCGGAAAATGGGACAGCAAGCGGGTTGGAGCAGGCGCATCGCCAATCAAGACCGAAAAAGGCTGGCTCGAGATCTATCACGGCGCGAACGAAAACCACCAATATTGCCTGGGCGCGTTTTTGCTCGATTTGAACGATCCGACGAAAGTCATCGCCCAAACCGACGAACCTATCATGGTTCCAATGGCCGAATACGAACTCACAGGTTTCTTCGGACACGTCGTCTTCACCAACGGACACGTCGTGAACGGTGACGAAATCAAGCTCTATTATGGCGCTGCCGACGAATTCGTGTGCGGCGCGACGTTCTCGATAACCGAAATTCTCTCACGCCTAATCTACGCTTGATGGCCAGCAAATTCTCGACAGAAATCGACCACTTCAAAAGCCAGAGCCACAATTTCAAGATTCTCGTTTGGACGAACGTGGTTTATGCGTTGGTTCAGCCGGTAATCGACATTTTCGTGGCGGCATACATCATGCGGAACTCGAACGACACTTCGAAAGTCGTGATTTACCAACTTTGCATCTACACGGGAATTCCGCTGACTTTTTTGATCAACGGATGGCTGCTGAAACACATCAACATAAGATTTTTGTACGCCATCGGAATGATGTTGAGCGGCGTTTCGATGATTATCATGATGAGTTTGACCAATTTGACTTTGGTCGGGATTGGGGCGGCCGGAATCACGATGGGCTTGTCCTTCGGACTTTACTGGTCGAATCGCGACTATCTCGCGGTCTCAATCACGAACGACAACAACCGCAATTATTACTACGGACTCGAAACGTTCTTTTACACGATCATCGCGATCATGGTTCCGGCTTTGATTGGTTGGTTTATCCAGTCGCACAAAGGCGAAGCGCAAATCCATGTGGCTTATGAAGTCATCACGGGCGTCGTTTTCGTGATCACGATTTTGGCTTCGATCGTTTGCTTTCGCGGGAAATTCCACAATCCGACCGAAAAGAAATATGTCTATTTCAAGTTTCATCCGCTTTGGAAGAAATTGCTGACTTTGGCGTCGTTGAAAGGCATGGGACAAGGATTTCTGGTCACCGCGCCGGCCATGTTGATCTTCAAGATTCTGGGTGAGGAAGGCGAACTCGGCAAAGCGCAGTCGATCGGTGCGATTCTGGCCGCGATCATCATTTACTTTATCGGACGTTTCTCGAAACCATCCGACCGCATCAAAACCTTTTCCGCCGGACTGATCTTGTTCGCGATTGGCGCGTGCCTGAACGGGATTTTGTTCAACGAAATCGGGGTCGTAACGTTCCTGTTGTTGCTCTTGATCGCGAAACCACTGATGGATTTGGCGTATTATCCGATACAACTTCGCGTGATCGACATCGTGTCGAAGATCGAGAAACGATCGGAGTTCGCCTACATTCTGAACCACGAAGCCGGACTTTACCTCGGCAGATTGTTCGGAGCCGGAACATTCCTGGTTTTGTATTTTGCGGTTTCCGAAGACATCGCGCTGCGTTACGCCATCGGCCTGATCGCACTTTTGCAGCTCGCCTCGATTTGGGTGAGCAAGAAAATCATTTCGCAAGGAAACACAATCGAACCCGAAGCCGACGTCGAAAAAAAGACCGACCCCGAAGCGCTCGAAAAAACAGCAATCGAACTTTTATAACATGAATCGCATCCACATAAAATCTTATTTCCTATCCATTTCGGCTGTTCTGACTTTCGTCGCATGTTCGGCTCAGGTCAAGCAGAACGCCATTCCGCGTGTCGACCAAATGACGAATTCGCCAAAACCTTTTGGAATCATCGACTACAGAAAACTCGCGCTCGATTTCGACAAGACCGTTTACGATTTCAATTCCAAAGGCGAATTCTGGCCAATCGTTTGGGTTGACAAATCGCACAAGAATTTTGACCAAGACGTTGTGGGAATTTACACGGCGATGGGCGACGTGAGGCAAGGCCCGAACCACAACAAAGGCATGTTTCACGAGGCTTTGGCCACGATGGGCGCGACTTTGGGTGCAACTTTGGTGGGAATCGACAAGACGAATGCCGACGGAAGAAATTACGTCGGAATGCTCAAAAATTATTTCAACAAGGAAACCGGCTGGAACATCATGATGAACAACACCTGTCCCGAAGTTGCCTTGCTTGGCGGCGGTTACGGACGCGATTGGTGGTACGATGTGTATCCGAATCTGTTGTTTTACGCGATTTACGACAAGTATCCGAACGAACCCGAATTCGAGAAAATGGCGCGACAGATCGCCGACAAATTCTACGAAGCCGACGTAATCCTGAACGGAAATTACACCTATTCGTACTTCGACTACGGAAAAATGAAGCCGATGACGAACAACATTTGTGCACAGCCAGATGCGGCCGCCGGACACGCGTGGTTGTTGTACATGGCTTACAAAAAGTTCGGGGACGCGAAATATCTCATAGGCGCGAAGTCGGCATTGACCGCACTTCAAAGCCAAAAGGAAAATCCTACGTATGAACTTTTGATGCCTTTTGGCGCTTACTTGGCCGCGAGAATCAACGCCGAGGAAAAACAAAACTTCGACCTCGACAAAATGTTGCACTGGAGTTTTGACGGAACGCCGAAATGCCGCGAAGGTTGGGGCGTTCTGGTCGCAAATTGGAACGGTTTCGACATTTCGGGAACGGTAGGAAGCACGGTCGATCGCGGCGGTTACGGATTCTTGATGAACACCTACGACGCCGCGTGGCCATTGGTTCCAATGGTTCGCTACGACCAATCTTATGCCAATGGAATCGGGAAATGGATGTTGAATGCGGCCAACGCGTCCAAATTCTTCTATCCGGAACACATGCCTGACGAACACGAATCGATTCCCGAAAAAGCCGCGGCCGGCAAAGGTGTGATCGCTTATGAAGGCATCATCAAATCGTCGAACATGCCGCGCTATTCGAGCGTTCAGGCACCGGTTGCTCAAGGCGACGGACCGCTTTGGGTTGAAAACCAGAATCCGCCGGAGTCGCAACTTTCGGTTTACGGAAGCGGTCACGTGGGAATTTTCGGAAGTATCATCAAAAAAACCGATGTCGAAAATATCCTGCAACTCGACTTGCTTGCCACCGATTTTTTCCGCGACAAGGCTTTTCCGACCTCGCTGTTGTACAATCCATCGGACAAAGAAAAAACGGTGACGGTTTCCGTTGGGAAAAACGTCGATCTATACGACTTGATCTCGCAGAAATTCGTCTCGAAAAACGTTTCCGGCGCGACCAAAATCAAAGTTTCGGCTACGAATTCGGTCGTGATCGTAGAAGTTCCGACCAAAGGAAAAATGACACACTCGGGCAACATTATGTCGATAAACGGAATTCCGGTTGACTACCATGCCAAGAAATAGCATACATTATTTTGGGTTAGTTTTATTGATTTTTACTTCCCTGAACGCACAGCAATCGCGTTCGGGGAAACCCAAAATATGGTGGAAAGAAGCTGTTTTCTACCAAATCTACATGCCAAGTTACGCCGACTCGAACGCAGACGGTCTTGGTGATTTCAACGGCATCACATCCAAACTCGATTACCTGAAATCGCTTGGTGTCAAAGGCGTTTGGCTTACACCGTTTCTCAAATCGCCCAAAGTCGACAACGGTTATGACGTCGCCGATTATTACCAAATCGACCCAACTTACGGAACGCAGGCCGACTTCGAAAAGTTTTTGTCCGAAGCACACAAACGCGGCATAAAAGTCATCATGGACATGGTTTTGAACCACACTTCGACCGACTCGAAATGGTTCCGGGAAAGCCGGAAATCGAAGCAGAATCCGTATCGCGATTACTACATCTGGCAAGACAAACCCAACAATTGGGAATCTTTTTTTGGCGGATCGGCTTGGCAGAAAGATGAGGCGACGAACCAATTTTTCTACCACAAATTCGATGTCAGAATGGCCGATTTGAATTGGTCGAATCCGAAAGTTGTCGCCGAAATCCAGAATGTTTTGCGTTTCTGGCTCAAAGCCGGCGTTGACGGATTCCGTTTGGACGTGATCAATTTCCTGACCACAGACGGCATTCTGCAAGACAATCCGATGCAAAACGGCAACCAGAAACACGAATTCGACATCGACCAAAAAGGTGTGAAAGCCGCTATGAGAACCATCCGGAAAACCGTGAACGAATTTCCGGACAAGTTCTTGGTCGGGGAAATCGGAAGCGACAAAATCGAGGTCTTGAAATACTATCAGTCGAATGAACTACTCGATGTCGTGTTCAATTTCAACTTCGGAAGCATCCCGGAATTTTCGGCCGAACGCATTTTCTCTGAACTCAAAAGCATGGAACAAAACATGTCGAATTTCCCAACGCTTTTCTTCGGAAGCCACGACATGCCGAGACTTCTCGATAGGTTGGCAAATGGGAATATCGAACGTGCCAAAACGCTAGCAGCCTTGACTTTTACGGCCAAAGGCGTTCCGTTCGTCTATTTTGGCGAGGAAATCGGAATGAAGAATATCGTCGCTGAAAGTGTTGACGAAATCGTCGATATCCAAGGCAAAACGCAGTACAGGTTGGCGATCGAAAGCGGGAAATCATCCGCGGAAGCGCTCAAAATCGGCAACAAGCACAACCGCGACAAATCGAGAAGTCCGATGCAATGGAACGCGTCCGAATTCGCCGGATTTTCCAAATCGAAAAGTTGGATCAAGATCGCTCCCGATTTTGCGAAAGTCAATGTGTCCGAAGCCGAAAAAGATCCGAATTCCATCCTCGGTTTTTATCGGAAATTGATTGGCATCCGAAACTCAGAAAAAGCGCTGCAGTACGGAAGTTACAAGACTTTGGAACTCAAAGATGAGGTGATTTTGTTTGAGCGCGAACTCGATTCGCAAGTGATTAAAGTCGTAATCAATTTCGGGAATCCGATGAAAATCGATGTTCCGAAAAACGCCAGAATCCTGTTCGGAAAACCTGAAATCGCGGCAAACTCCATTTTGGTCTACAAACTCGAAAACACTCCGAAGGCCAAATAATTCGCGCATTCACAAAAATTTGACATTCGCTAGTTCGGATATTTTGTACCTTAAATCAAAATCCCAAACATGACCGGAAATTCCAAAATCGCCATTTACGGAGCGTTCGCCGCCAATGTCGCCATCGCGATCGTGAAGTTCGTCGCTGCGTCGGTCACGGGAAGTTCGGCCATGATTTCAGAGGGAATCCACAGCACAGTCGACAGCGGAAATTCACTGCTTTTGCTGCTTGGTATGAAGCGCAGCCAACGTCCGCCAGATCGCGGCCATCCGTTTGGGCACGGAAAGGAAATGTATTTTTGGTCGCTAATCGTGGCCATTTTGGTATTCTCGCTCGGCGGCGGAATGTCGATCTACGAAGGCATCACGCACATTCAGCATCCGGTGGAACTTCGCGATCCGTTCTGGAATTATATCGTTTTGTCGACATCGATCATTTTTGAAGGAAGCTCGCTGTTCTACGCCGTTCGCGAATTTAACAGAAGCCGCGGCAAACACGGGTTTTGGAAAGAAGTCAGCATGAGCAAAGATCCGGCGCTGTTTGCTGTGATTTACGAGGAAAGCGCCGCCATTGCCGGACTTTTGATCGCGCTTTTGGGTGTTTTCCTCGGACATTATTTTGGGAATCCGATGTTCGATGCGATCGCTTCGATTTTGATCGGACTGGTTTTGGTCTTCGTCGCCATCACGATGGTCAAGGAAAGCAAAGGTTTGCTCGTTGGAGAAAGTGCCGATTCAGCGATCGTGACCGGAATTTACGAGCTTGTGAACAACGAACCGTCGGTCGCGACTTTGTATTTTCCGCTCACGATGCACTTGGCGCCGAACGAGGTTTTGCTTGCGTTGGACGTCGAATTCCGTGGCGAAATGACAGTCGACGAACTTTTCGAGACGATTTCTTCCCTCGAGGAAAGAATCAAGACCGAATTTCCCGTCGTCAAGAAAATCTACATCGAGGCCAAGAATTTCGATGGACGCCAAAAACCTTGGAAAGTCGACAATTTGCCCGATACGGTTGACTGAATCTGCCGCAAATCAATCGTCGTCAAAACTCGGATCGACGTATTCCAGGATGAAAATCTCATAGTTGATATTACTCGCCAAAGGACGCGCATAGTTCGACTGCTTGACTTTTTCGAGCGCTTTCCATTTGAACGCATCCGATTTTTCTTCGCCTTCGGGAAAGTCCAGAATCACCGATGCATAAACGTTGTAGGCATTTGGTTCGTCCAGCAATTCGTGGACTTCGTTGCTCAAAACAAACCGGCCTTGTTGCACCAAAATCAAATTGTCCGCATTCAATTTTTTGACCGAATCGAAGAAAGCTTCGGGCACATGACCCGAAACCGCCTTGATTTGAGAGCCGCCCGAAAGTTTGAAAATCGCCTTGTACAACGCCATTATTTCGTTCTGTAATTCAACCATAACGCGCCTTTCGCGAGTTGTTTCACTTCTTTGAGTTCGAGCAATTCGACCTCGTTTTTTCCGGAATCGGACGTGTATTCGAAAACCGTCGGCGTATTTGGAGTCGTGTCGATTATCGGCAAAACGATCAGGCTCAATTCGTCCAGAAGTCCGGCTTCGTAAATCGATCCGTTCACGTGTCCGCCGCCTTCGAGCAGGATTTTTCCGATTCCGAATTCGGTATACAAAATCCCGAAAGCCGCTTTGAGATCGACTTCTGATTTCCCCGAAACGATGTACGAAATGCCTTTTCGCTTGAGGAAATGCAAGTACTCGTCGGACACTTTTTCCGACAGCATCGAAATCACGTGGTCGCCGTCGATGTTGTCGTCTTGCCAGCCCAATTTTCCGTGAGTGTCGATCGCGATCGCGAAACTTTCGGCATCCGAATTCGCCTTATAAATCGTGCGGGTTATGGCTTCGGACGATTTCACTAATTCTGGTTTCGCACCGTGGGTAAAGTCGATTTCGAGCGTATTTCGTCCGCACATCCAGGCTTGGGCGTCAAGTTTTTCGTGGAAGTCTTCGTACAGGTTTCCGAGTTCGCCGCTTTCGAGCACGTTGCCCCAATTTTCAGTGAGGATTTTGCCGTTTATCGACGACATCATGTGGCAAATTATATAAGGTCGGTTCATGGTAAAAAGTGTTTGTTTGCTTCCGAATTCGATTTTTTTCGGACTTCCGTAAAGTTAAGGCAGAACGACGAAACGGCAAATTGGTTTCGCATTGGGATTTTTGATTTCGCGATAGGATTTGTGAGTTGTCAAACAGATTCTCGGCCAAAGTCCACAAAAACTAAATCATTGGTAAATTTCTTACAGAAATTATTATTTTCGGATTCACAATCGATCAAAGACCAATCAAGCATGAAGAAAACTTTACTCGTCCCATTTTTGCTCGTCGCTTTTGCCTCATCGGCCCAGACTTATCAATGGCAATGGGCCAAAAAAGGTGGTGCGCTCGCGCAGACTTCGACCGAATCGGACATCGCTTACGGCTTTAGCAGCGAACAGATTCTCGACATCGCGGTCGATTCCGAAAACAATTATTACTTTGTGGCATTCGTCACCAAGCAATCGGCGGAATACGAAGGCAGTCCGCTTACGACTTACAATTGGAGCCAAGGCACGCTTTCGCCTACTGATGTTGTTTTGATTTCTACGGACTGTTCGGGCGCTTTGCGTTGGACACAAACCATCGGCGGTGGCAGCGATGACGATAGTTACAAGATTTCGGTCGACAATAACGGCGGTTTGTACCTGAACGCCAGCGTGTTGAATTTTTCCGGATTCGGAGCCGAATACGCGCCTCCACATTTTAGTCCGACGAATTTCATGCCCACGACCGTAGCCGATTTTGGCCAACCGCAAGAAGGCTGGAAAACGGGCGCAATCTTGAAATACAACACATCTAACGGCTCGCTCGCGTGGCGCGTAATGCCGCAAGGCGACGTAAACCAGTCGTTGCGCGCTTGCGGAATGTCGCAAATTGTGGTTCACCAAGACGGCACTTTGAGTTCGCTTGTGGGTTTCAGGACAGGCATTCACGCGAACGGATTGGCGGTGGTTTCGGATGAATTCAACGTAGATCCCAAGTATTTTATCCTTCGCCTGAACGCCAACGGGACAATTTTGAGCGCGATCGATATAAACATGAAAGGCTATCTGCTTCCAAATCACACCGATTTCCGATACGACGAGAATTTGCAGCGCTATTATGTGGCCGGATTCGGGACGAATGGCGATATTTTCATGATAAACGACTTATGGGTAAACGGAATAAAGCTTGAAAAACAGGCTTTCATGTTGGCTTTTTCGAATACCGGACAGGAAATCTGGCGAAAGGAAATGGGTTCTTCTGCGACACTTGAAGACAACAGGATTTACGATTTGCAGATTGATTCCGAGTCGAATTTGTACTTGTGCGGAAAGTATTTTCGCGTGAATCCGAATGTTGTGACGTTGGGCACTTACCAATTTCCGACAAACCTCGAAGGAAACATAAATTACGTGCTAAAAATGAATCCGGCGGGAGAAATTTTGTGGACGAAAGTGCCAACGGCTTACAACGTCGAGTTTTACACCGCGTCACACCAATTTCACGACATGGCCATAAACGGTGACGAAATCGCGATTGCAGGCCAGGCCGACAGCGAGATTTGGGACAATTTTCCGATAAACCGACCGCCGAATTTCAGGTCAGATCCTATTTTGTTGCGGCTGAACAAAAACACGGGAACGGCAATCGGTTTGCACGACATCATGAGTTTGCCGGGCTACGACGACGGATTGACTGCTGTCGCGGCAGACAAAGACGGCAATTATGTCGTAGGCGGATATTTTTACACCGATATGTTCACGCTTGCGAACGACAATGTTCCGACAATCCAAAAAGTGCAGAACGTAACCGATTACACCGATTTCTTTATGGCAAAACTCGCGGCGAGTCCGTGTGGAACGCTTGGCGCTATTGATTTTGAGTCGGAGAAAACAAGAATTTACCCGAATCCGACATCGTCAGTCGTCAATATTGAATTTGATGGCACATTGGAATCGTATGAAATCGTGAGCGTTCTTGGACAGGTTTTAGCCAAAGGAAACTTCAACGGACAAAATTCGGTTTCGGTAGAAAATCTCAGCAATGGCGTTTACATCCTGAATCTCAAATCGAAAGAGAAAGGAACTGAAAGTTTCAAGATCGTCAAGAATTGATGCGATTTGGCTTTCGCTGATTTTGGCTCGCACGCAAATTTGTGATGTCGTTTCCAAACGCTACATTTAGGCTCGGGAAACGCATCACAAAATGAACGACAGCAACGCCAGAAAGGTTTTCAGGGATTTGGATTTCACTGCTTCGGAACTCGTGCTCGTCGAATCGAAACTCGAGGAAATTCGCGTCAGGAAAGGCGATTTGCTACTCTCGGCCGGACAATCGGTGCCGTTTCAATATTATGTGGTCGACGGTTGCATGCGCACGTTTTTCATAACGGACGCGGGCAGGGATTTTACGTTGCAATTTGCTGTGAGCGATTGGTTCATCAGCGATTACACGGCGTTTTTTACTTCGGGGATTTCGATTCTTAACATCGAATGCCTGCAAGATGCAACTTTGCTCAAATTGTCGCATCAAAGTATGGAAGAACTTTACCGCGAAATTCCGGCGATCGAGACGTTTTTCAGGATAAAAATGGAGCGTTTTTTTGGAAGTTTCCAAAAGCGAATTCTGTCTGATCTGGCGATGTCGGCCAAGGAAAAATACCAGACTTTCCTAAAAACGTATCCCGATATCGAAAAGCACATCAAGAATTACCACCTGGCTTCTTATTTGGGAATCACTACTGAAAGTTTGAGCCGGATTCGGCATGAGCTGGCGCGGGCGTGATTCGATTCTGTGGTGTTTTTGACTTTACTTCGCCGTATTAGGAATTGTAGTCCAAATTCAATATTAATTTACTTTTCGTCGCTTGACATTCGGCTCTCCAACGTAATCAATAATTTGGAGTTCGTTTTTCTTACCATACATCAATTTTTTCCAAAACCGAACATCGCAACTTTGACAAAGATTTCAACAAGAAATAAAGTCAAAGATTATGGAAACCGAAGTATTAGTAAAATGGAAAACCAAGCCGGACGAAACCCAGAAAGTGCTCGAACTTTTGGAAGTCGCGGCCCAAAAAAGCAAACTCGAACCCGGAAATCTGCTATATGAAAGTTTTCAGTCCGAAGACGATTCGACAGTGATTTTCCTGCACGAACGCTACGCCGACAAAACCGCGCTCGAAGCTCACAAAAACTCGCAACATTACCTTGAAATCGTGGCCGGAAAAATTCTTCCGCTGCTCGAAATTCGCGAAGTCATTCCCGTCAAAAAACTATTCTGAAACAACACTTTTTTATCAAATCAAAACCTGGAAATCATGTCCAAAAAAATCCTGATCATCGTATCGAACGCCAACGCGATTGGCCCAAACAATAGAAGAACCGGCACTTTTTTGCCAGAAGTAGCGCATCCGTATGCCGAATTTGACCGTGCCAAGTACCAAATCGATTTTGCGAGTCTGACCGGAGAAACACCGTATCTCGACGCATTGAATTTGGCCAACGATCCGGACAATCTTTCGTTTCTAGTGGGAAAAGGTTGGGCCGATATGCAGAAAGCGACAAAACTGTCCGAAGTAAACGTTTTCCAATACGACGCCATTTTCATTCCCGGCGGATTGGCTCCAATGGTCGATATGCCCGAAAATCCTCATCTGAAACAAATCATCAGAGAAACTTATGAGCGAAATGCCGTGGTTGGAGCGGTTTGTCACGGCCCGGTTTCCCTTTTGAACGTCAGGTTGAGCAACGGTTCGTATCTCGTAAATGGCAAGAATATCGCATCGTTCACGAATGAGGAAGAAGACAATTATGCCAAAGCCGACGTGCCTTTCGAGTTACAGACAGCGCTTGAGGAACAAGGCGCGATTTTCCACGCGGCCGAACCTTGGTCAGCGAATTCCATCACTGACGGGCGTTTGGTCACGGGCCAAAATCCGGCATCGGCGAAAGGCGTCGCAGAGAAAATGATCGCTGTTCTGGAAGCGTGATCGAACGACAATCCAACAGTCCAAAAAACAAAACGTTTCCACGTCAAATTGATGCGGAAACGTTTTTCTGTTGGAGATTTGATTGCTGATTATTTGAGATATTTCGCGGTTTCGACCAATTCGTATTTCGGGCTGCGTTCCATCAATTCCTTGAAAAACGCGGTGTGCGTCGCGCCCATCAAGATAAAAACGCGGTCGTTCGGTGTGAGTTCGATTTGGTTTAGGTTGGAATACATCACGAGATTTCTGTGGTAGAATTTCGCTGCTTCGTCTGCGCCTTCTGATTTTCCCGGCGAGGCGATGTGCAACAACATATCGGCGTTGATGTTGATCAAAAAGTCGAGATAATTTGCGCTGTTGGTGATTTTCAGTTTCTCGAGAACGCTCATTTTTTCCTCAGGATGTTTCTTTTCGAAGGCTTCCATGACCGACATATATCTCTCGTAAGTCGCCATATCATTGCTTTTGACCGAATTCCCGATCATGTAATTGTAGCCTTCCTTGTAGTCGATTCCGTAGACTTTCGCGGTTTTGGAAAGGCGTCCGACCTCAAAGGCCAACAGCTCGATTTCTGATGGATTGTCGATTTTCATCTTCGGATTCGCCAGGTAATCCTGATACTGTTTTTGAAGCGAGACATCGTTGGCCACGGGCGATTCCACGATAATCACGGTCGGTTTGAAAGCCGCGATCATCTTGGCGATCTCGTGCACTTGTTTGACGTTTTCTTTGTTGTGTTCGTCGAATTCGGTGACGTTTGCATCTGATGAAAATCCCATGTGGAAAGTTCCTACGTTGAGTACTTTTACGGTTTGGTCGAATTTCGTCGGAATCTGGATTTTCTCGAATTGGGCTTGCGCTTGAGAAGCGACGAAAAGGGCAAGGGCGATAATTGCTTTCATGATAGTTGTTTTTTGTTGAAGCAAAGTTTGCATTTTGGTTTGTACCGACGAAAGTTTATCGACGAACCCGTTTGCGCGGTCGACGAACCCGCGAACACCGCACGAAAGGATTGGCTACTTTTACAGAAACGAAATCACGATGTATAGAAACCCGATCAGTTTGCCCAAGGAAATCGCCGTCCACATTGGTTTTTGGCTCATTTTCGGCTATTACAGTTTTGTGATGATAAGCAAGGAAGGACTTGTTTTTACATTCGAGACTTCGCTGTTTTCGATCACTTTGATCTCGATTTTCCTGGCGACTTTTTATCTGAATTACATCGTGATCATGCCAAAAGTGTTCAATCCTTTCCGATGGAAAAAAGTGCTTTTCGGCTATTTGACCGTGTTGGTTTTTTTTATCGCCTTAAGATATCTTGTCGAAGAAGTCGCCGCTTTGTACTTTTTCGGAACGACGAACTACGCGCCCGGAACCGGAATCGTTTTCTATTTCTACGACAATATTTTCTTCAGCAGCAAACCGATTTTATTGAGCGCAATTCTTTGGTCGGTTTTGTTCTTGATACGCACTTTGGATTACAACAACTTCGTGATCCGCGAACAGAAAAACACCGAAATCAAGTTCCTCAAAGCACAGATCAATCCGCATTTCATCTTCAATACGTTGAACAACATTTATGCGATGGTGAACGCGAATTCGGACAAATCTTTGCCTGCGATCGAAAAACTGAGTCACATTATGCGGTTTACGACTTACGAAGCGCAAAAAAACCAGATACGGCTTTCGGAAGAACTCGAATACATAAGGTCGTACATCGAACTTGAGGAATTGCGCCATTACGAAAAAGATTTCGTGAAATGGGAAATTGATATCGAGGACGAAAACCAGCAAATTCCGCCGTATCTGCTTTCGCCATTTATCGAGAATGCGATGAAACATGGCACTTTTTCGAACGGCGATCCGGTCTTTATCAAAATTTCATCCGATGAAAAACGATTGGGAATTCTCGTCGAAAATACGATCGGAAAACACAAAAAAGACAAAATCGGTGGTATTGGTCTCGACAATCTCAATAACCGTCTGGCCATTTTGTATCCGAAAAAACACAAACTCGAAACATCGGAATCCAACTCGAGATTCAAAGCCGAACTCCAAATCGACTTCTCATGAAAAAGATAAATTGCCTGATCATCGATGACGAACCGCTCGCCGTTCAATTGCTAGAAGCTCACGCTGGCAAAGTGCCGTCGCTCAATATTTTATTTGCCGGAAGCGACGTTTTCAAAGCGATCGAAGTCATAAAATCGAACGAGGTCGACCTGATTTTCGTCGACATTCAAATGCCTGAGATAACGGGTTTGGAACTCATGAAACTGTTTGACAACAAGCACAATTTCGTGATCACGTCGGCTTATATGGAATATGCGGTCGAGGCTTTTCAATACCATGTGGTTGATTATCTGGTCAAACCGATCTCGTTCAACCGATTCTTTCAGGCCGTGGAAAAATTCGCGCGCTGGCAGGAAACTTTTCGCGCCTCGAACGCGGTCGATCATTTGATGGTCAAGGCCGATCGGAAGCATTACAAGATCGCTTTCGCGGATATTCTGTACATCGAAGGCCTCAAAGATTACATCCGAATTCACACCAAAGACGAGAAAATCATGGCGCTCGAGAATATGAAAGACATTCTCGAAAAGTTGCCGAGCGACAAATTCATGCGCGTGCATCGATCGTTCATCATCCCGACGGACAAAGTGAAAATGCTCGACGGAAACCGAATCCAAATGCAGAATCACGAGTTTATCCCGATTGGTGAAACTTACAGGAAGCCCGTTTCTTCTTGGTTTGAGCAGAAATGAAGCGCGATAATATCCGAAGTTTATCAAATAGAAAAAGCCGCCTGTTATTCGCAGACGGCTTTTTGTTTTTGGGTTCTTACCAAATTTAGGCTTCGGCGTCTCTTAACGCTTTCACTTTGTCGTGATCGACTCTCAATTTCGCCTTTTGGTCCTGGATCATCGAGATTTGCTGCGATGTCAAGTCGTTTGCATACGTTTCCAGAACGTCTTCGTACGTTTCCTGGGCTTTGTCTTCCCCGAATTCGCAAGAGGACAAAATTTGATGGCGGTCGTTTCCGGTCAATGCGGCTTTGACGTCCATCCAGGCACGGAAGAATTTTCCGGTGACTCGCGTTCCTTCTTCAGGAGTTCCGCCTAGTGCCACGACTTCGCTTCTCAATTCAGAAACGATGTTCTCACTTGTGTCTCTCCAAGCTGAAAACAGGCCTTTCAATTCTACCGAATCGGTTTCTTTGGCCGCGGTTTCATAACCTTCAATACGGTCGTTGTTGATTTCGATAAGGTTATTCAGTGCTTTAGTTGCTTTTTCTGTGTCGATCGCTGTGCGTTCCATAATAGTTGAATTTAGTTGTGTTTTACAAAGTTCGCCAATGTTGTGGGCAATGTCTTACGCAATTCGAATTGGTCGTTGTACAGTTCGGTCACAACAAAAACTTAAATTCAACTAAAAAAATAGTTGGTGAACTAAAGTTTTAGTTACATTTGTTCCAATCATCATCAATTAATCAATCAGTAATCAGTATCAATCAAAAACACGCACAATGAAAAGACTGTTGTTTCTTTTTGTTTTGGCCGAAATCGCGATCTCGGTTCTCTTAAAATACTTTCCGGATCGATAGATTTGGGAGTTTCTTACTAACTTGGTTTCATGCAAAACGCAAGCGACCATTTTTACTCGCAGCTCAAAGCCCACGAAATGGCGTTGGCCAAATTGTTGGCCAGTCCGGATAAGTTTTCAAACGTGCCCCAAGATTGGACGATCGTGATAACCGACATTCAGAATTCGACCGAAGCGGTTTTTGGAGGACGTCACGAGACCGTGAATTTACTCGCCACGGGCAGTATCGTCGCGGTTTTGAACATCGCTTTCAAACACAAGATCTTGTTGCCGTTTTTTTTCGGTGGCGACGGCGCGACGTTTCTCATTCCGCCCAATTTGCTTGATGACGCTTTGTTGGCTTTGTACCAATTCCGCAAGAACACTTTCGAGAATTTCGGCCTGAATCTGCGCGTCGGGAAAGTTCAGGTTTCGGAGGTTTTCGCTCACGGAAGCCAACTCAAGATCGCCAAGCATTACAACTCGGCGGTTTTTTCGATTCCGATAATTCTCGGCGACGGACTGATTTTCGCCGAAAAGATCATCAAAGGAAAAGACTATCCGACAGAAGATTTCACGGGCGCGGCCGACAATCTCGACCTAAGCGGAATGCAATGCCGTTGGGACAGGATTTCGCCGCCCGAAGACAAGGAAGAAATCGTGACTTTGTTGGTTTTGGCTTCTGACAATTCGCGGCAGCCGCAGGTTTTCTCGTCGGTTTTGGACAAGGTCGAAACGCTTTACGGATCGCTCAAGAAACGCCAGCCCATTTCGGTCAACAAACTGCGCCAGAAAACGACTTTCGGACGTCTCGGAAACGAAATGCGAGTACAGATCGGAAAGATCAAATTGCTCGAATTGTTGCGCCAAAAGCTGATCTCGTTGTACTCGTATGTTTACCTAAGAACTTTCAAAGGCCAGAAATACCTCGAGCGACTCGTCGAAATGAGCGACACGTTGGTTCTTGACGGAAAGATCAATACGGTGATTTCGGGCCAGAAAATCCAGCGCGAAAAATTACAGGATTTCCTCGACGAACTTGAATCTGACAAGGAAATTTTATACGGAATCCATATCAGCAATGCTTCTATAATGTCTTGCTACGTGCGCGATCTCGACGACGGCCACATTCATTTCGTGGACGGATCGGATGGTGGTTACACCCAAGCCGCGCGAATGCTCAAAGCCAAGTTGGCCAAACAGAATGGTGACGTCTGACGCAAACCTACATTTAACAAAAACTACAGATTTTCTGTAACGAACCTATTTTCGGGAATCCGAACTTTGCCACTATGGGGAAGGGCCGGTGCATACCTACAAAAAAATCGCGACGCTCGGTTACAGAAAATCTGTAAGAATTGTTAAAGTTTCGCGTTACAGCTAAATAAACCAAATGCCGATGTTGAACAAAGTACTCGTCCTACCGCTGTTGATTCTTTCACTGATTTCTTGTCAGGACGAAAAATCGTTCACGCCCGCGAAGATCATTCCGACCAAAATCGATTCGCTAAAAACCAACGCCGAACTTGAAAAGTACATTGGCGATTCGGATAGTCTGTACCGAAAATTCACGCTCAAAAAGATTCAGGAGCTGGATTGTAACGGATGCGACTCGGTTCTCGTGAATTTCGCGAACAGGCTAAAAGTGGATTTCACGTACCAAAAAGTGGATTTTGACAACAATGGTTATACTGATTTGCTTGCGATTGGTGATAATAACACATATACTCCGCAGAATATCAAAAGTTTTGACGTTGTGCTCTCAAGGCCGTTCAATGTGATCGCGATCATGAATTTCGGGAACGAAACCAAGCTTAATACTTTTGGCGATGATTTTTATGGAGTTGTCCCGAAAATAGAATACCTCGGCTCCAGGCCGCTGCTTGCGATTTATTTTCCGCGGGTACAAACTGTATCAGGGTTCGTGAAACAAGAACAACACAAGGCATTACTTACTTTTTTGGATGGTGATTTCGTCGAGTACAATCCGAATCCAAAATCACATAAGATTGAAAAAATCGAATATTCGAACATTCTTTTCGATATGGAGATACTTGAAAATCAATCGGAAAAATTCGATGCGAAATACGAAAACTATTCCAAGCCTTGGCAACGCGGCGAGCAGAGTGAGGGAAAATTCGAAGGGACTATTTCTGACAAAAGTTGGAACGAGCTGAAAAGCTTGCTCGATTACGTGGATTTTGAAAGTCTCAAGCCTGCCTATCATGTGCCTTGGACGTGCGATCAAACGGCAAACGTGAAAATCACTTACGACAACGGCAAAACGATATCCATAAGTGATTACGGCCACAAAGGAACTTTCGCGCTCCAAAAATTCCACCGCCTGATGTGGGAATTAAGAACCAACCAAAACTGGAGGACTAAAGCTTGAACATGAAACCTTCCTTGACCTTCTTGGCATATTTTTCCTCGTCGAACATATAAAGGAAAGAACCTTTTCGAGACGATTTCATGTCTTTTTCCTCGGTTTTTTCGAGAATATCGAGCGAGTTGATCTTGTTGATGAAATTGCGTTTGTCCAGTTTTTCGTCCAAAATAGCTTCGTATAAACTTTGGAGTTGCTTCATCGTGAATTTCTTCGGAAGCAGTTCAAACCCGATCGGCTTGGTCAAAGCACGTCTCCTCAAACGAGCCATCGCATTCGTAACCATCGTGTTGTGGTCAAAAATCAGGTTCGGGGCTTCGTGCATGTTGAACCATTTTGCCGAGAAATCCTTGTTGAGTTCGCTGTCAGATTCAGAAGCGTTGATCAAGGCGTAATAAGACACCGAAATCGTGCGTTCCACCGGATCGCGATCTACTGCCGAATAGGCGCGAAGTTGTTCCAGATAAACATCGTGAAGTCCTGTCAAATCTGTCAGGACACGGTTTGCGGCTTCGTCCAGGGTTTCATCATTTCGGAGAAATCCGCCCATCAATGACCAACGTCCGCGCTCGGGTTCGAAGTCGCGTTTGATGAGCAAAATTTTCAGATTTTTCTTATCGAATCCAAAAATGATGCAGTCGACGGCGAGCAGTTGCTTGTCTTGATCCTGATAGTTTTCCATGTGTTTTTTCGTCTGAAATCTTGCGCAAGATAGCCACAAAGCCCGAATAAAACAAGGTTGTACACTTATTCGGCAAAATGCGAATATGGCAACAGGAAACGATGTAGTATTGAAGCCTTCTCAATTTATTAGTGTTAAAATTTCACTTATAAAAAATATTTTCTTGCTTTTCTTAAAACTTTAACTAAATTTGGAAGTGTAAAAAACACATTTATTTAATCAAACAAAACCTAACCAATTATGATGACATTAACCAGATTGCTTAAATGCGTTTCGGATAACCTCGCCAGTTCGAGGATCGCCGTGGTCGCATTGCTGCTTTCGGTTTGCGGAATGAACGCCCAAAGCCTCACGGTAGCGGGTAAGATTTTGGCTTCAGACAGCGGCATGCCGTTGCCAATGGCCAACGTAAACGTAAAAGGCAGCGCGACGGGAATCTCATCTGACATCGACGGTAATTATTCGATTGCCGCGAAATCAGGAGATGTTCTCGTTTTCTCTTACATCGGATTCGCTGCGCAAGAAGTGAAGCTTTCCAACCAAACCACTTTGAATATCAGTCTTGATCCAGATCAGAATACGTTGAATGAGGTCGTCGTAATCGGATACGGAAGTCAAAAGAAATCAGATTTGACCGGAGCTGTCGCATCTGTCAATGTCGAGGAAGCCAAGAAAACCGTTACGCACGACGTGGCCAAGATGCTTCAAGGTCAGGTTGCGGGCGTTACAGTGCAATCTTCGGGTGAACCGGGCGGTTTTGTCAATATCAAGATCCGCGGAGCGTCTTCGTTTACGAACAACAATCCGACATTTGTGATCGACGGCGTGATTGTCAACGATCCATATGATTTCGCTCCGGGCGATATCGAGTCGATTTCGGTGCTGAAAGATGCGTCTTCCACGGCGATTTACGGTGTTCGCGGCGCGGGCGGTGTCATTGTGATCACGACCAGAAAAGGGAAAGCCGGAAAAATGTCGGTCAACTTCAAATCTGTTGCCGGATTCCAGAACGTGGCCAAGAAAATACCGTTGACGAATCGCACACAATATCAAACGATCGCAAACGCAGCCTGGACAGCCGATCCTATCAACACGGCTCCGCTTCCGGGGAACGATCCGACGAATCCGGCCTACATCAGCAATGTCGATACTGACTGGCAAGACGCGGCGTTCCGCACAGGAACTTTGCAGAATCAGTCGCTTACGGTTTCGGGCGGAAGTGAAAACATCAACTTCAGCATGAACCTCGACAATTTCACAAACACGAGTTATGTCGACACGCCTCAGGAATACGACCGTAAAACGCTTAGCTTCAACATCGGCGGAAAAGTCGGAACGCGATTCAAGTTCGGAGGAAAATTCGCTTATACCGATGCCGACAGAGATCGTTTCAGCGAATATTTGCCGGGACAATCGAACATTCTGTTGTTGCTTCAGGCTATTCCTACGATGCCGGTTTACGATCCGAATCGCCTTGGCGGATACGGTGGCGCCGACAACCTCACACAACGCGCAATTACGCTGAACGTCATCGGATGGAACAATCTTGTCAAGAACAACGGCTACCGCAATCGCTTCGTAGGAAATGTTTGGGGAGAAATCGAACTTTTGAAAGGCTTGAAATACAGACTCAATGTCAGTGCCGACCAATTGCACTACGGCAACCGACTTTTCATTCCGCCGAGTGATTTGGGTTGGTATTACATCACCACAAACGCCGAATCTTCTCTCGACGTAGACAACGGACGCAACCAGCGCACGCTTCTCGACAACTTGCTGACGTACGACACGACTTTCGGAAAACACAGAGTAGAAGCGTTGTTGGGTTACACGACAGAGAAAAACAACGGATATCGCCACTGGTCAAGAGGCGTCGGATACGGCAATGACGAAATTGCACATATTGAATATGCCGATGCGATTTCTGCCGGAGAATATGAATCTGCCGAAAACCGCCGTTCTGTGTTTTCACGTTTGATCTACACTTTCGACGATACTTACATTTTGGCCGGAACGTGGCGTCAAGACCAAAGTTCTCTTTTTCCGAAAGCGATCAACAAAGCCGACTTCTATTCGGTGAGCGGCGCTTGGAAAATCGATAAGGCTTTCGAGCTTCCGCAGTGGTGGAGTAGCGCCAAACTTCGCGCAGGTTATGGCGAAGCAGGAAACAACGCGGTTCCCGTGTACTTTTTCTCGCAAACCGTAAACGCATTTGCCGGATACACTTTTGGAAATACACTTGCTCCCGGAACTACGAACGTTTCCCGTCTTGATCCAAACATCTCATGGGAAACGACGCGCACGAAGAATATCGCTCTTGAAACGACTTTCCTGAGAGACAAGTTGAATTTTTCGGTCGAGTATTATATAAAGAAGTCCGAAGACATCCTTGCAACAGTTCCACTCCCATTCTCGACAGGATCTTTCCCGGCGACAATAACTACAAACGCGGCGACTATGCAGAACAAAGGTTTTGAATTTGTTTTGGGCTATCAAAACAACGACCGCGAATTCAAATACGGGATTTCGGCCAACTTCGGAACCATCAAAAATGAAGTGCTCAAAATCGGGAACGATGATTTACCGGTTTTCGGAACCAATTCGAAAACAAGAGTCGGCGGATCGATAGGTGAACTTTTCGCCTACGAAACCGAAGGCATTTTCCAAAGCCAGGCAGAAATCGACGGCCACGCTTTCCAAGCCAACGCGCAACCGGGCGACATCAAGTTCCGCGATGTGAACGGCGATGGACAAATCAACGACGAAGACCGTACTTACCAAGGTGTGACGATTCCGAAATACAGCTATGGCGTCAACTTCAACGTGAGTTACAAAGGCTTCGATTTGAGCGCGTTCCTTCAAGGTGTCGGCGGAAACAAGATCTACAACGGAATGTACAACGCCTTGATGACAAGCGGATTGAACAACTACCACAGAGACATGACCAATTATTGGACGCCATCTAATACGGATACGAACGTGCCACGTGTGGATTACCGCGACCTGAACGGAAACTCGCGTCCGTCTGACCGTTTTATCGAAAAAGGCGACTACCTGCGCATCCAGAGCGTCGAACTCGGTTACACTTTGCCGTTGAAAGACATGCTTGTGAAACGCGCCAGAATCTACGTTTCGGGTCAAAACCTGTACACTTTTACGAAGTACAAAGGATTCGATCCTGACATCAGCTACAACGACGGATTGTTCTCAAGAGGTTACGACGGCGGTTCATTCCCGAACCCGCGCGGAATTCTCTTTGGAGCTGACATAACATTTTAATAAAAAACTGACATGAAAAATACAATCAAACGCCTGCTTGTGATTCCGATTTTGGGAATGCTCGCAACTTCATGCGTGAATGAGGAAGATTTGGTGCAGCTCGATCCGAACAACGAATCCGAAGGCACTTTTTGGCAAAACGACCAAGATGCGCTCGCCGGAGTCAACGCGGTTTACGGCAGCCTTTTAACCGACGGCACTTATATGCGAAGCACACCGCTTTTGCTGGATTTGAGAGCTGACGATACGCGAAGCAATAGTCCGTGGGCGGCGATGGCCAACGTGGGACGCTTCAACAGTTCGATCGCCGATGCGGCCATTTACGGCTGGGCTTACGAAACTTACTATCAGGGAATTTACCGCGCCAACCAAGTGATCGAGAAAGTTCCGACAATCACTTTTGAAGATGCGGCGCTCAAGGACAGGATTCTCGGCCAGGCCTATTTCCTTCGCGGACTTTACTTTTTCCACGCCGTGAATATGTTCAAGAGTGTTCCGCTTCCGCTGGATAACAGCCTGCTTTACAATCCGCAGAAAACCCAGGAAGAAGGTTGGGCGCAAGTCAAAGCCGATTTGCAGATGGCGGCAAGCCTGTTGCCAGATTCGTACGACAATGTATCCGGATTGGACGCGGGTCAAAAAGGACGCGCCACGAAAGGATCGGCTTGGGCTTACCTAGGAAAGGCGCACCTTTTCACACAAGATTTCGCAAGTGCCAAAACAGCTTTCGAGCAAGTGATCAATTCGGGTACGTATTCGCTTGTGGCCGATTATCGCGACAACTTTACGACCAATAACGAGAACAATTCCGAGTCGCTTTTCGAGGTGCAATTCAGCAGAGACGCCGGCGGAGTCGATTTGGGTTGGGGCGGAATTCCGGCTTCGGGCTGGGGAAAAACGTCGGCACGCGCCATCACCTACGCGCCACGTAGCTTCGGTTGGACAGACGTGCAGCCAACGTTCGCGCTTTTCAACGAATTCCAGCAAGAAGCCACAGTTGGCGGCGGCGTCGATCCGCGTCTCGATGCGACGATGTTCTACAACAAACCGGGTGGAATGCAACTTTACGGACAGGATTTCGCCACGCGTTACGCCAACAGTCCATCTGACCTGAACGATCTTTTTTGCAGGAAATACCAAAATTCCGACGGAAATTTCCCTGACGAATTCGACTGGCGTTCGGGAATCAACGAAAGACTTTTGCGCTATGCCGACGTCTTGTTGATGTACGCCGAATGTCTCAACGAATTGGGTCAGACTTCGGCCGCTTATCCGTATATCCAAATGGTGAGAAGTCGCGTAAATTTACCAGATTTGGCCGTTGCGCATCCGAACTTGTCACAACAGCAAATGCGCGACCAAATTGCCCACGAACGCTTCCTTGAATTTCCTTTGGAAGGTCACCGTTTCGACGACATCCGCCGTTGGGGTTGGCTTCAGGACGTGAACAAGCTCAATTGGCTCAAACAACGCGATCCGGAGTTCAATACTTATGTTCCTGGACATGAATTTTTCCCGATTCCGCAACTTGAAATCGACAACAACCCGGGCACGCAACAAAACGACGGGTACTGATATTTCTCATTTTAATCCTTTTTACTATCACTTGGCGGAATCGATCTCCCGTCAGGTGGTAGTAAATTTTTAAAACAAAGTCATGAACAGAAACACTGTTTCATTTTTCCGATTGCTTTTCGTGCTGCTTTCCACCGCGGCATTTTCACAGTCGCGCATTCTGGTCACTGCCGATGCAAACGCGCCAACAATCAGCAAGCACATTTACGGACATTTTGCCGAACACTTGGGAAGATGCATCTACGACGGATTCTACGTCGGAGAAAAAAGTTCGATTCCAAATACAGCGGGCGTTCGCAATGACATCGTCGCTGCGCTGAAAGATCTCGGCGTTCCGAATTTGCGCTGGCCTGGCGGTTGTTTCGCCGACACGTATCACTGGAAAAACGGAATCGGGCCAAGAGATGCGCGTCCGTCGATGGTAAACCAATGGTGGGGCGGCGTCACGGAAGACAACAGTTTCGGCACGCACGATTTTCTCGGGCTTTGCGAAATGATCGGAGCCGATCCTTATCTGGCGGCAAACGTAGGATCGGGCACGGTTCAGGAATTTACCGACTGGGTGCAGTACGTGAATCATCCCGGAAATTCGCCAATGAGCGAACTGCGCAAAAAGAACAACAGGCAAGCGCCTTGGGGCGTCAAATTTTGGGGCGTCGGAAACGAAATGTGGGGATGCGGCGGAAACATGACTCCGGAATATTACGCGAATCTGTACAAGCAATATTCCACGTTCATGACAGATTGGAACAATTCCGACAAGTTGTTCCGAATCGCATCTGGAGCAAACGTCGCCGATTACCATTGGACAGAAGTTTTGATGCGCGACATTCCAAGAAACATGATCGAAGGCGTGGCTTTGCACTCGTACTCGTTCGTCGAATGGGAAAAGAAAGGCTCGTCGACGGCTTTTGACGAAAAGCAATATTTCACCACGATGAAAACCGCGCTCAAAATGGACGAACTCGTGCGCAAGCATTCCGAGATCATGGACAAATACGATCCCGGGAAGAAAACGGCATTGGTCGTGGACGAATGGGGCGGCTGGTATGACGTTGAGCCGGGAACGAATCCGGGATTCCTGTATCAGCAAAATACGATGCGCGACGCGATGATTGCCGGAACAACGCTCAATATCTTCAACAACCACAGCGACCGCGTGCGAATGGCGAATCTCGCCCAAACCGTGAACGTGTTGCAAGCCGTGATCCTGACCAAAGGCGACAAAATGTTGCTTACGCCAACGTATCACGTGATGAAAATGTACAAAGTGCACCAGGATGCGAAGTTGCTTCCGATTGCGATCGAAAGTCAGAAATATACCGTCGGAAGTGAAAGTCTGGATGCGATTTCAGCTTCGGCCTCACAAAAAAACGGCAAGACGCACCTTTCGCTCGTCAACATCGACGCTTCTAAAAAAGTATCGGTTGAGGTCAAGATCGACGCTTTGAAAATCAAGAATTTCTCGGCACAAAGCCTTTCATCGGACAAACTGCAAAACCACAACACTTTCGAGAATCCAAACGCCATCACTCCAAAACCTTTCAAAGATTTCACTTACAAAAATGGAATGCTTACCGTGAATCTTCCGCCGTTTTCGGTGGTCGTACTCGAAGGACAATAATCTCCAATCATGAAAAAAACACACAACATCTGCCTAAAAATCGCGCTTTCTGTTTCGGTCTTCGCCGGATTGATTTCTTGTTCCGATGAAGACAGTGCGACGACATCTGTTCCGGTCGATCCGCAAAATCCACCTTACGTGGAAACGTTCGCTGGTCCGACCTATCCCGACAATTACACCTCAATTTCGAGTTGGGCAACGCGCAATCAATGGAATCTGGCCAACGTCCACGATCCGACGGTCGTCAAGGAAGGCAATTACTATTATATGTACCAAACCGATGCGTCCTACGGAAATGCGCACGAAGGCCATGGACATTTCCACGCGCGCCGTTCGACAGATTTGGTGAATTGGGAATATCTCGGTTCTACGATGGCCGCCGCGCCGGCTTGGGTCAAGGAAACCATGAATGCCAAGCGCGCACAAATGGGTTTGTCGCCAATCGAAAATCCGAATTACGGGTATTGGGCGCCCGTCGTGAGAAAAGTCGGAGGCGTTTACCGCATGTATTACAGCATCGTCGTAAACGAATTGATCACGGGCACGAATCCTGATTTGTCTTGGGGCGAACGGCCGTACATCGGATTGATGGAAACCACGAGTCTCGAATCGAACAATTGGGTCGACAAGGGAATGGTGATCTGTTCTGAGCCTGACGGCGTGACAGATTACGTGAGAAGCGGCGCGAACGACTGGAATTCGTACTACAAATTCAACGGCATCGACCCGAGTTACATCGTGGCGCAGAATGGCGACCATCACTTGGTTTATGGTTCTTGGATGACTGGAATCGCTTCGGTAAAACTCGATCCGGCAACTGGAAAACCTTACCAACTCAACACGATTCAAGATTACGGAACGCGAATCGCCGGACGCGGAAACATTGCCACAAACCGCTGGCAAGCTTTGGAAGGTGCCGAAATCATCTACAATCCAGACACCGGATTCTATTATTTGTTCATGGCCTACGACGAACTTTCGGTCGCTTACAACACGAGAGTCGCGCGTTCGACGAGTATAGACGGGCCCTATTTGGGTTACAACGGAGAAGATGTTTCTGCCGGAGCCGAATGTTGGCCGATGTTGACGCATCCGTATGCTTTTGGGACGCACACAGGTTGGGTCGGAATTTCGCATTGTTCGGTTTTCAAGGACGACGCTTCGGGAAAATGGTTTTTCGCGTCTCAGGGAAGATTGCCGGAAAACGTTCCCGGAATCAATGTTTCGAACGCGGTCATGATGGGTCACGTGAGAGAATTGCAATGGACGTCTGACGGATGGCCGGTCGTTTCACCGGAACGTTATGCCGCGGTGCCACAAGTGCAGATCACGAATGCCGATCTCACCGGAAACTGGGAAATCATCCAAATGGACTACCAATACAGACAAATTCAGCGTTCGGCTTCGGTTTTGTTCAGCTCGAATGGAACGATGACCGGCGCAATGACAGGAAACTGGAGTTACGATGATGCGACAAAAACCTTGCTGCTTAACGGACGCGAATGCAAAGTCTCTAACGGTTGGGATTGGGAAGCATCGCCACGCCGTCGCACGATAACAATCAGCGGATTTTCGGAAAGCGGAAAAGCGATTTGGGGAAAAAGAAAATACTGATGAGAAAGTGCGCTTACACTATTTTATTGGCCTTCGGACTCGCATCGGCACAAAACCCGATAATAAAGGACGTTTATACTGCCGATCCGGCTGCTTTGGTGTACAAAGATTCGGTTTATCTCTACGCCGGACACGACGAAGCGCCAAACGACTTCAACTTTTACAAGATGAACGAGTGGCTGGTTTATTCTTCTTCAGATCTGAAACATTGGAAATCGCATCCGGTTCCGCTTGACGCCAAGGCTTTCAAATGGGCAAAAGGCGACGCTTGGGCTTCGCAGGTCATCGAAAGAAACGGCAAGTTCTATTGGTACGTTACGGTCGAGCACGATGAAACGCATCCCGGAAAAGCGATTGGAGTCGCGGTCTCAGATTCGCCTCTCGGCCCGTTCAAGGACGCGATCGGCAAGGCTTTGATCACGAACGAAATGACCAAACAGGTCTCGATTGCTTGGGATGACATCGATCCGACGGTTTTCATCGACGACGACAAACAGGCCTATTTGTATTGGGGAAACCAAATGTGCAAATACGTGAAATTGAATGCCGATATGACTTCGTTTCCGGGAGAGATAACCGCACTAAAACTTCCGAATTTTACCGAAGCGCCTTGGTTGCATAAACGCGGAAATTGGTACTATTTGTCGTACGCGTCAGAGTTTCCCGAAAAGATTTCCTATGCCATGAGCAAATCGCCGACAGGTCCGTGGGAATACAAAGGAATCCTCAATGAGATCGCCGGAAATTCGAACACGAACCATCAGGCGATCATCGATTTCAAAGGCAAATCATATTTTATCTATCACAACGGCTCGATCAATACGCATGGCGGCAGTTTTCGCCGTTCGGTTTGCATCGACAGGCTTTATTACAACAAGGACGGCACGATGAAACGCGTCGTCATGACCTCGGAAGGTTTATGAAACTATTGAAAATCAGGGTTATATTTTTTGGTTTGTTATTCGTTTATGGCAGTGTTTTTTCGCAGGAAACGCTGCCCATAAACGAGACAATCGTGCACGATCCCGTGATGATCGAACAAAATGGGACGTATTATCTTTTCTGCACGGGCAATGGAATTTCGGTGTTTTCGTCTGCGGATATGAAGCAGTGGAAAAAGGAAAAACCGGTGTTTCCGGAAGCTCCGAAATGGGGAACGTCAGTCGCGTCAGATTTTAAGAACCACATTTGGGCGCCCGACATTTCGTTTCACAACGGACAATACTATCTGTTCCATTCGGTTTCGTCGTTTGCGAAAAATACTTCGGCTATCGGATTGGCCACGAATAAAACGCTGAATCCATCCGATAAAAACTACAAGTGGCAGGATAACGGAATAATTTTGCAATCTGTTCCGAATCGGGATTTGTGGAATGCGATCGATCCGAATTTGGTCATCGACGAAAAAGGAACGCCTTGGCTGTCATTCGGTTCTTTTTGGGACGGACTCAAAATAGTGAAACTCTCACCTGACCTGAAATCGATAGCAAAACCCGAGGAATGGCACACGGTCGCCAGACGCGAACGCGATTTCAAACTAGAAGATGAAAATCCCGGAAATGCGGCTCTCGAAGCGCCTTTCGTGTTTAAAAAAGATGATTTTTACTACCTTTTTCTTTCGTGGGATTTTTGTTGCCGCGGAGAAAATTCGACCTATAAAGTTGTCGTCGGACGTTCGAAAGAAGCGACCGGACCTTATTTGGATTCAGATGGAAAATCGCTGTTTCAGGGCGGCGGCACTTTGGTGATCGAGGGCAACAAAAACTGGTCAGGCGTCGGACACAACAGCGCTTACACCTTCAATTCAAAAGATTATCTGGTTTTTCACGCCTACGATTCGAAGGACAAGGGAAAACCGAAACTAAAAATAAAACAGATCCGATGGGAAAACGGATGGCCCAAAGTCGATCCGATGGATTGACAGCCGTAAATTGCTAAGTCAGATCCGTCACTAAACAAACGACATGATTACGAATTATCTCAAAATAACAGCAATCGCATTTTCGCTTATATTCTTTTGTTCGCAGCAGGATAAACGAACAAAAAGTGCGGTTAGCGATCCAACCGGAATGTATCCGATTTCGTCTGTTCCGATTGCCGACGTAAAAGTTACCGATGCGTTCTGGCTTCCGATCATCAAACGCGTACAGGAAAAAACGATCTATTATGCGATAAAGAAATGCGCCGACGAAGGGCGTTTCGACAACTTTTTGATCGCCGGCGGAAAGCTGAAAGGCGAGGTTAGAGGCCAAATGCCGTTCGACGATACCGACGTTTATAAAATTGTCGAAGGCGCATCGAATTCGCTGATTTCTTCCCCGAATCCGAAACTTGAAAAAACGCTTGATTCTATCGTCGGAATTATAAAAATCGGACAGGAAAAAGACGGTTATCTCACGACTTGGCGCACGATAAATCCGGCCAAACCACCCGCCGATTGGGTGAAAGTCGACAAAGGCGTGCGTTGGGAATTTATGTTCATGAGCCACGAAGACTACAACGCCGGACATTTGTACGAAGCCGCCGCAACACACTTTTGGGCAACCGGAAAGCGCAATTTTCTCGACATCGCACTCAAGAACGCCGATCTTTTCGTGAAGACTTTCGGTGACGAACCTGGGAAATTGCAGCGCGTTCCGGGACATCAGATAATCGAGACGGGTTTGATAAAATTGTACCAGATAACCGGAAAAAAAGACTATCTGAAACTCGCAAAATATTTTCTCGACAATCGCGGAAACGCCAAATCGCACGAGTTGTATGGCGAGTATTCGCAAGATCACATTCCTGTCGTCGAGCAGGACGAAGCCGTCGGGCACGCGGTTCGCGCTACTTATATGTATGCCGGAATGACCGATATTGCCGCGATCTACCAAGACAAAGCCTACCGAAATGCCGTCGATAAGATTTGGGAAAACATGGTTCAGAAGAAAATGTACCTGACAGGCGGAATCGGGGCGAAGCACGATGGAGAAGCTTTCGGAAAGAATTACGAACTTCCGAATCTTACGGCCTACAACGAAACTTGTGCGGCAATCGGCGATGTTTACTGGAACGAGCGCATGTTCAACTTCACCGGAAACGTCAGCTATTACGACATTGTCGAGCGCACAATGTTTAATGGCCTGATTTCGGGAATGTCGCTCACCGGAACCGAATTTTTCTATCCGAATGCCTTGGAATCAGACGGCGTCTACAAATCGAACCGCGGATCTTGCACGCGCCAAGGCTGGTTCGACTGCTCTTGTTGCCCGACGAATCTCATCAGGTTCATACCCGCGATTCCGGGATTGATTTACGCCAAACAGAAAGATGTTTTGTACGTGAATTTATATATGTCGAACAATGCGTCCGTAGACTTAAACGGCCAAAAAATTGCGGTTACACAACAAACGGAATATCCTTGGAACGGAAAAGTGAACGTAGGAGTAAATCCGCAAAAAGAGGGAAAGTTCACGATAAAACTCAGAATTCCGGGTTGGGCAAGAAACGAGGTTTTACCTTCAGATTTGTACGCTTATACTTCCAAATCGGGAGCAAAAGCGCAATTGAAGATCAACGGTAAATCGGAGAACGCAAAAATCGAAAACGGTTATTTCGTTGTGGACAGAACTTGGAAAAAAGGTGACAAAATCGAAGTCAATTTCCCTATGGAAGTGCGAAAAGTCGAAGCAAACAGCCAAGTTTCGGAAGACAAAGGAAAGCTCGCTCTCGAATACGGCCCAATCGTTTATGCTTTCGAGCAAATCGATAATGCGAACAATTTTGACGCTTTGGCGATTTCCAATACCTCGAAATTCAGTATCAAAAAACGTCCTGATTTATTGCTCGGCGTGCAGACTTTGGAAATGAAAAACGGGAACCAGAATTTTACTGCGATTCCTTATTATGCCTGGTCGAATCGAGGCGTTGGGAAAATGAAAGTCTGGTTGCCGAAGAAGTAAAATCCGCCTGGATTCAACAAAGTGACGCCGCCAAGTAATATAAAGTCTGAACCGCGAATTCGTGAATTTGATTTTCGTTGAGGTGCTTAAATTCGCGAATTCGAGGTTAAAACTATTTAAGAATAATTTGCAGCAAAAAACCAAAATGAACAACTTAAAAAAGTCAGTACTCCTAACGTTTGCGGCCACTGCGATTGCCCAAGCACAAAACAAATACGAGCTCGATTTTAAAGATACGGGCATCAAAATCCAACCCACGATGTACGGAATTTTCTTCGAAGACATCAACTTTGGAGCCGATGGCGGTTTATATGCCGAACTCGTCAAAAACCGCTCGTTCGAATTCGAAGATCCGCTTATGGGTTGGCTTCAGCCGAATTCCGACAGGCATAAACTCAACGAAAATTCGGGTTATGCGACCGTGATCGAATCTGGTGGAAAGACCAACAAATCGATTTGCCGCGTTCAGGTCAAGGACGACAAAGGCTACGTTTTGGTCAACGAAGGTTTCAAAGGCATCGGGGTCAAATCTGGCGAAACTTATGATCTTTCGCTAATGGCACAGAATGTTTCCGGAAGTATTTCGCGTATTATATTCCAATTTGTGGATGCTAACGGCAAAATGCTGGCAGAAACATCGGTCAAGGCGGATGCAAAAGACTGGAAGAAATATTCGGCAGTTTTGCAACCTAGCGCGACCGAGGCCAAAGCAAAACTTAAAATCACTTTTGAAGGAAATGGCGTCGTGAATCTCGACATGATTTCGGTTTTCCCGAAAGATACCTGGAAAGGCCGTCCCGGTGGAATGCGGAAGGATTTGGTTCAGAAATTATACGATCTGAATCCAGGATTTCTGCGCTTTCCCGGCGGATGCATCGTCGAAGGAAGAACGTTGGCGCAACGCTATCAGTGGAAGAAATCCATCGGGAAACCGGAAGATCGCGAGTTTTTGATCAACCGATGGAACACCGAATTTGCGCATCGTCCCGCGCCAGATTATTTCCAATCGTTCGGACTTGGGTTTTTTGAGTATTTTCAATTGGCCGAAGACATTGGCGCGAGCCCGCTCCCAATCTTGAGTTGCGGAATGGCGTGCCAGTTCAATACAGCCGAATTGGTTCCGATGAACGAACTCGATCCTTATATTCAGGATGCGCTCGATCTGATCGAATTCGCGAACGGCGACCAGACGACGGTTTGGGGAAAAGTGCGTGCCGAAATGGGACATCCGAAGCCGTTCGATCTCAAATTCATCGGCGTCGGAAATGAACAATGGGGACAAGATTACATCGACCGTTACAAGGTTTTCGAGAAGGCGATTCACGCGAAATATCCGAAGATCGAGATCGTTTCGGGTTCCGGACCTTTTCCGACAGGCGATTATTTTGACTTCGGATGGAAGCAGCTCAAGGAGCTGAACGCCCAAATCGTCGATGAACACTATTACAATTCGCCTCAGTGGTTCAAGGAGAATGCGAACCGTTACGACAAATACGACCGACGTGGCCCGAAAGTTTTTGCGGGTGAATACGCGGCCCAATCGAACGCGATCGCCTCGCCCGACAACAAGAATAATTGGGATTGCGCACTTGCCGAAGCCGCATTCATGACAGGTTTGGAGCGAAATGCCGATGTCGTGAACATGACTTCTTACGCGCCACTTTTCGCTCACGCCGAAGGTTGGCAATGGACGCCAGATTTGATTTGGTTCAACAATCTCGAATCTTACGCGACTCCGAATTATTACGTGCAACAAATGTACGGACAGAATCCTGGGACAGATTTGGTCAGGATTACCGAAAAAGGACAGCCGATTACGGGTAAAAATAATATGTACGCAACTTCGGTTATCGACCAAAACACGAAAGAAGTAATCCTGAAAGTTGTCAATACGGGAAATAAAGCGCAAAAAACCGACATTAACTTGAAAGGTAAAAAAGTCGCCTCCAAGGGAACGATGACGGTTTTGTCTGCCGACGATCTGAAATCTGAAAACAATTTCCAAAAAGAGAATATTACGCCAAAAACAAGCGAGTTTGCCACCAAAAACAGTGCATTAAGCGTAGAAATTCCCGCTTATTCGTTCGTCATACTCAAAGTAAAAATGCAATAACCAACTATATGAAAAACATTAAACAAACAGCTTTGTTCCTGATGCTGACTGCGACCTTGATCGGGTGTAAAAACGAAGAAAAATCAGAAGCCGTGACACAGAATCCTGAAGCGAAAAAGAGTTCGATAACAAAGTCGGAATACGCCAAAACGCCTGACGGTACGCCCATCGAGCAGTACAAACTTACGAATGCGAACGGCATGGAAATGGACGTGATCACATACGGTGGAATCATCACAAAATTAACCGCGCCCGACAAAAATGGAAAGTTCGAAGATGTTGTTTTGGGTTATACGACGCCCGAAGAATATTTCAACGGGAATCCGTATTTCTTTGGCGGAATCATCGGTCGTTATGGAAACCGAATCGCGAAAGGTAAATTCTCGCTAGACGGAAAGCCGTATCAACTCACGGTTAACGACGGCCCGAACTCGCTTCACGGCGGAAAAGGTTTCGACAAAAGAGTCTGGACAGCTGAACCGATTGAAGGCGACTTTCCTGCAATAAAGTTCGTTTATACTGCCAAAGACGGAGAAGAAGGTTATCCGGGCAACCTAAAAGTGTCCGTGACTTATAAGCTTACGAACGAGAACGGGCTTGAGATCGACTACGAAGCCGAATCGGATAAGAAGACAATCGTCAACTTGACACAGCATTCGTATTTCAACCTATCTGGAAACGGCAAGACAATCCTCGATCACGAACTGGTTTTGGCAGCCGACAAATTTCTTCCGGTAGACGCGACTTTGATTCCGACGGGCGAGTTGAAACCGGTAAAAGGAACGCCTTTTGATTTCACATCGGCCAAAGCCATAGGAAAAGACATCGACGCCGCCGACGACCAACTCAAGAAAGGCCAAGGCTACGATCATTGCTGGGTTTTCACCGATGCTAAACCGGACATGAAAGAAGTCGGGAGTTTGTACCACGCGGCTTCGGGGCGTTTGATGACGGTTTCGACAAACGAGCCCGCCGTGCAATTTTACAGTGGAAATTTCCTCGACGGAACGCACGCTTCGAAAAACGGAGGCAAGTACGAGAAGCGCTCGGGACTTTGTTTGGAGACGCAACATTTCCCGGATTCTCCGAATCAGCCAAAATTCCCGACTACTACGCTTGATGCTGGGAAAAAGTACAGTTCGAAGACGGTTTATAGGTTTTCTACGAAATAAAAATTTTGGGTTAGTTAGTTTTAGGAAGTCGGTCTTTGGATCGGCTTTTTTTGTTTGGACATCACGCATTATCGTTTACTGTCAACACATATATTTACTTTTATAGGAAAAAGTCAATCTATAAGTTGACAAATTTTTTAATAAGTCAACTATTTAGATGACATTATTTTATATTTGTAAACAGATTACTTTACTTTTACTAGATGCGAACCCAAAGAAAATTGATTACCGAACAACTTGACAAAAAGATCAGACCATTTATAGGAACTCAAAATGTTGTAATTCCTGATGTCGGATGGATATATAGTATCAGAACAACGCTTAATATGACCTTGGAACAATTAGGGAAAAAATTGAATATCACTAAACAAGGCGCGAAACAAATTGAACATCGCGAGGTTTCTGGTTCCTTAAGTTTAAAGTCTTTAAAAGAGATCGGGGAAGCACTTGAAATGAAGTTCGTTTATGGATTTGTTCCTTATAATGGATCAATCGAAAATTTAGTGGATGTTAAGGCAACCGCACTCGCTAAAAAGATCGTGATGCGTACCAATCAAAATATGAAACTTGAAAATCAAGGAAATTCGAATGAGACGATAGAAAATGCGATCAAAGACTTAGCGCAGGAAATTAAAAGAGAGATGAATAAATCCTTATGGGACTGAATTTAAAATATGAAGATGGACAAACACCTTTGAGCGAAGAGGAGAAAAATGGTTTACTCCTAAAAACAATTACAACTCATGGTGAGCTCGATGAACACGAACAACTGAATATCGAAAAGGCAATAGCGTGGACAATTAGCTCGCGGTTCAAGAGCGATCAAATACTCACGGAAGGATTCGTCAAAAAACTGCATAAAAAAATGCTGGGCGACGTTTGGTCCTGGGCTGGCGAATTCCGAAAGTCAGAAAAAAATATTGGAATTTCGTGGTACAAAATTGGCAGTGAACTTAAAATGCTGCTCGACGACACAGAGTATTGGATTCAAAATGAAATATTTCCCAACGATGAGATTGCAATTCGATTCAAGCACCGTCTTGTGAACATACATTGTTTTGCAAACGGAAATGGCCGTCACTCGAGGATTATGGCAGATATTATTATGGAAGCTATATTCGGCAAAGATCCATTTACCTGGAACAATTCCAATATGGTCAAACAAGATGAAACAAGGCGAAATTACATCAACGCGATTCGAGCGGGAGACAACGGCGATATAAATCCCTTAATTGACTTCGCAAAGAATTAGAAGAATAAAGCTTACGCTGACCTAGTTGAATTTACAAGTTTGATTTTCCAAATTCACACTTAGAAACGTTCGACCATAAAATGAAAAACACACTAATTTTTGTATTTCTGAGTTGAACGACGACAACGGACGCCTAACTTATCCACAATTTGGAAGTCAGTTCCAATGGTGTACCAAACGCTATCACTGGAGATATCTGGACAAGCGAAGATTAAAAAAGAACTTCGGCGCCGAACAAGCGTCTGGATTTTTAAAAAGCAGAATCGACAAAAATAAGATGATTTTTCGGGATTGCCGAAGACAAAAAAGGCGACATTTGGTTCGGCATGATGGAGGGCGTTTTCCGATATGACGAAAAAGCTGTCACTCCAATGTGAAACATCGAATGCCCTAAAAAGCTTTTTTCGACAACAACAGCAAGTTTACGAAACGGAAGAATCCTGACAAGAACAACAATTCAAGCCGCCACCCGAGCCTCATTCCCAAACTTCTTCAAAACCTTATAATGCGAACGCAAAGCGCACAAGAACGTGCGGTGCTCGATGTAAGGAATCCCGAATTCGGTGGCCGTTTCTTTCAGGATTTCCCCAATTTTTGGGTAGTGGATGTGACATATCGTCGGGAACAAATGGTGTTCGATCTGACGGTTGAGTCCGCCGAGCAAAAATCCCGCTACGCGACTCTGTGTAGAGAAATTCGCCGTGGTCTGCATTTGGTGTTCGGCCCAATTTTCCTCGATGTTGCCCGAATCGTTCGGAATCGGGAAATCTGTGCCTTCTACTACGTGCGCCAACTGGAAAACCAAGCCCATCGTCAAACCTTGGGCGAAGTGCAAAGCGATGAATCCGAAAATAAATTGATACCAGGTGACGTCGAGGAAAATCAAAGGCAAAACGATGAACAAAAACACGTAAACCGCTTTGTAGAAAAACAGGTTGAAGTATTCTATTTTCGGATGGTTCTTTACGATCGGACCAAGCGTCGGCTGAAAGAATTTCTTGAAGTCCTTTCTGAACAACCAAGACAACGAAGCCAGGCTGTACAAAGGAAACGCGTATAAATGCTGGAATTTCTGGACTTTGAAAATCGGTTCGTCAGACGTTATTCTGATCAAACCCGGCGCAATCTCGATATCTTCGTCGTGACCTGGAATATTCGTGAAATTGTGGTGTACCATATTGTGGGAAATGCTCCAAACATAAGGGTTCGCGCCCAAAAGGTAGAAAATCGAGCCAAGCATTTTGTTCACCGTTTTGTTTTCGGAGAACGAGCCGTGAATCGCATCGTGGCAAACGTTGAATCCGACGCAAGCACTTACGATTCCCAGCGCAACGGCGAATCCGAACATAGCCCAAGGCGTGAAGGCGTTCGAGATGATCAAGGCATACAATCCGAAAAACGCAACAAGGTAAACGCCGGCTTTCACCCACATTTCAGCGTTGGCCTGTTTGGAAATATTGGCCTCACGGAAATAAGCGTTGACACGGGAATTGGCAACAGCCAAAAACTTAGACCTTGCGGCGCCTTGAAATTTTAATATTGGATTTGACATTGAATTATGCAGAAAACTGCATCGTATTGAGAAATGGGGATTAAACTATTGTGGCAATATAACTCCATATTACGGGTAATAGTGCCGTAGGGTTTTATATTTCCGATATTTAACAGAAAGACGTCGTTTTTTGGCAATAATATGACATTTGGCAAAATGAATTCGCACCTTTGGAAAAAGTAATACAAATTATGGACAAACCCAATTTCAATATAGCCGTGCTGATCGACGGCGACAATGCCCAACCGAAATTGCTCGGGGCGATGCTCGAGGAAGTTTCCAAGTACGGAAAAGCGACGATCAGAAGAATCTACGGCGACTGGACGCAACAGCAAATGAACGGCTGGAAAGACATTATCAACCAATATTCGTTCAATCCGGTTCAGAAGTTTTCTTATACAAGTGGCAAGAATTCAACCGATGGCGCACTCATAATCGATGCGATGGACATCTTGCACGGCGACAAAGTACACGGTTTCTGCATCGTCTCGAGCGATAGTGATTACACCGGATTGGCCAAAAGAATCCGCGAGGAAGGCATTTTCATGATGGGAATCGGGCAGAAGCAAACGCCGAAAGCTTTCGTGCAGTCTTGCGAGATTTTTACGTTCAGCGAGAATATTCTGGGCGTTCAGGTGAAATCTCAAGATCCCGAAAATACCGAAACATCGGCCCAAGCCAAACCCGACAAACTCGACATTTCTTTTATCGACAAAGCTTTCGACATATCATCGGTTGAAGGTGAAGAAGAAGTTTATGTGTCAAAATTGGGATTGACCTTGAGAAAAATCGATCCGAGTTTCGATGCGAGAGCTTACGGGTTCAAGAATCTGACGCAGCTTTTTCAGAGCCTTCCGCACTACAAAGTCGTTCGCAATGAGCAGAATCCGGTTGTTCAGAGAGAGATCAGTACAGAGCCGAAACGCGCCCCAAAAAGGCGTCCGAAAAAACTAAATGGATAATTTTTAAAATACTTTTGTAAAAAACTGACAATCTTCAAATTAAAGACTATCTTCGCAAAAATATTTTTACAATTTTACAAGATGAAAGAAGGTACAATCAAATTTTTCAACGAAGAGAAAGGCTTCGGATTTATCACTCCTAACGACGGAGGCGACGATATTTTCGTGCACATCACAGGCCTTAACGGTCAAGTTCGTGAAAACCAACAAGTCACTTACTCTGTAGAGCAGGGAAAAAGAGGACTTAATGCAGTAAACGTAACAGCTATCTAAACGATATATTTGCTACCTGTACAAAAGCCAGTCTTTATTAGGACTGGCTTTTTTGTATCTTCTATTTTGATTTTCCTTCTAAAGATTTTGTGCGATCAAACGAATTGTCGTTCAAAATTGGCGATGTTTTCCAACAAATGCATGCGAGTCGACTCGTTCACATCCTTGCAATAAGCCGACATGGAATCCTTGAGATTTTCCTTGCTCTTCGCCTCGCGTTCCCTATCGTTTACAACGTAGCGAAGTTTTGGGTAACTCGTCAGGATTTTTCGCTTCAACGAGTTTCTTTCGACGCTGTCTTTCTCGGCCAAAAGCTCTTTGAGCCACTTCAGCATGTCTTTCTTCATGTTTTTTGGTGAAGGTAACCCTAGTTTCCGCGATTGGTCTCAAACTGCGACAATATTGGGAAAAATATGGGTTTATGTGAGAGAAAGGCTACGATCGAGTCGATTTCAATTATACGAAATAACCAGTTACGGAAAACCGTAAAATCGATCGTAATTGCAGTTTTACATTTGACAGAAAAGTCGAATAGCCGACACTAAATCGAAATTATGGCAAATTGTATCGTCTGCACTAAAAAATTGGGAATGTTCAACACACCTTTGTTCAACAAAGGTCTTACGAAGGATTTTGCCGTCGTCTGCACTTCCTGTCTTCTCAAACTGAACAATAACGGAAGAATCGACATGGCAAGCAAGCCAATCATGTTCACAAATGGAGAATTCAAAGCGGCGGTCGATAGCATCAATTCGCTGAAGCAACAAATCAAAGCCGATAAAAAGCAAGCCTTTGACAAGAAAGTAGAAGATTACAAGGGCAAGATCAATTCGCAAAACGAAAGGCTTGCCGAAATCAAGTTAATCGTGGCAAAATTGAATCCGTCGGTAGTCAACAAAAGAGAAATAGGAGAGTTGCCCGAAATTCTCACATCTGACGAAGTAATCGAAAAACTGGAATCGGGATATTTGGACGAAGGAAAAGGCTCGGGCCACGGCCTTTTGATCGCCACGAACCAACGTTTGATTTTTATCGATAAGTCGATGCTGAGCTTCGGAATCAAGATGGAAGACTTTCCCTACGACAGGATTTCTTCGGTTTCCGTAGAAACAGGCTTCATGAAAGGAATTCTAAAAATCATCTGTTCCGGAAACACCGCAAAAATCAATATGATTGTAGGAGCAAAAGATTTCTCTGAATTTATCCGACAAAAAACAGCCGTAAAACCTTCGTCTCCAACAATTGTTCAGGCCGAACCCGACATTCTCGGTCAAATAGAAAAACTTGCTGACCTGAGATCGAAAGGTATTTTGACCGATGATGAATTCAGCTCCAAAAAAGCGCTGCTATTGGAAAAACTCTAGCGGTCAAGCGGATATTTCCCGAGTCAACCAACCACGTTTGGCGGCAGTGGCAACCGCGTAAGGTGTGACCCAAAACAATCCGAAAGTATAAAGAATGCTATAAGAGTAAGCCCACAAAGCTTGAGAAAACGTGTATTTTTTTGCATAGAACAATACCGGAAAAGTAGACATCACAAGAATCCCGGCAAGCGTTGAGGCAAAGAACAAAGCCGGATAAGTCACGGCAAAAAATAAGGTGAAAAACGCGAGCGGATAAGTCATCAGGATTTTCGAGCATTGGTTGATGAACAAAAGTCGCGTCCCGATTTTATTGTCCTCGCGGAAGTTCTTGAAAACAAATTTCGCCATCATGAGATTTTCGCGAACGTTACTGCGATCCCATCGAATGAACATCTTGTAAAGTCCGCTGTATTTTTCGGGCGCCGTCGTGTAAGCCACGGCATTTTTCTGGAACAGCACGCGTTTGCCTTGTTTCAGGATCATGTTCGTCATGGCGCGGTCTTCGCCGATATCACTCGGTTGTCCCATAAAAGTCTGGTTGATCCAATCCTCAAGACAAGCAAAAACAGATTCGCGACGGTAAGCTGCCAAAGCGCCAGGCGTACACATCACAGAATTCAGCGTACCTTCGGCCGAACGCATAAACTCGAAACTCATCACGAAACTCACGTTCAACATCTTCGGAAGAATCGCTTTCTGATTGTTCAAAACCCTGATATTTCCGGCAACAGCGCCACATTTGTCATCCTTGATAAACGGACTGACCAAGTTGCGAAGCGTGTTTTTCTCCACTACCGAATCGCTGTCGACAGTCACGAAAATGTCTCCGGTTCCGTTGTGGAAGCCGTAGTAAAGTGCGTGTCTTTTTCCCATGTTTTTGGGTTGCTGATGCACGGTCAAACGCTCGCCCAGCTTGATTTTCGCCTGTTGGATCCAATACCAGGTATCGTCCTTGCTTCCGTCGTCAATGGCCAACAGTTGCAATTTTTCCTGCGGATAATCACTTTCGGCCAAACTCATCAATGTCTGGAAAACCAACTTTCCCTCGTTGTATGCGGGAACAATGATTGTACAAATGGGAAGTTCTTCGCTCGAAACAGAATCGGTCGGCTTGTACTTGAAATACAAAACGGCGTTGTAGATAAAAAACAGGAATTTGAATGCGAAAAGTATTGATGTCACAATTAAAAACCAAAAACTCCAACTCGATTCCAATCGTTCGGAATTGAATTGGGTAAAGTCATCTTGAAGCGAGAAAAGCGCCACCGAAGCCGCGATCATGGCGATAAAACTTCCAACGAGCACCAAAGTTCCCCATGGCGTTTTAATCGGCATCCGTCTTTTGAGATCGAAAACCTGGGCGGTTTCGGCTTTTAATGTTCGGAACTGAGAAGATGTAATTGTTTCGGCTTTCATGTCGTACTGTTTATGTGTTACGATGATGTAGAAAACAATGACCATGCCTGTGTCAAATTCACCCTATTTTCAAGGGGTTACAAGGTTTCGAGGCGCATTTTAATGGGGATTTTCCACAATTTGATGTGCGATTCCACACTCTGTATGATGTGGAGATGATGTGGTAAGAGAGGATTTGGCGAATATCCGTTTAACCCAAAAGGAAATCTGCAATTGAAGTCGTTTTTTGGGCTTTCTGATACCAATCGTTACAGACCAATTCGATCCGTTCGACCTTAAACTTTCCAAAGTGCTGTTCGCGATAAGACGAAACCACACGAGCAAATTCCGAAGAATTTTGAAGTTCGGAAGCAAATCTCGCCGCGGTGATGTGTGCCGTGAAAATCTTATATCTCGCGTCAATCGTCTGGAATAACTCAGATTTTTTGAAGTTCATCCGAAGGTTTTCGCGTATCGTTTCCAAAGTTCCGCCTGACGGAAAACCTTGTATCAATATTGCTTCCGCGGATGCAGTCACGCCTTTCAGCTCCATCTCGAATGCCGAAACGTTTTCAAGGCTTTTCCTGACGATTTTCACGTACTCGGAAAGGTTGATTTCCGAAAGCTCAAATCCCGAACGACCGGAAATCAGCGATAAAACCGTGACATGCAAATCAGAATCCGGATAATAATATTGCTTTGGATCGATCGTTTTCAAGTTTGCCAAAAATGCCGAAACCTGTGCGCGGGTAGGCGCGTCCGGACGCAAAACCACAGTGATTCCGAATCTATCGTCGTCTGCGATTTTTCGATCCACGGAAATCACTCCGTACTCGATTCTCCCGATCGCGCTCTCGAACATTTCATCATATCTGGACTGCAGATCGGTCATTTTTGCTTTTGAAAGTTTTAACGATTTTTACAGAAAATCTGTAATTGAAAATTCTGTTTTCGAGGTAACTTTGCCAGACCTAACAAATCTCAGAGATTTGTTAGGTCTTAGAAAAATGCGGCTTCCCGACGATTTTGCGTCCTTCGAAAAATCTGGATTCACCCGCGAAACTTCATGACGAATCCGCCAAAAGCCTTCAATTTCACTTTCATTTTCCCGGCTTTCACATCTGCTTTTTCAAACAAAGAACTGTCACCATCGGCAATAAAAATGCCCGATTTATTTCCAATGAAACTCAAATCGACCTCAATTTCCTTTTCAGATTTTTCGCCGTTGATTCCGGTAACGAACCAATCGTTTCCGCGTCGTCTGGCCATCACAACATCTTTTCCTGGAAAGCCCGCAACCAAACGCGTCTCGTCCCAAAGTGTCGGCAAATCCTTGCAATATTCCTGAACAAATTCGGGCATTTTCGCCATGGCGTCCGGCGTTTCTACTAAGTGTTGGATGCCTGAAACGAACAAAGTCGGAAGCGCCAATTCGAAGCCCGAAGTCGTCACGCGCTTCACGTTTCCAGGAATTTTGTCGAGACACATAGGCGTAAAATCCATAGAATCGAACAGGTTTCTGGTGAAAGGAATCGTCGCGCAATGTTGCGGTTGAGCGTCGGCGCCTTCTTGCGTAAAAGTCACGAATTCAAAGCCTTTGATAGCTTCCGAAGTCATAAAATTCGGATACGTTTTCTGTAAACCTCGTGGCAAAGTCGATCCGTGGAAATTCACGAGAATATCGTATTTGGCGGCCGTTTCCAAAATGTCGATGTAGTAATCCATGAACGATTGGCCGTCACCGCCGAAAAAATCGATTTTCGTTCCCGCAACGCCCATGTCAGCAAGCATTTTGAACTCCGATTCGCGACCTTCGGCAGTCAGGAATTTCCCTCGTGGGCCATAAGGCGTCGTGTTCCAATCGCCAGCAGAATTGTACCACAAAATCAGTTTCACGTTGCGCTCTTTCGCATAGGCGACAAGTTCTTTCACGCGATCCATGCCGATTCTCACATGCCAATCGGCGTCGATCAAAACGTACGGCCAAGTCATTTTTTGGGCATATTCGATGAACTTTTTCTGAAGCTCGAAATTCGTGCCGTCGTCCTTGTAAAGCGCCCAACTCCAAGCCGCGTTTCCGCTTTTTACAAATGATGGATTCGCGATTTTCGATTTCTCGGACAAATCTGTTCCCAAAGTAGATTTTGTAACGGTCGCCAAATTTCCGATCGCAATCACGCGCCAAGGCGTTTCCCAAGGCAATTTCGATTCGGGATAGAGTGCGGCATTTGCTGAAAACTTCTCTTCGGGCTGCGGAAAAACAGTGCGCAAAACCTTTCGGTTGTCGTCGTAATCGAGATGCGAAGCGCAATAATTCCGTTCGGCGGTTTCCGAAATCGCGACCCAATTTTGTCCTTCATTGATCAAGGCCGGAAAAACCCAACCGTAACCAATGTTCGATTTCGTGTTCACGGGAACGCCGTTTTGGTAATATTCTTCGTATGACGGATGGCATTTTTCCCAACCTGTTTTCGCCTTCGACATCGGTTGCAACCACGCTTTCGCGGATGTGGAAAAATTGTAGGTCGAGATTTCCTCGGTAATATATTTTACGTCTGATGTGGTTTCCGGAAAAATGTATCGAAACGCCAATCCGTCATTCGAAACATTGAAAACGATGTCGATTTTTTGTGCCGATGCGTTTTTGAGATGCAGGATTTTCTGGTTCGCCACATAACTGATGTTTTTTTGTTTTCCGACGTACATCTGATAATTGTCAGTGATTTTCTTGTCGGATGAAATCGACACGACAGACAGCTTTTTCGAGAAATCGCCGTCTTTGCGGACAATTCCCAAAGCCGAATTCCCAATCACCAAAGTGCCGCTTCTCGCCACGGAATAAAACGGTTTCTGTTCTTTGTCAAGTCCGAAAGTAACTGCGATCGAGCCGTCCGGACTTTTGACGACCGCACTTTTTTGAGCCGAAATCGATATAGTGAACAGCAAATAAAAACTCAGGGAAAACGCTTTCATATTTAGAAGTTTTAAGGTCAGATTTTGGCGCGGGTCGTGAAAAAGACCACGCAAATTGCCATTGTGGCGAGAAAGAGGAAAGATATTTTAAGGCTGAAAAGTTCACCGATAAATCCGATCATCGGCGGACCGATCAAAAATCCAGCGAAGCTGATTGTAGAAACTGCGGCAATTGCAGGTCCGGGTTTCATGGTTGTCGATTTTCCGGCGACGCTGTAAATCATCGGCACGACAGACGAAATTCCCGCGCCAATCAGCAAAAATCCTAACAAAGCCGGAATCAGCGTCGGAAAAACGACAACTGTCACGCAACCCAGAAAGCTCAAAATCCCGCTGGTTTGCAAGGTCGTTTTGAGTCCGAATTTATGTGAAAACCAGTCGGCGACGAATCTTCCGGAAGCCATCGCGCACATTCCGGCCGTGTAACCCGCGCCAATCCAGCCTTTTTCGGCCATTACGACTTTCTTGAAATAGATCGTGCTCCAATCGAACATCGCGCCTTCGATAATCATCGAACAGAATGCGATTGCGCCCAAGGTGATCAGGAATTTGTCGGGTTTCACGAATGCCGGTCCAGGCTCTGATTTTCCGGTGTCATCGTGCAAAAATCCCCAACAGATGCCAACGGCGACCAAAACGATTCCACCGATGATGAGAAAATGCGTCACTGTTTCGACATTGTTTCCGATCATGAAAGTTCCGATTCCCGCTCCGACGAATCCGGCCAAACTCCACAATCCGTGAAACGAGGCCATAATCGGTTTCGGGTAAAGCGTTTCGGTTGCGACGGCTTGTGTATTGACCGAAATGTTCACGGCGTTGCTCGCCATTCCGAAGAAAACCAAACATAAAACCAGCACTGAAACCGAATCGACCAATCCGAGGAAAACCAAAGTCGTGCCATATAAAGCGAGAGACGCAGCAAGCACTTTCCTGCTTCCGATTTTCGAAACCGCCCAACCAGAAATTGGGAGCGAAAGCATCAATCCGACGGGTAAGGCCAAGAGTACGCCGCCCAATTCCGCTTCGTTCAAACCGAGTTTCTCCTGGATTGTCGCGATTCTCGACGCCCAACTCGCAAAGCACAATCCGGCCATAAAAAATAGCGTGGAAACCGTGATGCGATAGGTGCGTGGCGAGTAAGTCATCGGCCAAATATACGAATAAGTGTTATTGTTACACGTTAATAAATGCTTCTCAAGCAAGCGACTGAGAATTCTGCACTGAACTTTTCGCGCTTTCTATAATAATGTCAATTATTTACGTGCAAATTACACGATTGTTAATTTTTGGGCGTCATATTTGTTTATGTGAAAATATTAGTGTTATTTTGACACTTATAGAAAAGTATCATGAGTAAAAACTATGTCATAGGTGTCGATTACGGTTCCGACTCTGTTCGTTCGGTAATCGTCGACGCCGCGAATGGAGCAGAATTGGCCTCATCCGTTTTCAATTATCCGCGCTGGCAGCAAGGTTTGTATTGCAAGCCTTCCGAAAACCAATTCCGTCAGCATCCGCTCGATTATATTGAAGGTCTGGAAGCGACGATCAAGGAATGTCTACAGCTTGCCGGCGGCTCTGAAGTCGCCAAAAACATAAGAGGAATTTCTGTGGACACGACGGGTTCAACTCCGGTTGCCGTCGATGCGAAAGGCACGCCATTGGCACTTTTGCCCGCTTTTTCAGAAAATCCGCATGCTATGTTCGTGCTTTGGAAAGACCACACAGCCACTGCCGAAGCCGCCGAAATCAACGAACACGCCACAAAATTCGATACCAATTACCTTAAATATGTAGGCGGAATTTATTCGTCGGAATGGTTTTGGGCCAAATTGCTCAGAACGGTTCGCGCTGACACAGCCGTCAAGAACGCACTGCATTCGTGGGTCGAGCATTGCGATTGGATCCCGTTTTTGCTGACTGGCGGCAATGACGTCAAAAAAATCAAGCGTTCCAGATGCGCCGCGGGTCACAAAGCCTTATGGGCTGAGGAATTCGAAGGTTTGCCGCCACAGGAATTTTTCTCATCGCTAGATCCGATCCTGAACGGGATCACCGATAAATTGTTCTCCGAAACCTTCACGTCCGATATTTCTGCCGGAAACCTTTCTGCAGAATGGGCGCAAAAATTGGGTCTTTCCACTGATGTCGTAATCGGCGTCGGAGCCTTCGATGCCCACATGGGCGCAGTTGGCGGACAAATCGAACCTTACCATCTGTCGAAAGTCATGGGAACTTCCACTTGCGACATTCTGGTTTGCCCGAACGAAGACGTCGAAGGAAAGCTCGTCAAAGGTATTTGCGGACAGGTCAACGGTTCGGTAATTCCTGGAATGGCGGGACTTGAGGCCGGACAATCGGCATTTGGCGACGTTTATGCGTGGTTCAAAAAACTCGTGCTTTGGCCGTTGGACAATTTGCTGGCGAGTTCGGCAATTCTCGACAAGAAGACCGCCGACGCCCTGAAAGAAGAAATCGCCGATAAAATCATACCTGAACTTTCGCGTCAGGCAGCGCTGTTGCCCGTCGATACGCATAACGAGCTTGCGATCGACTGGCTGAACGGCAGGCGGACGCCAGATGCGAACCAATTGTTAAAAGGCGCGATTTCGGGCTTGAATTTGGGTTCGGATGCGCCGAAAGTTTTCCGCGCTCTAGCCGAATCGACTTGTTTTGGCGCAAAAGCGATCGTTGACAGGTTCATCGAGGAAGGCATTCCCGTAAAAGGAATCATCGGGATTGGAGGCGTCGCCAAAAAGTCACCGTTCGTGATGCAAATGATGGCCGACGTTCTCGAAATGCCCATCAGAATCCATCAGTTCAAACACACTTGCGCACTTGGAGCGGCAATGTTCGCAGCGGTCGCGGCCGGAATTTACGAAACGGTCGAAGAAGCGATGGAAGCGATGGGACGCGGTTTCGATGTCGAATATCATCCGAACGAAAACAATTCGGCGATTTACAGAAAGCGGTACGAAAACTACAAAGCTCTTGGCGGATTCGTCGCCGGCCAAACATCCGCGAAAGCGCAAAAATTGGTTTCTGCATGAGCAAATACGATCCTATAAAAAAGGCGGCTTACGAGGCGAACATGCAACTTCCTAAGCTCGGTTTGGTGCTTTTCACTTTCGGAAACGTAAGCGCCGCAGACCACGATTTGCAGGTTTTTGCCATCAAGCCATCGGGCGTTCCTTATGAAGATCTGACGCTCGAAAGTATGGTTATTGTCGATTTTGACGGAAATACGGTCGAAGGCAATCTGCGTCCTTCATCTGACACAAAAACACACGCGGTCTTGTACAAACACTGGCCAAAAATCGGAGGAATCGTGCACACGCATTCGGTTTACGGAACGGCTTGGGCGCAATCGCAGCGCGACATTCCAATCTTCGGGACAACGCACGCCGACCATTTGACGGTCGACATTCCTTGCGCGCCGCCAATGGCCGACAAATCCATCCAGGGCAATTACGAATACGAAACCGGCTTCCAAATCATGAACTGCTTTGAGGATCGCGGTTTGAATTATGAGGAAGTCGAGATGATTCTGGTAGGAAACCACGCGCCTTTCACTTGGGGGAAATCGCCCGAAAAAGCAGTTTACAATTCGGCAGTTTTGGAAACGGTCGCGAAAATGGCGCTCTTGACCGAACAGATCAATCCGGGCGCGCCACGTCTCAAAGATTCGCTCATCAAAAAACACTTCGAAAGAAAACACGGGCCAGATTCTTATTACGGCCAATAAACCAACAACATTACATCTGAATTATCATGACAAATCTCAAGACCTTTGAAGTTTGGTTCGTCACCGGAAGCCAACATTTATATGGTGAGGAAACGCTCAAACAAGTTGCCGAACATTCAAAAGCCATAGCCGCCGGACTCGATTCCTCGGCCAACATTCCGGTTCGCGTCGTCTTCAAACCGACGGTAAAAACCACCGATGAAATCTATGAAACCTTGCTCGCGGCGAATTCTGCCGAAAACGTAATTGGCGTCATCACGTGGATGCACACTTTTTCACCGGCCAAAATGTGGATCCGCGGACTGTCGATCCTGAACAAACCCCTGTTGCATCTGCATACGCAATTCAATCGCGACATTCCTTGGAATTCGATCGATATGGATTTCATGAACCTGAACCAGTCGGCTCACGGCGATCGTGAATTTGGGTTTATGGTTTCAAGGATGCGCAAATCGAGAAAAGTCGTCGTAGGACATTGGGAAGCGACTGACGTGCAACAACAGATTGGCGATTGGACACGTGCTGCCGCCGGTTGGAACGATTGGCAAGGTGCGAAATTCGCGCGTTTTGGCGACAACATGCGTTTCGTTGCCGTAACAGATGGCGATAAAGTCGAAGCTGAATTGAAGTTCGGATTTTCTGTAAACTCTTACGGAATCGGCGATTTGGTCCACATTATTTCCGAGATTTCCGAAAACGATATAGAAAAACTGGTAGGGGAATATGAAAACCTTTACACCGTTTCAGATAACTTGCGCCGCGGTGGAAAAGACCACGCATCCGTTTACGAAGCGGCCAGAATCGAACTTGGACTTAGAAAGTTCCTCGAAGACGGCAATTTCAAAGGATTTTCCGACACGTTCGAAGACCTTCACGGAATGCTTCAACTGCCAGGCCTCGCCGTTCAGCGTTTGCTTGCAGACGGATACGGATTCGCCGGAGAAGGCGACTGGAAAACCGCAGCCTTGGTTCGCGCTTTCAAAGTCATGGGCGCCGGACTCGAAGGCGGAAACGGATTCATGGAAGATTACACCTACCATTTCGATCCGAACAACGAATTGGTTTTGGGTTCGCACATGCTCGAAATCGACGCGTCTTTGGCCAGTACGAAACCGAGTCTTGAAGTGCATCCGCTTGGAATCGGTGGAAAAGCCGATCCTGCGCGCCTGGTGTTCAACGTCGCCGGTGGAGAAGCTTTGAACGCATCGCTTGTCGATATGGGAAATCGCTTCCGGATGATCGTCAACGAAGTGAAAGCCGTCGAGCCGCAAAACGAATTGCCCAATTTGCCGGTTGCCCGGGTTTTGTGGAAACCGTATCCGGACATGAAAACCGGATGTGCCGCGTGGATTTACGCCGGAGGAGCGCACCACACGGCTTATAGCCAAAACTTGTCGAGCGAGATTATTCGCGATTTTGCCGAAATGGCCGGAATCGAATTCTTGCTTATCGGGAAAGACACGAGATTGGCCGAGTTCCGCAACGAAATTCGCTGGAACGATGCAGCTTATAGGTAATTAATAGTTAATAATTAATAATGAATAATTGTGGTGGAGTCAGATTAGGCTCTGAACTTGTCACAAAGCAAATCATTATTAATTATTACTTATTCATTATTAATTCGAAAGATTAGTTATTATTGATAGTTGTCGGAAACCTTGAACCACTAGGGTTTCCGACATTTTTTGACCAAACCAAACTACAGCTCATGAATAAGTTCGCTACCGTCGACTACATCATTTTTATCGTTTATTTTTTCGTGGTCGCGGGCTACGGATACTGGATTTACAAGAAGAAAAAAGGCGACGGGGTTTCTGATTCCAAAGACTTTTTCCTGGCCGAAGGGTCACTCACTTGGTGGGCGATCGGTGCTTCTTTGATCGCATCGAACATCTCGGCCGAGCAATTCATCGGAATGTCCGGAAACGGATTTTTCGCAGGAGTCGCTGTCGCCGCCTACGAATGGGTCGCCGCAGTCGCGTTGATCATCGTCGCGGTCTGGTTCATTCCGGTTTATCTGAAGAACAAAATCTTCACGATGCCGCAGTTTCTCGAGAACCGCTATAACGAAACCGTAAGTTTGATCATGGCCATTTTTTGGCTTTTCCTTTACGTTTTCGTCAATCTGACCTCGATTTTGTACCTCGGCGCAATCGCCATCAACAGCATGGCCGGCGGAGGCGAGGGCACTTTCCACCTGATTATCATCGCAATGGCATTCTTCGCTTTGGTGATTACGCTTGGCGGAATGAAGGTAATCGGTTTTACAGATGTAATTCAGGTTGTTGTTCTCGTAATTGGCGGATTGGCAACAACTTACATTGCCTTGACGATGGTCGCGGAACACTTCGGATTGGGTTCCGATGCGATCGCCGGATGGAACAAAATGATGGAAGCCGCTCCGGATCACTTCAAGATGATGATCGACAAACCCGGACCGGGCGCGAGTCAGGATCACGTGGACAAATACCTGATGTTACCGGGATTCGCGATGTACTTCGCCGGACAATGGATCGTAAACCTCAATTATTGGGGTTGTAACCAATACATCACGCAACGCGCACTTGGCGCCGATCTGAAAACGGCGCGCACCGGAATTTTGTTCGCTGGATTGATGAAACTCGCCATGCCGATCATCGTGATGTTGCCGGGAATCGCGGCTTACGTAATCTACCAAAACGGCGGACTTCAAGCCGAAATGGCGCCAAACGGAACCTTGGTTTATGACAACGCTTATTCGGCGGTTCTAGGTTTCCTTCCGACAGGATTGAAAGGACTTTCACTGGCGGCACTAACAGCGGCGATCGTGGCATCTTTGGCCGGAAAAGCCAACAGTATCTCGACGATTTACACGCTTGACATCCACAAAAAATACATCGACAAAGAAGCGGGCGAGAAGAAGCTCGTCATCATCGGACGTCTTACGATTCTGGCGGCTTTGATCGTCTCGATCGGACTTACCTGGAACGACACTTTGGGAATTGGCGGCGCTGGCGGATTCACGTTCATCCAAAAATACACAGGCTTCATCAGCCCGGGCGTTTTCGCGGTTTTCTTCCTCGGAATGTTTTGGAAACGCACCACGGGAACGGCAGCAATCGCCGGAATCCTTGCCGGTTTCGCGCTTTCGGTGTTGTTCAACAACTACGCTCCGGAATTGTTCGGACACGAAACTTGGTTGTATTCGGCCTTCAAGAGCTCAAAAGGCGTTTGGGAAATTCCGTTCCACATTTGTATGGGTTGGGCGTTTTTCTTTACGATGGTGCTCATGATCGCCATCAGTCTGACTGGTCCGAAAGTGAGCGCGAAAGCTTACGTGCTCGACAAATCGATGTTCAAGGTCGCTCCGTCGACAATGGCTTTGATTGTTGTGACTTTGCTTTTGGTCGTGGCTTTATATGCGAGATTCTGGTAAATTTTTTCCGACATAAACAAAAATGGCCTTCGATTCGTCGAGGGCTTTTTTTTGCTTTGGATTTTCCTTTTCGGATACAATACGGCGACTTTTGGCTACATCGGTTTAGCGTCTGAGGCTGAACTTTGTACCATCAAAGCATCAGAAAAAATGGATCTAAGAAACAACACGATTTTGATAACGGGCGGAACTAGCGGTTTCGGGCTCGAATTCACGAAAAGATTCCTCGAATTGGGAAATACAGTAATCATCACCGGAAGAAATTCCCAGAAATTGTTGGAAACCAAAGACAGTTTTCCCGAAGTGCATTTCATCCAAAGTGATGTGAGCAAACTCGGCGACATCGAGGATTTGTACGAGAAAGTCATCCGCCAATTCCCGAATCTGAACATCATCATCAACAACGCAGGAGAAATGCGCAAGATCAGTCTACATCAGCCGCACGAACTTTCTGACATCACACGCGAAATCGACATCAACCTGATTGGTCCGATCCGAATGACGCAACAATTTTTGCCGCACCTCAAATCGCGTCCGAAAGCGGCAATCGTAAACGTGACCTCGGGAATCGCGTTGTTGCCGTTCGCTTTGTCGCCAATTTACGGAGCGTCGAAGGCCGGACTTCGGTCTTATACACAGTCGCTTCGCATCCAACTTGAGAAAACGAACATCAAAGTCATCGAACTCGTCGCGCCCGGATCGTCAACGCCATTGAACGACAAATTCAAGGACGTGGGCAATTTCAGCGAGAAAATGCTGATGGCGCCCGAAAAAATCGTCGACGCGGCTTTGAAAGGTTTACAGAAAGACAATTCGGAAATTTTCCCGGGAATGGCCAAACTGATGCGAATCTTGAGTAGATTGGCACCGAAGTTCATGATCGCGCAAGCCGGAAAAATAGGAGCGGAAACCATTCATTCTTCAGACAAAAATCAACCAAAATGAAAATAGTAGGTATAATTCTCGTGCTGGTTTCGGCCTTTCTGAGTTTCAAACACGGTTGGGATGCGTTCCAACCCGCGAATGCCGCGCAAGCCAAAATGATGTCGGAACTTGGGATTTCAGCCGTTGCGATGCCTTATTTTGGGGCCTTTTCGATTCTCCTCGGATTGCTGTTGCTTTTTCCGCAAACGTTCGTCTTGAGCAATATCTTGAACGCAATTACCATCGTGCTCATCATGGCTTTGTCGCTCAGTGCCGGAAATTGGAAAATGGCGCTTATCGAAATTCCGTTTCTTGCGCTGCCTTTGTTGCTGATCTGGCTCAAATATCCGTTTCGGTTTTGATTTGCTTTTGGTTTATCCGAAATTGACTAACGAATAATCTTCTCATGGCGAACACACCTTACAGAATTGGTTCCATTACCGAAATTTACAGGCTGGCCGGACTTTCGAAGCCTTTTCATCCGCTTATCGGAATTGTCGATTTGGCCGGAATGAAACCCGAAACGAATGTCACTACCGTGATTTTCGACCTTTATGTCGTCTCGCTAAAAAGAGGTTGCGACAAATTGCTTTACGGACAACAGAAATACGATTTCGACGAAGGACTGATGGGTTTTATGTCGCCGGGACAAGTCTTGAGGCACGAAGACACGGGTTCGCCAGACAATCTCGAAGGCTGGATGCTTTTCATTCATCCCGATTTTTTGTGGAATACGCCGCTTGCCCAGAAAATAAAGAAGTACGAGTATTTTGGGTATTCGGCAAATGAGGCTTTGTTTTTGTCCGACAAAGAAGAATCGATCGTGAACGGCATCGCCGAAAATATCAGGAACGAGTACAAAGCCAACATCGACAACTTCAGCCAAGACGTGATCATCGCCCAACTCGAGTTGCTTTTCACTTACGCGCAACGGTTTTACCAACGCCAATTCATTACGCGCAAGATTGCCAATCATGAAATCCTGACGCGTTTCGAGAACGAACTCGAAGGGTATTTGGCCAATGCCGACTTGCTTTCAAGCGGACTTCCAACAGTGAAATATCTGTCGGATAAACTCAACATTTCGACCAAATACCTAAGTAGTCTTTTGAAACAATTGACCGGACAGACCGCTCAGCAACTCATACACGAAAAGTTGATCGAGAAAGCGAAAGAAAGACTTTCGACGACCAATTTGTCTGTCGGCGAAATCGCGTTCGGGCTCGGGTTCGAGCATTCGCAATCGTTCAGCAAGGTTTTTAGGAACAAGACAAATCAGTCGCCTTTGGAATTTCGGCAGTCTTTTAATTGAGAATTATTTTATTAAACTTTAACGATTTTTACAGATTTTCTGTAATCACTTTTGGTCGTACTTCCTTACTTTTCTAACCCTGTCAGGGTTATAAACCCTGTCACCGTTTTAAACAGTGACAGGGTGTTTTTTTTCAGATTTGAATTTTCCATTAAAACACACGTCATTACAGCAGCAAGCGCCGTGAATTGCAAGCCAAGCTAAAAACACTAACCGCAACGGCAATAATCGTCGAAAAACCCTGCGCCAAACCACTAAAAAAACCAAGAAATACACCGCTTCAAAAATTTTCGTGTCGTAACTTTAAGGCACAAAAAATCTTCGCCATGGACAACCTCGACGCCGCAAGGCTCCAGATGGCTTTCACCTTGATGTTCCACATTGTTTTTGCCTGTATCGGGATGGTCATGCCTTTTTTCATGGTCGTTTCGCACTACAAATGGCTCAAAACCCGTGACCCGATTTATCTCAAACTGACAAAAGCCTGGCAAAAAGGCGTCGCGATTTTCTTCGTCACCGGAGCGGTTTCGGGAACGGCACTTTCGTTCGAACTCGGACTTTTGTGGCCCGAATTCATGAAACACGCCGGCCCGATAATCGGAATGCCGTTTTCGCTCGAAGGCGCGGCGTTTTTCGTCGAAGCGCTTGCAATCGGGTTTTACCTTTACGGATGGGACAAAATCAGCGAGCAATTTCATTGGATAACGGGCGTGATCATTGGCGTTTCGGGCGTCGCATCGGGAATTTTGGTGGTTTCGGCAAACGGTTGGATGAACGCTCCGTCGGGATTTGATTATGTCGATGGCAAATTCCTCAACATCGATCCTGTCGCGGCTTTTCTCAATCGGGCTTGGTTTTCACAGGCTTTGCACATGACTTTGGCCGCGTTCGCCTCGACAGGTTTTGCCGTCGCGGGAATCCACGCGTGGCAGGTTTACAAAAAACGCAATCCGGAATTGCACGCCAAAGCGTTTCACATCGCCATTATTTTCGGTGGAATCGCGGCGCTACTTCAGCCAATCTCGGGCGATATTTCTGCCAAAGATGTTGCCGAACGCCAGCCGATAAAGCTCGCGGCAATGGAAGCGCATTACGAAACCGGAAAAGGCGTCCCATTATTTATAGGCGGAATCGTAGACGAGAAGAACAAGACTGTTTCTCATAAGATCGAGATTCCGAAAGCTTTGTCGTTTCTGGCTTTCGGCGATTTTGATGCCGAAGTCAAAGGCTTGAACGATTTTCCGCAAGACCAGATTCCTCCGGTCGCGATACCGCATTACGCTTTCCAGATCATGGTTTCCATGGGCGGAATCATGGCGTTGGCTGCGGTTTTGTATTTCGTAAGCGTCAGAAGGCGAAAGTGGTGGCAAAATTCAAAATTCTGGCTGCTGTTCGCGGTTCTCGCGCCGACGGGTTATATCGCGCTCGAAGCAGGTTGGGTTGTCACGGAAGTCGGTCGCCAACCCTGGATCATCTACCATATTATGCGAACCAAAGATGCGGTTACGCCGATGCCCGGAATGGTCGTGAGTTTCTGGTTTTACGTGCTTTTGTACACCATTTTGACTTTGACCGTGATTTGGCTGATGCGCAGACAGATCAAAGTTCTCAACCGAAAAATCGTGTGATATGCTATATGTCGTTTTAGTCTTTTTGGTCGTATCATTTTTCTTGTACGTATTGCTCGGTGGCGCCGATTTCGGAGCCGGAATCATCGAATTGTTCTCTTCGAAAGACAACCAAAAGCCGATCAAGAAAACCGTTTACGAAGTCATGGGCCCGGTTTGGGAAGCCAACCACATCTGGATCATCATCATGATCGTGATTTTGTGGATCGGATTTCCTGCGACTTACAACATCGTGGTCGTTTATTTGCACATTCCGTTGACGCTCGTCTTGCTTGGGATTACCTTGCGTGGTGCGGCTTTTATATTCCGGCATTACGACGCGATCAAAGGCGATTCCCAAAAATTATACGACAGGCTTTTTCGGATTTCGTGTCTGATAACGCCGATTTTTCTCGGAATGACTTTTGGAGCGTTGGTCGCAGGCGATATCTCGCTGTTGGAAAACACTCCCAATCTCGGATTTTACGAGGCCTACATTCATCCGTGGTTTCAGGTTTTCCCGGTTCTGATCGGATGTTTTTACGCGACTCTGTGTTCGTTTTTGGCCGCGGTTTTCCTAATTGGCGAAGTCGCTGACGAAGAGCGTAAAATGTACATCAGGAAAGCGACGGCCGCGATTATCGCTGTTGTAATCGTCGGATTCTTGGTGTTGGTTACGGGTTTTGTCGAAGGACGCGAATTCGTGGTCGATTTCGTGAAGAATCCGTATGCGGTCGCGGCTGTCGGATTGTCGTCGATTTTGCTTTACCCGTTGTTTCGTGCAATCCGACTCGGACGCGTCAAAAGATGTCGTTTTTTCGGAGCTTTGCAGATTGCCCTGGTGTTGTTTGCGGCGGCGATCACTCATTTTCCGAATGTTATCGGAACGACTTCAGGCAAATTGGATTTTATGGAAAGTCTTGCGCCCGAAAGCGTAATGAACGTTTTGGGTTGGTCTCTAATCATCGGCGGAATCTTGATCATTCCGGGATTTCTGCACTTGCTCGCATCTTTTCATCGGTTGAAGATCTTGGAAAAAGAAAAGCAGTAAAAACTCCGTTAGCCCGCATTTTTCTAGACCTAACAAATCTCTAAGATTTGTTAGGTCTGGCAAGGTAGCGCCAAAAAATTGAATTGAATTACAGAAAATCTGTACTTTTTGTTAAAACTCATGTCACACCTCACATACATAAAAGCCGATTCCGAAGACTGCGAAATGCTGTCCAAAATCGCCAAGCATTCCAAACAAAATTGGGGTTATCCGATCGACCGGATGCTATTGTGGAATGACGACCTGACATTGACATCGGACTACATTTCTCAAAATCACGTCTACAAAATTTACGACCAAAGCCAACTTATCGGCTTTTATTCGATCATCGACGGCGAAATTCCAGAGGTCGATCATTTGTGGCTAACGCCCGAAAATCAGCGAAAAGGGTATGGTTCATCTGTTTTCGCACAAATCCGAAAGACGATCCAGCAATTGGGGAAACCGGTTTTCCAGTTGATCGCCGAACCTCACGCCAAAGGTTTTTACGACAAGATGAACGGCATCGCAAAATCGCGGTTCGAAAGCAAAATTCCGGGCAGATTTTTGGAAATCTACGAATTCAATACAAGTCCAAATTGATTTATCTCGGCTGACCGTCTGTCTTTTCGGCAATACGTTTTTTGATGCGACTCAACGATTGGTTTTTGATTCCGAGAAACGATGCAAGGTGAAAAGACGGCACGCGCTGCGCAATATTGGGGTGCTGTTTAAGCAGATTCAGATAGCGTTGTTCGTGCGTCAGGAAAAGAAATTCTTCTGTTCTGCCTTGCGATTGGTTGAAGAAATGTTCCGCGAGAATTCGGCCGAATTTTTCCCAGGATTTGTGCGATTCGTACAGTTGGTGAAGATCGGAATAAGTCAGAAAAAGAATCTCCGAATCTTCGAGCGCCTCGATATAATACGCACAAGGATATTGAAAAACGAAGCTGCGAAACGAAACGATGAACTGTTTTTCAGAAAAGAAGAAGATGTTTTTTTCCTGATCGGAATCGCCGTCGTAATAAAATATCCGGAACAAGCCCGAGACGACGATTCCCAAGTCCTTGCACACGATATTCTGTCGGTTGAAAAAATCGCCTTTCGCTATTTTGCGTTTCTGCCAAAAAGGAAGGCTTACCTCGATTTCATCGTCCGTAAGACCGGAAAATTGGTGCACGACTTGCCGCAGCGAATCGAAGTGTTCATCGGTTTTGTTCATCGGTTTGGCTTTGATCCAAAGTTAGCGATTGCGTTTTTTGTGAAGCCGAAATCCTATTTGTTTTTCGCTGTTTGACGAATTGGTAAACGCTTCCGCAGATGAACATCACCAAAATCACAAGCAAGGTTTTGGCAATTATCGGATCTTTTGGCGAAGCCGCAATCGGATGGTGCAACGGAACGCGCGTGAAGGTTTCGTTGACAGTCGGCAGCATCGAAAGGAAAAAGCTGAATGACAGACAGAAATTTTCCCAGTATCGCGCCGTGCTGCTTTCGCGTTTTTTCAAGAACAGATAGAACGCCAAAATGACTAGCAAAATTACCAATAAAGACAGCACGTGTCCTGGGTTGAAACCGTGTTTGGTAAGTCCTAAGGCGGTGATTGCCGAAATCAGTGTTCCGTAAAAGTAAATTTTACCCGAAAGACGCGATAGATCGATTTTTCCGAATTTCACGAAAGCGATCAAGCCTGCAATTACGGCTGCAAAGCCAATCAAAGTGTGGAAAATGCCCAAAGATGAAAGTCCCATAATGTAGTTTTGAGTACAAATTTGCAAGGAACTCGTTTCGCGATTTTTCACTTAAGTTAACTTGGGTTTCGAATTTTCGCATAAGTAGTCGCAATATGAAAAATATCGTGACCGGAAAAGTCTCCCACTAATTTCCGGTTAATTTTTTGATCCAATAAGGCGAGTCGTTCCACCTTATTTTTTTGAACGACAAATCGTTTTTTAGGCTGTCAGGAAGGCAATTCCAGATTGCTTCGTTCATTTTTTCGAGTGCCAGTTTTTTCGAGAACGTGTCGGTAACGACCAAGCTTATTTCCCGTATCGGTTTTGGCTCCTTGAACGGTTTGAACAGTTCCGTGTGGTTTTCGTTGGCGATCGAAAGTTGCGGAATGATCGCGAATCCGAGTCCGGCGCGCACGAGGTTTTTGAGGGTTTCGATCGAACTGATGTCGTACGTAAACTGTTCCTTGATTTTTCGCGTATCCTTGATTCCGCAAATGTCGAGCAGTTGCGCATTGTAACAGAATTCGTCCTGAAGCAGCAGCAATTCCGGTTTGTCCGTGGGTTGAAGCTCGTAGAATTCGTCGGCGGCTTTCGGATGATTCTCGTTGAGATAAGCTACAAAAGGTTCGTTGAAAACCACGTGTTCGATAAGGTCAGGATTTCCCGTCGGAGTTGCCATCAAAGCCACGTCTATCGCGCCACTTTCCAGATCGCGCATCAAATGATAAGTCGATTCTTCCTTGATTATAAAGTGCATTTTGGGAGCCAATTCGCGCATTTGTTGAATAAAAAGCGGAATCAGATAAGGCGATAAGGTCGAAATCACGCCAAGTTTGAGTTCGCCTTCCAAAGTGTTTTTCTGGTTGATTACGAATTCGCGGATGTCGTCGGCTTCGCGCAGGATCTTTTTTGCCCTTTGGATAATTTCGGCTCCGGCCAGAGTTGGCGTTAAAGGCACTTTACTTCGGTCGAAAATCTTGATTCCGATCTCTTCTTCCAGATTTTTCAGTTGAATTGTGAGTCCAGGCTGCGTAACCATGCAAGCTTCGGCCGCCCTTGCAAAATGGCGTTCCTCATCTAACGCGACCACATATTTCAATTGCTGCAAAGTCATGGTTATAATTTTATTTTATAAAGGTACAAAATTATCAATTTGATTTATGATGTTGTATTCCCATACATTTGTCCTATCAAAACGGTCGAATTCCGAAAATCAGATTTCGAACAACAACAACAACAACAAAATCTAACAATCAACACATTCCATATTCATGAAAACAGCAATTCTCACATCAGTCGCCTTGTTCAGCACAATACTAGCCACAAGCCAAATCGATCCTTCACTCGCCGGAAGTTATTCGGTCGAAAACAAAACCCGCGAATTCCTAAAAGCGGTGCACGGCGACGGAACCGGAAAACAACTATACGAACTTTCATACGACGATGCGAGAAAAGTCCTCATCGGCGCACAAACCGGAAACTACAAACTACAACCCGCCGACGTATCCGAAAAAACGATTACCCAAGACGGCAAAACCGTAAAATTGACCATCGTAAAACCGAAAGGCGCAAAAGACAAACTGCCAACCGTAATGTACTTTCACGGTGGCGGATGGGTTTTGGGCAACTTCTTCACGCACGAAAGGTTGGTTCGCGAACTCGCCTCAGGAGCGAATGTCGCCGTCGTTTTCGTGAATTACACGCCGTCGCCTGAAGCACTTTTCCCTATTGCGAACGAAGAAGCGTACGCAGCCACGAAATGGATCAAGGAAAACGGAGCTTCCATCGGCTTGAATACCGCTAAACTTGGAGTTGCCGGCGATAGCGTAGGAGGAAACATGGCCATCGCGGTGACCTTGATGAGCAAAGACCGAAAAGGTCCGCAAATCGACTTCCAACTTTTGTTCTATCCGGTAACCGACAACAACCTCGACACGGCCTCGTACCAACAGTTTGCCAACGGACATTTCCTGACCAAAAACGCAATGGATTGGTTCTGGAAAACGTATGCTCCAAAATCCGAGGACCGCAACTCGATTTACGCATCACCGCTTCGCGCCGACATCGACCAGCTCAAAGGTTTACCACAAGCACTTGTGATCGTAGCGGAAAACGATGTCCTTAGAGACGAAGGTGAAGCTTACGCCAAAAAGCTCAATGCCGCCGGAGTCAAGGTCACCGCAACCCGTTACATAGGAACGATACACGATTTCGTGATGCTCAACCCGATTACAGAAACGCCAGCGCCGAGAGCCGCGATCAAACAAGCGATAGACTTCCTGAAATCGGAAGCCAAATAACGAATTTGAATCCAAGCCACCAAAAATTAGCCGACAGTAAACGAGAGTAAACGTTTACAAACGACAGTAAACGTTTAAAAACGGCTAGCAAAATCCCAAAACCCTTATAAACACTCACTTTAATAATTTAAAACCAGAAATCATGAAATTCATCAGAAAAGCAAACGCAAATTGGAAAGGAACAGGAATGGAAGGAAAAGGAACCATTTCAACCCAAAGCAAAACTTTAGAAAACACACAACTTTCTTTCAAGACAAGATTCGAGGACGGAAGCATCGGCACAAACCCAGAAGAATTGATCGCCGCGGCACACTCCGGATGTTACACCATGCAATTGAGCTTCCTTTTGAGCGAGGCAGGTTACGTTCCGGAAAACCTCGACACAGAAGCGAGATTGACCTTCGAAGACGGAACGATCACCAAAATCCACCTGGAATTGCAAGCCCAGGTTTCAGGCTTGGCAGAAGACAAATTCCAGGAATTGGCCGCGAAAGCAAAAGCGATCTGTCCGGTTTCAAAGGTCTTGAACGCCGAGATTTCGCTAACCGCGACACTGAGCTGAAAAGTAGTTTCAGTTGATGATTGGAACAGGCTTTCGGGCCTGTTTTTTTATGCGATGACTTCCGATTCAAAGAACTCCAGGATTGAATCCCAATCGTCGAAACGCTGGTGATGCTTGACGTCGTGGTTGTGAAAAGCCGTAAAAAGCAACCGTTTTCCAAGACAATGATCGAGATTTTTGCACATGTCGTCAACCATATAATCGGTTTTGATGATGCTCTTTTTTCCGCAAAAAACGATGTTGTGCCAAGTGACGAAAGAGAAATGCTCGTTCAACCAAGCGAGTTTTTCGCCAAACGACAAAGGAAATTCGGTCGCCGCCGATACGATGTAGATTTCAAAATTTTGGGACAATTTCCGCAAAGCTTCGACCGCGCCGTCCATAACCGGAACCGTCCTGAAAAAGTGGGGTTCGTTCAAGAATTCCACTAGCAGATTTTCGGGAAAAAGCGTGTCGTCATTTCGCCCGATAATTTGTTGTTTCGTAAGTGAGATTCCGCTTCGCAGTTCGTATTTTTCCAAAAGGTGCGTTTCGACGTCGGCGATTACGCCGTCCATGTCTATCGCGATTGATTTTTTTGTTGTTGCCATTTTGCAAAGTTATCAATGCTGTATTTTGAAGCGAAAGGATTTGGTGGGTTTAACTTTGTTTTGGCGCGGAGTTTTTAACTCCGTGCAGTGTGTGGCGGAGTCTGCGACTCCGAAGAATGCAACCAAAGCGCCCAATAGAACCCTGTTTTTTTATTTGGGCGTGCCGGCGGCGAGCAATAAAGAAAGTAAGACCAAAACAGCGACCATTGATCGTTTAACTATAGCATTCACTGGTAATTCCAAGTATTGCTGGCGTGCAACCTGCATCTGCTACGGCCACTATTCAGAGGCCGCCGTCGGGCAACAGGCACTCGCTTTTTGCCGCCAACTTTTGAGGAAACAACCAGTGAAATTTAGGCAAAAGAGCTCAAACAATGCCAGTGTCCCTCACGCGCGCGCAACAACCTTTCAATCGAGAATTAAAATGCCGTCCCGCGTTCAAAACCGAATCACCAAACCCGCACCAGTGTGTTTTCCATCGTAAAAAGGCACAAACCCAGAACTCACTTTTCCCGATTCCTTTTCGCCAAAAATGTGTTCCTTCAGCCAGGGATTGATCCAATAAGCAGCCTTCGTACTCAAAATCCCGATTCCGGCTCCGGCCGCAACATCAGTGAGCCAATGCCGATTGTTGTACATTCTGAACAAGCCCGTTCCGGTGGCCACGGCATAACCCGCAACGCCGTACCAAATCGACTTGTCTTTATATTCCTGCCACAAAAATTCCGCGCCCATGAACGCTGTAGCCGTGTGCCCTGATGGAAATGAATTTTTTGAACTGCCGTCGGGACGTTCTTCCTTGGTGATCGATTTGAGCGCGATTACCGTAGAACTCATCATTATATATGAAGTTGCGAGCAAAATCGTGCGGTCCTTGAAATCGTGTTTTCCTTTGACGCCCAAAGCATTCAACGCATAAACCGATGCGAAAGGCGAGTACTGCGAAAAATCGTCGATCGTGATTTTTTGGTCGATGTCTTCGGTGACTTCCTCGCGAATCTGAGTATTGAAACCTTTGAGTTGGTCGCTCTCGAGCCCGAGGACGCCATAACCGACGAGCGCCGCCGGAATCACAAGCGCCTTGTAATTGAACTTCGAGGAATCTTTCGCCAATACAAGCGAATCGGCAGTTTGTGGGAAAGCCTTGGTCGCGCCGAGCGAAAGGCAAAGCAACAACAAATGTTTCATTTCGGTCTTTTTCAAAAAAACGGCTGCCCAATTAGGATATTGGAGCGACTTTGTTCGTTTAAGTCAATCTTAAGGCAAGGCCTCGCCGCGATTTTTTGTATTTTTAAACCGATAATTCTGCTTATGAGATTCTTCGCGTCCGTTTTCTTTTTGCTGATGACTTTTGGCGTTCTCGCCCAAACCGATTCCACGATGGTCATCAAGCCGATGCCAGAAATTCCAGGTTACACCGACCGCGATTCGCTCTATCGCGAAGACCAGTTTTACGTCAGTTTCACGTACAACATTTTGTCGGGCGTGCCCAAAGACATCAGCCAAAACAAATTTTCAGCCGGATTCACGATAGGATTTTTGAGGGATTTCCCGATAAATGACGACCGAACTTTAGCCATAGCGCCAGGTTTCGGATACGCCTTGCACAACTTCAATTACAACCTGATAGTCAACGGAGACGGACAAATTCCGCAATACGAGATCATTTCGGACACAACTTATTACGAAAAAAACAAGCTCTCACTCAATTACATCGACATTCCAATCGAGTTCAGATGGAGAAATTCGACGATAGAAAGCCACAAATTCTGGAGAGTTTACCTCGGTGTCAAGTTCAGTTATCTGTTCAACAGCCGATCGAAATTCGTGGGCGACGGCGGAAAAACGCTCGTAATCAACAACGACGACCTGAACAAAATGCGTTACAGCGTCTATCTTTCAGGCGGTTACAACACGTGGAACGCTTATTTCCAATACGGCCTGAACCCGATTTTCAAGAACGGTTCGATAAACGGCAACAGAATCGACATGAGTTCGTTGAACGTTGGCCTGATTTTTTATATTCTGTAATTAAACCCAGCAATAATAAAGTGCGATTTGCGGAATGAGTCCGCAGAAAAAACCAATGGCGAGTTCGCTCGCGGTATGCGCTTTCATTTCCAAACGCGAACTGGCAACGATTCCGTTGAGCGCGACCAACCCGACGACCAGCAACAAAATATTCGTTTGGTTGTGAAAACTCAGTCCGATCACGAAAGCCGTCAAAGAACTCATTCCGAGCATGTGCAGACTGGCTTTTATCCGCAGAAAAACCAGCACCAAAGCAAAAAACGAACTGATCATCGCGCCTCCGAAAAAGAAAAACAACTCCGGAATCGCGTCAATCGTTATGCTTTTGGAAATCAGGATGTAAAATAAAATGCATTGCAAAAAAAGCGGGATTTTCCGCTGCGACAATTCTGCCAACATCACCGAATCAATCTTTCCCAACGACCTGAGAAGTAAGAAAATACATATCGGAATAAAAAAAGTGATGATGGCAATCTGAAGCAAGATCAACCACTTTTGTGTCGCGTTATAGGCGTTGAGGTCAATCAGGAAATAGAACAATGTCGCATAGACCGAAACAAAAATCGGATGCAACAAATAGGAGAAAAACGGCAGGACTTTTTTCAAGGCGAGAATTTGCACAAATATACAAGCGAAGTTTGCCAGAAAAAATTGTACTCCGGCGCAACCGATCGATTTTTTTTGAATCTTTCCAAAACAACCAATAGTTAAAGCTATGAAAAAGTTGATCCTATTTTCGCTGATTTCACTTTTGTTTATCTCGTGCAAAGACGACGACACTCAAGAAACCTGCAACTCGAATTGCACTACGATCCAAGGTCGATTCAGGACGATGGGAGACGAACCCTTGGCCAATGTGCGTGTGAAATTAGATTACCGACGCTCACTCAATCCGGGCGCCCAAACGCGACGCATCGTCAACGTCAAAAGCGATTCACAGGGCGATTTTCAGAAAGATTTTTATATTCAGGATGATGAGCTCGGCGCGCAATCGGGGATTTTTCGACTCAATATAGAAGATTCGCATCTGTCAGATGACCTTTACATCAAGATTGGCGAGTTGGGTTACGACGAGGGTATTTTTCCGTCAATCGGAACACGTGACACGACGTTGAACCTCAATTTTTACATCCCAAAAAAGGCTATCATAAAAGTGCGTCTGAACAATTTCGTACCATTACTTGCCGGCGATTATTTCGAAGTTCAGACGCGTTTCGATTCCGGATACGAGATTTCTCCGGGAATTTTCCAGCAAAAAACGTTGGCCAGGGATGAACCAAACACACAACAAAATCAGTTTTACACAGACGTGATCGTGTCTCAAGGCGCCGAAAATACGGTGCTGATCACCAAACGAAAAAATGGCGTAGTTACTTTAGATGAGTATCCGATTTCGGTTCCTGCCGGAAGCAACAACATCGAACTTACTTACGAGTATTAGATTTTCTTGCGCATCCGAGCCACCGGAATATCGAGTTGCTCACGGTATTTGGCAATCGTCCGACGCGCGATCGGATAACCGCGTTCTTTCAGGATATCGGCCAACTGATCGTCCGGAAGCGGTTTTGACTTGTCTTCATCGGCGATCACATCCTGCAGGATTTTCTTGATTTCGAGCGTCGAAACTTCCTCGCCTTGATCGTTCATCATCGCTTCAGAGAAAAATTCCTTGATAAGTTTCGTGCCGTAAGGCGTGTCGACATATTTGGAATTCGCAACGCGGGAAACTGTGGAAATATCGAGTCCGACGGTATCGGCAATATCTTTCAGGATCATCGGACGCAACTTGGTTTCGTCGCCCGTCAGGAAAAACTCTTCCTGATAATGCATTATCGAATTCATCGTCACGAACAGCGTTTCCTGGCGTTGACGGATCGCATCGATAAACCATTTCGCCGAATCGAGCTTCGATTTGATAAACGTCACAGCATCTTTTTGCTGTTGCGATTTTTCGCGCGAATCCTTGTAAGTCTGCAACATTTCCTGATAATCTTTTGACACATGAAGCGTCGGCGCATTGCGTCCGTTCAAGGTCAATTCGAGTTCGCCATCAACCACGCGGATCGCAAAATCAGGGACAATGTGCTCGATCAAACGCGTTCCACTCGCAAAAGAGCCGCCCGGTTTCGGATTCAATTTCTCGATTTCGTCAATCGCCTTTTTGAGCTGTTCCTGAGATGCGCTGAACTTGGCGCGCAATTTATCGTAGTGTTTTTTGGTAAACGCATCGAACTGATCGTCAATGATTTGTGTTGCCAATTCGACCGATTCCGTTGGCGTTTTGTGCTTCAGCTGCAACAAAAGGCATTCCTGCAAATCTCTCGCACCAACACCCGACGGTTCAAGTTCGTGCACGATATGCAACACGCGCTCCACCGTTTTCTCATCGGTATAAATGCCTTGTGTAAAGGCCATGTCGTCGACGATATCGGGAATCGAACGGCGAATGTATCCGGCTTCGTCAATGCTTCCGATTAGGAATTCAGCAATTTCGCGCTCCTCATCGCCAAGGATAAAAGTATTCAGTTGGTTGATCAGATCCTGATGAAAACTCACCGACGCGGCCAAAGGCGACTCGCGTTGTTCCTCATCTGAATAATTGTTCGCCGACAACTTATAGTCCGGCGTATCGTCATCCGATAAATATTCGTCTATGTTAATGTCTTCAGCGTCAATTGATTCGCTGTCGTCATAATCGTCATATTCATCGGTTTCGTAATCGTCTTTTTCGTATTCATCCTCGTCCTGTCCGCCCTCGAGCGCCGGATTTTCGTTCATTTCTTCCTTCAAGCGCTGTTCAAAAGCCTGAGTTGGCAACTGAATCAGCTTCATGAGCTGGATTTGCTGTGGCGAGAGCTTTTGTTGGAGTTTGAGATTTAACGATTGCTTCAGCATTTTGTCTTTTGTTGATGGTAGTCAAATTTACGCATTATCTACAAACTGCCGTTTGGTTTAGCTTTTTGTTAAAGGGATTCTTTTTTCTTTTTTTGGAGCTTTTTCCGGCTAACCTGGCACTAACTTTCTTTAAAAAACCGGTTTTTCTAGAGGTTGCAACGAGCTTCCTTCGGTCGCTGTTTCAACCTAAGAAAAATTTGGTTTTTTCTGCGAAAGGCTAGTTGCCGTGATCCGGGCTATTTCTTTTAGCCGCAAAATCTTTTTTCTTTACTATTTTAAATGAAACCGGAAAGTTTTTCTCACTATTCCTGATATAAATGAGCTTCGCTCATTTTGTGTTTGCGGCAGCTTCGCTGCCGGATGTTGTAGTTCGTCGCCTTCCGCGGGACTACTTTTGCCTGGCCGCAAAAGTAGCAAAAAGGCCTTGCGGCTGAACCAAAAACGCGACCTGACA